>NZ_JBBHJW010000002.1:0-743844 GCF_037482845.1 Paucibacter soli
CCAAAGCAAACCCTCCGCCTCTTATGAGTCGGAGGGTTTTTGCTTTTGGGGTGGCAATCAACCTCGGCATATTGTTCGATTCTGTCTTCTCCGTGCAGCGCGTGCCTGGTGTGAAAGCTTGGCCAAAAGGCATAGCAATTCGTCGCCCTGCAGCGCAAGTCAGGGATGCAAGCCGGCAGTTCGTCACCTTCCCGTGGCAGGCAGGCGCGTGACTTCAGATACTTCGCCCAATACGTTAATGGGGGAAGCCATGTTGCAGAAGATCATCAGCTCACGCGGGACGGCACGGGTGTTGAGCATTGCTGCATTGAGCGTGGCTTTCCTGGCGCCGGGTGTTGCGCAGGCCAGCGAAGTCGTCAAACTGGCACGGCTGGTCATCACCGGCAAGCGTGCCGGCACCGAAGCCACGCTACCGCGCGGCACCGAGGCACAAAGCGTGCAGCAATTGCCGCGTGTGCTGGTAGAAGGGCAGCGTCTGCAGCCCGAGGCCTCGTACAACCCGATGGCGGTGCTGTTTGGCTCACGCCCGGTGGTGAAGCCGATCTGAGCTCGCTCTGCCTCAGGCATGTCCACATGCTGGCTATCTCGCAGCGTCAACTCGGTTGGCGTCGCTGGCACGGGCGCGCGGTGTATCGTCAATGGCAGCTCGCTTGTCCTCGCCGTGGGCAAGGGGCTCCATAATGCCGTAAGCCAGCGCCCCGGACCAAATGCCACGCCTTACCGAACTTCCGAACCCAGCCGCGGCCGTCGCGGCGCCATCCCGCATTCCCAGGGGGCAGCCGCAGCCGGCGGAAAAGTTTGCGCTTCACGCCGGGCCTTCACAAATTGATGGTGAGGGCCTGTTTGCCGACGAGGCCATTCCGGCGCGCCGCAAGATCGGCGAGATGCGCGGCGAGCTGATCTCGGTGGCCGAGGCGCGCCGCCGCATCAAGGGCCGCGAGCGCATCCATGTGGTCGAGCTGAGCAGCAGGCGCGCGGTGGACGCCACGCATGACGCGGGCGTGATGCGCTTCATCAACCATTCCTGCAGCCCCAACGCGGTGCTGCGCATCCGCCAGGGTCGGGCAGAGTTCTATGCGCTGCGCGATATCGAGCCGGGCGAGGAACTCACCGCCCATTACGGCGAGAGCCACCACGAGGGGCGGCTGCGCTGCCGCTGCGGTGCACCGAATTGCAGCGGCAGGTTGTGATCTGCGGGTCCCTCAGGAGTTGAGCTGGGTGCCGGCGGGTGCTTGCAGCCAGAACAGGCGCAGATCCTGCGCGGCGTAGAGCGCATCGTCCACCAGCACGTCCTGGTCCACCTCGTCCTCGGGCTCGTAGGCCTCGTTGATATACGCTTCGCGCTGCTCGCCGGCCGGCATGGCCACGGCGGCGATGGCCATCAGCAGCGAGTCCAGCATCTGACCGGCCTCGCCCTCGGCGTCGTGGGCGTACCAGCTTTCCTCGAAGTCGTCCACGGCCTGCATAAAGCCCTCGGCCCACATCACGCCGGGCGCGGGCAGCTCGTCGAGCTGCTCGGCGGTGAGCACGCCTTGCGAGAGTAGGGAGGCACGCGTGGCCTCGTCGAACTCGGTGATCAGCGGCGAGAGGCGCAGTGCGTCGGCGTTCTCCATCAGGGCCTCGGGATCGAGCGCCTCGGCGATCTCGTTCCAGCGCTCGTGCAGCACTTCCATGAACTCATCCACCGCCTCGCGCTCTTCCAGCACGGCCGGCCAGTCTTCGCCGAACAGCGCGTCCATGGCCTGCAGCGGCGAGGCGTCGGCGGGGCCGCAGATCAGCGCGGTCATATAGCCGTCCAGCGTGTCGATGGGTACGGCGTCCTCATCGTCCTCCACTGCGGCAGCCAGGATGTTCAGCAGGGCGGCCAGGCGCTCTGCGTTGTCGTGGTCGGTCTCTTGGCTCATGCGCGTTTCCTTGGCTACAGAAAGAACAAGGGCCCCCGCTTGAACCGGGGGCCCTTGCTGAAGTGATTGTCTATCGGATCAGAGCTTGCCGGCTACCCAAGCCTGCACGCCGGCCAGGGCCTGGGGCAGGGCCTTGGCATCGGTGCCGCCGGCCATGGCGAGGTCGGGCTTGCCGCCGCCCTTGCCGCCGATTTGCTGCGCGACGAAGTTCACCAGCTCGCCAGCCTTGATTTTTCCCACGCTGTCGGCGGTCACGCCGGCGGCCAGCTGGACCTTGTCGCCATCGACGGCGGCCAGCACGATGGCGGCGGTCTTGAGCTTGTCCTTGAGCTTATCCATGGTCTCGCGCAGGGTCTTGGCATCGGCCCCCACCAGCGTGGCGGCCAGCACCTTCATGCCCTTGACCTCCGCGGCTTGAGCCAGCAGTTCGTCGCCCTGAGCCGAGGCGAGCTTGCTCTTGGCGGCGCTGAGCTCCTTCTCCAGCGCGCGCACCTGGTCGAGCACCGCATGCACGCGCGTTTCCAACTCGGCGGGCGCAGCCTTCAACGTCCCAGCCACTGCCTGCACGGTAGCTTCCAGGCCCTGCAGGTAGCTCAAGGCGTTGTCACCGGTCACGGCCTCGATGCGGCGCACACCAGCGGCCACACCGCCCTCGGCGACCACCTTGAAGAGACCGATGTCGCCGGTGGCCTTGACATGGGTGCCGCCACACAGCTCCTTGGAGGAACCGATCGAGAGCACGCGCACCGTCTCACCGTACTTCTCGCCGAACAACATCATCGCGCCACTCTTCTGCGCGTCGTCCAGTGCCATCACCTCGGCCTTGGCGCCAGCGTTGGCGAGGATCTCGGCGTTGACGATGGCCTCGACCTTCTTGATTTCGTCAGCCGTCAGCGGTGACGTGTGCGCGAAGTCGAAACGGGTGCGCTCTGCATTCACCAGCGAGCCCTTTTGCTGCACATGGGCGCCCAGGACTTCGCGCAAGGCCTTGTGCATCAGGTGCGTGGCACTGTGGTTGCGCACCGTCCTGGCGCGGGCCTCGGCATCGACCTTGGCAACGAAAACATCGCCGGCCTTGATCGCACCCTCCAGCACGCGGCCATGGTGGCCGAACACATCGGCCTGGATCTTCAGCGTGTCCTCCACCGCGAAGCGGCTGCTGTTGTTGCGCAGCTCGCCGCTGTCGCCCACCTGGCCGCCGCTCTCGGCGTAGAAGGGCGTGTGGTCCAGCACGATGACGGCATCGTCACCGGCCCTGGCCTCGGCCACAGCCACGCCATCCACATACACGGCCGTCACCACCGAGGTCTCGCAGACCAGATGGTCATAACCGTGGAAGGCGGTGGGCTGGCCCTGGTACTCCAGGCCCTGGGCCATCTTGAACTTGCCGGCCGCGCGGGCCTGCTCGCGCTGGCGGTTCATCGCGGCTTCGAAGCCGGCCTGGTCCACCGTCACGCCGCGCTCGCGGCAGACGTCGCCGGTCAGGTCGACCGGGAAGCCATAGGTGTCGTGCAGCTTGAAGGCGGTTTCGCCGTCAACCTGCTTTGCGCCGCCGGCAAGGGCGGCTTCCAGGATTTCCATGCCGTTGGCGATGGTCTGGAAGAAGCGCTCCTCTTCCTGGCGCAGCACCTCGGTGACGCGGGCCTGAGCCTGGCGCAACTCGGGATAGGCATCACCCATCTGGTTCACCAGCTCGGCCACGATCTTGTGGAAGAAGGGGGTGCGCGCGCCCAGCTTGTAGCCATGGCGGATGGCGCGGCGGGCGATGCGGCGCAGCACATAGCCGCGGCCCTCGTTGCCGGGGATCACGCCGTCCACGATGGTGAAGCTGCAGGCGCGGATGTGGTCAGCAATGACCTTCAGCGAGGCGCTGTCCTTGTCGCAGTCCTGTGCACCGGCGCCGTCGACGGCCGCCTTGGCCGCGGCCAGCAGGCCGACGAAGGTATCGATCTCGTAGTTCGAATGCACATGCTGCAGCACCGCGGCCAGGCGCTCCAGGCCCATGCCGGTGTCGACGCTGGGCTTGGGCAGCTTGTGCATCACACCGTCTTCGGTGCGATTGAACTGCATGAAGACGTTGTTCCAGATCTCGATATAGCGGTCGCCGTCTTCATCGGGGCTGCCCGGGGGGCCGCCGGCGATCTCGGGGCCATGGTCGTAAAAGATCTCGGTGCAGGGGCCGCAAGGTCCGGTATCGCCCATCATCCAGAAGTTGTCGGACATGTAGCGGCCGCCCTTGTTGTCGCCGATGCGCACGATGCGCTCGGCCGGCACGCCCACCACCTTGTTCCAGATGTCAAACGCTTCGTCGTCCTCGGCGTAGACGGTCACCCACAGCTTCTCGGCCGGCAGCATGAAGTGCTTGGTCAGCAACTCCCAGGCATAGCTGATGGCGTCGTGCTTGAAGTAGTCCCCGAAGCTGAAATTACCCAGCATCTCGAAGAAGGTGTGGTGGCGCGCGGTGTAGCCGACGTTGTCCAGGTCGTTGTGCTTGCCGCCGGCGCGAATGCATTTCTGGCTGGTGGTGGCGCGGGTATAGGCGCGCTTGTCAAAGCCCAGGAACACGTCCTTGAACTGGTTCATGCCCGCGTTGGTGAACAGCAGCGTCGGGTCGTCGCCGGGCACCACCGGGCTGGACGCCACGATCTGGTGACCCTTGGATTCGAAGAACTTCAGAAATGTCTGGCGAATCTCGGCTGCTTTCATTCCGGGGCTTTCTCTTCGACCCTCAGTGATACTGGGGTAAATGCTTGATTTTGGGGGCCGTTGATTATAGGGGCGGGCATTGGCCCGGCCGCCTCGGGCGGCGGGGTAGAGTGCTGGCTCCAACCCCTGACGATCGATGGAGTTTTCGATGGACAGCAAGCCCACCCCCCTGGCCGCCCTGGATGATGCCAGCCTGCTCAAGACCCAGAGCCTGATCAATGGCGAGTGGGTGACCGGCGGCGCGCGTTTCGCGGTGCATGACCCTGCCACCGGGGCCTTGCTGGCGGAGGTGGCCAATCTGGGCGCGGCCGATGCCGAGGCGGCCGTGGTCGCCGCCAACGCGGCCTGGCCGGCCTGGCGCAACAAGCCCGCCAAGGAGCGCGCGGCCATCCTGATGCGCTGGCATTCGCTGCTCATCAAACACAGCGAAGACCTGGCCCGCATCATGACGGCCGAGCAGGGCAAGCCGCTGGCCGAGGCACGCGGCGAGGTGGCCTATGGCGCCAGCTTCATCGACTGGTTTGCCGAGGAGGGCAAGCGCGTCTATGGCGAGACCATCCCCACCACCGACAACAACAAGCGCTACATCGCCATCAAGCAGGCGATGGGCGTGTGCGCGGCGATCACGCCCTGGAACTTCCCCATCGCGATGATCACGCGCAAGGTCGCACCGGCGCTGGCGGCCGGCTGCACCGTCATCATCAAGCCGGCCGAGCAGACGCCACTGTCGGCACTGGCGGTGGCCGAGTTGGCGCAGCGCGCCGGCATGCCCGCCGGGGTGCTGAATGTGCTGACCGGCGATGCCGCGCGCTCCATCGAGATCGGCCATGTGCTGTGCGAAAGCGATGTGGTGCGCCACCTCTCCTTCACCGGCTCCACCGAAGTGGGGCGCATCCTGATGCGCCAATGCGCGCCCACCATCAAGAAACTCTCGCTGGAACTGGGCGGCAACGCGCCCTTCATCGTGTTCGACGATGCCGATCTGGACTCGGCCGTCGAAGGCGCGATGGCCAGCAAATACCGCAACGCCGGCCAGACCTGCGTGTGCGCGAATCGCCTCTATGTGCAGGAGGGCGTCTACGACGCCTTCGTCACCAAGCTGGCCGCCAAGGTGGCGGGCATCAAGCTGGGCAATGGCTTCGAGGCCGGCGTCAACCTGGGGCCGCTGATAGACGCGCAGGCGCTGGCCAAGGTCGAGAGCCATGTGGCCGATGCCCTCGCCAAGGGCGCGCGCCTGGTGGCCGGCGGCAAGCGTGCCGAGGGGCAGGGCGGTGGCCAGTTCTACGAGCCCACCCTGCTGGCCGACGTCACCGGCGAGATGCTGTGCGCGCGCGAGGAAACCTTTGGCCCAGTGGCGCCGGTGTTCCGCTTCCAGACCGAGACCGAGGTCATCGCCCTGGCCAACGACACCGAGTTCGGCCTCGCCAGCTATTTCTACAGCCGCGATATCGGTCGTATCTTCCGCGTTGGCGAGGCGCTGGAGTACGGCATGGTGGGCGTCAACACCGGTCTGATCTCGACCGCCGAGGTGCCGTTTGGCGGCGTCAAGCAGTCGGGCCTGGGTCGCGAGGGTTCGCGCCACGGCATCGAGGACTATGTGGAGCTGAAGTACCTCTGCCTCGGCGACATCCAGAGGTGACTGAGGCATCGCGGCCTAAGGCCACGCTTTGCAGTGCTTCTCGGCGCCTTGCGACCGCGATCGAAGCATAGACTGCCGGAGTCATTTCAATGCGCTGAAGGGGCGATGATGGGGGAGGGCGATCGCGGCGTCCATGTGGCTTTCGGTGCCTGGCTGCGCAGCCTGCGCTTTGTCGATGCGTCGCGCGCTTCGGTGCTGGCGCTGTTGGTGCTGATCACCTGCGTGGTGTTGAGCGCCTGGGGCGCGCTCTGGGTGGACGAGCAGAACTGGCGCGATGCCAAGCAACGCTTCGACCGGCATGCCCAGCGTGTCGAGCTCGAACTGGAGCGTAGGCTGGCATTGCCGGTGTATGGCCTGCATGGCGCGCGTGGCGTTTTTGCGGCCAGCCAGTCGGTCACGCGGGACGAATTTCGGGCCTATGTGGCCTCGCGTGACCTGCCGAAGGAATTCCCCGGCATCCATGGTTTCGGTTTCGTGCAGCGGGTGGCGCGCTCCGACTTGGTCATGTTCGAGACCGAGGTGCGTCGCGAGGCCGGCATGCCCTTCGCGGTGCGCACCAGCGGCACTGCCGAGGACATGTTCGTCATCAAGTACATCGAGCCGCTGGCGAGCAATATGGCCGCGTGGGGGCTGGATCTGGGCAGCGAGCCGGTAAGGCGCGAGGCCGTCGAGAGGGCGATGCGCGGTGGCCAAAACGCGCTCACGGGCAGCATCACATTGCTGCAGGACGAACTGCGCCGACCGGGTTTCTTGCTGCTGGTACCAATCTACCGGCGTGGTGCTGATCCCATCAGGCCGGAGCAGCGCGAGCGGGCCTTGATCGGGTTTGTGTATGCGCCCATCATCGCCGCCGAACTGTTCGCCGGCCTGCCGGAGGCGGCCGAGCAGATGCTGGCCGTGCGGATCTACGAGGGCGGGCGCGCCGCCGCGGAGCATTTGCTATTTGATTCGGCGCCCGAGCTGGCCGATCGACCATCCAAGCTGTCCGTCGACAGGACGCTGGCCTTTGGCGGACGCGAACTGCTGCTGAGTCTGCGGCCCTCGGCGCAGTTCGAACGCAGCCTGCATGGTGCGGCGCCGTGGTGGGTGCTGGGCGGCGGCAGCCTGCTGGGCGCCTTGCTGGCGCTGACCGTGTGGCTGCTGGCGGTGGGGCGCCGGCGTGCCGAGTCGCTGGCCCGGCAGCTCAACCAGGATCTACAGCGCCTTGCCATGGTGGCCGAGCGCACCACCAATGCGGTGATCTGTACCGACAGGCAACTGCGCATCACCTGGGTCAACGAAGGCTTTACGCGCATGACGGGCTACAGCGCGCAGGAGGCACAGGGTCGCAGCCCCAACGAACTCTTCAGCCACCCTGGTTCCGACGCCGAGGTACAGCGCGCCTTTGCCGAGGCCGGCCGGGCCGGGCTGGGTTGCCACCGGGAGGTCTGCAACCGCCGCAAGGACGGCAGTCTCTTTTGGGTGGACGTTGACATCCAGCCGGTGCGCGACGAGCAAGGGGAGTTGAGCGGCTTCATCGAGATCGCGCTGGACATCAGCGAGCGCAAGGCGCAGGAGCTGCGCCTGGCCGCCGCCATGCGCGAGAGCGAATCGCTGCTGGACACCATACGCAGGCACGCCATCGTCTCCATCACCGATGCCGCAGGCGTCATCATCAGCGCCAACGAAGCCTTTTGCCGCATCAGTCAATACAGCGAGGCCGAGCTGCTGGGGCGCAAACACAGCATCGTCAAGTCGGATGTGCAGCCACCCGTGTTCTGGGAGACGGTATGGCGTGTCATCAGCAGCGGCGCCTCCTGGCGCGGGCAGATCTGCAACCGCGCCAAGGATGGCTCGCTCTACTGGGTGGACAGCATCATTGCGCCCATCCTCGGGGCGGACGGCACGATAGATCGCTATGTTTCGATCCGCCATGACATCACCGCCAGCCGCATGGCGGCCCGGGAGTTGCAGCGCGAGCGCGAGCGGCTCAGCAACATCATCGAGGGCACCAACGCCGCCACCTGGGAGTGGAATCTTCAGACCGGCGAGGTCGTGCTCAACGAGCGTTGGGCCGAGATGATCGGCTACCGGCTGGAGGAGTTGCAACCCATCAGCCTCGACACCTGGCGCAGCCATGTGCATCCGCTTGACCTGCGCGAATCGAGCCAGATTGCCAAACGTCATCTGGAAGGGGAGTTGCCGGCCTACGAGGCCGAACTGCGCCTCAAGCATCGCGACGGACATTGGGTGTGGGTGCTGTCGCGCGGCAAGCTGAGCTCGCACACCGAAGACGGCAAGCCGCTATGGATTTCCGGCACGCATCTGGACATTACGGCGCGCAAGCTCGCCGAGGAGAGCCTGCGCAAAAGCAAGTCGCTGCTCAGCCGTGCCGAACGGCTGGCCGGTGTCGGCGGCTGGGAGCTGGACATTGAAAGCCAGGAGCTGACCTGGTCGGCCGGCTGCTGGCGGCTGTTCGACCTCGAACCCGGCAGCATCACGCTTGAGCAGTCGCTGAGCTATTTCGCCGAGCGCGACCAACAGCAACTCAAGGATGCAATGTACCTGGCCATTCACGAGGGCCAGAGCTGGGATATCGAGCTGGACCTGACCACGGCACTGGGACGCTTCGTCTGGTTGCGCGCCGTGGGTGAAGTGGTGCGAGATGCCGATGGCAAGGCGGTGCGCCTGGTCGGCGCCTTCGACGACGTCACGGCGCGCCGAGAGCTTGAGGCCCGCACCCGACGCAACAACAGCGTGCTGCGTTCGGTGCTGGAAAACCTGCCCTGCGCGCTCAGCGTGTTCGACGGCGACCTCGTGCTGGTGGCGCACAACCAGCAGTTCCGCGATCTGCTGGGTTTCCCGGACCAGCTGTTCGAGGGAGCGCAGACGCATTTTGAAGACATCATCCGTTTCAACGCGCAGCGCGGTGAATATGGTGAGCACGAAAACCTGGACCCCATCATCGACGCCATCGTCGAACGAGCCCGTCACCCCGAGGCGCACCAGCTGGAGCGCACCCGGCCGAATGGCATAACACTTGAAGTGCGCGGTTCCCCGATGCCGGACGGCGGCTTCGTGACCACCTATGTCGACATCACCGAGCGCAAGCGCCTGGAGTCCGATCGCCAGCGCAGCAACGAGCTGCTGCGCGTGGTGCTGGACAACCTGCCTTGCGGACTCACCGTGATCGACGCGCAGATGCAGGTGGTGCTGCACAACGCCATGTACACCCGACTCTACGAGCTGGAGTCGGAGCCGGCTCTGTGTGGGCTTGAACGCTTTGGTGTGGATGAATTGACGCGTTACCGCTGGCGTGCGGGCGACTATGGCCAGATCGGTGAGAGCGAGGCGGTCGAGATGGCGCGCATGCGGGTGCGCGAGGCCTTGCAGCGTCCGCATTTCTGGGAGCGCGTGCGCCCGGACGGTAGGTGTATGGAGGTGCGCAGCGCCCCGGTCAGCGGACTGGGCTTCGTGTCCACCTACACCGATGTGTCCGAACAGCGCCGCGCCGCTCAGGAGTTGGCGCGCACCGTGGCGTTGCTGAACGCGGTGTTGGATTCCACCACCAAGGTGGCCATCGTGGCCACCGGGCTGGACCGCAAGATCACCGTGTTCAATCGGGGCGCCGAGCAGATGCTGGGCTACAAGGCCGAGGAGGCGGTGGGCAAGCTCAGCTCGGCGGCCTTCATCCCCCAGGAAGGCCTGCGCGCTCTGGGCGAGCGGGTATCGCGCGAGACCGGAGAATCGCTCAGTGGCTTTGCCGCTCTGGTCCATCCCAGCCAGCTCAATTGCGAGCTGGAGAGCAGCTATGTGCGCAAGGATGGGCAGCAGTTCCAGGTCATGCGCGTGGTCACCGAGCTGCGTGGTCGCGATGGTGCGCGCTATGGCTATCTGGGCGTGTTCATCGACATCACGCGCCAAAAGGAGTACGAGGCCAGCCTGCAGGAAGCGCGCATCGCGGCCGAACAGGCCAGCGTCGCCAAGAGCCAGTTCCTGGCCAATATGAGTCACGAGATCCGTACGCCCATGAATGCCATCCTGGGCATGCTGAAGCTCTTGCAGAAGACCGGTCTGGACGCGCGCCAACGCGACTATGCGGGCAAAACCGAGGGCGCGGCTCGCTCGCTGCTGAGCCTGCTCAACGATATCCTGGACTTCTCCAAGGCCGAGGCCGGCAAGATGACCCTGGACCCGCATCCCTTCCGCCCGGACCATCTGCTACGCGACCTGGCCGTGATACTCGCCGCCAATGTGGGCGCCAAACCGCTGAATCTGCTGTTCGAACTGGACCCGGAACTGCCCGAGCTGGTGCAGGGCGACGCGCTGCGGCTGCAGCAGGTGCTCAACAACCTGGGTGGCAACGCCATCAAATTCACCCCGCGGGGTGAGGTGCGTGTATCGGTGCGTTGCCTGCGACGCGAGAGCCAGCTCCAGGAACTGGAGTTCGCGGTGCGCGACACCGGCATCGGCATTGCGCCCGAGCATCAGACCAGCATCTTCGCCGGCTTCACCCAGGCCGAGGCCTCCACCACACGGCGCTTCGGCGGCACCGGGCTGGGCCTGGCCATCAGTCGCAGTCTGGTAGAACTGATGGGCGGCGAGCTCAAGCTCGAGAGCGCGCCCGGGCTGGGCAGCCGTTTTTACTTCAGCGTCAGCCTGCCGGTGCTGGCCGAGGCACGCCACGGCGGCCGGGCCGACGCGCACGGCCAGCCCATCAGCGCGGACATGCTCAACCAGCTGGTGGACGAGTTGAGCGGCGGCGACGTCGAGGCGGTGGCCGAGCCCACGCAAACCGGCCCGCGCTTGCAGGGGCTGCGTTTGCTGGTGGTGGAGGACAACGTCAACAACCAGCAGGTGGCGCAGGAGTTGCTGGAAGACGAGGGCGCGCAGGTGTGCCTGGCCGAGCATGGAAAGCAAGCCCTGGAGCTGCTGCAGGCCGAACCGCGTGGCTATGATGCCGTGCTGATGGACGTGCAAATGCCTGTGATGGATGGCTATACCGCCACCCGCCTGATACGCCAGCAGCTGGGCCTGGCCGAGCTGCCGATTCTGGCCATGACCGCGAATGCGATGGCGTCAGACCGCGAGGCCTGTCTGGCGGCCGGCATGAACGCCCATGTGGGCAAACCTTTCGATATGCAGGAGCTGGTGGATTGGCTGTGCAAGCTCACCGGGCACAAGCCGGTCCGCACAGCGATGACGCCGCCGCCTGCTGGGGCGATCCTGATCGATGACGCCTTGCAGGCACAGGCGCAGGCGCAGGGGCTGGACCTGCGCGATGCGCTGGGTCGTCTGATGGGCAAGACCGAGCTGCTGCTGCGCATGAGCCGCACCTTCCTGCAACAGTCGCTGGCCTTGGCCGCCGAGCTGCGGGCCGCGCCGGACGCGATGGCCGTGGCCCAGGCGCTGCACAGTTTCAAGGGCCTGGCTGCCACCCTGGGCGCCACGCGCCTGGCCACCCTGGGAGCGCAGGGCGAGCAACTCGCCAAGCAGGGGCAGCTGCCCGAGGCGGCATGGCTGGATGCGCTGCATCAGCAGATCGAGGCCGATGCGCGCGCCTTGCTGGCCCATGCCGAGGCCTTGCAGGCGCGCTCCCAGCCAGCGGGGGCAGCCCAGTCCGATGCGGAGCCGGAACCGGGCGATGCCGGCCCGCCTGTTGCCGGCCTGGATGGCTTGATCCGGCTGTTGCGCGCCTCCGATCTGGCGGCCTTGGATGCTTGCAGCCAGTGGCGTGCCGAACTGCCGGCGGCTTGGCGCCGGGCCCATGCCGAGGCCTTGGAACGGCTCGACGAGGCGATGGCCAACCTCGACTTTGTTGCCGCCCTGGCGGTTTGCGAGACCTGGCGCGCGCTGGCCGGGGAACATTCGTCATGAGCCAAGTCAACCCGCCCAGGCGCCGCCTGCTGCTGGTGGACGACCAGCCCATCAACATCCAGGCCCTGCATCAGTTGTTCGCGGCCGACCACCAGGTCTTCATGGCCACCTCGGGTGCCCAGGCCCTCAAGGTCTGCAGCGAAGTGATGCCCGACCTGGTGCTGCTGGATGTGCAGATGCCCGGCATGGACGGCCATGAGGTGTGCCGGCGCATGCAGGCCGATCCGGCGCTGCGCGACATCCCGGTGATCTTCGTCACGGCGCACCGCGAGGCTGAGGCCGAGACGCAGGGCTTGGCGCTGGGTGCGGTGGACTTTATTTCCAAGCCCTTCAATCCGGCGGTAGTGCGCGCACGCGTCAAGACCCATTTGACGCTCAAGGCACAGAGCGATCTGCTGCGGCAACTGGCCTACCTGGACGGCCTTACCGGGGTCTACAACCGCCGCCACTTCGACACCCTGCTGCCGATCGAGTATCAGCGCTGCAGCCGCAGCGGCGGCAGCCTGGCGGTGTTGCTGGTGGACGTGGACTACTTCAAACGCTACAACGACTGCTATGGCCACCTGGCCGGAGACGACTGCCTGCGCCGCGTGGCCCAGACCCTGGCGAAGACCCTGCGCCGCCCCGGCGATCTGCTGTGCCGCTACGGCGGCGAAGAGTTCGTCTGCCTGCTGCCAGACACCGACCTGGCGGGCGCGCTTACCGTGGCCGAGCAACTGGTGAGCCAGGTGCGCGCCCTGGCGCTGCCCCATGCACAGTCCGAGCTGGGCCAGACCGTCAGCGTCAGCGTCGGTGGCGCCGCCGGCCATCCGCAGCCCGGTGGCGAGCCGGCCCTGTTGCTGAGCGTGGCCGACCAGCAACTCTATGCCGCCAAGCAGGGTGGGCGGGCGCGCGCCTCGTGTTGCGAGAGCTGAACGGCGGCGTTTCGAACAGCGTGGCGCGGGTGATGGGCTGTCACCGCATGCCGGACAGCTGGAGCGGCAGTTGGGCCGATGTGCCCGTGCCTTCGAGCAGGCACAATGCGCGGCCATGTGCAAGATGGTGCTCAGGCTGGGATGGAGCAAGAGCTTGGGGCTGCGGCGTTTGATCGCTGGGGCCTGCTTGAGCCTGGGTGGCCTGATGGCGGTGGCCGCCGCGCCTGCAGGTACAGAGCTGGACTGGCGCTTCGTCCACAATGGGCCGGAGAGCAGCGAGGACCAGCGCTATGAGTACCACTGGCGCGTGTTGCGCGCCGCCCTGGAGGCCACGCGGGTGAGCCACGGCGGCTATGTGCTCGAGTCGGTGGCCCATATGAACGAGTCGCGCCAACTGCTGGAAATGCAGAAACCGGGCGGGCTCATCAACACCCTCGTGCTGGACAGTACCGTGTCTCTCGAACAGCGCCTGCTGCCGGTCAAGGTGCCTGTTGAGAAAGGCCTGCTGGGTTATCGCGTCTTCTTGATCCGCGCGCCCGAGCAAGCCCTGTTTTCTCAGGTACGCACGCTGGATCAGCTGCGGCGCTTCTCGATGGGCCAGCAGGCTGATTGGGACGATGTAGAGATTTACCGGGCGGCCGGCTTCAAGGTGGTGGGCGCGAGCAGCTACAAGGCGCTGTTCGCCATGCTCATGTCACGGCGCTTCGATGCCCTGGGCCGCGGCGTCATCGAGGTAGAGGCGGAACTGGCGGCCAATCGGAGCCGGTTCCCCGACATGGCCCTGGAGCAAGACTTGCTCCTGCATTACCCACTGGCTGTGTACTTCTGGTTCCCCCGTACCGACATCGGCCGGCGCTACCACGCGAGAGTGGAGTTGGGCATGCGCCAGATCGCCGCAGACGGCACGCTGGACCGCCTGTTTAGACAAGAGTTCGGCGATCTCGTCGAGCGCTTGCAGCTCAACAAGCGCCGCCTATTCGAAATCGCGAATCCGCTGCTGCCGCATGACTTGGGTGCCGACAAACCGGCCTGGTGGTTCGACCCCGGGCGCTGAGCGAGTCGCCAGCCGGGTCTCAACGAGGGCATGGCGCTGGAGCGGGTGATGGGAACCCGCTCCATGTCTCGGTGCCCGCTACAGCACCCGGGTTGAACGGCCATTTGTAGCACGACTTTGTAGCAGTGGTCGGCGTTTTATTGGCCTGCCAGCCGTCTGCATGCACGCCGGCTGGATGCGGCCTCACCGATGTCCGCAAACAGATCGCGCTCCACCCCATAGGCTGGGCATGAAGGGCTTTTGTGCGATGTCAGTGAAAACTGACGTAGTTAGGGTGTTTCATGCCCTTTTGCCTCTGTGCGCCTTGGTATGCTCATCCCATAAGTAACGGCGTGCAACACGACACTGCCGACAAGAGCAAACCCAGGGTAGGACATGGGAAGCCCCTCAAACTTCAGCTTTCTCGCCGAACATGCGCCGCTGCTTGCCGATCTGGGCGCAACAGCGGAAAAGCTGTTTCCGTTCGATCCCGCGAGCTGTGTGCTCAAGCTGAGGCTTCTTGGTGAAGCCCTCACACAAGAGATTGCTGCCCGACTGGGCGTCCGATTGCAGCAACCGAGCCAAGCTGAGTTGCTGCGTGCCGTGGATGGCCGGCTGGGGCTGGACCCCCAGGTGCGCCAGATGTTCCACCTGCTGCGCCGGCGAGGCAACGCTGCCGCCCACGAGCTTGAGCATGACATCGGCTACCGCGAGGGGCTTGAGACGCTGAAGATCGCACGGGAGGTTGCGGTCTGGTTTCATCGCACCTTTGGCAAACGGGCTGACTTCAGGCCGGGGCCATTTGTGCTTCCTGACGATCCGAGCAGCAAGCTGGCCAAGCTCCAAAGCCAGATTGCCGAGCTCAGCCTTGAGCTCCAGAACGCTCAGTCGGCGCGGAGCGGCCAGATCCAGCTTGCTCAGTTGCTGGAGGCGCAGGCCGCTCAAGAGCGTGAGATGGCTCAGCGCGCCCAGGAAGAGCGCGAGGTCTATGAGGCCCTGGCCGTGGAGGCCAGCGAGCGCTACGCGGCCCTGAAGACCGAGTTTGATGCCAAGGTGGGCGGGCCTGCGCGCGAGGCCAGCCAGGCCGAAGTGCTTGAGTTCGCAGAACGCGCCAACCAGGCCGCCAAGAAGGTGCAGATGGATGAGGCTGCAACGCGGCTCATCATCGACCAGCAGCTCATGGATGCCGGCTGGGAGGCCGATACCGTCAACTTGACCCACGCCAAGGGTGTGCGTCCGGAGCGCAACCGGAATCGCGCCATTGCGGAGTGGCCGACGCAGGGCAAGCAGAGTGCCGACTACATGCTCTTTGCCGGTCTGACCCCGCTTGCTGCCGTTGAAGCCAAACGTTTGAACGTCAACGTGGCCGGCAAAGTCGATCAGGCCGAGCGCTACGCCCGCGGCATGCCCCTGGAGGCCGAGCATGTGCCGGCCTGGACCTTGGAGGGGCTGCAAGGCCCTTGGCCAGACGGACAGGGCGGGCACTTCTATGTGCCGTTCGCCTATTCGAGCAACGGCCGTCCGCTGGTCAAGCAGAGCCCTGAGGCGAGCGGAACCTGGCATCGCGATCTGCGCCACCCCTCGAACCTGAAGCGCGCCCTGCCGAGCTTTCATTCACCTGGCGGCCTGCTGGACCAGCTCAAACGCGACAAGGCCGCGGCCGAGGCTCGATTGCAGCAGGAGGGCTTTGCGTATTTGCGCCTGCGCGACTATCAGGAACGTGCCATCCAGGCGGTCGAGGCGGCCCTGGCCGGTGGGCAAGCCAAATGCCTGCTGGCCATGGCCACGGGTACCGGCAAGACGCGCACCATCATCGGGCTGATGTACCGCTTCCTGAAGGCCGAGCGATTCAAGCGAATCCTGTTTCTGGTGGACCGCACGGCGCTTGGCGATCAGGCCATGGACGCTTTCAACGAGGCCCCCCTGGAGCAGAACCAGCCCCTCTCCAAGATCTACAACATCGCCGACCTGGGTGACATGGCAGCCGAAGCCGAAACGCGGGTGCAGGTGGCCACTGTGCAGGCCATGGTCAAGCGCGTGTTCAACGGCGACGCCGCCCCCAGCGTGGATGCCTACGACTGCATCATCGTGGACGAGGCCCACCGGGGCTACGCGCTGGACCAGGAGATGACCGAGGGTGAGTTGGCATTGCGCGACCAGGCGCAGTACCTGTCCAGCTACCGCCGCGTGCTCGACTATTTCGACGCTGTGAAGATCGGCCTGACGGCGACGCCGGCAGGCCATACCTCGGAGATCTTTGGCAAGCCCGTCTACACCTATTCCTATCGCGAAGCCGTGGCGGACGACTGGTTGATCGACCACGAGCCGCCCATACGCTATGAAACCCTGTTGAGCCGGCAGGGCATCCACTTTGCCAAGGGCCAGTCGGTGGAGGCCATCAATCTCGGCACGGGCGAGATTCAAGCGGCCGAGCTGGACGATGAGCTGCACTTCGAGCTGGAGAGCTTCAACAAGCGGGTGATCAGCGAGGACTTCAACCGTGTCGTCTGTGAGCAGCTGGCCCAGGAGTTGGACCCCAACGGCGAAGAGAAGACCATGATCTTCTGCGCCACCGATGCGCATGCCGACATGGTCAAGCGCCTGCTGGACGATGCCTTCAAGGCCGTCCATGGCGAGCAATACAACGAGGCCGCCGTGCGCAAGATCACGGGTGCCTCAGACAAGGTGGATCAGCTGATCCGGCTCTACAAGAACGAGCGCTATCCCAGCATCGCCATCACGGTTGACCTGCTGACCACCGGCATCGACGTGCCGGCCATCTGCCATCTGGTCTTCATGCGCCGGGTGCGCTCGCGCATTCTTTACGAGCAGATGATTGGCCGCGCTACGCGCCGCTGCGACGAGATCGGCAAGACGGTCTTCAAGATCTATGACCCCGTGGATCTTTATGCATCGCTGCAGCAGGTCAACACCATGCAGCCCTTGGTCAAGGATCCGAAGGTCAGCATCGAACAGTTGATCAAGGAGTTGAACAGCCCCGCCAGCTACGAGGCGCCTGGCAGCGGCCAGGGGCGCACTCATGCGCATGACGTGCTGGATCAGCTCAATCAGAAGCTGATGCGCGTGCTGCGCAAGGCCACCCACAGTGCCGAGAAACGCCCGCTTCTGCGGGAGCGCCTGGCTTCGTTGGAGCAGCAGTGGGGTATGCCGCCGGATCAACTGCACCGGCATCTTCACGAGCTGGGCCAGCAGCATGGCCCCAAGGCGGCGGCGGACTTTCTGCGCCACAGCACGCGGCTGTTGACCCAGCTGGCGGAAGTGCAGGAGTTGTTGGGCACCGCCTACATGCCCATCCTGTCCAACCATGCCGATGAACTTGTGGCGCGTGAGCAGAGCTGGGGTACCTACAAGAAGCCCGAGGACTACCTCGACGGCTTTGGCGACTTCATCCGCCAGCAGATCAACCAGTCAGCCGCCTTGGCCGCGGTGGTTCAGCGGCCGAAAGATCTGACCCGCGAGCAGCTGAAGCAGGTGCGCTTGCTGTTGGATGCGCATGGCTTCTCTGAGGCCAATCTGAAAGCTGCCTGGCGCAGCAAGACCAACCAGGAAATTGCCGCCAGCATCGTCGGCTACATTCGCCAGGCCGCCCTGGGCGAGGCGATGGTGCCGTTTGAGCAACGCGTGATGCAGGCCATGCAGCGCATCTACGCCATGCGCAGCTGGTCGCCCATGCAGCGCCGCTGGCTGGATCGCCTGGCCAAGCAGCTGGTTCACGAGGTGGTGATGGATGCCGCCTTTGTGAACAGCGCCTTTGCCCAGGATGGCGGCGCCAAGCAACTAAATAGGCTGCTCGGGGGAGACCTCGACGTGGTAATGGCCAGAATGTGCGAGGGCCTTTGGGGCGCCGCAGCGTAAAGCCGATTGCCTGATCGGCGAGTTGAGTCGCCAGTAGCCTGTGTGCTCGTACACCTTGGTCAACAAAAATAGTCCCAACGAAACATGCAAACTGCGATTTCCACGCTACTCAGATCTGCGTTCACGGCCAGTGTGGAGGACGCCTTTGTTATACCCGACGCAGATACGTCAACCGTCCGCGGAACAGTGCTAATTGTGAGCGTTATGACAGGTGTTGTCCGAGTGGGCGATTTGTTGCGATTGCAGGGAGCTTCGCATGATATTTCTGTGGAGGGAATTGAAATTAACAGGCAGTTTGTGGATGAAGCTTACGCTACAGAAACCGTCGGCCTGCTGTTCCGGAATCAGGATCTCTCTCACGTCAGTCCGCGCACCGTCTTGACACGGATTTAGTGGTCAATTGATTGCTGTTGTAGCTAGATCTCTAGGGCGCGCTTCCAATTCAACAAATGACCACTTCCGACATCGTCCAGAAACTCTGGAGCCTTTGCGACGTACTTCGCGACGACGGCATCAACTACAGCGACTACGTCACCGAGCTGGTGCTGCTGCTCTTCATCAAGATGGAGCACGAGAACACCGAGAGCGGCATCCTGCAGGCCCACAAGCTGCCTGACTATGCCCGCTGGCCCGAGTTCACCGGCCGTTCCGGCCTGAACCTGTTGACGCATTACAAGAGCAGCCTGCTGCAGCTGTCGCAAAGCCCGGACCCGCTGATTGCCGCCATCTATGCCGATGCGCAGACCAGCCTGAAGGAGCCACGCCATCTGGAGCAACTGATCAAGAGCCTGGATGCCATCGACTGGTTCAGCGCCAAGCAGGACGGCCTGGGCGACCTGTACGAAGGCTTGCTGGAAAAGAACGCCAACGAGACCAAGAGCGGTGCTGGCCAGTACTTCACGCCCCGGCCGCTGATCGACAGCATCATTCACCTCGTCAAGCCCCAGGCCGGCGAGACCATCCAGGATCCCGCCGCGGGCACCGCGGGCTTTCTGATCGCCGCGGATAGCTACATCCGCGGCCAGACCGACGACCTCTACAACCTCAGCGAGAAGCAGCGCAGGTTCCAGCGCAACAAGGCATACCTGGGCATGGAGCTGGTCTCCAGCACGCGCCGGCTGGCGCTGATGAACTGCCTGCTGCACGGCATGGAGGGTGACGACGAGGGCGTGGTCCACATCGGCAACACCTTGGGCTCTGCGGGCAGCAGCCTGCCCAAGAGCGACATCATCCTCAGCAACCCGCCCTTTGGCACCGCCAAGGGCGGCGGCGGCCCCACCCGCGATGATCTGACCTACGCAACCAGCAACAAGCAGCTGGCCTTCTTGCAGCACATCGTGCGTCATCTGAAGGACGGCGGCCGTGCGGCCGTGGTGCTGCCCGACAACGTGCTGTTTGAGAGCGGGGTGGGTGCGGAGATTCGCCGCGACCTGATGGACAAGTGCCGCCTGCACACCATCCTGCGCCTACCCACCGGCATCTTCTACGCCCAGGGCGTGAAGACCAATGTGCTGTTCTTCCAGAAGGTCAGCCAGGCGGCCACTGGCAGCACGCAGGAGGTCTGGGTGTATGACATGCGCGCCAACGCGCCGAAGTTTGGCAAGCGCTCGCCGCTGGCGCGCGCGCATTTCGCTGAGTTCGAGGATTGCTTCGGCAAAGACCCGAACGGCAAGAGTGAGCGTGCCGACGAGGGCGAGGCTGGGCGCTTTCGCCGCTTCACTCGTGACTGGATCGCGAAGGAGAAGGGCGACAGCCTGGACATTGCCTGGCTCAGGGATGAGAACGCCGAGGACGCTGCGGGTTTGCCGGAGCCAGCGGTGCTGGCGAGGGAGGCTTTCGATGAGCTGAATGCCGCTGTCGAGGAGCTGGAGGCCATCTTGGCTGAGCTGGGAGAGGTGGATGAGTAAGCCCGTCGGATGGGAAGTTACGACTTTCGGCTCACTCAACCTGTTCGAGACAAAGACCATCGATCCGGCGTCCTACCCGGATGAGCCGTTCGAGCTCTACAGCGTGCCGGCGTTCCCCGCTAGGAAGCCGGAGCGCGTACTCGGATCTACCGTTGGCTCCACCAAGCAGCTAGTGGCTCCTGGCGACGTGCTTGTTTGCAAGATCAACCCGCGAATCAACAGAGTCTGGCATGTTGGGCCAAGCTGTGGCGAGCGACAGGTCGCATCGTCAGAGTGGATCGGGTTCAGTGCCCCAGGCCATGACGCTCGGTACTTCCAGCGCTACTTCGCGTCTCCAGCATTTCGCGAGTTGATCTGTGCTGATGTCACTGGGGTCGGTGGCTCATTGACTCGCGCTCAGCCAAAGAGGGTGGCCGAATTCCCCGTGCCGGTCGCACCCGCGACTGAGCAGCGCCGCATCGCCGACAAACTCGACACCGTGCTGTCCCGCGTAGACGCGGTGAACGACCGCCTCGCCCGCGTCGCCCCCTTGCTCAAGCGCTTCCGGCAATCGGTGCTGGCGGCGGCCACGTCGGGCAGGTTGACGGAGGAGTGGCGTGTATCAAGGAACCTGGCCGACCCAAAGATGGTCTCGCTGGGAGACGTGATTCGAGTGTCGTCCGGCGATGGCCTCACGGCGAAGGAGATGCGGACCGGCTCGGTGCCTGTGTTCGGTGGGAACGGAATCAACGGGTATCACGACACTGGCAATATTGCCGAGCCCAAGGTCTTGATCGGGAGGGTGGGGTACTACTGCGGCAGCGTTCATTTAACACCACCAGCGGCGTGGGTGACCGACAACGCCCTCATCGTCCGCTTTGACGAACAGGTCGTGTCGCGGGACTTTCTCTACTACGGCCTTCGCGGCACCGATCTGCGTCAAAACACCGCTTCAACGGCCCAGCCTGTGATTTCTGGGCAGAAGATTTACCCGTTGCCATTCAGCCTTCCTGTGCCCGCAGACCAGGCCGAAATCGTCCGCCGCGTCGAACTTCTGTTTGCCTACGCCGACCGCCTCGAAGCCCGTCTGCAAGCCGCCCAGACCGCGGCGCAACGCCTGACCCCGGCCCTGCTGGCCAAGGCGTTCCGGGGCGAGTTGGTGCCCCAGGATCCGAATGACGAGCCCGCCAGCGAGCTGCTGAAGCGCCTCGCGGCGTCGCGTGAAACTGCCCCCAAAGCCAAGCGTGGGAGGGCTGCCGTCAAGACCTGACCCTCTGTTTCACCCTTCTGACCGAGATCTATCAGCATGTACGAAAACAAAGAAGTCCTGGGCGCGATCGTGCACTGGGGCGTAGGGGGGCTGCTGGTACTGGCAGCTTTGTTCTTTCTGTTCCAGTTCCTGGTCCCGGCGTGGCGTGTGCGCAAGCAACTGGCCGTGGCAAGCGCCCGTTTGGCGGCACTCAAGGCCGCCGGCCCCGTGCTCGACCTGGACAGGGTCGAGCGCGAGGTCATGAGCCAGTCCGCGCTGCTGCATTGCTGGAGCGAGTTTCGCGACACCTTGCATGCCCAGAAGCAGGCGAACGCCATGGGCATGATGGAAGTGGTGCGCTGGCGGCAGACGGCGCTGGCGAACGTGTACTTCACCGAGCAGACCCTGGTGGATGCGCCGCTGCGCACCGAGTTCTACAAACACCTGCCCGGCATCTTGACTGGCCTGGGCATCATCGGCACCTTCACGGGCCTGATCCTGGGTTTGAGCGGCTTTGATGTCTCGGACGACGCCGGCAAGGTGCGCGCCGGCCTGAAGAGCCTGCTTGACAGCGTGGGCGGTGCTTTCATGGTGTCGGGTGCGGCGATATGCCTGGCCATGCTGGTCACCACCATCGAGAAGCTGATGATCAACGGCCGCTACACGCAGGTGGAGCGGCTCTGCGGCTTGATCGACAGCCTCTTCGATGCGGGCGCAGGGGAGGAGTATCTGCAGCGTCTGGTGGAGGCCAGCGAGACCTCGGCGACTCAGGCCATGCAGATGAAGGAGTCGCTGGTCACCGATCTGAAGCAAGTGCTGAGCGAACTCACCCAGCAGCAGATCGCGACCATGAACGCCAACAGCATGCAGCTGGGCACGGCCATCACGACCAGCATCAGCGAGGGGCTCAAGGAACCGTTGGCGCGCATCTCGGATGCGGTGCAAAGCGTCAGCGGCAACCAGGGTGATGCGGTCAACAAGTTGCTGACGGATGTGCTGTCGGGCTTCATGGGTCAGATGGAGGGCATGTTTGGCCAGCAAATGCGCGGCGTCAACGACATGCTGGCGCAGACGGCCAACACCATCGCCCAGGCCGCCCAGCGCTTTGACGCCCTGGCCGGTCAGATTCAGCAGGCAGGGACCGGCGCCGTTGATGAAATGGCGCGGCGCATGGACGAAAACCTGCAACAGATGCAGGCCCGCCAGACCGAAGCCAATGAGCAGATGCGCGCCTTCATCGAACAGCTGAAGTCCAATGTGGCCCAGGGGCAGGCGGAATCCGCCGAGCTGACGCTGGGCATGATGCGTGAGCTGGGCGACAGCACCAGTGCCTTGCTGAAAGGCTTGCAGCAGCAGTCGCATGCGGCTCAGGAGGAGCATGCCCAGCAGCAGGCGTCGCTGGCCCAGCGCACGGGCGAGCTGCTGAATGCACAGGTGGACGCCGTCGATGATCTCGCGGATGTGGTCGAGTCCGCCGCTACGGCGATGCGCGAGGCCATCAGCAGCCTGAAGACCAGCACGCACAACAACATCGAGCGCATGGGCAGCGGGGCCGAGAAGCTCTACCTGGCCAGCAATTCGCTGGGTGACCGCCTGAATGACATGAAGGCTGCCTCCGGCGATATGTCGAAATCGCTGGGGAGCCTGAATGCAGCCACGGGCACCTTGAGCCAGGCGCTTGGCGCGACGCAGCAGGCCCTGGGCGAGCACAAGGCCGTGCGGGATGCGCTTGCGAGCATGGTGCGCGATCTGCGCGAAACCATCGAAACGGCCAAACGCGAGGGCTCCATGACGGCACAGTTGGTCAGCAAGCTGCAGCAGGCCAGCCAGACGCTGGGCGTGGCCGCCACTGAAGCGGATGCCTACCTTGGATCCGTTTCCGAGGTGCTGGGCCAGGCACATGCCGAGTTTGCCAAGCATATGGAGACCACCCTGCGGGAGGGCAATCGGAGCTTCCATCAGGAACTTGCGCAGGCCACCGGCTACCTCAAGGACGCGATTCGCGACCTGGGCGATGTGGTGGACAACATGCCGCAGCCTGCTTGAACCGCCGGGTGCCTGAGTCATGTTAGGTATGCAAACAGTGGCGCGGAAGCGCTCGCGCGATGAAGGTGAAAAGCCCTTCTGGATCTCCTTTTCCGATCTGATGTCGGCCTTGATGGTGCTGTTCCTGGTCACCATGAGCGTGGCGCTGCTGGCCGTCACCAGAAAGGTCTCCGAGGCGGAGCGCGAAGAACGCGAACGCATCGAAGCCATCGAGGAGCTGATGGAGGAAGTCAAGCAGATCGTGACCAAGAAGGAGTTCGAGGGCGTCCGGATCGTCGGCAACACCATCGACTTCGGCCCGCGTGGCAAGTTCGAACGTGAAGGGCAGAACACGCTGTCGGCGCCACAACGCGAGGTGATCCGTAGATTCACGCCCACCTTGCTGCAGAAGCTGCGGGATACCGAAGCGGGCCGCCGCTGGTTCAAGCGCGCAGTGGTGGAAGGCTACGCCAGCCAAACGGGCTCCTACCTCTTCAACCTTAACCTCAGCCTGGAACGCAGTGGCCGTGTGCTTTGCGAGCTGCTGCGCGCAGCGCCCACGCCGGCAGAGACGCTTGCCGAGTTGGATCGCAAGCTGATTGCCACCAAGTTTTTCGTGGGCGGCGCTTCCTTCAATTCGCTGCGCTCGGACGACGACACCAGCCGGCGCATCGAGTTCAAGCTGGAGTTCAAGACCCGGCAGGAGAAACAGGACGAGGAGAGAAAACCGCCGCCTTCGGTGGATGACGACCGGCTGAGCCGTGCCCTCAATGTGAACGAGCCATGTCAAATTCAAGATCGCTTGGGGCGTTGAAGATCGCCTTGGGCGAGGCCATGCATCCTCGCCATGTGTTTCATGCGCCTGTCTGGGGAGACCCGCAGGCGATGAGCAGAGCGTTGCGCGACATCCGGCAGGACCTGGCGGCGAGCAGTGATGCCAAGCCCAATGCCGACGTGATGCAGGCGGCGCTGACGCAGTTTTACGAGACGCAAAAGGTGGCGAACTTCACCGAGCTCAAGTACCTCTGCTATGGCGTTACCGTTCCCATCCGCGGGCATCAGGTTCGCTTGATCGATCAGCGTTCATTGTTTGGCGCGGTCTTGACGATGGTCGAGGAGCGGGAGGGACAGGCCAAGCAGTTTCGTCGTTGCTATCAAGGCTTGCTGAGCGCCTATTTCGGCTTTGAGGGGAATGGCGATGAGGCCGATCCCGGCCCTGCAAACTGGCGCCGATTGCGAGGCTTCCTGGGGCACAAGCTGGACGGCGTGCGCAAGGCGGCGCGCCAGCGCGGCGAGCCGCCAGCGTGGCTGGAAACGCTGGGTTCGCATCGGAACCTCCTGGGCGAGGACCCGTGCGCGCCTTATGCCGGCGCCCTGGCGAACGGTGACAGCAGCGGCTTGCGCGCCGTGTGCGAAGGTCTGGGCATACCGAGCAGCTCCTGGGTCTGGGACGACGCCTTGATGGCCTATGTGCGGCTGGTTTGCGCTGGGTCTGATCCGGCGTTCACACGTGGATTGCCGGGCGTGCTGGACTTGGTGAACGATCGCATCGACTTGCGCTTGCCGCAGCGGCTGGCAACGAAGGCAACGGCCCACACCGTGTCGCGGTACTCCAGGTGCGGGGATAGACCGGAGCATGGCGGGCTGCGCGACACCGCGCTTGCGAAGGTCGGTAATCCTTGGCTTGCACGCTCAGCCTGGGACGCTGAAGTCAACGATGAACCGGCAAGGCAGATGGTGGAGGGCTGGCTGAAGCGGCGCCTGATCAAGGACTTCTTCGAGTTGCTGGCGCAAGATGGTGGCGCCGATTTGCGGCGGCTGAACTATTGGCTCAAGTGGGAGCCAAAAATATCGGACATGTGGTTCATCCTGGGCGCTGAGGCGCGCCGCAATCCGAGCCCGGAGTTCAAGAGCCTGCGCGAACGGATGTCCGGCCGGAGTCGGGTCCTGGTGGATCCCAACGGCTTGAACAACGCCTTCGTCATGCGAATCGGGCCCTTGCTGGTGATCGAGTTCGGCGTTACCGGAAACGCCTGCTATCTGTTCGCTGCCAGTGACTTCAGAACCGACCTGGATGCGAAGCAGTTCACGCTGCAGCGGGCGAATCCACTGAAGCAGATTGCGGGTGCCACAAAGCTTACTCACCAGGGGCAATGGGAGTCCAGATTTGACATTGACCTGAGCAGATTGCTACGTGACACACCGTCATCCAAAGGGCAACTGCAGCCTCGCCCAGCCAGGACTGAGGCTGTTCGGGAGCCAGTTGTGCGCGAAGCTAAGCAATCTGGGCATACACCTGGCGGGCGGCCGGCTACAGGTGACTGGCCCGCCGGGGTCACCGACAGGCGCGCCGGCAAGAAGTTGAGCACGTTTGATGCGATGCAGATCGCGGCCTACTGCCGCACGGTCGGCATCGAGCATCAGGACCTGCGGGACAAGGGCGGCAGCTTCTGGGTGTTGATGCGGGATCCCGGCTTGTACAAGCGCTTTGCGGATCAGCTCGAATCGCAAGGGTTTCGCTACGCGGACGGCAAGGGCTATTGGTTCAAGGACGAGACATAGAAATGTTTGGACGCATCTTTGGTCAGGGAGTTTCAAGGGCAGACGAGCGGAAGAGGCCGCCGAGCGTCCACTTCGACACGCAGGGGATTCGATACCGGTCGCCAGCGGAGACGACGGCGCAATGGCTGGCCATGCCCTACGAGTACGGTGAATCGGCCGACCTCGGTGCCCGTCTGCAGCAGGTGTTCATTGAGGGCTACGGTGAGCGGGGCGAGACCGATTTCCTGCTGCCGTGGAGCGACGTCTATGCCGTCTTGAAGCACCCGGAGCTGGGTTCCTTTGGGCCGGCGTTGTCCATTCCCGCCGAGACGCCGGCTCGACCCAGGCTGACCAGCCGAGGTGCGCTCATGGACGCGAATTTCGCCGTCTTGCTGGACGCATGGGTGGATCCTGCTGGACGGCCCATCCAGCCCACACCCCGCCTGGAGGGCAGGGTGCTGGTGGCGGGCGATGAAGTCCGTTTGCTGCCAGCGGCGATGAGTGAACTGCTGGACGAACTGGCGCACTTCCATGCCTATCCGGAGGCCGAGCGAAGCCTGGCTTTCAAGGAGCAGTCGTATGGACGCATGCGAAGGCTGGCCAAGGCGAACGGCTGCCCGGTGTCTGACTACGTCGATCGCACGATCATTCTGACGCCCGAACGCCTGCAGCTCGCGATGGAGGCTCGCGGTGAAGGCGAAGCCAAGGTGGTCGAGGTTGTTCCGACCTTTGAGACAGCGCCTTCGCAATGGCTGAGCCTGTTTGACCGGCTGCCCCTGCAGGACAGCTACGACGTGCCCGATGGGCCGTCCTTGGTACGGGTGGTGTTAGCGCCCGAGGTCAAGGAAGTGCTGGCGGAGATCAAGCGCATGTCGGGGCGGCGCGTGGCCGGGCCTCGGGCTCAAGCCTTTGTGCGCAATCCGTTTGCAGTACTGGGTGAGCAGGCCCAGGCGGTGATCGATCAGAACCAGTTCGAGCAGGCGCGTGACGCTGCTGGAATCCAGTTCACGCGTTTCACGCCCTGCGCGGAGCGCGGCGACAAGGGGCAGATTCTGCGCGTGGGCCTGCAGGTGGAGACCCTGGGCGAGCTGGGAATTCCCTCTGAGCCCGTCTGGTTCATGACGCCAGATTCACTCGCCGCATTCACGACGCGCCTTGAGCGAGCGCTGGAGGAGGGAGCACAGTGCGTGCCATGTCAGCGCCATGAGTTGGAGATCATGGGCGACACCGCTGATCATCTTGTACAGCTGCAAGGATGGTGGCGAGAGTGGGCACAGCCAGCGCTTTGGACGGCAGACGAGGTGCTGGACCTGAGCAACTACTCGGCGCGCATCGAGGACATCGGCGTCGAGAAGCCATTCGTGACGCCCGTGGTCGCTCGCAATGACGGCGGACAGGGGTGGTTTGATGGCAATGTGACGGCAGGTGTGCAGATCGACAACGGGCCTGGACTTTCTCCCACCGTCGTGCCGCTGCAGTTTGACGAGATTCCGGCACTGCAACAGGTTGTTCGGGCAGCGGAAGCAAGTGGGCATGCGCATGTCAGCCTTCCGGGCTTGCAGACGCCCGTGCCCACCGTGGATGCGCGTAACGCCGTGGAAGCGCTTGCCAAAGCTGCTGCGGACATCCAGCGCAAGGTGTTCAACCCTGCCCGTGCAAGTCGCCTGGCAACGCCCAAGAAGCGCCTGATTCTCAAACGGAACTTGGACGAACTCGACTACGACGAGGAGCGCGCTGCATCCTTGCTGGCGCCCGAGGGGCTTGAGCCGACCTTGCCGGCAAGCCTACGCCCCGAGTTTCCGCTCAAACATCATCAAAGAGCCGGGGTAGCGTGGCTGCAGCACCTGTGGCGGGCCTCACCGACGCGCTGCCGTGGCACCCTGCTGGCCGACGACATGGGTCTGGGCAAGACCTTGCAGTTGCTGACGTTTCTGGCCTCGTGTTTTGAGGCGGACCCTGACTTGCCTCCGGCCTTGATCGTCGCCCCCGTGGCGCTGCTGGACAACTGGCGCAATGAGCTCGATCGCTTCTTCTTGCCCGACACGCTCCCGCTGTTGACGCTGTACGGTGATGTGCTGCGGCAGCTGCGTGTCGGCAAGCATGAGGTCGATGCCGAGCTCAAGCAGCATGGTGTCACGCGCCTACTCAAGAAGAATTGGATTGGTGACGCCAAACTGGTGCTGACCACCTACGAGACCATGCGCGACCTGGAGTTCGCACTCGCGAGCCAGCAGTGGTCCGTCATGATTTGCGACGAAGCGCAGAAGATCAAGACGCCTGCGGCCATGGTCACGCGCTCGGCCAAGAAGCAAAAGGTTCGCTTCCGGATTGCATGCACGGGCACGCCCGTCGAAAACACCTTGGCCGACCTTTGGTGCCTGTTCGATTTCGTGCAACCAGGAATGCTGGGCGCGCTCAACCATTTCTCGCGCACCTACCGTCAGCCCATTGAGGCGAAGACGGACGAGCAGATCGCCAAGGTGGAGGAGCTTCGGACGCTCATCCAGCCGCAGATCCTGCACAGGAAGAAGACCGACGTGGCGAAGGATCTGCCCGTTCCGGTCGAGGATGCTTCTTGCAAGCAACTGCCCATGTCAGCGTACCAGTTGCGCTTGTACACCGCGGCCTTGGCCAGCTTGCGCGAACAGCGAAGCACCAATCCATCGGCACAGCTGCAGGCCCTTCAGGCGATTCGGAAGATTTGCTCTGACCCGCATGGACATGCTGAGCCAGACACGAGAGGGCTGCCCATCGAGCGACTGGTGAACGAGTCCCCCAAGATGGGTTGGCTGATCAACCGGCTGAAGCGGCTTGCCGCGGACACGGCCGGTGAGCACAAGGTCATCGTGTTCTGCGAGTTCCGCGAGTTGCAGCTGCTGCTGCAGCGCGTCGTTGCGGCGTTCTTTGGCTTCGCGCCGAGCATCGTGAACGGAGACACCTCCGCTGATCCGCGCGCCGCCGAAAACCGCCAGCAGTTGATCGATGCCTTCCAGAAAAAGCCAGGTTTCAACGTGATCGTGTTGTCGCCACTGGCCGTCGGCTTTGGCGTCAATATCCAGGCGGCCAACCACGTCATCCACTTCACCCGGACCTGGAATCCAGCCAAGGAGGACCAGGCAACAGCACGGGCATACCGTATCGGGCAGACGCGCGTGGTGTCGGTCTGTTACCCGGGCGTGGTCAGTAACGACTTCCCCAGTTTCGACGTGCGCCTGGATGCACTGCTGGCCAAGAAGCGCGCATTGGCGTCGGACATGCTCAATGGCTGCGGTGACCTGACGGCGGCTGACTTTGCTGATTTCGGCTGACCTAGGTGTTTGTACCTGGCTCACCCCATGAGCCACTCAACAGCGAAGATAGCTTCAGCCCCAACCCGAGTACCGTATGAATAGCAAGATCATTCTGCAGTCAGACGAGCCCATCGTGTGCCCCAAGTGCGCGCACCCGTTCTCCTTGGGTGAGGGCATTTCCAGGCAAGCCATTGATCGCCACGCCGAGGAATTCGAGGCTCAGATCAGGGAGGGGCGCGCGGAGCTGGCGGCTCACCTTGAACAGGAGGCCAGGAGGCATGCGCTGCAGGCGACTGCGGAACAGATTGCCAAACTTCAGGATCAAGTTGCCTCGGCCAAACGGGCGGAGAGGGAAGCCCAGCAGACCATTGAGCAAGTGCGCAAGGCCGCCCAGGAAAAGGCGATTGCGGACATGGCGCAGGAGCGTGCGGCGTTGCTCGAAGACCTGGCGGCCAAGGACAAGGCCCTGGGGGAGCTGCGAGCGCAGGAGCTTGAGCTGCGCCGCAAGGGGCAGGCGTTGGTCGAGCAGCAGCGCAACCTTGAGCTTGAACTTCAACGCCGGCTTGATGATGAACGGACCAAGATATCTGCCGCGGCCGCTCAGCGAGAGGCGGAGCGCTACTCGATGATGGAAGCCGAGTGGCGCAAGAAGATCGAGGATGCGCAGCGGGCGAATGAAGATCTTCGGCGCAAGCTTGAGCAAGGCTCACAGCAGTTGCAGGGCGAGGTGCTTGAGCTGGAAGTCGAGCAGTCGCTCGCGACGAGCTTCTTCCACGACACCATTGACGAGGTGAAGAAGGGCCAGCGCGGCGCCGACGTCATCCAGACTGTGCGCACGGCAATGGGTCAGGTCGCCGGGATAATCATCTGGGAGGCCAAGCGCGCTGAGAACTGGTCCGACAAATGGCTGGAAAAGCTCAAGGACGACCAACAGGAGGCCAAGGCTGACATCGCAGTCCTGGTCACCACGGCGATGCCCAAAGGGCTGACCGGCGCGTTCGGCCGCGTCGGCGACGTGTGGGTGATTTCACGGCAAGTTCTCAAGCCCATGGCCGAGACCCTCCGCGTGATCCTGCTTGAGACCGCCAAGCTCAAAGCGGCAAACGTCGGCAAAGCCGAGAAGATCGAGCTGCTGTACAGCTACCTGGCCAGCCCCACCTTTTCACAGCGCATGCGCTCCGTGTTCGACACCTTCACCACGATGCAGGCGGACCTTGATTCGGAACGACGGGCGCTGACCAAGATCTGGGCGAAGCGACAAGCCCAGATCGACCGCGCTACCAAGAGCATGAGCACGGTGGTCGGCGAGCTTCAGGGCATCGCCCAGGATTCGTTGCCTGACCTCCAGCAGCTTGAGAGCCTTGAGCACATTGCGGGGGGCAGCATGGACGCGCTGCCAGTTGATTAGGCAGTCGCCCGCTTATCGGTCAGGTTCCCTCCAGGTGTGCGGCCTTCCTTGCTGCCGACAGCATTGGTCCAGCGCATCGCGCGCACGCCTCATCCAGTTCGTCAGATTTTCAAACGCCAAGGGAGAACAACATGGCACTGATTGATCGTGGTCTTGTGATCGACACACCCTACATTGACCGCATTCTTGCCGGCATCAAGACCTGGGAGATGCGCAGCACGGCCACCAAACTTCGCGGACGGATTGCTCTGATCCGCAAGGGCTCGGGCCAAGTCATAGGCACGGCGGAGCTTGCCGATAGCCTCGGCCCGTTCACGGACGCGCAGATGATCGAACATCACGACAAGCATCGGATCGAGCTGGAGCGCATACGGTCTGGCCAGGTCGCCAAGTGGCGCCATGCTTGGGTGATGAAGAACGTGCACGCCTTGTCCACGCCCGTACCGTATGTGCATAGGCCCGGCGCAGTGATCTGGGTTGCCCTCGACGACAAGGCGCAGCGCTTGCTCGGCTGAACGATGTGGGCGTGATCGAGAGGTGGCGTTTCGGCCAAACGTGACCGACGGTTCCGGCACATCGGCCCCGGCCATTCCAGGCAAACAAGCGGTGCGGCAGCATCACTTGCTGGCTGACGACGTAGGCTGACATGCCCGGAAGTTGTTAGTGAGCACTAATTTAGCTATACTCTCGGCTCCTGCGCCTCACGGGACCCTAACGGTCGGGCGCAGACAAGGAAAGGGTTGATGCCGAGGAGTATCGACCCGGGACGTAGACGGAAGCAGACATATCGTCCCCGGGAGGAGTTGCCTTGAAAGAGGCGCGGCAAGCCGGGTCTGCGTTGTGGTGCGAGTAGCCTGACCCTTAGAGCTCGCATCATGATTACTGCCGCAACTGAGGGAAGAATCCTTATACGGACACTAGTCCGGCATGGGGGTAGGCAAACCTGACCTTGCGCTCGCGCCGGGTTGGGGGTGCTATGCCTCTCCATACCGGACACCCCTCATCCTCTGAATTCCAACCCCATGTTGGCAGTCCTTCTTGCGCGTGCGCGCGCGGGCGACGGACTGAGATCGGCCATGTCATTGGCGACCAACGGATTGACTGTTTGAGGTCAGCGCCCGGGCAATTTCAAAAGCCACGAACCGGCAGCCCGGCTGGGCGGGGACTTATGTGAGCGTGAAACGAAGGCAAGGACAGGTGAACCTGACCGGGTTCCCGCACGGGCCCCCAGGCAGGGCCAGGCAGGTTAGCCTGGCATTCTCTATGGGCATGAGCGTGATGCCTCAAAACACGAAAGGCCGTCTCAAAACACAAGGGTTAACGCCTGACGGTAATCACCGGTGTCAAAACAAGTGCTCGACCATGGAAATGCGATGCATGTCTATGGTCCAGACCTAGCCAACGGCTTCCTGCCGTCCACAAGCCGTGTTTTGAGGCTGAGAACTTCCGGAGTCGTCCGTGCTTCGTGTTTTGAGGCAGACTGAGCAGGCAGGACTGACGACTGAGGGGCGGGGCGGCGGCACGTTGCTCGTCAGGGCGTGATTTGAGGCTGGGTAGGCAAGACAAGCAACTTTGCTGCTCAGCCTTGCGCTGCATCAGCCGAGACTCCCGGCGACCAGATCTCGCTGTATCACCACGGGATGTTGAGCAACACGCCGCGCGTATGGCCCCGGCGAGCACGGGTTGCAGTACTGGCAGGGTCAGGCAGGCCAGAAGGGCACGCCCTGAGGGTATGAGCGACATGCCTCAAAACACGAAAATCCGTCTCAAGACACGAGGTTTGATGCCGGACTTCCAGACACTGCTGTCAAAACACGTGTCTTGGCCCTGTATGTCGTCGTGCGCATGGGGCATTGCCTAGGGTACCTTGCTGCTGTGACCCCAAAGTCCGTGTTTTGAGGCTGCGTATGCGTCGGTTGCCCTTCACCGAAATGTTGGGCTGGATCGCAGTGTGTCGCGATGTCACGGGTTGGTGCGAACGGGCAGGTTGCGGTGCACAAAGGACAAATGACGATGGCCCGGCCCGCAGATGTTGCCCAAGCCGGGTCCAAGGGCCTGATGACCTTAGAACCGGCGAGGTAACCTCTGGGCCTTGCTTGTCTCGTAGGCGGCGGTTTTCGGTCAGTTCTTATAGGCCAGTAGACGCTTTGCGCCTGGTGCGACGGCAACCAAACTCTGCCGTATCTAGCCGGGGCTGTGACCGCTGATCAGGAACCGCGTCTATTCGCTGGTGAGATGGTGGTTTTTGATGCTGAGCTGCTCGACACGGAAACTGCTCCGGGGTGGCCGCCAGCCCGGGCTACGCTGACCAGCCAAACTGCCCCACCCCGGCCACCGGCATCAGTGTCGGATGCAGCGCAGGCGCCAGCTCCCTGTCCGACGCCAACCTGGCCTGCGCATTCCACTGATCGCGGACACCCGTTCCCGTTTGATCGCGGACAGCGTTCCGGGCGATTACGGACACCTTGGGAGGGGCGCCCGAGTGACGACCCGGGTGGCAGTGCAACTGCCCGCCATCAGTTTGGAACGCTGTCCGCGACGAAGCTGGGAGCAGGGCCAGCCGGAATGCCGATAGCCGGCTGGCACTGCAGGCCATCAAGCGGGGGGCTCTGGTCCGGCTCAGCGACTAGCCCTTGAGTGCAATGGCGCGCGAGCCGTGTATCAGTCGATCCATGATGGCGTCGGCGATGGTCGGCTCGGCGAGCCACTGCTGCCAGGCGCTGGTGGGCAGTTGGCTGGTGATGAGCGTGGAGCGGCAGCCTGCCCATGCGGTCGTCCGGCAGCTCCAACAGATTCTGACGTTCTTGGGCGGCGATGGCGGCGATGGCCAGATCATCGAGCACGAGCACGAGCACGAGCACGAGCACGTCCAGTCTGTCCTGGGCGGCCAGCCGATTGCTGAAGCAGCCGTCGCCGTGCGCCACCTGCAACTCCTGCGGCAGCCGGGTGGCGCGCGTGTAGAGCACGCTGAAGCCCTGACGTGCGACACGCTGCGCCAGGGCGTGTCGCAACAGGTGCGGCCAGTGATGGGTGTACGGTTGCCAGCGTCGACAACCACCGGGGGCTGCCGGGCGTAAGCGTGGGCAAACTAAGTCTGATGCATACGCTCCCGTATGCGCCTTGGAACAGTTGATGAACAGAGCAATGTCCCGGCCTGTGCGAAATGCGCGCGCATTCCGTAGGCATAACCTTCCAAAACCATTCAGTGATTCGGCATGGATCCGTCAGCGCTGGGATGCCGCCCATTTGGTCGCCTGAAATGGACCCAAGCCCGACTGATTGGCCCATGGAAAAGTGGTGGTCCCGGAAGAACCAGAGTTCAGCCCGGAACATCCAATATTCCCTTGGGGGCAAGTCCTTCGAATGCCCAATGAATGGTCGCCGGCACCGTATGGAGACAAAAGTCCGAGTGGCTGCCGGCACCTGCATGCCGATCAGGGTAGCTACACGGGTAGAGCCCGGTGTCTGGCTATGTAAGTTGATGCGCCTTCTCAACTTCCGTGGCCAGTTCAACTCGGTGAAGTCTGGGCCAAGATCTGCCAGTTCTTATGGGCATCTGGATTTTCGCCAGCTGTTGCGCGGGCACGCGTCGCCTGTTGCGAGTACGAACAGGGATGCAGTTCTGCGGCAACGGCAGCTTGGGTGTTCGCCGAATTCAGCAGGAACGCGACTCGTGATTGGAATGCGTGGATGGTAAGTAAGTCGTTATTTACGTGTGCTATTTCAGGTGAGAAATGATGGCATCCATATGAACTGGCGGTGCACATGACATTCCCTTGTTGCGGCAGAAATGCTGGAGTGCAATATTTGGCCAGCCGGATTCGTTGAAATACGAGATGGCCGGAGGTCACGTTGTCCCTGCTCCCGATGGAGCTAGGAACGGGCGCGGTCGCGCTCGACACGATTTCGCAAAAAGGGCAGTTATGGCAGATGCGAGCGCATTGAATATCCTGGTGGTCTTCATCATCGGCTTGGCCGTTGCAGTGTTGTTCGGCAGGATATCCTTCCCGCCTTCGCCCCGCTCGCCGGACCCTGTCGGAAGGGATGACGCTGGTGATCATGCCCACTGCCCAGCTGCCTGCGTCCGCGTTGCCTTGTCAAACGAGACTGAGCTGAGGCTTGCATCCGAGGTCGCCGTTCGTGGTGGCACGTTGTCCGGCGAGTGCGACAGGGCGCTTCGGTTCTACCTCGCTGCCTGTACGGCAATGAGGGAGGGAAAGCGCGTTGGTGTGGTGAACTCGAACAGTGGGTTGATCGAGTCCGACCTCACGGACATGCTGGAGGGCGCAGCCAGTGGAACCTAGCTCTACAAGAGGCGACGGGAGAAAGGCAAGCTTCGTCCTGCGCGTCAGCGTCTCGCCAGAAGTTGCGCGTTTGATCCGGCGTGGAGCGGCATCGGAGGATCGTTCCGTCAGTTGGACGCTGCGCACCCTGGTGGCCTTGGCGCTGAAGGACTATCGCGGCGACGTGCTGATGCAGCCTACGCTGCCCGGGCACATGTGCTCAGGGGGTGTTCAGCTCATGTTCACCGGATCGGCTGAAATGAGGGACGAGGTTCTCGAACTCGCTCGCCGGTTTGATCGGCCCGAGAGCTGGGTGCTGAGGCGCCTCATCATTGCCGGGATGCGGAAATGGGACGCCGATGCGCGGGAGGGCTGGGTCGACTGAAACGACTCAGGCGCTGTCGGGTGAGTGCACTTGGCGCGACTGACCTGCCATATGGCCCGCCCGTTTCTAGTCTTCATGCGCCCCGCGCCCGCCTCCCTTGCGCGCCAGGGCGTGTGCTACGGCAGCCAATCCGGCGGTGCAGTCGAACGGGAATATGGTCGGTAGCCCGAAGTTCAAACGGGCGACCGTAGGGGCCAGAAAATCGGGCAACTCGTCTTTGACGTAGTGCTCAGCCAGTGCGCCAGATTCCCGGGCATGGCCGCTGATCTGTGCTGTTTCCTGGTTAGTCAGTTTGAGGCGATTTACGCACTGAGATGCAAGCGTGCCGCGGAAGGAGTGAAAGACCTTGCGACCGTCACGCTCCCAGCCGAGACGTTTCAGGTAGCCGCTGAACCATTTGGTTGGGGCTTTGCCATAGCCCTTGACCTTGTCGTGCTTCAGTTCAGGGAACAGCCGTCGGTACCCTGCGGCTTCCAGCGCGTTCCGCCACTCGATAAGGCCCAGCGATATCAGGAACGGATGCAGTGGCACCGTGCGCTTTGAATTCGCGTTTTTGCGGCGCTTCTTTCCTTCCTCATCGTTGAGCTCTGCGAGCTCGCAGAACCAGGTGCCGCTTGGCGTGCATTTGATGTCCGCCAGATGCAGCTGGGCGACCTCGTTGATACGGGCGCCGGTGAAAAGCCCCAGCAGTGGCAGCCAATAGTAGTGCGGTACGAACGCGCGGTAGGTGCCCGATTTCGTCAGCTCGCCTCGTCCTGTCTGGAACCATGTGCCGGTAGTGAAGATCCGCTTCAGGTCCTCCGGCGAAAAAATGGCCCGAGCCTCTTGCGTTCGGTCCTTGTTGCGCTTCACTGACGCACAAGCTGCGCTTTCCTCAAGCAGCGCCCCGCACGGGTCCTGTGCGATCCAGTTCTTCTTGCGCAGCCATGCGAACATGGCGGCAATCCAGGCCAAGCGCTTTGCTTGTTCACGTGGAGAAATTCGAGGCCACTCGGCGCTGCTGATAGCAGTGATCGACTCCGTGACTGTCTTTGTGCCGTACTGAAGTCGGAGCTTGTTCTCGTTGGCCGGCACCATAGGGAGCTTGTCGTCCCTGAACACTTCCATGCGCCGTGCCGTGATGTCTGCCAGCTTGGGGTCACCTTCGAGCTCGACGAAGAGCATGAGCGCGGCCCTGACTCGGCGGGCTTGATCGTCATTGCAGGTGAGGGCGCGGACGCGCATGTAGCGCTCGACCGCTTCAGATGCCCTTGTCGGGGCGTCCTGGTCCAGCGTGGATTGGGATGGTGCGGCCGCCGGCTTGGCGCGGGCCACCTCGATCTGAAGCGGCGTTACCTTGCTGGCGTAACCGCGACGCAGTGACTCAACCTGCAGCGCCGATACCTCCAGCCCGGCAGACTTGACGACGACCGGCGTCTCCGGTGCAAAACACCAGCCGGGCTGGTCTGGAATGTCGAACAGCACGACCGTGGGCGTCTCATTGGCAATCAGCGCCGACGCGATCGCTTGATGCTGCCGCAACCGAAGCAAACCATAGTAGGGGTGGTTGGCACTGTGCGGCATTTGCGCGGCCGATGGGACGATGACCTCATCCGCATGCGGGCCGTGGTTGACCTCTAACTCCTGTTCTTGGAGCTTGCAGCCCGGAAGCCCACCGCACCGAAGGAAAAGCCCTAGCCGGCCGTCCGCGACGGCGGCGAAGAGCGAGTGCTCGTCGAGACCACTGGCTTCCCCGGCCAGCCTCAGTGGGAGGTATCCGCCACCCGAGAGGGCTGGGTGCCCAGCAACCAGTTGCTCAATGTCCATGGGGTTGGTCGAAAGTCCGTCGATGTCAGCAAGCTGACGGCGCCAGCCCGCCATCAAGCCGCTCGCGACGACCTTCGCACTTGAGAAGTCATGATGGCCGGTGGACGCTATCAACTCGGTCTTGCCGACCGTGCGCCTAAGACGACGCGGTACCGCCAGCCGTGCGTAGTAAATGGCTCCTCGCCTGAACATTCCGTCCATTCGTCACTCCACTTTGTAGCAGGGTGACGTAGCGGGCGTGCTGTTTGTGCTGATCTTCAAGCAAGATCAATCACTTAGCGAGATGTGGAGCGGGTGAAGGGAATCGAACCCTCGTCTTAAGCTTGGGAAGCTTCAGCTCTGCCATTGAGCTACACCCGCTTGGCTGGGCGCGATTATAGGCAGCTCTCGTGCCAGTTCTGCGGCGCTTGGCCCGAAGGCGTAGACGTCCATGCCCACGCAGCTGTAGGTGAGGCTGTCGTGCAGGCGCTGCGGCGCGTCCTGCCGGCCGCCCGCGCCGGCGGCGATGAACCAGGGCAGCAGGTGCTCGTCGGTCGGGTGCATGTCCACCGCATGCGGCGCCTGCCGGCGATAGTCGAGCAGGGCGTCCCAGTCGCGCGCGGCGCTGCGCGCCAGCATCCAGGCGCGGAATTCGGCCGACTCGCGGATTTCCGGCGCATCGATAGGCGGCACACCATGTGCGAACACGCGCCTCAGGTTGTGTGTGATCGAGCCGCTGCCGATGATGAGCACGCCATCCTCGGCCAGCGGGGCCAGGTCTTGCCCGAGCTGGAACAGCTCGGCCGGGCTGGCGCGCGGCGACCAGGCCATTGGCAGCACCGGCACGTCGGCCGCGGGGACGATGGAGCGCAGCACCGTCCAGATGCCATGGTCCAGGCCGGCCTCGGGCAGGGCGCGCACGCGCGCGTCCCCCAGGCGCTGCTGCAGTTCGGCGGCCAGGGCGGGCGCGCCGGGCGCGTCGTAGCGCAAGCGGTAGAGCTCGGGGTCGAAACCACTGAAATCGTAGACCGCATGCTGGCGTTCGCCGGCCAGCAGCAGCAGGGGCGCGCGCGCCAGCGTGTGGGCCGAGAGCGCCAGGATGGCGCGCGGGCGGCGGCGCTGCAGGGCGGCACCCAGCTGGCGCCAGAAGGCGCCCGCGGCGCCGGGCTGCAGGGCCGTCATCGGCGAGCCGTGCGAGACGAAGAGGGGGGCGAAGCGGCGGTTGCTCATGCTCTTATTGAAGCAGGGCGCGTGGCGCCTGGGGCAGCAGGGGCTTGCATGCTGGGTTCAAGCCATTTGCATGGATGGCATGCAATCCCGCACTGCCCGCCGGGCCGGCGCTGTGGGTACAGTGCGCCCCATGGATGACAGCCCCGCACTCGTCGCCCCGGCCGCCGCGCCGGCCCGCCCAGCCGCCAGGCAGCCCTCGGTGCTGATGCTGGCCTGGCGCCAGCTCTGGCGCGACTGGCGTGCCGGCGAACTGCGCCTGCTGATGCTGGCGGTGGCGCTGGCGGTGGCCGCCGTCTGCGCGGTGAGCTTTCTGGCCGACCGGCTCGATCAGGGCCTCAAGCGCGATGCGGCGCAGATGCTGGGCGGCGATGTGGTGGTGGCGAGCGACCAGCCCACGCCGGCCAAGCTGCGCGCGCTGGCGCAGGCGCAGGGCCTGAGCGCGGTGGCCAGCATCAGCTTCCCCAGCATGGCGCGTGCCCCCGATGCGCAGGGCGGCGCCAGCCGCCTGGTGGCGGTGAAGGCGGTGGATGCGGGCTATCCGCTGCGCGGGCGCGTCGAGCTCGGCGATGGGCGGCGCGTCGGTGCGCCAGCGGCGGGCGAGGCCTGGGTCGACGCGCAGGTGCTCGATGCCCTGGGCCTGAAGCCGGGCGATACCCTGCTGCTGGGCGAGGCCAGCCTGCGCGTGGCCGGCGTGATCGCCAACGAGCCCGACCGCGGCGCCGGCTTCATGAGCTTTGCGCCGCGCGTGATGCTGGCCCAGACCGACCTTGCGGCCACCGCGCTGATACAGCCCGCCAGCCGCGTGACCTACCGCTATGCGGTGATCGCGCCGGATGGTGGCGCGGGCCGCGGCAGCCAGGACTGGCAGCGCTATGCCCGCGAGGCCGCGGCGCTGATCGCCGCCGAGGGCTGGCGCGGCGTGCGCCTGGAGTCGCTGGAAAACGGCCGGCCCGAAATGCGCCAGACCCTGGACCGTGCCGGCAAGTTCCTCAATCTGGTGGCGATGCTGGCGGCCCTGCTGGCAGCGGTGGCAGTGGTCTTGAGTGCGCGCGATTTCGCCGCCCGCCACCTGGACGATTGCGCCATGCTGCGCGTGCTGGGCCAGCCGCAGCGCCGCCTGGCCTGGGCCTATGGCCTGGAGTTCGGTGGCGCGGGCCTGCTGGCCAGTGCGGCGGGCGTGCTGCTTGGCTTCGCGCTGCACTATGCCTTTGTGGCCCTGCTGGCCGGCTTGATCGAGGTGAAGCTGCCAGGGGCCAGCGGCTGGCCAGTGGCGCTGGGCCTGGGACTGGGCATGACCCTGCTGCTGGGCTTTGGCCTGCCGCCGGTGCTGCAGTTGGCGGCGGTGCCGCCGCTGCGCGTGATACGGCGCGATCTGGGCAGCGTCAAGCTCGGATCGCTGGCGGTGCTGGGCGCGGGCGTGCTGGGCTTTGGCGCCATGCTGGTGACGCTCTCGGCCGATCCCAAGCTGGGACTGATCGCCTCGCTGGGCTTTGCCGCCGCGCTGGCGCTGTTCGCCTTGCTGGCCTGGGGCGCGGTGCTGCTGTTGCGGCGCCTGGTGCTGGTCAATGTCAAGGGGGCCGGTGCGCCGCGCTGGTTGCTGCTGGCCACGCGCCAGCTGGCGGCGCGCCCGCTGCTGGCGGTGGTGCAGGTGGCGGCGCTGGCGGTGGGCCTGCTGGCGCTGGCGCTGCTGGTGCTGCTGCGCACCGACCTGATCGCCAGCTGGCGCCAGGCCACGCCAGCGAACGCGCCGAACCGCTTCATCATCAACATCCAGCCCGAGCAGGGCGAGGCGCTGCGCGCCGCGCTTGAGGGCGCGGGCGTGCGTGGCTACGACTGGTACCCGATGATCCGCGGCCGCCTGGTGGGCATCAACGGCCAGGCGGTGCGGCCCGAGCAGTTCGCCCAGGAGCGCGCCCAGCGCCTGGCCGAACGTGAGTTCAATCTGAGCCACGCCGCCGAGCTGCCGCAGCACAACCAGGTGGTGGGCGGGCGCTGGCAGAACGACGAGGCCGATGGCCTCAGCGTCGAGCAGGGCCTGGCCGAGCAGCTCGGGCTCAAGCTCGGCGACAGGCTGCGCTTCGACGTCGCGGGCATCCCGGTGGAGGCGCGCATCACCAGCCTGCGCAAGGTGGACTGGAGCTCGATGCGCGCCAACTTCTTCGTCATCTTTCCGCGCAAGCAGATGGGTGAACTGCCCGGCAGCTACATCACCGCCTACCGTGCACCCGCGGCGGCGGCCGGGCTGGCGCTGGACAAACGGCTCGCCCACGAGTTCCCCAACATCACCGCGGTGGATGTGTCGGCCCAGCTGAACCAGATGCAGGCGGTGCTGGGCCAGGTCATCAACGCGGTGCAGTTCCTCTTCATGTTCACGTTGGCTACCGGCCTGGTGGTGCTGCTGGCGGCCGTGAGCAGCACGCGCGAGCTGCGCACGCGTGAGTTCGCACTGATGCGCGCGCTGGGCGCGAGCTCGGCCCTGCTGCGTCAGGTGCAGCGCGCCGAGCTGTTGGGCCTGGGCGCGCTGGCGGGCCTGCTGGCAGGCGCCGTGGCCCTGCTCTTGGGCCAGTTGTTGGCGCGTTATGTGTTCGAGTTCGATTGGCGCGCCAGCCCCTGGGTGCCTTTGGCCAGCATGGTCTGCGGCGCGCTGCTGGCCCAACTGGCCGGCTGGTGGAGCCTGCGCAATGTGCTGCTGCAGCCGGTGGTGACGACGCTGCGCCAGGCCGACACGCAGTGAGCCGAGCGCCATGAAAAAAGGGCCGCGGAAGCGGCCCTTGCGGCTGGTGCAGGCAGCAATCAGAACGACTGCCAGTCGCCATGCGCGTCGTCCTGCGCCGCGGCGGCAGGGGCGGGCGGAGCTGCTACGGGCTTGGCGGGCTTGGCGCTCCAGCCATCCGCGGCCGCAGCGGTGGCAGGCTTGGCGGCTGGCTTGGCAGCGGGGCGCGGGCTGGCGGGCTTGGGTGCGGCAGCCTTGGCCGCCGCAGTGGTAGCCTTGGGTGCGGCCCTGGCATGGCCGCCATGCTTGGCATCCTCGTTGCCCAGGCGGAACACCGACACCACCTCGGTGAGGCGATGCGCCTGGTCCTTCAGGCTTTCGGCCGCGGCGGCGGACTCTTCCACCAGGGCCGCGTTTTGCTGTGTCATCTGGTCCAGTTGCACCACCGCGCCATTCACCTGGCCGATGCCCTCGCTTTGCTCGGACGAGGCGGCGGTGATCTCGCCGATGATGTCGGTGACGCGCTGCACGCTGGAAACGATGTCGGTCATCGACTGCCCGGCCGCTTCCACCAGGCGCGAGCCTACTTCCACACGGTCCACGCTGGCGCCGATCAGGGTCTTGATTTCCTTGGCGGCTTCGGCGCTGCGCTGTGCCAGGCTGCGCACCTCGCTGGCCACCACCGCGAAGCCGCGGCCCTGCTCGCCGGCGCGCGCGGCTTCCACCGCGGCATTCAAGGCGAGGATATTGGTCTGGAAGGCGATGCCGTCGATCACGCCGATGATGTCGTTGATCTTCTTGGAGCTGGTGTTGATCTCGTCCATCGTCGAGACCACCTGGCTCACCACCTCGCCGCCCTTGGCCGCAGCGCTGGAGGCCGAGGAGGCCAGCTGGTTGGCGGTCTGGGCGGCATCGGCGGTCTGGCGCACCGTGCCGGTGAGCTGCTCCATCGAGGAGGCCGCCTGCTGCAGGTTGGACGCGGTCTGCTCGGTGCGCTGCGACAGATCCTGCGCACCGGTGGCGATCTCGCTGGAGGCGGTGGTGATGGAGCTGCTGGCGGCACGCACGTCCAGCAGGATGTGCTGGATCTTTTCGGCAAAGGTGTTGAAGGAGCTGGCAATGCGGCCGATCTCATCCTTGCTGTCGGCGGGCAGTCGTTGGGTGAGATCGCCACCGCCGGCGCTGATCTCGTCCAGCGCCTTGCGCACGCGGTCGAGCCCGCGCAGCAGGCCGGTGATGCTGCCGGTAACCACCAGGCCGGCCAGCGCCATCATGACGAGGGCGGTGATGGCCGCGGCGCGCAGCAGCGAGCTCAGCGAGGCGAGGGCCTCGCTGCGGTCGGCCGCCACATACAGCGTCCAGTCGGTGTCGGCAATGGCCACACCGCGCACCAGATAGCTGGCATCGCCGACCTTGGCCTCGATCCATTCGCCCTTGGCTTCCTGCGCGGCTTTCAGCGCCTTGGCATCGAGCTGGGCCGAGAGATCGCTGGCCGGCTTGAGCGCCAGATTGGCATCCGGGTGGGCGACGATGCGGCCGTCGGCCATGGTCAGGAAGGCGAAGCCGCTCGGCGTGGGCTTGATGGCCTTGACAGTGGCCACCACGTCGTCCAGAAACACGTCAGAAGCGGTCACGGCCTTGGTCGTGCCGCCCTCCTTGATGGCCTGGGCAAAGGTCACCACCAGCAGTTTCTTGGCCGCATCGACATAGGGCGGCGTGATGATGCTGCCGCTCGCGCCCGCGGCCTGCGTGTACCAGGGGCGGCCGGTGGGGTCGTAGTCGGGGGGCAGGTTTTGTGGCGAGTTGAAGACGATCTTCTTGTCGGCAAAACCGATATAGGCCGCGTCCAGACGGCCCGACTTGGCGGCCTGTACCAGCAGCGGCACCGGGTCGGCCGCTGCCACCGCAGGTGCGAGGGCGGCGATGATGTCTTTCTGCGAACGCACCCATTGGGCGATGGTGGCGCCGCGCGCGGCCGCCAGTTCATCCATCGAGGCCAGCACCTGATTTTGCGTGTGCTTGCGCACGGTGACGTAGTTGGCCACCGTGGCGGCCAACAAGCTGAGCACCACGACGCCGATGCTCAGGGCGATCAGGCGGTTCTTGATTGATTCAAACATGTTCGCTCCTTGGTGGTGCTGGGGCCTTACCGGCCGATCACTTCTTTGCTTAGAAACTCTCCCACTCACCTTCGTTCACGGTTGCCGGTTTGGTCTCGGCACGCGCCGGCGCTGCGGGCGCGGCCGTCGGCGCGGCCTTGGCCGCTGCCTTCATCGGCATGGGCGCCCTGGCGGGCTGCGCCGCCTTGGCGCCAGCACTCGGCTTGGCCGCCGGCGCGCTGCGCGGCGCGGCCGGTTTGGCGCTGACCTTGGGTTCGCTGCTGGAGACCTTGAAGACCGAGACGGCCTCCACCAGTCGCTGCGCCTGCTCCTTGAGGCTTTCGGCAGCGGCAGCGGACTCTTCCACCAGGGCCGCGTTCTGCTGCGTCATCTGGTCGAGCTGCACCACCGACTGGTTGACCTGGCCGATGCCATCGCTCTGCTCACTGGCGGCGGCGGTGATCTCGCCGATGATGTCGGAGACGCGCTGCACGCTGGCGACGATCTCGGTCATCGACTGGCCGGCCGCCTCCACCAACCGCGAGCCCACTTCGACGCGGTCGACGCTGGCGCCGATCAGGGTCTTGATCTCCTTGGCGGCCTCGGCGCTGCGCTGCGCCAGGCTGCGCACTTCGCTGGCTACCACGGCAAAGCCGCGGCCCTGCTCGCCAGCGCGCGCGGCTTCCACCGCGGCATTCAAGGCGAGGATGTTGGTCTGGAAGGCGATGCCGTCGATCACGCCGATGATGTCGTTGATCTTCTTCGAGCTGGTGTTGATCTCTTCCATGGTGGAGACCACCTGGCTCACCACCTCGCCACCCTTGGCCGCGGCGGTGAAGGCCGAGGAGGCCAGCTGGTTGGCGGTGCGCGCCGAGTCGGCGGTTTGCTTCACCGTGCCGGTGAGTTCCTCCATCGAGGAGGCGGCGATCTGCAGGTTCGAGGCGGTCTGCTCGGTACGCTGGCTCAGGTCCTGGTTGCCGGTGGCGATCTCGGTACTGGCGGTGCCGATCGAGTCGACCGAATGCCGCACCGTGCCGATGGTGTCTGCCAGGCGCTGACGCATCGCCTCGGTCTCGCGTATCAGCGCGCCAATCTCGTCGTTGCGATCGTTGCTGACGCTCTGCGAGAGATCGCCGCGCGCGATCGCCTGCACCGCCTGGCTCAGCGAGGCCAGCGGCGCTGCCACCCAGTTGCGCATCATCCAGAACAGGCCATAGCCCAGCGCCAGCGTGGCGCCACCCAGCAGGATCCAGAACGGCACCATGGTGGCCCAGTGCGAGGCCATGGCCTCGCTGCCGGCCACCTGGGCAATCACCCAGAAGCCGCCCTGCGCATTGCGCTTGCCCACTGCGAAATAGCTGCTGGCCTTGCCGCCCAGCACGTTGGGGGCGTCAGACACGTAGCCGTCCTTGGCGCCTTCCAGTGCGGCGATGAATTTATCCACATCGGGCACCAGCTCGCTCACCAGCTTGCCCTTGGCGCTGGGATGCGAGACGAAGCGCGCCTGCTTGGGGTCGCCGTTGGACGCCAGCACATAGGTGCCGCCCGACTCGAAGAACTTGGCGTCGGCGGCCATCTGGTCCATCGCCTTCTGGAATCCCTCCATGTCCAGCGCGATGGCCAGCAGGCCGATCACCTTGCCGGCCTCGCTCTTGAGCGGCTCGTAATAGGCCATATAGACCTTGCCGTGCATGACCTCGCGGGCGGCGTAGGCCGTGCCTTGCGAGAGCGTGGCAAAAGCCGGGTGCGTCTTGCCCAGCGGCGCGGCGTCGCGTTCGCCATTGGCCAGCTTGATGGATGAGGTGATGCGCACGAAGGCGCCATCCTTGAGGGTAAAGATGGCGGCGGCGCCGCCCGTGGTGCCGGCGAACTTGTCCACCTGGGTGGTGTTGCCGTTGAGCTTGGGGCCCCAGTCGCGCAGATCGCCGGTGGCCTCATCGAGCGTGAACACCGGGCCGAAGTCCTGGCGGAAGGTACCAAAGCTCTGCTTGACCATGGTCTTGGCCACATCGTCCATGGCCTGCATGGAGTCGACCAGGGACTGAGTCTTGTCGCCTACCCAGGTGGTGACGCGGTCTTTGGCCGCGCTGGTGAGCAGCATGCTCAACACGCCGCTGGTGCCCAACAACACCAGGGCCAGGGTAACCACACCAACCAGCGACACGCGGCGCGCGATCGAGGTTACTCCAGAGCTCATGCGAGTCTCCCATATGAGATGTCCGGCGTGCAGCCATGTTGCTGACGCCCTTGGTTTGCGACCGAGCGCCGGTCAGAGACTTTCCATCAAGCCCATGTCGGCGCTGCTCATCAGACCCTCGATATCCATCAGGATCAGCATGCGCTCGTTCACCGAGCCGATGCCGGTGATGAAGCTGGTGTCCACCGCGCTGGCATTCAGCTCGGGGGCGGGGCGGATCGAATCGCGGCTGAGTTCCAGCACGTCCGAGACCGAATCCACCACCGCGCCGACCACCCGGCTGCGCACGTTCAGCACGATCACCACGGTGAAGCTGTTGTACTCGGCGTTGGGGCAACCCAGCTTCAGGCGCAAATCGACGATGGGCACGATCACGCCGCGCAGGTTCACCACACCCTTGATGAACTCGGGCGCGTTGGCGATGCGGGTGGGCGGCTCGTAGGAGCGGATCTCCTGCACCTTCAGGATGTCGATGCCGTACTCCTCGGAGCCGAGGCGGAAGGTCAGGTATTCACCGCTGGCGGGCCCCTGGGTCTTCATGGCCGTGCTGCCCGCGGCGTGAGGTACGACCTGATTGGATGCTTGTTGGACGATTTCCATGCTTGACCTCTGGTGGTGCGGGATGGTGGATGGAGAAGAGGGCTCAGAAGGTTTCCCAGCTGCCGTCGTCAAGCGTGGCCGCTGCCACGGGCTTGGGCGCTGCCGGCTTCACGAGGGGGGTGGAGGCCGCCCTGGGCGCCGGCGCAACAGCGCGCGGCGCCGCGCTTGGCTTGACGGTGGCGGGCCTTGGCGTCGGTGCGATATGGGCCGTCTTGGCGTCGATGCGGAAGCGATCCACCGCCATCGACAGGCGCTCCGCCTGGTCCTTCAGGCTCTCGGCCGCGGCGGCGGACTCTTCCACCAGCGCGGCGTTCTGCTGCGTCATCTGGTCGAGCTGCACCACCGATTGATTGACCTGGCCGATGCCGTCGCTCTGCTCGCTGGCGGCGGCGGTGATCTCGCCGATGATGTCGGTGACGCGCTGCACACTGCTGACGATCTCGTTCATCGAGTTGCCGGCGTCCTGCACCAGGCGCGAGCCGGTCTCGACGCGCTCCACGCTGGCGCTGATCAGGCTCTTGATCTCGCGTGCCGCCTCGGCGCTGCGTTGCGCCAGGCTGCGCACCTCGCCGGCCACCACCGCAAAGCCGCGCCCCTGTTCACCGGCGCGCGCAGCTTCCACCGCGGCGTTCAGTGCCAGGATATTGGTCTGGAAGGCGATGCCGTCGATCACGCCGATGATGTCGCCGATGCGCTTGGAGCTGGTGTTGATCTCGTCCATGGTACTGACCACATGGCCCACCACCTCGCCACCCTTGGCCGCGGCCGTGGAGGCCGAGGTCGCCAGCTGATTGGCGGTGCGCGCCGAGTCGGCGGTCTGCTTGACCGTGCCGGTGAGCTGCACCATCGAGGAGGCGGCCTGCTGCAGATTGCTGGCGGTCTGCTCGGTGCGGCCGGATAGATCCTGGTTGCCCGAGGCGATCTCCACCGAGGCGGTGCGGATCGAATCGGCCGAGGTGCGCAACTGCCCGACCAGGCTCTGCAGGCCCTGCTGCATATGCAGCAGCGATTCCAGCAGATGCGAAGCCTCATCCTTGCCTTCGACCCTGATGTTGTTGGTGGTGAGGTCGCCCTTGGCAATCGCATCGGCCAGCGCCTCGGCCTCGGCCAGCGGCTTGCAGATGCTGTGCATATTCAGCAGCGTCAGCGGCACGACGACGAGGGCACTCACCGCCAGCACGGCGATGAAGACCGAGAACACAAGGCTCTGCGTGCTCTCGGCTTGTTGCATGGCGGCCTGCGACTCGTCGCTGAGCGCCTTGCGCAGCTCGTCAATGAGCTGCTCGGCCGCATAGGCGCTGGTCTTGGCCTGCGCCATCAGCTTGTTGGCGGCGGCGGCGTTGTCGTAGCCGCCGGCTTCCAGCTGCTTGACGACCGGCTGCGCCTTGTCGGCGTAGTCCTGCAGCAGGGGCTGGAGCTTGCGCAGCACGACATTGTCTGCATCCTCGGGGCCTGCCAGCATGTCCTTGATGATCTTGTCGATACCGGCGCGGGTCTCATCCCATTTCTGGTGATAGGACTTGACAGCCTCGGCCTGCTCGTAATTGAGCAGCATGTCCTTCTCGTAGCGGCGCAGGTCGCCCATGCCGCGCACCAAGGCCGTCAACGCGTTGGCCTCGTTGACCGACATGTCGGCAAAGTTCCTGGTCTGGCTTTTCAGCGAGCCCATACCGTACAGACCAACGCCGCCCACCAGGGTCAGCAGGGCCAGCACCATCGCGATCGCACCGATCATGCGAACGCGGATGCTGAAGTGGCGCAACATGGCGCTGAAATTCATGCCAAATCCTCTAACTAGCGAAGGGCGCGGCCTCAGTGCCGCGAACGGCGGATCAGGCTGCCCACATCCAGAATCAGCGCCACGCGGCCATCGCCCATGATGGTGGCGCCGGAGACATCGGTGACCTTGCGGTAATTGGCCTCCAGGTTCTTCACCACCACCTGCTGCTGGCCGAGCAACTCGTCCACCATCAGGGCGACGCGACCACCCTCGGCCTCCACCACCACCATGATGGAGCTGACATGCTCGAAGTCGAAGCGCGGCACGTTGAAGATCTGCTCCAGCTCAAGCACCGGCATGAACTCGTCGCGCACCTCGACCACGCGGCCCGAGCCGCCCACCGTCTTGATGGTGTCGGCCTGCACCTGGAAGGACTCGACCACCGAGGACAGCGGCAGGATGTAGACCTCTTCGCCCACGCCCACGCTCATGCCGTCCATGATGGCCAGGGTGAGCGGCAGGCGCACCGAAACCTTCATGCCATAGCCTTCGGCCGAATCGATCTCGACCGTGCCGCCCAGCGAGGTGATGTTGCGCTTGACCACGTCCATGCCCACACCGCGTCCCGAGACATCGGTGACCTGGTCGGCGGTGGAGAAGCCGGGCGCGAAGATCAGGCCCCAGACCTCGGCGTCGGTCATCGAGTCGGGGGCGTCTATACCCTTCTCGCGTGCCTTGCGGATGAGCTTCTCGCGGTTCAGGCCGCGGCCATCGTCGCGCACCTCGATGACGATGGAGCCGCCCTGGTGGGAGGCCACCAGGGTGATGGTGCCATGCTCGGGCTTGCCCTTGGCGGCGCGTTCGGCCGGGGTTTCGATGCCGTGGTCGCAGCTGTTGCGCACCAGGTGGGTGAGCGGGTCGGTGATCTTTTCCACCAGGCCCTTGTCCAGCTCGGTGGCCTCGCCCTGCGTCACCAGTTCGACCTTCTTGCCCAGCTTGGCGGCCAGGTCGCGCAGCATGCGCGGGAAGCGGTTGAACACCACCGACATCGGGATCATGCGGATCGACATCACCGATTCCTGCAGATCCCGGGTATTGCGCTCCAGATCGGCCAGGCCCGAGGTGAGCTGCTGGTACAGGCCCGGGTCCACATTGCGGCTGTTCTGCGCCAGCATGGCCTGGGTGATCACCAGTTCGCCGACCAGATTGATCAGCTGGTCGACCTTCTCGACCGAGACGCGCAGGGTGGACTGGTCCATGCCGCCGGCCGCGGCGCGCGGCTCGGCTTTTGCCGCCGCGGGTTTGACGGCCACCGGCGCCGGCTTGGCCTCGGCGGATGCGACCGCCTGCACCTCGGTGCCGGCGGTGGTGCCGGCCGGCAGGCCGGGCGCGTCGTCGAAGAATCCATAGCCCAGGTCTTCGGCCTTGGGCGCTTCCGCCGGCGGGGCACCCGGGGCACCCTCGTGGAATCCGAAGCCCGCCGTCAGCGGCATGAGCTTGACCTGCTCGCGCGCCACATGGAAGGTGAACAGGTCCAGCAGATCGCTGTCGCTGCTGCCGGTGAGAATCTTGAAGCGGCGGATGCCATCGGCGGCCACGCCCGCGTCGAGCGGCTCGATGGTGCCAAGGTCGGTGATTTCCTTGAACAGCTCGACCAGGTTGTCGGCCAGGCTCAGATCGGTCAGCGGACCCACCTGCAGCTCAAGCTGGCGGGTGGTGGCCTTGGGCACCGGGGCGGGCTTGGCCGGCGCGGGGGCGGTGGCAGCAGGGGCGGCCGCCTTGGGCGCGGGCGCCGGGGCTGCTTCGCCTTCCACATGCGCGCGGATGCGGGCCAGCAGCTCGCTGGTGTCCACCGCGTCGGCGCCCGAGCCCTGGTGGCGGCCCAGTTGCGCGCGCAGGGCGTCGCCCGACTGCAGCAGCACGTCCACCATCTCGGAGTTGGGTTGCAGCTCGTGGCGGCGCAGCTTGTCGAGCAGCGTCTCCATCTGGTGCGTCAGCTCGGCCACATCGCTGAAACCAAAGGTCGCTGCGCCCCCCTTGATGGAGTGGGCGCAGCGGAAGATCGCGTTCAGTTCCTCGTCGTCGGCGGTCTCGATGTTCAGGTTCAGCAGCAGCTGTTCCATGTTGTCGAGGTTCTCGCTCGCTTCCTCGAAGAAGACCTGATAGAACTGGCTCAGGTCAATGCCGGCACTCAGGCTGGCGCCTTCATTGGTCATTTCGCCCATGTCTTGCTCCTGGTTGCGGGGCCGTTCAGCGAATGACCTTGCCGATCACCTCGATCAATTTGGCCGGGTCGAAGGGCTTCACCAGCCAGCCCGTCGCGCCTGCCGCTCGGCCGGCCTGTTTCATCTGGTCGCTCGACTCGGTGGTCAGGATCAGGATCGGCGTGGTCTTGAACTTGGGGTTGTCGCGCAGCTTCTTGGTGAGGCTGATGCCGTCCATGCGCGGCATGTTCTGGTCGGTGAGCACCAGATCGAAGTCGCGCGTGCCGGACTTCTCCCAGGCGTCCTGCCCGTCCACCGCTTCGACCACGTTGAAACCCGCGTTCTTCAGGGTGAAGGAGACCATCTGGCGCATCGAGGCCGAATCGTCCACAGCAAGAATTGAATGCATCGCTTTCTCTCCGGATAACAGGCTGTTTTCGGTTGTGCTTGAAAATTCTTTAGAACAATTCGATGGAACCCGCGTCCATCTCGTCCTGCGTGACGGGGTTGGGTCGCAGTGGCGCTATTTCCACCACCGCCTCGCCGTCCTCGTCGTCGCCAAAAGTATCGCGCGCCAACTGGTCGGCGCAGTTGCGCAGTCGCTGGCTGGTATGGGCGATCAGTTGCGTGGCCATGTCCTGGAACTGCAGCGCGGTAATGGCGCCGGCAATGTCTTCCATCACCTTGTGCAGTCCGCTGTTGCTCGCGTCGGGGCGTTCGGCCGCCAGGCGCAGCAGCTCGTTCACATGGGTGGAAGCACTGTAGAAATGGGCGGAGAGCGACTCTCCAGCATCGTCCAAGAGGCGCTGCAGGCGCTCCAGATCATGGGTCACCGTCATCAGGTGATCCTGCAGCTCAGCCGCGGCCAGCAGGGGAATGAGCCCTGATTCTGGTGGGACTGGCGATTCGTTCATCTGCATCTTGGCTCCGCGGTTGATCATCCAGTTGCAAGCCCGTGAGAGCGCACATTTGCATGCGGCCAGGGCCGCCGCAGCAACTGCTTACATGGCTGGAATCTTCGGCATTTCTTGTTCTCGTGTCGACAGGACAATGAAGTCAAAGCCGGGCTATTTCTGGGAATCGGCTATTTTGTTGCAGACCGAATAAGGGTAAACCCTTGGTGTGGTGTCTTTCCGTGCAATTGCTTGGACTTTTCCTGGGAATGTCCGGGCTGGGGCGTGCCGCAAACTTGGCATACTCGCGGCCATGACGATCCCCACCGCCGATCGCCGATTGCGCGTTTTGCATGTAGAAGATTCAGAGCTGGACCACCAGCTGATATTGGCCCAGTTGCGACGGGCCGGGCTGGAGCTTGACGTTGAACGTGTCGATTCGCTGGCCGAAGTTGCCCAAGCGCTGCAGCAGCCTTGGGATGCCATCGTGTCCGACTACAACCTGCCGGGTTTCTCGGGCCTGGTGGTGCTGGACCTGTTGAAGGAAAGCCGCAAGCTGATCCCGTTCATCCTGGTGTCGGGCGAGATCGGCGAGGACACCGCGGTGGCCGCCATGCGCACCGGTGCCTCCGACTACCTGCTGAAGAACAATCTGGCGCGGCTGGCGCCTGCGCTGCTGCATGCGATCGAGGCCAACGAGGCGCAGCTGGCGCGCGTCGAGGCCGACCGCGAGCTGCGCAAATCCAAGCAGCGCCTGCACGAGCTGGCCGGCCATCTGCAGACCAGCGTGGAAATGGAGCGCGCCGCGATCGCGCGCGAGATCCACGACGACGTGGGCGGCTCGCTCACCGCACTCAAGTTCGACCTTGCCTGGATCGCCCGCCATGCCCAGGACGAGGGCGTGCGCCAGCGCGTGCAGGCGGCGCTGGAAACGGTCAGCAATGCCATCGAGGCGAGCCAGCGCATCATGCACAACCTGCGCCCGGCCATCCTGGAGCAGGGGCTGGTGGCGGCGGTGCAGTGGATGGCGGGGCGCTTCGAACGCCGCACCGGCATCCTCACCTCGGTGCGCACCAGCCAGGAGCAGATCCAGCTGCCCGCCGGCGTGCCCCTGGTGGCCTACCGCACCGCGCAGGAGGCGCTCACCAACGTCTCCAAGCATGCCAATGCCAGCAAGGTCAGCATCGAGCTGAGCATGGACTCCGGCGTGCTGACCCTGGAAATCAGCGACAACGGCAGCGGCATCGCGCCCGGCGACCTCGCCAAGGCGCGCAGCTTCGGCATTCGCGGCCTGCACGAGCGTGCCGCCACCGTGGGCGGTTGGGTGGACCTGAGCAGCAGCGCGCGCGGCACTAGCCTGATCCTGTCGGTGCCGCTGGAAGCGCCGCGCGCCCAGGAGCTGGACGACGCAGCAAACTCCGAAGCGGAGCATGACCCATCTGCTTGGGGCGGAACATGAGCATCAAGGTAATTCTCTGTGATGACCATGCGCTGATACGGCGCGGCATCCGCGACACGCTCTCGGACGTGGCCGATATCGAGGTCGTTGGCGAGGCCGGCGACTACGGCGAGCTGCGCAGCCTGCTGCGCGATCTCGGCCCCGAACAGCCCTGTGACGTGCTGGTGCTGGACATCAATATGCCGGGCCGCAGCGGCCTCGACGTGCTGCATGTGCTGAAGGACGAGGGCAGTCCGCTGCGCGTGCTGATCGTCTCGATGTACCCGGAAGACCAGTACGCGATCCGCGCGCTGCGCGCGGGTGCCTTTGGCTATGTCAACAAGGGCGGCGATCCGCAGCTGCTGGTGCAGGCGGTGCGCACGGTGGCCCAGGGTCGCAAGTACGTGACGCCCGAGATTGCCCAGATGCTGGTGGAAAGCCTCACCGCGCCTGTGACCGAGCAGGCGCACCAGAAGCTCTCCGACCGTGAGCTGCAGACCCTGGTGATGATCGCCTCAGGCAAGCGCCTGTCGGACATTGCCGAAGAGCTGATGCTGAGCCCCAAGACGGTGAGCGTCTACCGCGCCCGCGTGCTGGAGAAGCTGGGGTTGGCGAACAATTCCGAACTCACCGTCTATGCGATCCGCAACGGCCTGGTACAGAGCTGAGTCGGCCGCTCACCGCGGCCTGGCTCAAGTCCGGCGCCCAGGCGCCGATATAGCGCTTACCCTCTCCACAGGCTCTTGCGGCCCATGCCTCTTTCCGCGCCTCACAAGCTGAGCGAGCCCAGCCCTGCCGCGTCGCGCGCGGCCGGGCCGAGTTCGCTGGTGCGGCGGCTTACGCTGCTGAACCTGCTGGTGCTGAGCCTCACCATGTTGCTGACCTTTGCCTTCATTGCCGAGGCCTTCTGGCTGGCCGCGCGCGAGCGTCAGCAGCGCGCGGCCGAACTCAGCGCGATGCTGCTGGCGAGCAACCTGGCACCCATGCTGGCCTTCGAGGATGGCGCGGCGGCGCAGGTCGAGTTGCAGGCCTTTGCCAGGCGCGGCGACCTGCGGCTGGTGCAGGTGCTGCGCACGGATGGCAGCAGCTTCGCGTCCTGGGCGCCGGGTCCGGCGCCAGCGGCCGCGCCGGGCGCGCTGGGCGAGCATGAGCTGGAGGTCTGGGCCGCGGTGCAGCTCAAGGGCGAGAACATCGGCTCGATCCGCCTGCGCGAAAGCCTGCAGCAGCTGCGCCAATTCGCTTGGCAGATGAGCCTGATGGGTCTGGTGCTGATCCTGCTGGCCATCCTGGTGGCGGCCTGGGTACTGGGGCGGGTGCAGCGCCGCGCGCTGGCGCCCATCGTCGAGCTCTCGCGGCTGGCCGACCGCGTGGCCCGGCAGCGCGACTATGGGCTGCGCGCCACGGTGCGCCGACCCGACGAGGTCGGCCGGCTGGCCGAGCGCTTCAATGCCATGCTCAAGCGCATCGAGGTCTGGCAGGGCGAGCTGAACGAACAGCTGCACCAGGAGCAGGTGGCGGGCCAGCAGCTGCAGCAGCTGGCGCACCGCGACACCCTGACCCAGCTGCCGAATCGGCTGTTCTTCCAGTCCGAGCTGCAGCGCCAGGTCGGCCATGCGGTGCAGGCTGGCGAATTGATGGCGTTGATGTTCATCGATCTCGACAATTTCAAGACCGTCAACGACAGCCATGGGCACGAGGCGGGCGATGCGGTGCTGCGCGAGATGGCCCAACGCATGGCCTCGGTGCTGCGCAGCACCGATCTGCTGTGCCGCTTGGGCGGCGACGAATTCGCGCTGCTGCTGCCGGGGCTGGCCGATGCTGCCGCTGCCGAGCATCTGGCCGAACGCCTGATCGCCGCGGTGCGCGCGCCGCTGCATGTGCGGCAGCAGCTGATGCCGGTGGGCGCGACCGTGGGGCTGGCCTTCTGCCCCCAGGACAGCAGCGACCCGGCCGAGCTGCTCAAACTCGCCGACCAGGCCATGTACGAGGCCAAGCGCGCCGGCAAGAACACCTATCGCAGAGCAGGAAATGTGGATGAATGATCGCCTGACATGGTCGGGATTGGCGCTAAGCCTGGCGCTGGGCCTCAGCGGCGCAGCGGCCTGGGGCCAGAACGCCGCGACCGAGGAGCCGCCCAGCCTCGAGGAGCTGCTGCGCCAGGGCCTCTCCGAAGTGCCGCGCGACATCGAGGTGTCGACCGCGACGCGCTTTGCCCAGGGCGCAACGCGCGCGCCGGCGCTCACCCATGTGCTGACGGCGGCCGACATCCAGAGCTATGGCCTGCGCCATATGGCCGACATCCTGCGCCTGCTGCCCGGCCTGCAGGTCAGCAGCAACACCGTCTTCACCTACGTGGGCGCACGCGGCTTGAGCCGGCCGGGCGACTTCAACACCCGCTTGCTGTTCCTGCTGGACGGTCGCCGCATCAACGAGAACGTGCACGATGCCGGTTTTGTCGGGGGAGAATTCCCGGTCGAGGCCGACCAGATCGAGCGGGTCGAGTTCACGCCCGGGCCGGGTTCGGCGCTGTACGGCAACAACGCCTTCTTCGGCGTCATCAACATCGTCACCAAGCGCGCCGACAAGCTCTCCGGCCTGGAGCTGCGCGCCAGCGCCGCCTCGCGTCGTTACGGCGAGCTGCGCGCCAGTGCCGGCGGGCGCCTGCACGAGGCTGGTCTGGAGTGGGGTGCCTGGCTGAGCGGCTACGAGCGCCCCGAGCTGGAACTGCCGCCCTATGTGGGTCCGCGCACGGCCCCGCAATTCCGGCCCAGGGACTGGGATCGCGGCGGCAAGTTCGGCGCCTATCTCAGCTGGCAAGGCCTGACCCTCAGGTTCGGACATGTGGAGCGCGTGCGCGGCACACCCACCGTGCTGGACCGCCTGCCGCAGCTGCAGCTGGACCAGCGCCGCGCCGCGCTGCGCGACAGTTTTGCCTCGATGGCGCTGGAGCGCAGCTTGGGCGAGGACTGGGACCTGTGGCTGAGTCTGTCGACCCAGCGCTTCCTGTACCGCGACGACGACCCCTACCGCGACGAGCAGGGTCTGCGCCAGCAGTTCCGCAGCGACAATCTGGGGCGCTGGAGCATCGCCGAGGCGCGCCTGGGCACGCAACGCTGGGCGGGGCATTACCTCAGCCTGGGTGTCGAGTACCAGCATGACGCACAGCAGCGCATCAGCTACGGCAATGTCGGCGAACCCGAATGGGGCTCCTTCTGGGGCAACGACCGGCGCTGGGGCCTGTTCATCCAGGACGAATGGCGCGTCGCCAGCCAGCACACCCTGGTGCTGGGCCTGCGGCGCGACGATGCGGTGGAGGCCGGGCGCAGCCTCAACCCGCGCGCGGCCTGGATCTGGGCACTGCGCGAGGACGCCACGCTGCGACTTGCCTACGGCAGCGCCTTTCGCGGTGCCAATCTGTACGAGTTCCAGGTCAATGCGGTGTACGAGCGCGAGCAGCCGCGGCGCGAGCGCGTCCGAACCCTGGAGCTGTCGCTGGACCATGCGCTGACGCGCCAGTGGCGCTACCAGGCCTCGGTCTACCAGTCGCGCCTGCACGACCTCATCACCGCCAGCGGCGCGCAAGGCATCTTCGAGAACGCCGCGGCGGTGCGCAGCCGCGGGCTGGACCTGGCCCTGCAGGGGCAATGGGCCGGCGGGCAGCGCGGCGAGCTGAGCTGGAGCCTGCAGCAGTCGCGCGATGCCGAGGGCCAGCGCCTGAGCAATTCGCCGCGCCAGTTGCTGAAGGCGCGCTGGAGCATACCGCTGCTGCGTCAGGATCTGCGCCTGGGCCTGCAGGCCCTGGCCCTGAGCCGGCACGACACGCCGGCGCTGCCGCAGCCCGGCTATGCCCTGCTGCACGCCAACCTGCTGTGGCAGCCGGATCGCGCCACCGACGTTGCGCTGGGCCTTTACAACCTGGCCAACAAGCGGGTGATCGAGCGCGCGGATCCAGGCAGCGGCCCTGGCGAAAAACAGGAAGGGCGCATGCTGCAGCTGAGCCTGACGCGGCGCTTCGGATCATGATGCGCCTGCTCCTGTTGCTGTGCCTGGTTCTGTGCCAAGCCGCGGCGCATGCGGCGGGCGGCCTGGACGAGGCGCAGATGCGCGCCGCCTTCGTGCACCGCTTTGCCCAGTACACGCAATGGCCGCCGCCGCCGCTGCGCGAGTTCACCTATTGCACGGCCGGCATCGAGGGGGACGGCGAGGCCTGGCGCCAGCTGCCCAGCCGGCCCATGGGCGGGTTGCCGATCCAACTCGTCAACCTGGACTCGCCACAGCAGGTCGCCCAATGCCAGCTGCTGGTGTTGGGGCACAGCGATCGCGCCGAGCTGCGGCGCTGGATGCATGCCATCGGCGACTTGCCGGTGCTGGTGGTGGGCGCCTCGCCCGAGGCCTATCGCGCCGGCGCCAGCATCGTGCTGATGCTGGAGCCGCAGGGCCTGGCCTTTCGCATCAACAACACCGAGGCCAGGCGGCGCGGCCTGGTGCTGAGCTCGCAGATGCTGAAGCTGGCGCGCGAGGTGCGCTGATCAGGGCCCTCAGGTAAAGGCGGCGAGCAGCCGCTCCATCGCCACCATGAAGGGCGTCTGCATCAGCGGCAGGGTGGCCACCATGCCGATCAGGCCTATGCTCACGGTGAGCGGAAAACCCACCGAAAAGACGCTGATCTGCGGCGCCACGCGCGCGATCACGCCCAGCACCAGGTTCACGAACATCAGCATGGTGATCAGGGGCAGGGCGATCCACAGGCCGATGCGGAAGATCTCGGCGCCCCAGATCTGGGGCTGGGCCACGCGCAGGAAGTGAAAGGGCTCGTCGCCCACCGGAAAGGCCTGGAAGCTCTGCACCAGCGCATTGATGAGCAGCAGGTGGCCGTTGATGGCGATGAAGAGAAAGGCCACCATGCTGCCGAAGAAGCGCGCGCTGGCGGTGCCCTGGCTGCCGGTGGCGGGGTCGAAGAAGCCGGCGAAATTCAGCCCCATCTGCAAACCGATCAGCTCGCCCGCAAACTCCAGCGCGGCGAACACCAGGCGCACCGCAAAGCCCATGGAAAGTCCGATCAGCAGCTGCTGCGCCACCAGCAGGAGCAGCATGGGCAGCGAATCCAGCGGCGCCAGCGGCATCGGCGGCAGCGAGGGCTGGGCCGCCATCGCCACGAAGATCGCCAGCCCGACGCGCACCCGCATGGGCATATTGCGCTGGCTGAACACCGGCAGGCCGGCGAATAGCGCCAGCGTGCGCACAAAGGGCCACAGCAGCGGATTCAGCCAGGCCAGTAGCTGGGCCTCGGTGAGGCTGAACATGTGGGACTTCCTCAGCCCACGACTTGCGGGATGGTCTGCAGCGTGCGCTGGATGTACTCGACCAGGGTGGTCACCATCCAGGGCCCGGTGATGGCCAGCACCAGCACCGCCGCGAGCACCTTGGGCACGAAGGACAGGGTGGCCTCATTGATCTGGGTGGCGGCCTGGAAGATGCTCACCACCACGCCCACCGCCAGCACGGTCAGCAGCACCGGTGCGGCCACCAGCATCAGCATGTAGAGGCCTTGTTGGCCAAACGTGAATACCTGTTGTGCGTCCATATCTAGCTCATGTGACGAAGGAGGCGGCGAGCGAGCCCAGCAGCAGATTCCAGCCGTCCGCGAGCACGAACAGCATCAGCTTGAAGGGCAGGGCCACCAGCACCGGTGACAGCATCATCATGCCCAGGCTCATCAGCACGCTGCTGACGATCATGTCGATGACGAGAAAGGGGATGAAGATCAGGAAGGCGATCTGGAAGGCGCTCTTGAGCTCGCTGGTGACGAAGGCCGGCACCAGCACCTTGAAGGGCACCGCTTCGGCCTTCATGCCGGCGTCCAACTTGGCCAGGCGGCTGAACAGCGCCATATCGGCCTGGCGCGTCTGCTTGAGCATGAAGCCGCGCATCGGCAGCTCGGCGCGCTTGAGCGCCTCGTCGAAGGCGATGCTGCCCACCGAGTAGGGCTGCCAGGCCTCGGCATAGACCTTGTCCAGGGTCGGGCTCATCACGAAGAAGGTGAGGAACAGCGACAGCCCCACGATCACCTGGTTGGGCGGCGCGGCCTGCGTGCCCAGGGCCTGGCGCAAGAGCGACAGCACGATGACGATGCGGGTAAAGCCCGTCATCATCAGGAGCACCGCCGGCAGAAAGCCCAGGGCGGTGAAGAACAAGAGGGTCTGGATCGGCACCGAATAGCTGCCACCCGCGCCCTGACCGACCAGCAGCGGCAGGCTGGCGGGTGCCGCGGATTGCTGCGCTAAAGCCGCTCCAGTCAGCGCCGATAAGACCGACAGGGTCAGGCCTTGCCTGAGCCAGCGCGATGGGCGCGCAAAAGCATCAGCGCGCATCGCCGGCTCCCATGCGACGGCGCAGCTGCTCGGCGAACGAAGTGCCGGTGGGCGCGGCCGTCTCGGGCTGCGGGGGCATCACATGCAGGGTGTTGATGGACTGCCCGCTCACACCCAGCACCAGCCAGCGCTTGTCCTCGCCCTGACCGACTTCGACGGTGACGATTCGCTGGTTCGGCGCCAGCGGCAGCACCGCGACGGTGCGCAGCTGGCCTTGGCTCAAGCCTGCGCCCATCGGCGTGCGCTTGAGCAGCCAGAGCGCCACCGGAATCATGGCCAGGATGGCCAGAAACCAGAGGAAGGGCAGGAATTGGTTGTTGTTCATGGCCCCCCGATTCTGCGAGTGCAGCGGCGCGCTGGGTCAAATGAAAAGAGGCCCTGCGGGCCTCTTCTTGCAGGCGCTCAAGCCTTGGAAAGGCGTCTCATGCGTTCCGAGGGGGTGACGATGTCGGTCAGGCGGATACCGAATTTGTCGTTCACCACCACCACCTCGCCCTGGGCGATCAGATAACCATTCACCAGCACGTCCATGGGCTCGCCGGCCAATGCGTCGAGCTCCACCACCGAGCCCTGGGCGAGTTGCAGGATGTTCTTGATCGGGATGCGCGTGCGCCCCAGTTCCACCGTCAGCTGGACCGGGATGTCCAGGATCATGTTGATGTCGCTGCCCGGCATATTGCCCGGCGTGGGCGAGAAATTGGTGAAGCTGGCGGGCGCCACCTGCTCGGGCGCAGCCTGCACCTCGTCGGCAACCTCGGGCTGCTTGGCCTCGGCAAGCGCGGCAGCCCATTCGGCCGCCATCGCGTCTTGTTCGTCTTGGCTCGGGCTATCAGGTGGCATTGCGCGCTCCCAGCCAACCGGTCTCCGGACCGGTCAGCATTTGTTCAATCTTGATGGCGTACTTGTTGTTGGAGGTGCCGTAGTGGCAGTCGAACACCGGTACCCCGTCGACCTTGGCCTTGATCATCTGCTCCAGGTCCAGCTCGATGAAGTCGCCCGGCTTGAAGGACAGCAGCTGCTCCACCGTGGCCGGGGCGGTGCCGAGCTCGGCCACCAGTTCGACCTCGGCCGACTGGATCTGGTGCTTGAGCAGGTTCACCCAGCGGCGGTCCGGCTCGGTGGAGTCGCCCTGCGTGGTCGAGTACAGCACGTCGCGGATCGGCTCCAGCGTGGAGTAGGGGATGCAGAAGTACACCGTGCCGCTGGTCTCGCCGATCTCCAGCGTGAAGGAGGTCGAGACCACGATCTCGCTGGGCGTGGCGATGTTGGCGAACTGCGGCTGCATCTCCGAGCGCTGGTATTCCAGCTCCAGCGGGTAGATGCCCTTCCAGGCCTTCTGGTACTCGGTGGTGATCACCTCCACCAGCCGCGTGATGACGCGCTGCTCGGTGGGGGAGAAGTCGCGGCCTTCGATGCGCGCGTGGAACTTGCCGATGCCGCCGAACAGCGAATCGATCACCGCGAACACCAGGGTGGGATCGCAGACGATCAGCCCCGAGCCGCGCAGCGGCTTGACCGAGACGATGTTGAAGTTGGTGGGCACCACGATCTCGCGCAGGAAGGCGCTGTACTTCTGCACCTTGATGCCGCCGATCGCGACTTCCGGGCTCTTGCGGATGAAGTTGAACAGGCCGATGCGGATGTTGCGGGCAAAACGCTCGTTGATGATCTCCATCGTGGGCATGCGCCCACGCACGATGCGTTCCTGGCTGGCCAGGTTGTAGTCGCGTATGCCGCCTTGCTGGACTTCCTCGGCTTCGAGCTTCTGGCTCTCACCGGTGATGCCCTGCAGCAGTGCATCAACTTCGTCTTGCGAGAGGATTTGCTGGTTCATGGTGCGTCAGCAGGTGGGTGCCGCCTCATTGAACGATGAAGGTCGAAAACAGGACCTGGCTCACCGGGCTTTCGACCTTGGCCTTCTTCTTTTTCTTGGGTTTCTTCTTGACGTCGGGCGCCTCTTCCTCATCGTCCGGGTCCAGCTCAATACCCATCGGGCGCACCGATTCGCGCATGATGTCCTTGGCCAGTTGCTCCTTGCCTTCGCGCGTGAGCAGCTCGGCCGAGGTCTTGTGCGCCAGCACCATCAGGATGTTGCTGCGGATGGCGGGCAGATAGGCCTTGATGGTGTCGGCGGTATGCGGATCGGGCACTTCCAGGCTGATGCCGATCTGGGCGAAGCGGTCCACGTCCTTGTCGGCCAGGTTCACCGTGAAGGGGTCCAGCGGGACATAGGTGGGTGGCGTGCCGGGCTTGGGCTTGGCATGGCTGCTGGTCTCGGCCGCGGGTTCGGCGTCGGCGCCTTCCTCGTCGCTGGCGTGCTGCTTCTTCTTCATCAGCAACAAGGCAGCGCCCCCGCCCAGCACCAGCACCAGCACGGCGGCGGCGATGATGATGACGAGCTTTTTCTTGCCGCCACCCGCGGGGGCGGCATCGGCTGCGGCGGGCGCTGTGGCCATGAGGACTCCTAAGACGGACGGATCCGGTCCGTCCCATTATCAAAAAAGACCATCCCAGGCATGCTGCGATAAGGCAGGCAAAGCGCTGGGACATTCGGCCCGCTGCGCATGGTGCGCTCAGGCGTAGGTATCGAGCACGCCGCGCGCTGCGCCAGCGCGGCGCGGTGCGGCGGGTATGGGCGCGTGGTCGCCCGCGCCGCCGTGCAGCGTGCCGCGCGCCTGCCTGGCCCCATCGGCCTGCTGTTGCTGGCGCGTGCCGGCGTCCTGCTGGAACACGCCACCACCGCTGAGCGTGAGGCCGTTCTCGCGCAGCGCCGCCGCCAGATCGGGCAGGCTGCGCTCCAGCACGGCGCGCGTTTCGGCCAGGTCACTGTGGAAGGAGATCTGGGCCTGCTGGCCATCCAGCACGATCTGCACCGCCACCGGCCCCATCTCGGCCGGGTTCAGCAGCAGCTGGGCGCTCTGTACGCCCTCGCGGGCGAGCAGGCTCAGCTGTGCCCCCATCTCGGGTGCGAAGCCGGGGCCATGCAGTTCGTGCCGGATCGGCAGCATGCGGGTGTCGGCGACCGCGCCGCCCGGGTCGGCCACAGTGCTGCCGTGGATCTGGGAAAGGGCCTGGTTCATGGCCTGCTGGAAGCCGGCTGTGGGCGGACCGCCCTCGGGGCCTGCCTGCCGGCTACGGGCGGATGGCGCGGCATCGAGTTCGGTGCGCGGTGGCGGGCTACTGCCGACGCTGGCCGCCGAGGCTGAGCTTCGCTCCGCTGACCCGGCGTCGGCGTCCATGTTGGCAGCGGACTGAGGCGGTTCGGTGTAGCGGGCGTGGCCGCGTTCGACGCGCCGCGCGTCGCCTGCCGCGACGCGATCGTCGACGCTGCGCACGTCGGCCTGAGCGGCTTGGCCGGGTTCGGCGTGGCGTGTCAGCGTCGGCGGCCGTTGGATGCGCCGCTCGTCGCCTGCAGCCATGCGATCGTCCGCGGTGGATAGGCCGGCTTCCTGGGCTTGGCCGGGTTCGGCATGGCGTGTCAGCGTCGGCGGCCGTTGGATGCGCCGCTCGTCGCCTGCAGCCATGCGATCGTCCGCGGTGGATACGCCGGCTTCCTGGGCTTGGCCGGGTTCGGCGTAGCGTGTTAGCGCGTCCAGCCGTGCAACTGGCGGCATAGGCGCGGTGCTGCTTTGCATGTCTGGGCTTGCGGTGACGACGCACGCATCGTGCTTGTCTTCATCGCCCGCGGCCTCGAGCGCGTCGTCGGCGCCGTCATCGCTGTCGTCGGTGCTCCGAGCGCCGGCGGGAAGCTGCAGCAGCTGCATGTCAGGGCCGGCGTTCGACGCGTCGCGCTGGTCCGCCTCGGCCGCCTTGGCCGCCGCACACGCCTGCCTGCCGGCCGTGGACCTGGCCACGGACTGGCTCTTGCCGTCGGCCGCCTCCGGCGCATCGGAGGCGCCGCGATTCGCCGCTGCGCCATCCGCCGATGCCTGCTGCGGCGTGCTGCCAGGCTTGGGGACCGTTGGTTTGGGCGCGCCGACGCTGGCCGCTGCCGCTGCCGCTGTGGGCGCGGATGTTGGGGTTGGCGCTGGGGTGGCCGCGGGCGCCGTAGTGGGCGCTGTGGCAGGGGCTTTGGCGGGTACTGTTGCGGATAGGGGCTCGCGGCTGCTCTTGTACAGCGAGGCAAAGCTGGCCGCCGGTTCCATGCCCGCGTTGCGCTGCTTGGCCGCATTGGCGTTCGGCATCAGCGGGCCGAGCGGCTGGCTCAGCGCGGTGGATTTGTTGGTGTGCATGGACTGCTCGCTTGCTGGTGGCGGCCGGCTTAGGCGCTCACGCGTGCGAACGCGCCAAAGCCGGCCAGGGCGGCGCGTGCCGCCTGTTCGTCGGTGGCTTTCTGTTCCTGGCGCAGCGCGACGCGCAGGCCTTCCTGGCGCCGGCGTTCGATCAGCTTGCGGATCGAGGCGACGCGCAGCTCGCAATCGGCCAGGCGCTTGCGCGCCAGTTCCTGGCGCTGTTCGGCGTAGCTGCTGACCTGGTCCTGCTGGTTGATCGCCTGGTCCAGGCGCAGGCCAAAGGTCTGGTAGCAGCCCAGGATGTCGACGGTGGTGCGCTGGGCAAAGGTCTGGGTCCAGCGCTGCTGGTAGTCGTTGCGGTATTGCGCCAGCTGGCCATGCTGGTTGCGCGCCTGCTCGGCCTGGTTCTGGGCGTCGCGCAGCAGGCGCAGCGCCTCATCGCGCTCGGATACGGCGCGGTCCAGCAGCAGGGTCAGGGCTTGAAGATTGCTCGTGCTCATAAGGTTCCCCCAGTTTCTGGTTTATCGGCCGGCGGGGGTCTTGAGATAAGGGCCGTTTCTGGCCCTGTTTACGCTTCGTTCACCACCGCACGCAGCTGCGTGATGCTTTGGTTCAGCGCGGCCGGGCTGTGCATGTCCTGCTGCAGCAGCTGCAGCATCTCGGGGTGCAGGCGCACCGCCAGGTCCAGCTCATGGTCGTGGCCGGGCACATAGGCACCCAGCTGGATCAGATCGCGCGCCTTGTTGTATTTGGCGAGCAACTGGCGGAAGCGCCGCGCTGCCTCAACATGGGACTTCTCGGCCACATTGGTCATCACACGCGAGATCGAGCGCTCGATGTCGATGGCGGGGTAATGGCCGGCCTCGGCGAGCTCGCGCGAGAGCACGATGTGGCCATCCAGGATGCCGCGCGCCGCGTCGGCGATCGGGTCCTGCTGGTCGTCGCCCTCCGACAGCACGGTGTAGAAGGCGGTGATCGAACCCTCGCCATGCAGGCCGTTGCCGCTGCGCTCCACCAGCTGCGGCAGCTTGGCGAAACAGGAGGGCGGATAGCCCTTGGTGGCGGGCGGCTCGCCGATCGCCAGCGCGATCTCGCGCTGTGCCATCGCGTAGCGCGTCAGCGAGTCCATCAGCAAGAGCACATGCAGACCCTGATCGCGGAAATGCTCGGCGATCGCGGTGGCGTAGGTGGCGCCCTGCATGCGCACCAGCGGCGGCGCATCGGCGGGCGCGGCCACCACCACCGAGCGGGCCAGGCCGTCCTCGCCGATGATGTCCTCGATGAATTCCTTGACCTCTCGGCCGCGCTCGCCGATCAGGCCCACCACGATCACGTCGGCCTGGGTGTAGCGCGCCATCATGCCCAGCAGCACCGACTTGCCCACGCCGGTGCCGGCGAACAGGCCCAGGCGCTGGCCGCGGCCCACCGTGAGCATGGCGTTGATCGAGCGCACGCCGGTGTCCAGCGGGGTGCGCACCGGGTCGCGGTCCATTGCGTTGATGGGGCGTCGCACCATCGGTTCGGGGCGCACGTTCTCCAGCGGCCCGCGCCGATCGAGCGGATGGCCATGCGAGTCGACCACCCGGCCCAGCAGGCCATCGCCCATGGGCAGGTGCAGACCGCGGTCCTCGTCGCGCCGCCAGGGGTGGCGCTCCTCGCCCAGCGCCGGCCCGTGCAGGGCGGCGGGGCGCGGCACCACCATGGCGCCGCTGGAGAGGCCCTGCACCTCGTCGGTGGGCATCAGATAGGCGCGGTCGCCCGAGAAGCCCACCACCTCGGCATTCACCGGGCGCTCGCCGCGGCGCGGACTGCTGCTCGAGCTGGGCATGTGGATCTGGCACACCGATCCCACCGGCACCTTCACGCCGGTGGCCTCCAGCACCAGGCCGGCCACTCGCACCAGCTTGCCCTGTGATTCCAGCGGCACCGGGGTGGCAGCAAAGGCCTGCAGGTCTTCCAGGTACTGGCCCCAGCGCTGGCCGCGTTCGGCGTTCATCACGCGTCACCCGCGTCTTGCGCGTCATCGGCACCGCGGCGGTCTTCCCACAGCGAGGCCTGGCCCAGCGCGGCCATCACCTGCTGCCAGCGCAGCGCCAGCGTGGCGTCGACGCTGCTGATGTCGGAGTCCACCTTCACGCCGCCGCGCGGCAGGCTGGGGTCGGGCAGCAGCTGCGCCTCGCGGGCGCGCAACTCTTCGCCAGCGCCCTCTAGCACCAGGGACAGGTCGGCCGGGTTGACGCGCACGCGCACATGGCGGGCCGAGACCAGCAAGGCCTCCACCGCGTCGTGCGCGACCTTGGCAATGTGTTCGGGGCGCTGCGCGATCTCGCTGCGCACCACCTGGCGCGCCAGCTCCATCGCGCAGCGCGTCATGGCCTGGGCCATCTCGTCCTCGAGGGCCCGGAAGTCCTCGTCAAAGCTCCTCACCAGGGCGCCGATCTGGGCGCTCATCTGTTGCGCGAAGCTGTGCTTGAAGGCGTCCAGGGCGGCCATGCCGTCGCGGTAGCCGTCCTGGTAGCCGGACTGGCGCGCCGCATGCACCAACTCGTCGGTGCTGGGCTCGGGCGGCGGTGGCGGGGGCGGCGGCTCGGCCGCAGCGGCCGGCGCGGCGGCGGCGCTGGGGCGCGGCGTGGCGCGGCGATCCACGCCCTCGAACTGCCCCGGCTTCCAGGCCGCGAAGTCCTGCAGCTCCTCGCGCGGGATGAAGCGCGCGTAGGCGCTGGTGCGCGGCACTGCCGTGCCGTCGGGGCGCGTCGGAGGGGGGACCTGCCTTGGTGGTTTGGTGACCATGATGATGGTGGATCAAAGGAACTGGTCGTCGCCGCCACCGGCCAGCACGATCTGACCCTCGTCCACCAGGCGCCGCACGATCTTGAGGATTTCCTTCTGCTCGCCTTCCACCTCGGACAGGCGCACCGGGCCGCGCGACTCGAGATCCTCGCGCAGGGTTTCGGCCGCGCGCGTGGACATATTGCGGAAGATCTTCTCGCGCAGCTCCGGCGAGGCGCCCTTGAGCGCCACCACCAGCGATTCCGACTGCACTTCCTTGAGGATGGCCTGAATGCCCTTGTCGTCGATCTTGTCCACGTCGTCGAAGGTGAACATGTTGTCCATGATCTTCTGCGCCAGGTCGGAGTCGGCCTCGCGGATGTAGTCCAGCGCCGAGGCCTCGACGCTGGAGCCCATCAGATTGATGATCTCGGCCGCGGTCTTCACGCCGCCCAGGCTGGACTTGCGCATGCGCTCGCCGCCGGCCAGCAACTGGCTCATCACCTCGTTGAGGTCCTTCAGCGCCATCGGCTGGATGCCGTCCAGCGTGGCGATGCGGATCAGCACCTCGTTGCGCTGGCGTTCGGTGAAGGTCTTGAGCACGCTGCTGGTCTGGTCATGATCCAGGTGCGCCAGGATCGCGGCGACGATTTGCGGGTGTTCGTTGCGCAGCAACTCGGCCACCGAGCCGGCGTCCATCCACTTCAGGCTCTCGATGCTGGAGACATCGCTGCCCTGCAGGATGCGGTCCAGCAGCAGGTTGGCCTTGTCCTCGCCCAGAGCCTTGCGCAGCACGGTGCGCACGTATTCGTCGGTGTCCTGCACCAGCATGCTCTGGGTCTCGGCCACGGCGTCGAACTTGGTCAGCACCTCCTCGACCCGGCTGCGCGGAATCACCTTGAGCTTGGCGATGGTCTCGCCGAGCTTCTGCACTTCCTTGGGGGCGAGCTGCTTGAAAACCTCGGAGGCCTCTTCCTCGCCGAGCGACATCAGCAGAATCGCCGCGTCTTCTACACCTTTGTCGTCCATGATGGTTCTCTAGCGGCAGTTGTTGAGGCTCAGGAGGTTTCGCCGTTGACCCAGTTGCGCACGATGCTGGCCACCGCGGTGGGGTTCTCGCGTGCCAGCAGGCGGGCGCGCTCCAGCTTTTCGTTTGACAGCGGGGCCTCCAGGGCCGGCAGGCCGCCGGGGCCCAGCAGCAACTGGTCGTCGGACACCTCGCTGAGCTGGCCGCCGGCCTCGGCCTTCTCGGCCTCGGGGGCGGGCGGCGGCGGGTAGGCGGCGCGCAGGGCCGGGCGCACCATGCCGAACACGGCGATCAGCGCCACCGCCACCAGGGCTGTCGGTACCAGGGCGCTGCGCAGCAGGTCCAGCAGCCAGGGCTGCTTCCACACCGGCACGTCGGCGACCTCATGCTTGTCGAGCATGAAGGGTGCGCTGATGAGCTTGAGCGAGTCGCCGCGCTCCTGGTTGAAACCCATGGTTTCCTTCACCAGGGCGGTGAGCTTGTCGAGTTCTTCCTGCGAGACGGGCACGGTCGTGACCTTGCCCTTGGGGTCAGTCGTGCTGCGGTGGTTCACCACCACGGCGGCATTCAGGCGCCGCACCGTGCCGGTGGCGTTGCGCGTCACGCGCACCGTCTTGTCGAGCTCGTAGTTGGTGACGGCCTCGCGGCGCGAACTCTGATTGCTGCCGCCGCCGCCCTGGGCGGTCTGCAGCGGCGCGGCCTGGCCATTCACCGGCGCGGTGGCGGGCACCGGCGGCTGGTTGGTGGCCGCGCCCGGCACGCCGGTGGCGGCGGGCGGGGTGCTGTTGATGGCCTCGTTGGTCTGCAGGCTGCGCACCGAGGCGCTGGCGTTGGCACCCTGGTTGGGCTTGAACTCCTCGGAGGTCGACTCGACCTGCGCGAAGTCCACGTCGGCGGTGACGGTGGCGCGCAGGTTGTCGCGACCCAGCACCGGCTCCAGCAGCTCGTAGATGCGCTTGTTGAGGTTGGCCTCGATCTGCTGCTTGTACTGCAGCTGCTGGCTGTCCAGGCCGCCGGCGCTCTCGCCCGGGTTGGAGATCAGCGCGCCGCTGTGGTCCAGCACGCTCACCGCCTTGGGATTGAGCTCGGGCACCGAGGCCGACACCAGGTGCACGATGCCGGCCACTTGGGCGCGGTCCAGGCTGCGGCCGCCGCGCAGCGTCAGCATCACCGAGGCGCTGGGCTTTTGCTGCTCGCGGAAGAAGCCGTTTTGCTGCGGCATCGCCAGGTGCACGCGCGCATCGGCCACGTCGGCCAGCGCGGTGATGGTGCGGGTCAGCTCGCCCTCCAGCGCACGCTGGAAGTTCAGGCGTTCGTTGAACTGGGTCTGGCCGATCGACTGCTTGTCCATCAGCTCGAAGCCCACCGTGCTGCCCTTGGGCAGGCCGGCCGATGCCAGCTTCATGCGGACGTCGTAGACCTGGCCCGCCGGCACCAGGATGATGCCGCCGGGCTCGTTGCGGTAGGGCACGTTCATGGTGGCGAGCTGCGCGATCACGGCGCCGCCATCCTTGTCGGAAAGGCCAGTGAAGACCGGGCGGAAGTCGCCCTGCGAGCCCCACATACTCATTGCCAGCACCACGCCGGCCAGCGCTGCCATGCCCAGGCCCAGGCCCAGCTTGCTGCGCGTGGGCAGGGCGGCCAGCCTGCTGCCCAGCCCAGCGGCAGCGCTGTTCGCGTCCGTCAGCGGGGTCAGGGGGGTGCTGATTGCGTTGTCCATGGGTCGCCGATGTGCAGAAATTCGCGGGCAGGCCGGAATGCCAACCGATGCGTCGAATTATTCGGAAACCCACCCTTAAGAAAGGCGCGAACAGGCCGACTTACCGAGCGCAGTTCCTCCCATCGTGGGCGCGCCCTGTGCGTAGCATTCAGCCTGTCCCTGCCGGTTCGGCCGCTGGAGCCTCAGGAGTAAGCGATGGATATGAAGCTGATGCCTTTTGATTTCTCGCAGGCCGTCGCGCGCGCCGGCCTGTCGACCAATGGGCAGCCGCTGGCCAAGGCGAAAGCCGCCGGCGGCGCGAGCTTCGGCGACGCCATGGCCCAGGCCATGAAGGGCGTGAGCCAGCAGCAGAACGAGGCCGTGCGCCTGCAGCGCGAGGTGCAGCTGGACAACCCCAGCGTCAGCCTTGAAGAGACCATGGTTGCGATGCAGAAGGCCCAGATCGGTTTCCAGGCCACGCTGGCGGTGCGCAACCGCCTGGTCTCGGCCTATTCCGAGATCATGAACATGCAGGTGTAGTGTTCAACAAGCGTCGCCGCGACACATGCTGGCGCGCCCCAGGCTGTTGACCTCGACACGCAGCTTCTGGTCCGAACCACCGCTGAACAACACCAGGCCGGGCGCCAGCGCGCGGCCCATGGTGTGCTCGAACTCGACGCCATCGGCGCGCTCCATGCGCACGCGCGGGAACTCGGCGCTGTCGGCGCGCGCCACATTGCAGCGCTGCCCGGCGCTGCTGGCAAACGCGCAGTCGCAAGGCTGGCCGCGGCTGATGCCCCAGCACCAATGCTCGCCGCTGCGGTAGCTGACGAAGGTGTTCTGGCCATGCCGCACGCTCTCCTCGCGCGCCATGCGCAGGTCCAGCACCAGGCTTTCGCCCGCCAGCTCCATTTGCTTGCGCACCAGGAAACGGCTGTAGCTGGGCACGGCGGCGGCCAGCAGGATTGCCAGCACAGCCATCACCACGGCCATTTCGACCAGCGTGAAGCCGCGCGGGGGCAAGGGCGGGCAGCGCGGCATGGGGATGGGGCGCTCAGCGCTTGGCCAGCAGCCGACGGCGCTTCTGGGTCTGGTCGATATAGACATGCAGGGCGCGCGCGGCCATCGGACTGAGCTCGACGAACTGGCAACCGATCTGGCTGCCTTGCGTGCCGGGCGCACCGATGTGCTGCAGGCGCAGCTGCACCTCGAAGCGGGTGTCGCGATCCAGCTCCACCACCACGCCGGCCAGCACCAGGCCAGCCTCGATCGGCGGCACATCGCGCGGCAGCAGCAGTGCCAGCCCACCGGCGCTAACGTCGAGCACACGCAGGCGCAGCTGCATGTCGGCAATCGCCGGGTGGCGCAGGCTGACCACCGGATACAGGCTGGTGGTCGGTTGCACCCGGTAGGCCTGGCGGCGCTGGAAACGGTAGATCACGCCCGGCAACTCGGCGCGCAGGCAGGCGCCGTGTTCGTCGCTCACTAGCACCAGGCCGTCGAGGTCGAACTGCAGGCGGATGTTGTCGAGATAGGCCAGCGCGGTGAGTTCGGCGCTGGCCAGCAGCGGCGCCAGCGCGTTGCGATCCATGCCAGCATCCAGGCTGAGCATGCTGCCCTCGATGTCCACACTCCAGAGCCTGGTCTGCAGCCCCGCCCCCTCGGGGGTGCTGAGCTGCAGGCGTGCGTTGTTGCGCAGCAGCTCCTCCAGCAAGGCGTGGATCTCGGGAGGGCTGTCCACGCGGAATTCACCCGCGTTGACGGCGCGCGACCTCAGCGTTCTCGGTGGGCGTGGCTCGGACAAGTTGCAGTGCCTGGTGGACCCTGGATGTTTCAGTGTACGGTCTTGGACTGACCCTTCAGCACATGGTCGAGGTCGTCCAGCCAGGGTTCGGCCAGGTGGCGGATCTCCGCATCGTTGAGCAGGATGCGCTGCATGATGCGGGTCTTGAGCTTGGCCTCCTCGGGCTGCAGGGCGCTGTGCGAGGCGGCATGCTTGAGCTGGGAGATCAGCAGCACGCAAGCGCCTTCGAGCTTGACGACTTCATCCCAGTTGCCGGTGCGGGCGGCCGAGAGCATGTCCGCACTGGCTTGCTCGATGGCTTCGTAGTAGCTGAGAAGTTGGGTATTCATCGCGACATCCGCTTCTATGCGTGGGTTCATGGGGTGCTGTTTGACTGTGCTGCGCTTCAGGCGCCGGCCTTGTCGCCGATCGCGTTCCAGGCTTCGCGCACCGGTTGCAGCAGCTTCTGCGCTTCTTCGATCGCGGCCATGTCGCCATGCAGATTGGCATGGGTGAGGCGCATGCAGATATAGGCGTAGAGATCGCGCAGGTCGATGGCCAGGTTGCCGGCATCGAGGTTGAGCGCCGCCTTCAGGCCTTCGTCAAGGATGCGCACCGCGCGGCTCAGCGAACGGTTCTTCAATTCGGTATTGCCGGTTTGGATCGCGCCGCGGGCCTGGGCCATGGCGTCGAAGGCGCCGTCGAACAGCATGCTGACGAGGCGGTGCGGGCTGGCGCTGAAGACATCGGTCTCCACGCCTACCCGGCTGTACATCGTGCTGGCCCGTTGCGTGCGCGATGCGAAGGGAGATGCGTTTGCGTACATGATTCAGACATCCAGGTGGGCCGTGTTGAATCAGTTTTCGGCGCCCGACGCAGGAACTTGAGCCACCCTTGCGGGGGAGGAACGCAGCTTGGGCGGCACAAAAACAAAACCGCCCCAAGGGGCGGTTTGGCGGCGGGGCGTCGCGGCACTCAGAGCCTGGCGAGCTGCTGGGTGACGTAGTTGCCCAGGCTGTTGAGCTTGCTCATGCTCTGGTCCAGCGCCGTGTACTGGGCGCGCAGGCGCTTTTCGGTCAGGCTGACGCGGTCTTCCAGCGCGCTCTGGCGCTTGCTGTTGTCGTTGATGCTGGCCTGGATGCCGGCCTGGCGGGCGGTGATGCGGCCGTCCACCCCCAGCACATCGTCGGCAAAGCGCCGCAGCCGCTGCGACAGGCCGTCGTTGCTCGGGTCGCCGGCGTCGAGCCCCTTGAACAGCTGCTTCAGGCCGTCGAGGTTGTTGGCGGCCTTGTCGAGCTTGCTGCCGTCCACCTTGAGGCTGCCGTCCGTGCTCAGGGTTACGCCGATGTCGGTGAGGCGCGTGAGGCTGCCGCCCAGGGTGGTCGAGCCCGAGATGATGCCGCGCAGCTGCGACTGCAGACCCAGCAGGGTGTTGTCGCCCTGCAGGGTGCCGGCGGTCTTGTTGGTGGCGTCGTACTTGGTCTGCTCGCGGATGTACTGGGCCACGCCGTTGTAGGCGCTAACGAAGTCGTTGATGACCTTCTTGACGCTGTCCTTGTCCTGCGTGACGGTGACGTTGACGTCGGCGCTGGTGGTCTTCAGCAGCGTGATGTTGATGCCGTCGATGGCTTCCTTGAGCGTGTTGCTCTGCGACTCGACCTCGATGCCGTTGAGCGTGGCCTTGGCGTTCTGCGCCTTCAGCTTCTCGGTCATCGAGCTGATGCCCGCCGAGGGGTCGTAGGCGAGGGCGGCCAGGCCGGCGTCGCCGTTGACGCTGACGCGGAAGGCTTTCTCGGCGCCGCTGTCGGCGGCGCGCATCACCAGGCGCGAGCCATTCGTGTCGCTCACCACCGAGGCCACCACGCCGGCCTTGGCGGCGTTGATCTTGTCGCGGATCTGGTTGAGCTGGTCCTCGCCCGCGCCGATCGGGATGTCGATGGCGGTCTTGTCGGGCTTGGCGGTGAAGGCGGTCTCGTCGGCGTTCCAGCTGCCCAGCTCAATCGTGATGGTGCCGGTGCCCACCGAGGTAGTGCCCGAGGCATAGGCGGTGCTGCTGACCAGGGTCTGCGAGCTGGCCAGCTGTGACACCGCCACCGCAAAGCTGCCGGGCTGGGTGCCGCTGCCGGCGCTGGCGGTGACCGAGGCCGCATCGCTGGAGCTGGTCAGGTTGGCCGCCCAGGTATCGACGTTGTTGAGCTTGGAGGCCGCGTCACGCAAGGTGGCCATATTGCTTTGCAGCTTGCCGTAGGCGGAGAGCTGGGTCTTCAGCCCGTCCGCCGACTTCTGCAACTGGGTGATGGGCGTGCGTTCGTTGGCGACCAGCTTGGTGATGAGCGATTCAACATCGAGGCCGCTGCCGATGCCGGCTGAGGTGATGGCAGTCATGTCGGGCTCCTCGTCCGAGAGGGTCTATCAGGTGCTCTTCGGCAGCTTCAGCAAAAACTGAAGGCGACCAAGGCAAACATACCCGGGTCGCCTGCTGTGTCCGGCCTTGCCGCTGGCCGCGTCAACCGCCGCGCAGCAGCTGCAGAACCTGCTGCGGCAGCTGGTTGGCCTGGGCCACCATGGCATTGCCGGCCTGCTGCAGGATCTGCGAGCGGCTCATATTGGAGGTTTCCTGCGCGAAGTCGGCATCCATGATGCGGCTGCGCGCGGCCATCTGGTTTTCGTGCGCCACCTGCAGATTGGCGATCACGGCGTCGAAGCGATTCTGCGAGGCGCCCAGCGTGGCGCGCTCCTCATTGATCTTGTTGAGCGCCGCATCGATGTTCGACACCACGGTGGCGATGGCGGCGGCGTCGGCGGTGTTGTTGATCAGGGCTCGGCCGGTACCGCTGATGTCCGTGCCGGCGACGGTCGTCACGAGCACTTCCTGGGTCAGATCGGGTGTGGTGACGACGATTTCGTCGTTGGCCGTGGTGTTGGCGCCGACCTGGAAGGTCTGCGCACCGGCGCCCGAGCCGAGCACGAACTTGCCGTTGAAGCTGGTGCCGCCCAGCACGCGCTGGATTTCCTTGGCCAGCTCGCCGAATTCCTTGTCCAGGGAATCCTTGTCGCCGTTCGAGTTGGTGGCATTGCGGGCCTGGATCGCCAGCTCGCGCATGCGCTGCAGCGCGTCGGTCACCTTGCCGAGCGCACCTTCCGAGGTCTGCGCCAGCGAGATGCCGTCGTTGGCGTTGCGTATCGCCACCGTCATGCCGCGAGCCTGCGAATTCATGCGTTCGGCGATCGCCAGGCCGGCGGCATCGTCCTTGGCCGAATTGACGCGCAAACCCGACGACAGTCTTTGCATCGACGTGCCCAGCGCAGACTGAGACATGTTCAGATTGCGCTGCGCGTTCAGCGATGCAATATTGGTATTGATGGTCTGGGGCATTTGAGCACTCCTACAGATATCCGGCGCCCGGAAGTCGCCTTCCGAAAGGTCTCCGGTGGTTCCGGATCTCGGGCCAGAAATGCAAGCCCGATGGATTGGATTCTGCGAGTGAGCGCGCGCCGCGAAAGCTCAATTAGGAGGCGAAACAACGGCCAATAGAAAAGCTCCGCCACCGCAGACGCGGTGAGCGGAGCCGAGGGCCGGAGGGATTTTGTTCAACCGCCTCGCAGCAGCGTCAGCACCTGCTGCGGCAGCTGGTTGGATTGCGCCACCATCGCGTTGCCGGCCTGCTGCAGGATCTGCGCGCGGCTCAGGTTGGCGGTCTCGGAGGCGAAGTCGGCGTCCATGATGCGGCTGCGTGCGGCGCTCTGGTTCTCCACCGCCACCAACAGATTGGAGATCACGGCGTCGAAGCGGTTCTGCGAGGCGCCGAGGGTGGCGCGCTCGGTGCTGACGTTCTTGATCGCGGTGTCGATGTTGTTGATGATGGTGGCCAGCGCGGCGGTGTCGGAGCCGTTGTTCAGCGTGGCGCCGGTCACCGCGGTGATGTCGGCTTCGGCCGTCATGTCCTTGGTGATCACGTCCACCGAGTCGTTGGCGGTCGTGTTGGCGCCGATCTGGAAGGTCTGGGTGCCCGAATCGGCAGCCAGGATGGCCTTGCCGTTGAAGGTGGTGCCGGCGATCACGCGGGTGATCTCGGTGGCCAGCTGGGCGAATTCCTTGCCCAGCGAATCCTTGTCGTCACCGGTGTTGGTGGCATTGCGCGCCTGTACCGAGAGTTCACGCATGCGCTGCAGCGCGTCGCCCACCTTGGAGAGCGCGCCTTCAGCGGTCTGCGCCAGCGAGATGCCGTCGTTGGCGTTGCGGATCGCCACGTTCATGCCGCGCACTTGCGTGTTCATGCGCTCGGCAATCGCCAGGCCGGCCGCGTCGTCCTTGGCCGAATTGACACGCAGGCCCGAGGACAGGCGCTGCATCGATGTACCCAGCGACGATTGCGACGCAGACAGATTGCGTTGGGCGTTCAGCGACTGGATATTGGTATTGATGATCGAGGGCATGATTCAATCCTTTCGGTGTCAAAGACTTCCGGTCTTTACGGTTCGATAACCAGGCCGATTGCGAGGCGGCCTTGCCAGCAACACCACCGCACCATTGCCGTGTGTTGCACCGTCCGCGTCCTGTCCCGATGCCGCCTTCACGAGGTGTTGGCGCTCAGGGCCGGCTGACCGGACCACGGTCCTCTCACTTGCTTGGACTCGTTGAAGCAGTTATCGACGACACCTGGATTGACTTGAATCCTTTTTGACTAGAAGACGCCACCCGGTGGGCTCTTGCGAGCCGCCGGGCGGCGTTTCAAGGGGCTTGTGCTGGGGGTTTTAAGCTATCCGCTTGTTGGGTGATAGCCGCGGGGGTACTCAAGGCCAGCGGGGCTGGCCAGCTTTCATCGAAGAAGCGTGAGGACTTGCTGCGGCAACTGGTTGGCCTGCGCAATCATCGCGTTACCCGCCTGTTGCAGGATCTGCGAGCGGCTCAGGTTGGCCGTTTCCACCGCGAAGTCGGCGTCCAGGATGCGGCTGCGCGCCGCGCTCTGGTTCTCCACCGAAATCTGCAGATTGGAGATCACCGCATCGAAGCGATTCTGCGAGGCGCCCAGGGCGGAGCGTTCCACGCTGACGTTCTTGATGGCCTTGTCGATGTTGTCGATGATGGTCGCGATGGCCGCGGCGTCCGAGCCGTTGTTCAGCGTGGCGCCGGTCACCGCGGTGATGTCGGCCTCGGCCGTCATGTCCTTGGTGACCACGTCCACCACGTCGTTGGCGGTCGTGTTGGCGCCGATCTGGAAGGTCTGCGTGCCCGATGCGCCGGCCAGGATGGCGCGGCCGTTGAAGGTGGTGCCGCCCAGCACGCGGGTGATTTCCGCGGCCAGCTGCGAGAACTCCTTGCCCAGCGAGTCCTTGTCGTCACCGGTATTGGTGGCGTTGCGGGCCTGCACCGACAGCTCACGCATGCGCTGCAGGCTGTCGCTCACCTTGGAGAGCGCGCCTTCAGCGGTCTGCGACAGCGAGATGCCGTCGTTGGCATTGCGCTGCGCCACGTTCATGCCGCGCACCTGGGAGGTCATGCGCTCGGCAATCGCCATGCCGGCGGCGTCGTCCTTGGCGGAGTTGACGCGCAGGCCCGAAGACAGGCGTTGCATGGCCGTGGCCAGCGAGTTCTGGGTGGCGGAGGTGTTGCGCTGTGCCGTGATGGACAGCAAATTGGTATTGATAACAGCGGGCATGATGCGCTCCTATTCAGCTTTAAGAAAAGACTCCCGGCATAGCGCCGACGTGACTCGGATGCCCGGGTGTGGCACCCGTGCTTGCGGCCCTTGCGGCCTTGCGGCTCTGGGGGACGTACCGCCCGGCGCTAGTCAACCGTTGTGCCCTGCACCCCCCAGGGGGAGCTCAACTTGCGGCCTTCTAACCGGACCACGAATCTGTTTTTGCAGACCCGTTGGAATGGCTATCGGACAGCGCAAGTAGGAACTTAAGCGCTGTTTGTCAATAGGCTCGATCGGTTGATAAGCGCGGCACTTGGGGGCTTGTTGTTTGGATCGGTTTGCGCGGGGCGCAGGGCCGTTCGTTTCACAAGCGCCGGTGGCGCTGGGCTATGGCTTCGGCTGAGTCTTGGGGCGTCCTTGTCCTGGTCTTGATGCTGAATCGGAGCGGGTGCCGGGCCGGGGGCCCGATGCCGCGCTCTGTATGGGTTTTCGTCCGGCGCAGCGCCGCACATGGTTGGAGATGCGGCATCGCAGCGGCGCTTTTCTGGCGAATGGGCGCGTGCGGCAACCCTAAAGTCTGCGCAACTGGAGTCGATACGCGAGCACGCGTGTTGGTGATCCAGGCCAAGCGTCGCATTGGGCGGCGTCCCAATTGATGACCATGGAGTTGCATATGCAAGCAAGCAATCTGCGATCACAAGCGATGGCCGCGCAAGCGGTGCATGCCGCGGAGTTCGATGAGGGCGCCGAGCGCTCCGCCCAGGCCTTGAGGCTGCTGACGCAGGCCCGCAATGCGGCCTTTGCCGAGGCCGCGCAGGGGCGGGTGGGGCTGGGCCTGAGCATGCTCAGCCAGGCCCTGGAGCATGAACCCCTGAGCCACGACCTGCTCAGCGATATGGCGGCCCTGCTGCTGAGCGCGGGCGAACTGGCGCATGCCGCGACCCATGCCTACCGCGCCTTGGAGCTCACGCCCGAGCATGGCCCCAGCCTCTACACCCTGGGCTTTGCGATGTCCGGCCTGGGCGAGTACGCGGCTGCCAAGGAAGCGCTGCAGTCACTCATGCAGGGGCCTGCGCTGGCCAGCCTGATGCATGAAGCGCCCGATCTGCTGCCCCTGGTGCAGATCGAGCTGCAGCGCCTGCAGGACATGGGGTGTAGCGACGAGGCCCCGGCGGCCTGACAGACGCGCTCTGGGCGCGCTGCTCTGGCGCGCAGCGCCGGCCCGGCCCTCGTGATGAGGGCCTTGTAGGTGTTTGCCTGACAGGCACCCTGGAAGAAGCGGGACTTCAGGCACCGAATTGGGCTGATGTCGTGAACTTGTTGGCGTCCACACAATCCGTTTCACCTTGAAACGAGAGCTGTGACGATCAGCGCAACAGGAGCCCGACATGAACGCCGACCAAATCCTCACCGAGATCCGCGAAGCCAATCTGTCCTACCTGATGCTGGCGCAAAGCCTGATCCGGGCCGACCGCGAGCAGGCGCTGTTTCGCCTCGGCATTTCGGAGGAGACCGCCGCGCTGCTGAACACGCTCAGCCCGGCGCAAATCATGAAGATCGCCAGCGGCAACACCCTGCTGTGCCGCTTCCGCATGGACGACGACCTGGTCTGGGGCCTGCTCACCAGTCATGGCAAGCCCGCCGCGAACGACAGCGTGTCGCGCCTGCATGCATCCATCTTGATGGCCGGCCGCCATCAAGAAGCGGCCTGAATTTCCATAACAAGATAAGCCGGAGCAGCCACCATGCGAGTCAAGAGCATCCTCACCGAAGCCCGCCAGATCGAGCGCGCCGTCACCCTGATCAACCTGGGCGCACGCCTGCAGGTGCTGGAGTCGGAGACTGATCTCTCGTACGAGCGCCTGCTGCGGCTGTACAAGGAAGTCTCGGGCAAGAGCCCCAGCAAGGGCCAGCTGCCGTTCTCGACCGACTGGTTCATGACCTGGCAGCCCAATATCCACGCCTCGCTGTTCCTGAACATGCACGAGTACCTGAACAAGGTGGCGGAGATGGACGAGATCGATACCGTCATCAAGGCCTACCAGCTGTATCTGGAGCAGACCCAGGCGCAGGGCCTGGAGGCGCTGCTGTCGGTGACGCGTGCCTGGCGCCTGGTGAAGTTCGTGGACAACGGCATGCTGACCATGACCAAGTGTGGCAAATGCGGCGGTCATTTCGTCACGCATCCGCACGAGATCGCGCGCCACTATGTGTGCGGCCTGTGCAACCCGCCCGCCCGCGCCGGCAAGGGCCGCGCCCAGGGCGCCATACAGATGCATTGAAAGGCAAACGCTCGGTTCAGAAAAGCCCGGCGTGTCCGGGCTTTTTTGCGTCCCTTGCAGGGTGTGTAGGAATTTGCCTGACAGGCGAATGGGAAGAAGCGGGACTCAATGCACCGAACTGGCCTGATGTTGTGAACTTGTTCGCGTCTTCACAATCCGTATCACCTTGATACCCCAAACGCTGATGCGAACGGAGACAGACATGCAAGCCGAACAAATCCTCACCGAGATCCGTGAAGCCAATCTGTCGTACCTGATGTTGGCACAGACCCTGATCCGCCAAGACCGCGAACAAGCCCTGTTCCGCCTCGGTATCTCGGAGGACACCGCCGCCTTGCTCAACACCCTGAGCCCGGCCCAGATGATGAAGATCGCCGCCGGCAACACCTTGCTGTGCCGCTTCCGCATGGACGACGACCTGGTCTGGGGCCTGCTCACCAGCCACAGCAAGCCGGCGGCCAACGACAGCGTGTCGCGCCTGCATGCATCCATCTTGATGGCCGGCCGCCATCAAGAAGCGGCCTGAATTTCCATAACAAGACAAGCCGGAGCAGCCACCATGCGAGTCAAGAGCATCCTCACCGAGGCACGTCAGATCGAGCGCGCCGTCACCCTGATCAACCTGGGCGCGCGCCTGCAGGTGCTGGAGTCGGAGACGGATCTCTCGTACGAGCGCCTGCTGCGGCTGTACAAGGAAGTCTCGGGCAAGAGCCCCAGCAAGGGCCAGCTGCCGTTCTCGACCGACTGGTTCATGACCTGGCAGCCCAATATCCACGCCTCGCTGTTCCTGAACATGCACGAGTACCTGAACAAGGTGGCGGAGATGGACGAGATCGATACCGTCATCAAGGCCTACCAGCTGTATCTGGAGCAGACCCAGGCGCAGGGCCTGGAGGCGCTGCTGTCGGTGACGCGTGCCTGGCGCCTGGTGAAGTTCGTGGACAACGGCATGCTGACCATGACCAAGTGTGGCAAATGCGGCGGTCATTTCGTCACGCATCCGCACGAGATCGCGCGCCACTATGTGTGCGGCCTGTGCAACCCGCCCGCCCGCGCCGGCAAGGGCCGCGCCCAGGGCGCCATACAGATGCATTGAGCCGGCCAAACGTGGCGGCCCTGATGCCCATGTCCAAGGCCGTCGGCCTGGCTCCGCGCCTGGCGGGGCTGCTGCGCTGGCCGCTGCCGGCGCTGCTCAGCTGGGCCGCTTGCTGGGGCCTGTATCTGCTGCTGCGCCCCGGGCAGGCTGCCGTGGCCATGGTGGGTGCGGTGCTGCTGGGCCTGGCGCTGGCCTTGCCGCATGGCCCGCGCTGGCGCCGCCTGATGGTGGCCGGCGGCTTTCCGCTTTCGCTGCTGCTCAGCAGCCCCGGCCTTAGTCTGCCCGGCTGGGGCTGGCTGGCGGCGCTGGCGCTGCTGGTGCTGGCCTATCCGCGCCGGGCCTGGTCGGACGCGCCGCTGTTCCCGACCCCGCATGCCGCCCTGCAGGATCTTCCCGCGCACATCACGCTGGGCGCCGACGCCCTGGTGCTGGATGCCGGCTGCGGCATCGGCGATGGCCTGCGCGCCCTGCGCCGCGCCTATCCCGCTGCGCGCGTCCATGGCGTGGAATGGAGCCGGCCCTGGGCCTGGCTGGCGGCGCTGCGATGCCCTTGGGCCAAGGTGCGGCGCGGCGATATGTGGGCCGAGGACTGGAGCGGCTATGCGCTGGTCTATCTGTTCCAGCGCCCGGAGTCGATGCCGCGCGCCTGGGCCAAGGCCTGCCAAGAAATGCACGCCGGCGCCAGCCTGGTGAGTCTGGACTTTGCAATCCCCGGCGTCGCACCATATGCTCAACTGCAAGCCGGCAGCGCGCGCCAGCTCTGGGTCTACCAACTGCCCGCGCGGCCTTCTTGATCAACTTCTTGCTTGTCTCCTCCTAGCACAGCCTCTGTGCTTTGCGGCGGTTCTCCTTGTTGGGACCCGCCGCTTTCTTTTGTGGGGCGATTGCCCCGGTGTTGACCGCATTGACCCGCAGCGCCATGCGGCACACTCAAGCGCAGGGATTTTGGGCCGATAAGGCAGAGAATCGACCATCCGCGCGGCTGCAGCTGCTGCCGCGGCGGCCGGGTAACCCATAGGCCATCACTCATGTTCGTCATCATCGGCTGGGCCATCGCCATGGCCTGCATCTTCGGCGTGTTCATTGCGCACGGCGGCAATATCGGCGTGGTGCTGCACGCCTTGCCCTTCGAGATGACCACCATCTTCGGTGCAGCCATCGGCGCGATGCTGGCCACCAACCCGATGAAGACCATGAAGGCCACGGCCAAGGGCCTGGGCGATTGCTTCAAGGGCAGCAAATACACCAAGGCGCGCTATATGGAGCTGCTGGCCTTGCTCTACGACATTCTGCAGAAGGCCCGCAAGGAGGGCCTGATGTCGATCGAAAAGGACGTCGAGGATCCGCACAGTTCGCCGCTGTTCCAGAAGTACCCGGCGGTGGGCAATGACCACCATGTGGCCGAGTTCATCACCGACTATCTGCGCATGATGGTGTCGGGCAATCTGAACGCGCATGAGATCGAGTCCTTGATGGACAGCGAGATCGAGACCCACCATCACGAGGCCCATGCTGCGGTGCAGGCGCTGCAACGGCTCGCCGGCGGCCTGCCGGCCTTCGGCATCGTGGCCGCGGTGCTGGGCGTGGTGAACACCATGGGCTCGGTGGGTCAACCGCCCGCGGTGCTGGGCGGCATGATCGGCTCGGCCCTGGTGGGAACCTTTCTGGGTATTCTGCTGGCCTATGCCTTTGCCGAACCGCTTGCCGGCCTGTTGGAGGCCAAGGTGGACGAGGGCGGCAAGGAGCTGCAATGCATCAAGACCACCCTGCTTGCCTCCATGCAGGGTTATGCACCCCAGGTTGCCATCGAGTTTGGCCGCAAGGTGCTGTATTCCACCGAGCGGCCCACCTTCGCCGAGCTCGAAGGTCACGTGAAAAAGAAGTAAGTCATGGCCGGCGACGCCAAGAAGCTCCAACCCATCATCATCAAGCGCGTCAAGAAGGGCGGCCATGCCGCCCATGGCGGCGCCTGGAAGATCGCCTATGCGGACTTCGTGACCGCCATGATGGCCTTCTTCCTGCTGATGTGGCTGCTGGGCTCCACCACCGAGGGCGACAAGAAGGGCATTGCCGACTACTTCGCGTCGCCGCTGAAGGTGTCGATGGCGGGCGGCTCGGGCTCGGGCGACGCCTCGCATGTGGTGAAGGGCGGCGGCCTGGACCTGACCCGCCAGGGCGGCCAGGTCAAGTCCGGCGACATCGAGACACGCCGCCACACCGTCAATCTGCGCGCTCTCAAGGAAGAGCAGCGCCGTGCCGAGCGCAGCCGCCTTGAGCAGCTCAAGGACAAGGTCAAGGAAGTGCTGGCCAACACCCCCAAGTTGGCGGCACTGGGCGGGCAGATCCGCCTGGACATGACCAAGGAAGGCTTGCGCATCCAGATCGTGGACGAGAACAACCGCCCCATGTTCGACAGCGGCAGCGCGGTGGTGAAACCCTATATGCGCGAGTTGCTGCGCGAACTCGGCAATGTGCTCACCGAGGTGCCGAATCGCCTCACCATCGAGGGGCACACCGACGCCGTACCGTTCCCCGAGGGCCATCGCGGTTACAGCAACTGGGAGCTTTCGGCCGACCGTGCCAACGCCTCGCGTCGCGAGCTGGTGGCTGGCGGCCTGTCGGACGCTCGCATGCTGCGGGTGCAAGGCCTGGCCTCGAGCAAGCTGCTGGAGCCCAAGAACCCCGAGGGCGCGCTGAATCGGCGCATCTCCATCATCGTGATGAACCGGGATGCCGAGGATGCCGTGCTGAAAAACGTGACGGATGACGAGGATGAGGGCGCGGATGCACCACAAGCCGCCGCATCCGCTAATAATGGCTCAAGTTCTCCAGCCACGAACCGATAAGACCCTCTAGCCCCAGCGAGGAATGCCATGAGCACTGACATGAAATTTCTGATCGTCGATGACTTCTCGACCATGCGCCGCATCGTGCGCGGTCTGCTGAAGGAGATCGGCTACAACAATGCCGAAGAGGCCGAGGATGGCGTGGAAGCGCTGAGCATGCTGAAGCAGTCGAAGTACGACTTCGTCGTCAGCGACATCAATATGCCCAATATGACGGGCTTCGAACTGCTCAAGGCCATCAAGGAAGATCCCAATCTGAAGCACCTGCCGGTGCTGATGGTGACGGCCGAGGCGCGCAAGGAAGACATCGTGCTGGCGGCCCAGAGCGGCGCGGCCGGCTACATCGTTAAACCATTCACCAAGGCCACCCTGGAAGAAAAAGTCCAGAAGATCATGCAAAAGCTGGCCGCTGCGGCCTGACCAACTCCATTTTCCGGGAGCCCTTTATGAAAATGGAAGAACTGTCCAAGCTGCATACCGGCACCGACCCGCTGACGGTCTCGCCCGAGGTATTCCAGCAGATCGGCACCATCACGCGTGTGCTGCACGACACCATGCAGCAGCTGGGCGTGATGCCCAAGCTGCAGGTGGCCACCGACGGGTTGCCCGATGCACGCAGCCGCCTGAGCTATATCGCCACCAAGACGGCCGAGGCTGCCAACAAGGTGCTGAACTCGGTGGACCAGGCCAAGGCCGAGCATGCGCGCATCACCTCGGCCACCGCCGAGATGGCCAAGGCCATCACCGCCGATCCGGTCAAGGCCGTGGCCAGCGGCGCGGTGTTCAACTTCGTGAAGCAGGTGGAGGACTCCACCGCGCATATCGACCAGCATCTGACCGACATCATGATGGCGCAGGACTTCCATGACCTCACCGGTCAGGTGGTGGCCAAGGTCGTGACCCTGGCCAATGATCTGGAAGACAGTCTGGTGAAGCTGCTGGTCTCGGTGGTGCCGCCCGAGCAGCGCGAGAAGGTCGATCCCAACATCCTGCAAGGCCCCGTGGTCAACCCCGAGGGGCGCACCGATGTGGTCAGCAACCAGGGCGAAGTGGACGATCTGCTCGCCAGCCTGGGGTTCTGATGCCTGTGCCGGCCTAGCCGGTCGAGGGGGGTGGTCGAAATGACCGGCCGAATCCCCCCGCTTTTCTCGCTCAAGAACGAGCCCTGAACGGCCAAGATGGCGGCACGCGCTTCTCGCGTGCATCACGCCATGGCCGACCAAGACGCACAAGACAGAAACTTACCGGCCTCAGCCAAGAAGATCAAACGATCTCGGGCCGAGGGCCAGCTGCCGCGTTCGCGTGACCTGGTGCATTTCGCCATGATGGTCACCGCCGGTGTGATGCTCAGCGTGGGCGCCCCGCAGGCGCTGGACTGGCTGCAGCAACTGGTGCGCGAGGGCCTGCGCTTCGACGCGCAACTGCTGGCGCGTCCAGGTTTCATGGGCGAGCGCCTCGCCGATATGGGCCTGCGTGCCCTGCTGGTGATACTGCCGGTGGGCGGGGTGCTGAGCCTGGCCGCGGTGGCCAGCAATCTGGCCCTGGGTGGCTGGAACATGACCTTCAAGCCGCTCGCGCCCAAGTTCTCGCACCTCAACCCGATCGCCGGCCTGGCAAGGCTGTTCCAGTGGCAGGGCCTGGGCCAGGCGCTCAAGGCCTGCCTGCTGGCCCTGGTGCTGGGCGTGGTGGGCGCGCTGGTGCTGAAGGACCGCATGGCCTCCTACGTCGGCATCATGTCGGTGCCGCTGCCGGCGGCGCTGGCCTATGCGGGGCAGCAGCTGATGTCGGGTTTGGCGATGCTGGGCATCGCACTGGCGCTGTTCGCCCTCATCGACGTGCCGCTGCAGTACCAGAGCTATATGAAGCGCCTGCGCATGTCCCGCGAGGAAGTGAAGCAGGAAATGAAGGAGGTCGAGGGCAATCTGGAGATGAAGGCCAAGATGCGCGCCAAGATGCGCGAGATGGCCAAGCGCCGCATGATGGCTGCCGTCCCCAAGGCCGACCTGGTGGTGATGAATCCCACCCACTTCGCCGTCGCGCTCAAGTACGACGAGACCAGCATGGCCGCGCCCAAGGTGGTGGCCAAGGGGGCCGACACGCTGGCCTTCAAGATCCGCGACCTCGCCAAGGAGGCCAAGGTGCCGGTGCTGCAGTCGCCGATGCTGGCGCGCGCGCTCTACGCCCATGCCGAACTCGACCGCGAGATCCCGGCCGCGCTGTTTGCCGCGGTGGCCCAGGTGCTGGCCTATGTGTTCCAGCTGCGCGCCGCCATGGCCGGGCACGGCACGGCGCCGCAGCAGATGCCCAACCCGCAGGTGCCGCCCGAGCTGGATCCGCTCAACAAGCCTGTGCCCCCGCGCGACGACGACCTGGAGTTTGAACAAGCATCATGAACGCGCTGATCGCTCAACTGCAGGCCCTTCTGGGACCACGTGCCGCCGTCATCGCTGCCCTGGGCGCGCCGCTGGCGGTGATCCTGATCCTGTCGATGATGGTGCTGCCGCTGCCACCCTTCGCGCTGGACCTGCTGTTCACCTTCAACATCGCGATGGCGGTGATGGTGATGATGGTGGCCGCGCATATGCTGCGGCCGCTGGACTTCGCGGCCTTCCCGACCGTGCTGCTGCTCACCACCCTGATGCGGCTCTCGCTCAACGTGGCCTCCACCCGCGTGGTGCTGCTGGAGGGTCATACCGGCACCGGCGCGGCTGGCAAGGTGATCGAGTCCTTCGGTCACTTCCTGATCGGCGGCAACTTCGCGGTCGGCCTGATCGTGTTCGCCATCCTGGTGGTGATCAACTTCATTGTGGTGACCAAGGGTGCCGAGCGCATCGCCGAGGTCGGCGCGCGCTTCACCCTGGATGCGATGCCCGGCAAGCAGATGGCGGTGGACGCCGACCTGAACGCGGGCCTGATCGACGAGAAGGAGGCCAAGCGCCGCCGCGCCGAGCTCAGCGACGAGGCCGACTTCTTCGGCTCCATGGACGGTGCCAGCAAGTTCGTGCGCGGCGATGCCGTGGCCGGCATCCTGATCCTGTTCATCAACATCGTCGGCGGCTTCATCATCGGTGTGGCTCAGCATGGCCTGACGGCCGGCCAGGCCGCCAATTCCTACATCCTGCTGGCGGTCGGCGACGCGCTGGTGGCCCAGGTGCCGGCGCTGCTGATCTCGGTGGCCGCCGCCATGGTGGTGTCGCGCGTCGGCAAGGACAAGGACATCGGCAGCATGATCGGCCGCCAGGTGTTCGGCTCGGCCAAGAGCCTGGCCATCACCGCCGGCGTGATCGGCATGCTGGGCCTGATCCCAGGCATGCCGCATCTGGTGTTCCTGCTGATCGCATCCTGCATGGGCTGGCTGGCCTGGTGGCTGCGGAGCAAGCAGCAGGCCGAGGCCGCCCGCGCCCGGGCACCGGCGCCGGTGGCCGCACCGATCGAGAACGCCGAGGCCAGCTGGGACGACCTGGTGCCGGTGGACACCCTGGGCCTGGAGGTCGGCTACCGCCTCATCACCCTGGTGGACAAGAACAAGGAGGGCGATCTGCTCTCGCGCATCAAGGGCGTGCGGCGCAAGTTCGCGCAGGAGGTCGGCTTCCTGCCGCCGGCCGTGCATATCCGCGACAACCTGGAGCTGCGCCCCAGCCAGTACCGCCTGACCCTGCGCGGTGCCGTGATCGGCGAGGCCGAGGCCTATCCCGGCATGTGGCTCGCGATCAACCCCGGCCACGCGACCCAGCGCCTGATCGGCACCCAGACCACCGATCCCGCCTTCGGACTGCCGGCGGTATGGATCGAAGACCGCCAGCGCGATATGGCCCAAATGGCGGGATTTACCGTGGTTGATTGTTCGACCGTGATTGCCACCCATCTCTCACACTTGATGCAAGTCCACGCGGCCCGTTTGCTGGGCCGGGTGGAGACGCAGCAACTGGTGGACCACCTCACCAAGCTGCAACCGCAACTGATCGAAGACGTGATACCCAAAATGGTCGGCATCGCAACCCTGCAACGCGTGCTCCAGCTGCTGCTGGAGGAGGGCGTGCACATCCGCGATATGCGCTCCATCGTCGAATCGATCGCCGAGAACGCCGCCGGCCCCGGCGCCGTCAGCGACCCGGCCGAGCTGGCCCGCCGCATCCGTACCCATATCGCCCCGGCCATCGTGCAGCAGATCTACGGCCCGGTGAAGGAGCTGGACGTGATCGCGCTGGAACCCGAGCTGGAGCGCCTGGTGACCCAGGCCCTGAACTCGCCGCATGGCGCCGCGCTGGACCCCGGCGTGGCCGACACCCTGGCGCGCAGCGCCGCCGAGAACACCCAGGCCCAGGAAGAGCGCGGCGTGCCCGCCTGCCTGCTGGTGCCCGACCTGATCCGCGCGCCGATGGCGCGCCTGCTGCGCCGTGCCGCCCCGCGCCTGAAGGTGCTGGGCCATAGCGAGATTCCTGAAACCCACACCATACGCATCGGCTCGATCATCGGAGGCACGGCATGAATGTGAAGCGCTTTACCGCCCGCACCTCCCGCGAGGCCATGGCCCTGGTGCGCCAGGCCTTCGGCGACGACGCCGTTGTGCTCTCCAACAAGCCCTGCGCCGAAGGCGTGGAGGTGCTGGCCATGGCCCCCGAGGGCATGAGCCAGATCGAACGCGTGGCCGCCACCGCGCCGCGCGTCAGCGGCCCCAGCCGCGTCGCCGCGCGCCCGGCGCCGGCGCCGCAGGCAGCTGCCGAAGCCCCGCGCGGCAAGCTGGCGTCACGCATTGCCGAGCGCCATGAGCCTGGTTTCGGCAGCAACGAGGTCAGCGAGGATGTAAACACCCTGGCGATGAGCACCCTGTCCTTCCAGGACTATGTGCGCGAGCGCATGCTCAAGCGCCGCCAGGCCGAGCTGCAGGGTCAGCAGGACCCGATGCTGGCCGATGACAAGGCCGCCGATGCCGTGGAGGCCGAAGGCGTCAGCTCGCTGGCCGCGATCCGTCAGCAGCGCGCCCAGGCCGCTATGCAGGCCATGAACGCGCGCCGTATCGATGCCGCAGCGCCGGCCGCCGCGCCGCGCGTGCCGCCGGTGCTGCGCGACGAAATCCGCATGCCCGGTGTGCGGAAGGCGCTCACCGAGATGCCCAGCCTGTCCGACATCCCAAGCGCCTCGCGCCGCGACCAGCAGGACATGATGAACGAGCTGCGCTCGATGAAGGGCATGATCGAGGAGCGTTTCGGCGCCCTGGCCTTCATGGAAAAGCTGCAGCGCCAGCCGGCGCAGGCGCGCCTGACCCAGCGCCTGCTGGAAGTGGGCTTCTCGCCCGCGCTGGTGCGCAAGCTGGTGGAGGGCTGCCCGGCCCACTACGGGAATGGGTCTGAGGACAAGGCCGGCTCGCCCGACGAGAACCAATGGGCCACCCATGTGCTGGCGCGCAATCTGCTCACCGACGAGGCGATGCCGGCGCTGGAAGAGCAGGGCGGCGTGTTTGCCATGATCGGTTCCACCGGCGTGGGCAAGACCACCACCACCGCCAAGATCGCCGCCGCCTTTGCCACCCGCCATGGCGCCGGCCAGCTGGGCCTGATCACCCTGGACGCCTACCGGGTCGGCGCGCACGAACAGCTGCGCGCCTATGGCCGCATCCTGGGCGTGCCGGTGCACACCGCGCATGACCGCGCCTCGCTGGAAGACCTGCTGGAGCTGCTCAGCGCCAAGAAGATGGTGCTGATCGACACCGCGGGCATGGCCCAGCGCGACACCCGCACCCGCGAGCTGCTGGATATGCTTGCGCACGCCAGCGTGAAGAAGATCCTGGTGGTGAACGCGGCCCAGCAGGGCGAGACCATCGACGATGTGGTGAGCGCCTGGCGCGCCAACGAATGCCAGGGCGTCGTGCTCTCCAAGATCGACGAGGCCGTCAAGCTGGGGCCCGCGCTGGACACCATGATCCGCCACAAGCTGCGCATCATCGGCGTGGCCAATGGCCAGCGCGTGCCGGAAGACTGGCACCGCCTCTCTGCGCCGGCCCTGGTGCAACGCGCCATGCGCAGCCAGCCGACCGCCGCCTGGCGCATGGATAACGCCGACGTGAACCTGATTTTTGCAGGGGGCCCTGCGCTGGCCGCCGGCATGCCGGCCGCCATGGGCGTCCACTGAAACCCAGACCAAGAAGTAACCCCAAGCAGGTGACTCTCATGCGCAACCACAGCACTCCCCCGCAAGACCAGGCCGACGGCCTGCGCAAGCTCTTCGCCAGCTCCCGCGTGCGCTTCGTGCCGGTGGTCAGCAACCCCCATGTGGTGGGCGGCGGTGCCCTGCTGGAAGGCCTGTGCGCGGCCTTCGCCGAGCTTGGCCTGCACACCCTGGTGATCGACGCCGGCGAGCAGGCGCCGCAGCCCGGCGAGCTCGCCGCGGTGGACCTGGGCTCCTGTGTGGAGCGCCTCTCCAAGCATGTCTCCTACCTGGCCGCGCGCGGCCTGCCGATGCGCTATATCAATGCCAACGGCTCGGCCGCCCAGTTCCTGGAAGTGGTGACCGACGCCGCGCCCTATGCCGATGTGGTGCTGCTGCATGCCAGCGCCGCGGAACTGGCGCGGGTAGTGGCTTCCCGGGAGGTGCGCCCGGTGCTCTTGGCAGATACTGACACCATGAGTGTCACCCACGCCTATGCCGGCATGAAGTGGCTGGCGCAACGCGCCGGCCTGATGGTCTACAGCCTCTTGCTGGCCTGCTCGCCCCAGCTGCGCCTGGCCGATCGCATCGCCGCGCAGATCAGCAGCTGCGGCGATGGCTTTCTGGGCGCGGTGCTGCGCGACTGGGCCTGCCTGGATCCGCGCATGCCCGCCAGCAGCCCGATGACGCCCGAGCTGCGCCACCTGGCGCGCGAACTCCTGATTGCCGCACCGCCCGGCATGGTGGCCGAGTCCGCCGCCGATGCCATGCCTCTGCGTCCGCGCGCCATGTGGCAGCGCCGTCCAGCCACCGTCCCGGCCCAGGGCCTGGTGATGGCCGCCAACTGATAAGCTGGAGCCGATGATGTATACCGCCAAAGGTCGCCTCGACAACTCCTCCCTGATCAAGCAGTACAGCCCCTTGGTGCGACGCCTGGCGCACCAGATGATTGCCAAGCTGCCGGCCAATGTCGAGCTGGACGATCTGATCCAGGTGGGCCTGATCGGCCTGACCGACGCGCTCTCGCGCTTCGACGTGGGCCAGGGCGTGCAGTTCGAAACCTTCGCCACCCAGCGCATCCGCGGCGCCATGCTCGACGAGCTGCGCGGCGGCGACTGGATGAGCCGCGGCACGCGCCGCCAGCAGCGCAGCATCGAGCAAGCGGTGCACAAGCTCGAGCAGAAGCTCGGCCGCGCGCCGCAGGAGTCGGAGATCGCCGTCGAGATGGGCGTGAGCCTCACCGAGTACCAGGAGTTGCTCGGCAAGGTGCGTGGCACCCAGCTGGTCTATCTGGAAGACATGAGCGGCGACGACGGCGACGAGGACTACCTCGACCGCCATGTGGCCGACGACAGCAACAACCCGATGGCCCTCTTGCAGGACCACCGCATGCGCCAGGCCCTGGTGGCCGCGATCAAGAACCTGCCCGAGCGCGAGCAGTACGTGATGAGCATGTACTACGAGCACGACATGAACCTGAAGGAAATCGCCGCGGTGCTCAAGGTCACCGAGTCGCGCGTCTGCCAGCTGCACAGCCAGGCGATCGCGCGTTTGCGTGTGAAATTGCGCGAGTGGTGAAGCGCCGCCGCGCCGGGTAAGCTGGCCGTCAGCTGGGCGGCGCGGCCGGCCCCACAATGCCCCCGTTCATCACCATGGGGGACAGCGATGTTGCAGTGGGGCCGCCACAAGGATTCTGAGCAGCAGCCGGCGCAGCCGGGCGAACGGCAGGGCGTGGCCTCGCCATCGCTGGTGCAGCATCTGGCGCGCAGCATGTCCTCGCTGGGCAAGGACGCCGCCGAGGTGCGCGGCGCGCTCGAAGACACCCAGAAAGTAGTCGCCGCCCAGGCCCAGGCCATGGCGGCCGTCTCCACCGAGCTGGGCCAGGTGCAGCAGTCGCAGCTGGCGATCGCCTCCGCCACCGAACTCACCCGCGCCGCCGTCACGCGTGCCCGCCAGGCTCTGGAGCAGGTCGGCAACGAGGTTGGGGGCATCGTGCAGACCCTGCATCAGGTGTCCGACGCCGCCTCCGAGATCACCAAGATCGCGCTGCAGACACGGCTGGTGGCCTTCAATGCCTCGGTCGAGGCCAAGCGTGCCGGCGAAGCCGGGCGCGGCTTTGGTGTGGTGGCCGATGCGGTCAAGGCGCTGGCGGCCCAGGTCGAGAGTTCGTCCAAGTCCATCATGGGCACGGTGGCGCAACTGGACGCGCGCGTCGACAAGTTCAGCCGCGAACTGCGCAGCGAGGCTGGCGGTGGCAGCGGCGGCGGTAACAGCAGCATCCACCAGGCCTTTGCCGAGGTGGAGCAGGACGTGGGCCGCATCGCCGGCTCGGCGCAGCAGAGCCAGCAGACCACCTTGCAGCTGGCGCAGCGCTCGGGCGAGCTGGAGCGCGAGGTGCAGCAGGCAATGCGTTATCTGGATGCCGCCTTTGCCTGCAGCGACCGCTTCCTGCGCCTGTCCGAGGAGTTGATCGAGCGCATCGCCGATTCGGGCGTGGAGGTGGAGGACGCGCTCTATATCCGCGGCGCCCAGGAAGCGGCGCGCGAGATCGCCGACCAGCTGGAGCAGGCCCTGGCCGCGCGCCAGATCAGCGAGGCCCAGCTCTTCGACGAGCGCTACAAGCCCATGGCCGGCACCAACCCGCCGCAGCACCTGACCGAGTTCGTCGGCCTTGCCGACCGCCTCTTCCCGGCCGTGCAGGAACGCATGTTGAAACTCAGCGACAAGGTGGTGTACTGCATCGCGGTGGACCGCAACGGCTATGTGGCCACGCACAACAAGCGTTATTGCCAGCCCCAGCGGCCCGGTGACCTGGTGTGGAACACCGCCAACAGCCGCTACCGCCGCATCTTCAACGACCGCACCGGCCTGGCCTCGGCGCGCAACCAGCGGCCCTTTCTCTTGCAGACCTACCGCCGCGACATGGGTGGTGGCAAGTTCGTGCTGCTCAAGGAGGCCTCGGCGCCCATCATGGTGGGTGGCCGGCATTGGGGCGGGCTGCGCCTCGCCTTCGGCTTCTAGCGCGAGCCTAGTCGACGATGCAGGCCCGGTTCTTGCCCGTGCGCTTGGCCTCGTACAGGCCCTCGTCGGCGCGGTCCAGCGCCTCTTCGAGCTTTTCGCCCAGGCGGTAGAGCGTGATGCCGGCCGAGAAGGTCACGAACACGTCCTTGCCCTCGTGCATAAAAAGCGCCGCGGAGAGCGAGCGCTGCAGGCGCGTCAGCACCTGCTGTGCCTCGTCCAGCGGGGTGCGCGGCAGCATCAGCACGAACTCCTCGCCGCCGTAGCGCGCCACCAAATCGCCCGGGCGCAGCATCTGCGTCACGCGCGCGGCCAATGAGCTCAGCGCGACGTCGCCGGCCGCATGGCCCAGGGTGTCGTTGAGTTTCTTGAAGTTGTCGACGTCCAGCAGCGCCAGCGCGAGCGCCGAGCCTTCGCGCTCCAGCTTGGCCTGCTCGGTGTTGAAGGCGGCCTCCAGGCCACGGCGATTCGCGATCTTGGTGAGCTGATCGGTCTGCACCTCGTTGGAAAGCTTGCGCAGCTCGTCCTCCAGCTCGTCTACGCGCCTGGAGAGGCTGGAGGCGCGCTCATGCTCGCCGCTCAGGCGCGCCTGGGTGGCCTGCACCAGGCCTTGCACGCTGCGGCTTTCCTCCACCATCTCGCGCACCACGCCGGCCAGGCTCTCGATGCTGTCGGCGCGCTCGATCACCTCGGCATAACGCCCCACGTTGTCGCTGAAACGGTCGGTGTGCTGTCCCAGCTCGGCCAGCTCGGCCAGCATCTGGTGGATCAGGGTCTTGAGCGAATCGCGCGCCTTGCGGCGCTCCTCGCGCAAGGCGCGCTGGCGCCGGCGCGTGCCGCCCAGCATCTCGTCCACCATGCGCACCACGCGTGAGCTAACGCCTTGCTCCAGCGCCTCGCTCATGGCCTCGCATTGGCCGCGCGCCCAGGAATCGTCTTCGGCCAACTCCACCATGCTGGCGCTGAGCTCCTTGCACAGTGCGCCCAACTGCCCGAACAGATGGTGGCGATGGTCCAGCATGCGGCGCGCGCGCTGGCACAGGGCCTCCATGGCCTCGGCGCGTTGCGGCGTGGCGCCATGCGCGCGCACCTCGGCCAGGCAGGCTTCGAGTTCGTGCTTGAGCGCGTCGGCGCGCTCGTCCAGCGCCGGCAAGGCATGCTGGACGGTCTGGTGCAGGCTCTGGCCCAGTTGCGGCCATGCCTGCAGCCCCGGCGCGGGCGGCGCGCTGGTGTCCAGTGCCTGTTCTTCCTCGCTGAAGAACTGGCTGGGCGTGCCACCCGGCTCCTCGTCCTGCAGTGCGTCGACGCTGGTGTCGCTGACATCGCTGTCCCAGCTCGCCACCAGCTGGCGCAAGCGGTTCACGAGGCGCTGCGGATCGTTGCGATTGCTCTCCAGCACGCGCGCCAGCCCATCCTTCTTGCGTGCCAGTGTCCATTGGCGGCCGCCGCGCTCCAAGCCGCGTACCAGGCGTTCGGTGACGCTGGCCATGGCCTCGGCAATCACCGCCGGTCCGCTGCTTTGCTGGATGCGCTCCAGCACCTTGATGGCTTCGTCCCAGCGGCCCGCGCGCAGCATGGCGTTGAGGTCCTGGCGTGCCTGCAACTCGTTCACGCCGATCGCCAGCAGCTTGGCCAGCACCGGCTGGCCACGTTCGGGCCAGCCGTCGCTGGGGCCCGCGGGGGCGGCATCGCCAGCCTCGGCCGCATAGGCGCGCGCATAGTTCTCGGGCGTGGGCTCGAGCTTGTCCAGCATCAGCCGGCGCAGCGCGCCCTTGGCCAGTTGCGCTGGTGGCTGCGGACTGCGTTTGCCCTCGTCCATCAGCGCTGCTGGCCGCTGATGGGCCGCATCAGTTCACTCGCCACCGCATCCTCGGCGCTGGCCTGGGCGATCCAGGGCGCCTTGCGCGGCAGCACGGTCTGGGCCAGCCAGCGCTCCAGGTCATCGGGCGCCAGCGGCTTGCTGAACAGAAAGCCCTGCATCACGCTGCAACCGAGGCGGTGCAAGACCTCCATCTGGCGCAGCGTCTCGACGCCCTCGGCGATCACGCGCAGGCCCAGCGAGCGCGCCAAGGCGATGATGGCGGTGACCACCGCCGAGCTCTGCGGCGTGATGCCCAGGTCGCGCACGAAGCTGCGATCGATCTTCACCTCGGAGATCGGCAGGGTGGTGAGGTAGGCCAGCGATGAATAGCCGGTGCCGAAGTCGTCGATGGAGATTTCCACGCCGACCTCGTTCAAGCGGTGCAGCGCCGGGATGACGTTCTGCAAATCCTTCATCAGGCCGGTCTCGGTGATCTCCAGCTGGATCGCGCGGTGCGGCACACCGTAGGCGCTGACGCATTGGTGGATATGCTCGACCAGGTCGGAGCGCTCGAACAGGCGGTTCGGCAGGTTCACCGCGATCGAATCGCTGAAGCCGAAATTGAGCTGCCAGACCTTGGCCTGGCGCGCCGCCTCGCGCAGCGCCCATTCCGAGAGAGGCACGATCAGGCCGGTCTCCTCGGCCAGCGGGATGAAGTCGCCCGGCGGTACCAGCTTGTCGCCGCGCTGCCAGCGCATCAGCGCCTCGGCGCCGACCATGCGGGCGCCGCGCACATCGATCTTGGGCTGGTAGTGCAAGACGATCTCGTCGCGTTCGATGGCCTTGTGCAGGGCCGATTCGAGCTCCAGCTTCTCGCGCCCGCGGCCCGCCAGCATGGGGGTGTAGAGCGCCGAGGCATTGCGGCCCTGGCTCTTCACCGCATACATGGCGACGTCGGAATTGCGCAGCAGGTCGGCCATGGTGAGGCCGTCGCGCGGGTAGATGGCGATGCCGACGCTGGCGGTGACGAAGCATTCCTGGCCCGCGATGAAGATGGGCTCGCGCATGGCGTCCAGCACGCGCTGCGCCACCCGCTCGGCATCGCGCTCGTCGGCCACCTCGGGCAGCAGGGCGACGAACTCGTCGCCGCCCAGCCGGCCCACCGCCTCCAGCGTGCGGTGCGAACGCCCGCCCACCGATTCCAGCATGCCCTCCATCACTTGGTCGGAGTGGCGCACGCAGGCGCGCAGGCGCCGGCCCACTTCCATCAGCAACTCGTCGCCGGCGGCGTGTCCCAGGGTGTCGTTGATGACCTTGAAGCGGTCCAGGTCGATCAGCAGCAGGCCCACCTCATGGCCGACGCGGCGCGCCTGTTCGATGGCGCGCTCGGCGCGCCAGATCAGCTGGCGGCGGTTCGGCAGGCCGGTGAGGGCATCGAAATTCGCCAGTTGGCGGATCTTGTCCTCGGCCATGCGGCGGTCGGTCACGTCCTGCAGGATGCCGGTATAGCCGCTGGCGTTGCCATGTTCGTTGAACTCGGGCTCGGCCTCGATATGGATGACGCGCGAACGCCCGTCCAGCAGCGTCACGGGCAGGTCGGTCACCAGCACCGAATTGTGCGCGATGACGTCGCGCAAGAGGCGCATGAACAGCATGCGCTCCTCGCGCGGCACCATGCGCATCACGCTGATGAAGTCCAGATGCTCATGCGGCCCATGGCCGAACACGCGCAGCGCCTCGTTGGCGAGGGTGAAATGGCCCACGCCGCGGTGCCACTCGAAGCTGCCCATGCGTGCCAGGTCTTGCGCGCGCGCCAGGCGCGCCTTGCTGCGCTCCAGCTCGATGCGGGTGCGCGAGCTGCGCAGCAGGTAGCGCAGGCGCCCGGCCAGCAGGCTCCATTGGGTGGACTTGACGAAGAAGTCGGTCGCGCCCACCTGGTAGGCGCGCGTGATGGAGGCATCGTCGTCCAGGCCGGTGAGCATCAGCACCGGGGTGGATTCGAAGCCGGGCATCTCCCGCAGGCGCTGGCAGGTCTCGAAGCCGTCGAGCTCGGGCATCATGGCGTCGAGCACGATCACGTCGGGCGACCATTCGCCAATCACCTTCAGGGCCTCGGCGCCGCCGGTGGCCTCGGTGATGTCGAAGCCGCGCTCGCGCAGGGCAATCGCGGTGAGCAGGAGGTTGACCTCGTCGTCGTCGACCAGCAGCACCCGTGCCTGCTCGGGCAGGTCGGCGTCCAGGCTTTGATCTACTGCATTCATTGCGGACCCGTCAAAAGCTCGCTCAGGGCATGGCGCACACGTTCCACCTCGTCCTGCATGCCGTCGAGTAGCGAGTCTAGGCCCTCGGACTGGTTGTTGCGCACCATCGCCTCAATATCGGCGCAACGCCTTGACAGCTCCATGGCACCGAGGCTGGCCGAGGAGGATTTTAGGGTGTGGGCCACATGCCGCACCGCAGCCAGGTCCGGCGTTGCGCCGGCACGGGCCTGGGCCAGCTCGGGCAGCAGGCGCTCCAGCGATTTCAGGAAGGCCTGCACGACGCGCTGCAGCAACTGGTTCCTACCGTCCGGGTCGAGTTCGCGCAAACGCGCCAGCGCCTGGCTGTCGAGCAGGGCGGGCGCACCGGACATGGGTTCGGGTGTGGCAGTCATGGTGCGTCCCTCAAGCGGGCTGGGGTCGGCATTGGCATCGGTGGGCGAAGAGGCGGCGTCAGGAATGCTGAGCGTTAGCATGTCGAGCAACTGGCTTTGTCGGACGGGTTTGGGCAGGTAGCCATCAAAGCCATGCTGTCGCAAGCGCAGTTCATCGCCGTCCAGGGCGTTGGCCGTGACCGCCACCACCTTGGTGCTGGGCGGGCACAAAAACCTGAACTGCTGCGTCGGTCCCTTGCGGAACCAGCTCAAGGCCTCCATGCCGTCCATACCCGGCATGTGGATGTCCATCATCACCAGGTCGAACTGCTCCTCGCACAATGCCTGCAAGCCGCTCAGCGCGTCCGCACAAAGGCGTACACGGCAACCCAGCTGCAGCAGCATTTCTCGGATAACTTCTTGATTGGTCTCATTGTCTTCGACTACAAGAATGGAGCGTCCGGAAAAGGGCGTCAATCCGGATGTTCGCTGAGCGCCGTGGGCATCCGTCAATTCCTTCTCGATCGGCGCTTCCAGCGGCAGGCTCACGGTGATGCATGAGCCGACGCCCGGCGTGCTGAGCGCATGGATCCGCCCCCCCATCAGCTTGACCAAGCCCTGCGCAATGCTCAGGCCAAGGCCGCTGCCCTCGTGCGGGCGTGCCAGGCTGGCGTTGCCCTGGGTAAAGGCCGAGAACAGGCGCGGCAGATCCTCGGCCGCCATGCCGATGCCGCTGTCCTGCACATGGAAATGCAACTGCTCGGCGTCGACTTCAAGCTTGAGCCTGACCTCGCCGCGCGCGGTGAATTTGATGGCGTTGTCGAGCAGCTTGTCGAGCAGCTGCGACAGGCGCAGCGCATCGGCCTGGATCTCCAGTGGCAGGCCCGCGCCGCATTCGAGCAGCAGCCGCAGGCCCTTGGCGCGCGCCGCCGGCGCGTGTTGTGCGAGCAGCGTTTCGGCCAGCAGGCGCGGCGAGCATGCGTCCAGCGCCAGCGCCAGCTGGCCCGACTCGGCCTGGGCGAAGTCCAGCACATTGTTGATCTGGCGCAGCAGGGTCTCGGCGCTGCGGAAGGCGGCCTGGGCATAGCCGCGCTGCTCGTCCTGCAGCGGCGTGCCGAGCAGCAACTGGGTCATGCCCATGATGCCGTTCATGGGAGTGCGCATCTCGTGGCTCATATTTGCCATAAAGGCGCTCTTGGCCTGGCTGGCGGCCTCCGCCAGATCGCGCGCGCGCTGCAACTCGGCCTGGCGGGCCTGCTCGTCGCTGACGTCGGCAAGGATGCCGTAGACCAGCGACTGGCCATGGGCATGCGGTTGCAGCCGCGTGCGCAGCCGCACCCAGCGCAGGCCCTTGGCGGGGTGCAGGATGCGCAGCACCATGTCGCTGGGCTGGCCCTCGGCCTGGGCCTGCAGGCGGCGCGCGTATAGCGCACGATCGTCGGGGTGTACGCGCTGCTCGAACAGCTGCGGTGCCTTGCGCAGCTCGCTGGGCGTCAAGCCCAGGGTGTCGAGCAGCAGCGGCGAGCTGAAATGAAGGCGGTCCCAGCTGGGGGTGGTGACGAACAGGCATTCGCGCACCGAGTCGGTGACCTCGCGAAAACGCGTGTCGCTTTCCTGCAGCGCCCGCTCGAGCTGGCGCTTGGCGCTGGCGTCCTGCAGGCTGATCAGGCCCACCGCCCGGCGCGCGCCGGTCCAACTGACCAGGCTGCGCTGCACCTGCAGCCAGCGCAGCCCGAAGGCGGTCTGCAGGCGCAGGTCTTCGCGCCCGGCCTGGCGTGCGCCCTCCAGTTGGCGCCAGCGCGCCGGCTGGCACAGCTCGGCCAACGCCGGGTCCAGATGCTGGCTGGCCGCATGACCCAGCACCTGGGCGCGGCGCAGCACTAGCAGGCGCTCGGCCTCTCGGTTCAGATGCAGGATGCGCGCCACGCTGGTCTCGATCACCAGCACGCCCAGCGGCAGCTGGTCCGCGATCGCCTGGATCTCGGGCGAGGCACGCAGCAGCGCCGGCGTGTGGCCGGCGGGCTCCTCGTCGGGGCTCCATTCGATGGGCTCGGGTGTTGTCATTGGGTGTTGCAAGCCTGTCCCTGTGCGTGGACCCGGGGTCAGGTCATGCGGGTCCACACGAGGTGATCGGCATGCGGCTGGCAAACTTAAGTCCTCCTTACAATGCCTCACATGAATCGTCCCAGCGAAGCCGCCTCCGACCGCCGCCCCAGCAGGGGCAGCCCGCGGCTGCTGGCGATGTGGCTGGCCGGCCTGCTGCTGCTGAGCTTGGGCATCTACCTGGGCCACGAAGAGAGCGGCTCGGGGCTGTTGCTGCTGGGCCTGGTCTGCGGCGTAGCGCTCTTGCTGGGCGCGGTGGCCACGACCTGGCATGTGGCGGTGCGGCTGACGCGCGCGCGCCTGACCGAGGCCTTGCGCGAGGCGCGCCAGCATGCGCAGTTGCTGGCGCAGCTGCAGCCGCACTGGCAATGGCAGACCGATACCGAGCACCATCTGGTGCGATGGCAGGCGCCGCAGGTGGCGCCCAGCTCCAGCTGGGTGGGCATGGCCGCCACACAGTCGCTGTGGGAGCGCTTTGCCCTGGTGGACAGCGATGCCTCGCTGCAGGAACGCCTGGACCAGCACCTGCCTCTGCACGATGTGCTGGTGCAGGCTTGCGCCAGCGAGGCGGGTGGTACGTCGGCGCGCTGGCTGCTGCGGGCCCAGGTTTGCCTGGATGCCAGCGGTCGCTTCTGCGGCTACCTCGGGACGGCCGCGCCCATTGCTGCTGAGCCCGCCACTGAGCCCGCGCCGGTCCCCGCAGCCGCGCCCACCCAGCCCTGGCTGCAAGCCATGCCCGGGCCCGCCTGGTTGCTCAGTGCGCCCACCGATGGCCATGGTCACGGCGTCAAGCTGCTTGATCTCAACGATGTGGCGGCGCAGCTGATGGCGCGGCCGGCCGAGCAGTTGCTGGGCATGAACTGGGGTGCCTGCCAGGATGCGCTGCCGGCCGAGATTCGCGAGGCGCTGGCGCAGCCGGGGGCGCATGGCGGCGTGGCCTGCGGCCATTGGTGGCTGTGCAGCAGCATGCTGCGCCTGGACGGTACGGGCCCGGCGCAGTTGCTGAGCCTGTGGCCGCAGGGGGCGCCCGATTCGGTGCCCGCGGCACTGGCACTGGATGCGGCCGAGGTGGCGCGCGCCGACCAGGAATCCTTCAGCTACACGGTCTCGCACGATTTGCGCGCGCCGCTGCGCGTCGTGGAGGGTTTTGCGCGCATCCTGAAGGAGGACTATGGTCGCCTGCTGGACCGCATCGGCAACGACCATATCGACCGCGTGATGGGCGCGGCGACGCGTATGAACAGCATGATCGATGCGCTGCTCTCGCTCAGCCAGCTGTCCTCGCGGCCGCTGCAGCGCGAGGTCGTCAACCTCAGCCAGATGGCCACCCTGGTGCTGGACGAGTTGAAGCGCGCCAATCCCGAGCGTGCCATCGAATGCTATGTGCAGCCCGGTATGCAGGTGCAGGGCGACCCGACGCTCTTGCGCATGGTGCTGGAGAACCTGCTGGGCAATGCCTGGAAGTACAGCGGCAAGCGCGAGCTGGCGCAGATCCGTTTCGAGACGCGGCTGGAGCAGGGCGAGCGCATCTTCATGGTGGCCGACAACGGCGCTGGCTTCGACATGCGCTTTGCCGACCGCCTTTTCGAGGTGTTCCAGCGCCTGCACAGCGCCAGCGATTTCCAGGGCACCGGCGTGGGCCTGGCCTCGGTACGCCGCATCGTGCGCCGCCATGGTGGCGACATCTGGGCCGAGTCCGAGGTGGGCGGCGGCGCGCGCTTCTTCTTTACGCTGACTTGATCAGCTGTGGCCCGGCAGGGCCAGCAATTCCACCGCTTCGATCAGCCGCAGCGCCTGCTCGGGCAGGGGGCGCGCCTCGTGCGCGGCCAGCTTCTGCAGCCGCGCCAGCGCCTCGTCGCGCGAGAGCGAGTAGCGGTGCATCAGGATGCCCACCGCCACCGGCACCGGCTGGGCCAGGGCCTCGCCGCCGACGGCCGCCGGCCTGGGCTCGGGCGCGGCGCTGCGCTTGGCAAAAGCGGCCTCCACGGCCGGCACGATCTGGTGGATGTCCAGCGGCTTGACCAGGTAGGCCACCGCGCCCAGCGCCTTCACCTTGGCGACGGTGTCCTCGTCGGCAAAGGCGGAGAGGAACATGAAGGGCAGTTGCAGGTACTCGCGCAGATAGGCGGCCACATCGAAGCCGCTCATGCCTTCCATGCGGATGTCCAGCAGGGCGAGGTCGGGGCGATGCTCGCGCGCCAGCAGGATGGCGTCGTCGCCGTTGTCGGCGTCGATCACCTCGTAGCCGGCCTGTGAGAGGCCATGCGTCAGCGTGGCCAACACCAGCCGGTCGTCATCGACCACGAGTATCTTGCCCTTCGTGCTCACAATCTCAGCCCCCTCGTTTGGCTTCATTGTCGCCGAATTGAGAATTTCGCTCAGAGCGGCGCCAGCAGGTTCACGCTGGGCGGGTAGAGCTGCACCGTGCAGACCACCTGATCGCCCTGGTTCTCCATGCTCAGAATGGCCGAGCGGCGCGGCAGCAGGGCGCGCACCAGCCCCAGGCCCGAGACCCCGCCCGGCACATCGGCGAGCTTGAAGCCCTCGGGCAGCTGGCCGGGGTTGCTGATCTCCACCGCCACATGGCCCTGCTCGCAGAGCAGGCGGCAGCACACCTGGCCCTGCTCGCCGCTGTGCTTGATGGCGTTGGTGAGCAGCTCGTTGAGCGTCAGCGCGATCGGGATCGACTCGGCTTCGGGCAGGCCCCAGAGGTGGCTCTGCCCGGCCAGTTCGCCGGCTATCTCGGTGCGGATCTCGCGTCCGAACATGCGCTGCACCGAACCGGTGATGGCCTCCACCACCTTGCGCACGCGCAGCGGACCGGAGGCGCCGACCTGCAGACCGTAGACTTGGGCAATCGCCTGCACCTGGCCCACCGCCTCGCTGATCACCGCCTTGACCTCGGGCCGGCGCGCCGCGATCTGCTGTAGCAGCCCGGCCACGCCCTGCAGATTGTTCTTGATGCGGTGGTGCACCTCGCGCACCAGCAGCTCGCGCTGCGAGATCGCCGCTTCCAGGCGCGCCTCTTCGGCGGCGCGGTGTTCGGTGACGTCGCTGGCCACCAGCAGCAATTGCTCGGGCTCGCTGCTGTCGCCCAGCTCGTTGATCTCGCTGAGGTGCAGCAGTCGCGCATCCCAGACGCTGGTCTGGCCCTCGCGACCGAGCCGGTATTCGCGGTGCGTCACCGCGTCCACCAGCAGGGCATCCTCCATGTCGCGACGCAGCTGCTCGCCCCGCTCGGCGCCGAACAGTTCCTCGGGGCTGGCGCCCAGCAACTCGGCCTCGCTGCGGCCGGCCAGGCGCGCCGCCACCTGGTTGATCTTCTCGACCCTGAGGGTCTTGGCATCGTGCAGGCTGATGGCCAGCGGCGCGGCCTCGATGATGCGACGCAGCGAGGCCTGGGCGGCCAGGGTCTGGGCCTCGGCCTGGCGGCGGCGCTCAATGTCCAGCAGCGCATAGGTGAGCTGGCGGCCGGTCTCTTCAAGGCCGGTGACCACCGCATTGCCCACCACCCAGAACTCGCGCCCGTCGCGCGCTTTCAGGCGGCATTCGAAGGTTTCGGCCTGGCCCTCGGTGAGCTCGTCCAGGTAATGCGACTGGCGGAACGGGTGGTCGGGGTCAGGTGTTGCCACGATGCTCATGGGCTGGCCCGCGAAGGCGCTCAGATCGCCGCCAAACATGCGGCGCGCCGAGCGGTTCATCCATTCGATGCCGCCGCGGCCCACCGTGACGATCCCCACCAACACCGAATCCAGCACCGCGCGCTCGCGCTCGGTCTGCAGCATCAGCGACTGCTGGGCGCGCCAGCGGTCGTCCACGTTCACATAGGTGGCAATCAGGCCGGCCTCGGGCTGGCCGCGGCGCATCGCGCGCTTGCTGACCTGCATCCACAGCGAGCTGCCGTCGCGCCTGCGCACGCGGCGCTCGCCGCGCCACAGGCCCGAGCGCGTCAACGCCGCCTGCATGGCCGCCTGCTGGTGCTCGTAGTCGGCGGCCGATTCGAACAGCTCCTGCAGCGGCAGGCCGGAGAGCTCGTGGATGCGATAGCCGGTGAGGCTGGCAAGCGCATCGTTGGCGCGCTCGATCCTGCCCTGGCGCAGGATCGCGATGCCCACGTCGGAAAGGCTGAACATCAGCTCGCGGTCCTGCACCAGGCTTTCGAGTTCGGCCTGCTGGGCCTTCAGCCGGCTGATGTCGCTGATCACGGCGATGGTCTCGGTCTCCGCCTGTGGCACGGCGGCGAGCACGCGGCGCAGGCTCAGCGAAAGCCAGCGCGCGGTGCCGGGCGCCTCGGTGCCAACCTGCACGAACTCGGCCTCGAAATGCTGTTGCGGCTCCAGCCCCGGCAGCGCCAGCTGGATCTGCTGGCATAGATCGGGCAGGGCGGCGAACAGCTGGCCGATGCTGGCGCCGGCATGCAGGGGCTGCTCGAAGCCGAGCATGCGGCCGAAGCCGGGGTTGCAGCGCACCAGCTGCTCGCCGCGCAGATAGGCCAGGCCCAGGCTGGCGCCGTCCATGATGGTGGCCAGCTCGTGCAGCAGCTGCTCGCTGCGCGCCTGTGCCTGCTGCTGGGCCGTCATGTCCAGCGTCACCACCGAGGTGGTGCGCTGGCCGGAGGCAAGCTGGCCGGGTTCCACGCGTGTCAGCAGCCAGCGCCGCCCCAGCTCGGGATGGCGCACCGCATAGCGCACCTCGGCACGCTCGCCGCGCTTGAGGGCGTGCTGCAGGCGTTCGAATTCGGCCATCGAATCGGGCTCGACGATGTCGCGGCCCACGCCCTGCAGGCCCTGCAGGGCATGGGCCGGGGACGCGCCCGGAGCAGCTGGCTTGGCGGCGCGTGGACGCAACCAGCCAGCGTCCTGGGCGAAGGTGGCCAGGCCGACGCCCGCGGTGTCCATCAGTGCGTCGAGCTGCTGGTGTGCCAGGTCGCGCTCCTGTTCCAGGCTGCGGTCCTCCAGCACCGCCATATAGCGGCGTGCCGCGCCCGGCGCCTGCTGCATCGCGCGCAGCCGGCCCTGCAACCAGCGCGTCTTGCCGGCCGGGTCCACCAGGGTGGCCTGGGTGAGGTAGATCTGCGTGCTGTGCTTGAGCGCGTCGAGCAGGCTGCCCTCGCGCCAGGCCAGCAGCTGCTGCAGCGCGGGCGGGGTATCGAACAGGCTGGTGGGTGCGTCGATGGTGAGCGCGGCGAAGGCGCTGTTGCACTTGAGCAGCAGGCCGCCCTCGTCGAACACCACCATGGGTAACGGGTTGATGTCCAGCCACTGCTCCATCTCGCGCTGCGAGCGCTCGGCCTGCTCGCGCGCGGCCAGCTCGGCGGTGCAGTCCTGCAGCAGGCAGATGTAGAGCGGCGGCTGGCTTTCGTCGCTGATGCGGTGCTGGCTGGCGCGCATCCAGCGCTCGCGGCCGCTGGCGTCGAGCAGGCGGAACTCCGCTGGCGCCTGTACGCGCCGGGTGAGCGAGCGCGCCAGCGCGCGCTGCGGGCGACTCGCGCGCTGGGCGACGCGGTCGGCGGGTGCCAGCCAGTCGAGCAGATCGCGCCCCACCAACTGCTCCAGCGGGCGCCCGAACAGCTCCAGAAAGGCATGGTTGGCCACCACCAGCTTGTACTGGGCGTCCTGCACATAGGCGGGGAAGGGCGAGGACCAGAAGATCTTGATCAGCTCGCGCGCCCAGCCGGGTGACGAGAGCACGACCTGGTCCAGCAACTGGCCGGCGCTCGCTTCGGCGGCGGCTTGGGTAGTCTGAGACTCGGCCAGGGCCTCCAGCCTGGCGTGCAGGATCCAGCGCGCCGGGTCGTCGGCCTCCACCGCCAGCAGCTGCAGCTGCGCGCGCGTGCCATCGTTCAGCGCCAGGGTGGGGGCGGCCGGCACGCGCCGCTGCTCGCGCAGCGCATGCATGGCCAGGGTGAGCCAGTCCTGCAGCTTGCTGCCCTTGCCGGAGCGCAGCGGCGGCAGCTGCGCGCCGGGCCTGACGCCCAGCCGCGTCTGCGCCGCCGGGTTGGCCTCCAGCACCTGCAGGCGCTCGTCCAGCAGCACCACGGCGTCGCCCAGCCCGCTCATCAGGGAGCGCAGGGCGGAAAGGTCTTGTGAGAGCAGCGAAAGCTGGGAGGGCATGGAGCGGCAGTTTAGGTGCTCACTCCAGCTGCGCCGCCTTGCTCAGCGCGCGCAGCAGCGCATGGTTGATTTCCTCGGCGCCCAGCATCAGCGTCTCGGCCGCGCTGCGGAAGTCGAACACCGATTCGTTCTCGATCGCGTGGATCAGCTCCAGATAGGGCTGGTAGGGGCCGGTCTTCTCGACCAGGGCCTGGCGCACGCGCTCGGGCATGGGGATGGATTGCAGCAGCTTGTCGAAAGGCTGCTTGAGCATATGGTCCAGCAGCGAGAACAGGCCGCAGATGAACATCTCATCGCGCAGCTCGGCGTCGCTCATGCCCTTGGCCAGCTCTTCGAGCAGCAGGCCGCGGCGCAGCGCGGCATGCATCACCGGGCGCATATTGTGGTCCTTGCTGGCGGTCGTCAGCAGCAGGGCCAGCCAGCGCTTCAGGCGCGGATAGCCCAAGAGCATGATGGCGTGGCGGAACGAGGTGACCTCCACCGGCAGGCCAAAAGCGGCCGAGTTCAGGTAACGCAAGAGCTTGAAGGCCAGGCTGGGGTCGCGTTTCAAGGTCTGCTCCAGGCGCGCGATGTCCTCGCCCTGGTCAACGCGCGACATCAGCTCGACGATCACCTGCAGGTCAGCCTGGATCTCGTTCTTGCCCGCGGGCGTGGCCGGCGCTTCGAACTCGCCATGCATGGGCCAGCCCAGCACCGACTGGGCGCCGCGCTGGAAACACTCGTCGAAATCCGCGGCACTGCGCACACCGGTGAACAGCAACCGGCCACCAGCCGGCAACTGGTGCGCGCCAGCGGTGTTGGCACGCTCCTCGTCCAGGTCCAGCACCACCTGCTTGAAGCCGGGCGGCATGGCGCCGTGCGGGCGCCCCTTGAGGATCAGCCCAAGGCCCTCGGCGGCGCGCGCCGCCAGGCATTCGGCCAGGCTGGCGTCGCCGGCCAGGAAGCTGGGCAGTTCGAGGCTGATGTTCTTGGGCAGAGGCCTGGCCAGCAGGTCCTTCAGCAGGCCCTCGCTCAGGATGTTGAGCAGCACCGGTGCACCACCGGCGGGCCAGACATCCTGCACCGCCGCGAGCAGTTCGCCGGCATCCAGCTTGGCATCGGGGCGCAGCGGGAAGATGGTCAGGCGGCTGGCTTCGATGAGGCGTTGCTTGTCGACCATGGGCGTATAGCCCAGGGCCAGCGATCCCAGGATGCTGTGGTGATTCATCAGTTGTTTATGTATTGGAACAGGGACATGCGTTGCACCATGGCATAGGTCTTGAGTGCCGCGTCGTAGCCGGTCTGCTGGTTCTGGAAGTCCGAGATACCTTGCACCATGTCCAGATCCTCGGCAGCCGAGCGTTCCTGCTGACTGTACTGCTTCAGCGCCGCCATGCGGTTCTCGGAACCGTCCAGATTGTTCATGCGTTCGCCCACCTGGCTGCGGATATTCTGCAAATTGCTCATCGAGGCATCCAGATCGCGCAGCGCGACCAGATTGGCCTGGGTGATCTCGGCGCCGCCGCGGTTGGTGATGCGCAGATCGGCAATGGCCTGGTCCAGCACGCCGAACAGTTTCAGGTCGCTGCTGGACGGCTTGATGTGGAACAGATCACCATCGGCCGGCGCACCGCCGATCTGCACCGCCATGCCCTCGAAGCTGAGGGTCTGGCCGGGCGAGAAGGCGCCACTCTGCACTGCGCCGGTGTCGGTGTTGGTGAAGGTATAGGTGGCCGCTGGGGCGACACCGCTGATGGCGATGTCGTAGTTGTTGCTGGTGAGCTGCTTGGGGTCGAGCACCCGGCCCGAGTCGATCCAGCCCTTGGCCGGCGAGCCGGTGATGCTGTTGGGCGCCGCGCTGGTGACGAAGCTGCCGTTGCCGCTGCGGCCCTGCTCCCAGGTCAGGCGGCCGTCCACGGTGAGAGCGAAGCTGTCCAGGTTGCCGGTTTCCACCGAGCCCGGCAGGCCGGCGAACACCACACCGCCCGGCGTGTCCAGGAAGGGCGGGTTGCTGGAACCCTGGCCGGAGAACAGGAAGCCGCCGACGCCGTCGGGGCGGTTGGCGATCGAGAGCAACTGGGCGCGCAGGCCTGCGATCTTGTTGGCCAGGCCGGCGCGCTCGGGGTCGCTGTAGCTGGCATTGCCGGCCGCCACCAGGGTCTCGCGGATCTGCTGCAGGATCTCGCCCGCATCGCCGAGCGCCGATTCGCTCAGCGTCATCGAATTACGGCTGGCATCCAGCGCGCGCTGGTTGGCCTCCACAAGGCCGATCGAGGCGAGCGCACGTTCGGCACGGGCGGCGCCCGTGGGGTCGTCGCTGGCGCGCTCGACGCGCTTGCCCGAGGTAAGGCGCTGCTGCGAGTCCTGCATATGCTGCTGGCGCTTTTGCAGGGTGGCAATGCTGGCATCGAAGATATTGGCGGTAGACAAACGCATGATTCAGCCCTCGGCGACACGCTTTATTGCATCAACGCTGCGACAGCGACAGCAGTTCCTGGAAGATGGTCTGGGCGGTTTGCAGTACCTTGGCGGCGGCCTGATAGCCCTGCTGGAACTGCATCAGCCGGGCCGCCTCCTCGTCCAGATTGACGCCGGCAAAGCCAGCACGCGTAGCCTCAGCATCCGCGGCCACGCTGGCCGAGACGTCCGACAGGTAGTTGGCACCCTGCACGCGCGCGCCGATCTCCGACATCGAGGCCGCATAGGCGTCGGTGATGCTGGCGCCGGCCGAGAGGCTGCCGTCGGGCAGCACGCTCTGGCCGATATAGGCTTCCTTCTGCAGTGCCAGGAAGGCCTTGGCATTGCCGTTGTTATTGGCAGGGAACTTGGTCAGCGTGATCGCTATGGTGTCGCCGGGAAAGGCCACGCCGTTGACCGTCTCGGCCACCTTTGGCACGCCGTTGATGCTCAGCCTGAAGCCCAGGTCCATCGGCGGCACCGCATTCGGATCCACGCCAATGCTGTCGCCGGCATGCCAGGTGCCGGTGTAGACCGTGCCATCGGCCAATGTCAGCTGGTAGTCCAGCCCCTTGGGATCGAGGGCATTGGTATTGGTGAAGCTCAGCGAGGCCGGCACCTTGTCCAGCGTCGGATCGCTCAGGTTGTAGAGCCCATGCACGTTCGGGTTCACCGCGAACAGCGCGTCTACCGTGGCGGTGCCGCGGTTGCTCACATTGGCGTTGGCGCTCAGTGGCGAGGCCGCGGCGATGCCCGAGGTGGCGTCGAGCACGCGCCTCATGTCGATGGCGCTGTTGGCCACCGGTTCGAGCACGAAGCTATCTGTTGCGATCGGTGGGCCGGCCGGGAAGGTGATGGTGAAGCCGTCCACCTGGTCTCCGGCGGCCACCGTGCGCGTCAGGCCGTCCGAGAGCCGCACCAACTGGTACTTGCTTGGGTCGCTGGGGTCGGCCGTGAGCTTGTAGGAGCTGGCTTGCAGCAGATTCGATTGCCCCGGCACCAGCTCCAGCTTGACCGGCGTGGCATAGCTGCCATCGGGGTTCTTGGCATTGGTGGCGGCAGGCAGGGCGCGCGGCTTGCCGATCGCGAAGATCGGGTCGCCGACACCAGGTGGCTGGGACATGTTCCAGCCCAGCGCCTGTTGTTCGTTGACGCGCGTCGCCACCGCGCTAGCCAACTGACCGATCATATTGCGTGCGTCCTGCAGATCCTTGTTCTGGTAGTTCAAGAGCGCGGCGATCGAGCCGCCGGTGAGCACACTCTCGTCCAGGGCACGCGTGCGCTGACCCTCGGTGATGCTGACGGTGGCGCGGGTGTTGTCGTAGGGGTCGCGGCTGACCGAGAGTTGCAGGGCATCGGCGCCCAGCACCAGGCGCTGGCCGCCGCCGATGAAGACGCCCAGCGTGCCATCGTCGGCCGGCAGGGTCGAGATCTGCATGTACTCGGCAAGCTGCGAGACCAGTTGGTCGCGCTGGTCCAGCAGGTCGTTGGGCGTGTGGCCGGTGCCGTTGGCGCGCGCGATCTGGTCATTGGCGGTCGCGATCTGTTTGGCCAGTTGATTGACGACGGATACATTGGCCGAGAGGTCGCTCACCACCCCGGCCTGCAGGTCGGTGAGCTGCTGGCCGGCGCCGGCGAAGCGCGAGGCGAGTTCGCGTGCGCGGCCCAGCACCACCTGGCGCGCCGAGGGGTCGGCCGGATGGCTGGCCACGTCCATGAGCGAATTCAGCAGCTGGTTGGCGGCAAAGCCCAGTCCTTGCTCGCCGGGCGGGAACAGCTTCTCCAGCTGCGCCAGCTGGTTGTTGGCGGTGCTGTCCATCGCCGCGATCGACCTGGAGTTGGCGGCTTCCTTGGTGAGGAACTCGTTGTGGCTGCGTGTCACGGTCTGCACCACCACGCCCTTGCCGAAGAAGCCCGCGCCGGTGACCTGGCCGACCGGCGTGGTCAGCTGCACCTGCTGGCGCGAATAGCCCGGCGTGTTGGCGTTGGCGATGTTCTGGCCAATGGTCTGCAAGGCCGCCTGGTTGGCGAACATCGCGCGCATGCCCAGCGAGAGCAGTGCTCCGGTGCCCATGATCTGTCCTTAGGCCAGGGCGCGCTGCACGCGCACCGTGGTGTTGATGACGCGCGCCAGCTTGTCGGCGTAGTCGGGATCGGTGGCATAGCCGGCCTTCTGCAGGCCGCGTGCAAAGCCCTCGGCCGTGCCGGCCTTGGCCACCACCTCGCGGTAGCGCTCGTTGCTGCCGATCAGCCTGGCATAGTCCTTGAAGGCCTCGTCGTAGCTGCCATAGGCGCGGAACTTGGCACTCACCTTCTGGGGTTTGCCGTCGATGTATTCGGTGGTCTGCACCTCGGCCACCTTGCCGGACCAGCCGGGCGTGGCCTTGATGCCGAAGACGTTGAAGGACGGGCTGCCGTCCTTGTTGCTGATCTCGCGTCGGCCCCAGCCCGACTCATGCGCCGCCTGCGCCAGCATGAAGCTGGCGGGGATGCCGGTCTGCTCCTGGGCCGACCTCGCGGCCGCGTCGTGCTTCTGGATGAAGCTTTGCACATGCGGCGCGATACCCTTCTTGGCCAGCGCTGGCAGGGGCTGCAGGGGTTTCACCGCTTCCTTGCCCACGTCGGCCATGCCCATCTGGCGCTGCAGCTGGCGCTCGATGGCGGCGGAGAGCCCCCCCGGCAGGCCGGTCATCTTGCCGGCGAACTGCTGGTCCAGCATCTCGGTGCCCATCTGCGTGGCGGAGTTGTCGAGCAGGCCCGAGGACAGGGTGGAGGCGCGCATGCTCTTCATCACCTCCTGCATGAAGAGCGATTCGAACTGCTTGGCGGCTTCCTTGATGGAGGCCTTGGGGTCGCGTGCGGCGGCGGCCTTGAGGGCGTCGATCGAGCGCGTGTCGGCGTTCAGCGCGTTGCCGCCACTGTAGCCACCGGAATATGTGCCGGTATTGAGGGGCAGGGGATTGAAGGCCATGTCAGATCACCTCAAGTTCCGCGGTGATGGCGCCGGCGCTCTTCATGGCTTGCAGGATGGCCAGCAGGTCCTGCGGGGTGGCGCCCAGCGCATTCAGTGCCTTCACCACATCGGCCAGCTTGGCGGTGGTGGGCAGCTGGATCAGCGCGCCGGGTTCTTGCTTGATCGAGATATCGGTCTTCTCGGTGACGGTGGTCTGGCCGCCCGAGAACGGGCCGGGCTGGCTGACCTGGGGCGTGGAGCTGATCGTCACCGACAGGCTGCCATGCGCGATCGCGCAGGCGGCGAGCGCCACCGCCTGGTTCATCACCACCGAGCCGGTGCGCGCATTGATGACCACGCGCGCGGCCGGGCTGCTGAGGTCCAGCGGCAGGTCTTCCAGATCGGCCAGGAAGCTGACGCGCTGGTCCGGGTCGGCGGGCACCTTGACGCGCACGCTGCGGCCGTCCAGCGCCTGGGCCACGCCCTCGCCCTTGGCGCGATTGATGGTGCGAGCGAGGTTGCGCGCGGTGTTGTAGTCGGCCGCGTTGAGGTCGAACTGGATGCTGTCGCCGGTCTGCAGCGCGGTGGGCACGCTGCGCTCCACCAGCGCGCCCGCGGGCACGCGGCCGGCGCTCAGATGATTGATCTGCACCTTGGAGCCGCCCGCCGAGGCGCCGGCGCCGCCGACGATCAGATTGCCCTGGGCCATCGCGTAGATCTGGCCGTCGGTGCCGCGCAGCGGCGTGGCTATCAGGGTGCCGCCGCGCAGGCTCTTGGCATTGCCGATCGAGGACACCACCACATCGAGCTGCTGGCCGGGCTGGGCGAAGGGTGGCAGCGAAGTGGTCACCATCACCGCGGCGATATTGCGCGGCTGCATGGTCACGCCCTGCGGCAGGATGACGCCGAACTGCTGCAGCATCGCCGTCAGGCTCTGGCCGGTGAAGGGTGCTTGCGTGGTCTGGTCGCCGCTGCCGTCGAGGCCGACGACGAGGCCATAGCCCACCAGGGGGTTGCTGCGCACGCCCTGTACGCTGGCCACTTCCTTGATGCGGGCGGCCTGGGCGCTGGCGCCGACGAGGGCCAGGCTCAGGACAAACCACCCGAGAAGGCGCTGGAACTGCTGCGAGAGGGGGGTGGTAGACATGGCGGCCGCACGTGAGACTGGTGCGACCGATTCTGGAGAAACTTAAACGGGCGAAAGGTTCAAAAAGAAGCGCGACAACCAGCCTATTCCATGCGCGTCGTTGACGACCCCGCGGCCGCGCTGTTCGATGCGCACATTCGCCACCGAGGCCGAGGGCACGGTATTGCCCTGCAGGATGCTGCGCGGGTCGACCTGGCCCGAAAAGCGCAGCACGTCGACGTTGTGGTTCACGCCGATCTGCTTCTCGGCGCTGATCATCAGGTGGCCGTTGGGCAGCACGGCGGTGACCACCGCGGTGATGGTGCCGCTGAACTCGTTGGTGTTCTGGTTGCTGCCCTTGCCGGTGGCCTTGTTGCTCGACGAGCCCGCCGCCGAGGCGCGCCCGAAGGAATTGCTGGAGATGCCGGGCAGGGCGGTCACGCCGGCGCTCAGCGTGCCGCTCTTGTCGAGCTCGCTGGTGGAGCTCTGGCTGGCGCTGACCTTCTCGACGATCTGTATCGTCAGCGTGTCGCCCACCAGGCGCGCACGGTGATCCTCGAACAGCGGCCGGTAATTGGCCGCCTGGTAGATGGCACCGTTGGCCGCCACCACCGTGGGGGCGGCCGGCAGCTGCACCACCGGCGCGTTCTGCATTTCGATATGCGGCTCGCGGTACATGGTGCTGCAGCCGCCCAGGCCGGCCAGGGTCAGCAACAGCAGGGGCATGGACTTGGTCATGATGCAGCGCCTCAGAGTTGCGCGAGCTTTTGCAGCATCTGGTCCGAGGTCTGCACCGCCTTGGAGTTGAGCTCGTAGGCGCGCTGGGTCTGGATCATCTGCACCAGCTCTTCCACCACATTGACGTTGGAGGTCTCGACGAAACCCTGCTGCAGCGCGCCCAGGCCGTTGGCATTGGGGGCGCCGGCGTTCGGCGTGCCGGAGGAGGCAGTCTCGGTGAAGAGGCCCTGGCCGCGCGGTTCCAGGCCCGAGGGGTTGACGAAATTCGCCAGCTGGATCTGACCCACCGACTGCGGCGTGCTGCTGCCCGGCACGGTCACGCTGACGGTGCCGTCCTGGCCTACGGTGACGCTCTGCGCGGTGGCTGGAATCGTGATGCCTGGCAGCAGGGTGTAGCCGTTGTTGGTGACGAGCTGGCCGGTGGCGTCGATCTGGAAGGCGCCGTCGCGCGTGTAGCCGGTGGTGCCGTCGGGCAGCTGGATCTGGAAGAAGCCGCTGCCCTTGATCGCCAGATCGGCGTTGTTGCCGGTCTGCTGCAGATTGCCCTGGCTGAAGTTGCGCGAGGTGGCGACGGTGCGCACCCCCAGGCCCAGCTGCAGGCCGGTGGGCAGCTGGGTCTGGTCGGTGGTGTTGGCGCCGGTCTGGCGCAGGTTCTGGTAGATCAGGTCCTCGAACACTGCATGGCTGCGCTTGAAGCCATTCGTGCCGACGTTGGCAAGGTTGTGCGAGATGGCGTCCAGCTGGGTCTGCTGGGCTTCCATGCCGGTCTTGGCGATGAAGAGGGAACGAATCATGGTGGGCCTCTTTAGTTATTACCAAGCAGCTTGGCGGATGCCTGGCCCTGGGTCTGGGCGATTTGCAGCAGCTTCATTTGTTGTTCGAACTGGCGTGCCGCGGCGATCATGCCGACCATGGTCTCGACCGGGCTGACGTTGGAGCCTTCGAGTGCGCCGTCCTGCAGGCGCGCGGTCTGGTCGGCCGGCAGATCGCCTTCGGCGGCGCGGAACAGGCCGTCGGGCCCGCGCGTGAGCGGCGCCTCGGGCGTGACCAGCTTGAGCCGGCCTATGGTGGTGGGCTTTTGGTTATTGGCCTTGGCGCTGACCGTGCCATCGCCGCCGATCTGCAGCTCGGTATTGGGCGGCACGTTGATCGGGCCGCCGTCGCCCAGCACCTGCAGGCCGTTGCGCAGCACCAGCAGGCCTTCACTGTTCACGTCCAGCGAGCCGGCGCGCGTGTAGGCCTCGGTGCCGTCCAGCCCCTGCACGGCCAGCCAGGCATTGCCGCGCATCGCGACGTCCAGGTTGCGGCCGGTGGCCGAGATCACGCCAGGTTCGGGGTTGTAGCCGACGGTGGTTTCCAGCGCATAGGCGCGCGTGCTGGCGCCGTCGCCGCGCACCGGCACGGCGCGAAAGGCCGCCATCTCGGCGCGAAAGCCATTCGTCGAGACATTGGCCAGGTTGTTGGCGAGCACGTCCTGGCGCTGCATCGAGGCCTTGGCGCCCGCCATGGAGAGGTAGATCATGCGGTCCATGGCGGTACTCCTTGGCGCTCAGAAAGGGCGATCAGCGCAGGTTCACCAGGGTCTGCAGCACCTGGTCCAGCGTCTTGATCGACTGCGCATTGGCCTGGTAGACACGCTGCGCCGTCACCATATTCACCAGCTCGGCGGTCATGTCGACGTTGGACTCTTCCAGCGCACCCGATTGCAGCACGCCCATATTGCCGTCGCCCGGCGTGCCCACCACGGCCTCACCCGAGGCGAAGGTGCGCGACCAGGCGTTGCCGCCCACCGGCTGCAGGCCCTGCGGGTTGCGGAAGGTGGCGAACTCGACCTGGCCGGCCGGTTTGGACTGGCCGTTCGAGTAACGCGCCATGATCACGCCACTGGCGTCGATCTGAATGCCCGAAAGCTGTCCGGGCGCATAGCCGTCCTGCTTGACGTCGGTGACGGCAAAGCTGGTGCCGCCCTCGGTCGCCTTGGTCATGTCGAGCTTGATGCCGGTGATGGGCAGGGTGAGGGTGCCGCGTGAATTCGGCGCGGCCGGGATCACCATGTCCAGCGTGGTGGTGGGCGGCACCAGCTGGCCGATCTTGATCGGCGGGTTGACGGTGTTGTCCTCGTAATTGGCGAACTTCAGCTGCGTATAGGGCGCGCTGGGGTTGCCGCTGGCATCGGCCGGCGTGGGCACGCCGGCCGAGTCCACTTCGACGGGCTTGCCGTTGGCTGTGGCGTAGACGTTCCAGGTCACGGTGGAGGTCGGGTCGGGCGGCGGCGGGTTAGGCGACTGTTTCTGGAAGTAGAAGGTCAGGGCCACGTCCTGGCCCTTGGCGTCATAGACCGTCAGCGACGTGGCGTTGTTATAGGTCTTGGCATCGTCCAGCTTCATGGTCTGCGGGCCGGCCGGATCGGGGGCGGTGGTCTTGGCGCGCGAGTCCAGATTGAATTCCATATTGATCTTCTGCGTCACCGCGGGCGTGATGCCGGCGGTGGGCAGCTGCAGCGGCTGGGCCAGGCCAGGCTGGATCTGACCGGTGCCGTCGGCCGGGTAGCCCAGCAGCTTGAGGCCCGAGTTGTTGACCACAAAACCCTGGCGGTCGATCTTGAACTGGCCGTTGCGCGAGTACAGCGTGGGGTTGAGCCCGTCGCTGACCTGGAAGAAACCGGCGCCGTTGATGGCCAGGTCCATCGGGTTCTCGGTGGTGGAGATATTGCCCTGCGTGAACTGCTGCGACACCGCGGCCAGCGAGGTGCCGATGCCGACCGGGCTCTGGCCGGCGCCATTCAGCGCACTGGCGTAGACGTCGGCGAACTCGGCGCGCGAAGATTTCGAGCCAAAGGTATTGGCATTGGCGATGTTGTTGCCGATCACCTCGAGGTTCTTGCTCGCTGCGTTCAGCCCGGATAAGCCTTGTTGGAAGCCCATGATGTGTGGTCCTGTCTGGTCTGGTGTCGGTAAGGCGGGGTCAGTCGATCGTCTTCAGGCTGGTGTAGTCCACCGGGCCCAGGTGCTGCAGCTGCAGCTGCAGCTTGCCGCTGTTGTTGTTGACCGCCACCACGCGGTCCGAGGCATAGCTGGTGCTGGCCAGCGCCGCGCTGCCGCTGGTCGCGGTGATGCGGAAGGTGAGCTTGCCGCTGGTGTCAAGCTGCTTGGGGTCCCAGCTGAAGCCGTGCAGGCCGCTGGTCTGGGCGCCCAGTTCCACCGTGTCCACCACTGCTCCGGAGGCGTTCATGACCTCCAGCTTGACGCGGTCGGCGGGGCTGGCGATCTCGAAGCTGCCTTCGCCCTTGCCGGTCTCGGCATTCATGTCGATGCGGTTGCCCGCCACCGACACGTCGCGTCCCACCAGGCCTACGCCCTGCAATACCTGCATCTGGCTGAACTGGCTGCCCAGGCTGCTGGACATGGCCTGCAGATTGCTGTTGAGCGTGCTGATACCGCTGACGGTTTGGATCTGCGCCATCTGCGTCGTCACCTGGCCGTTGTCCATCGGGTTCATCGGGTCCTGGTTCTTCATCTGCGCCACCAGCAGCTTGAGAAAGCGGTCCTGCGTGTCGGCCGCGGTCTGCGCCGCATCCTTGCCGGCACCAGCCTTGGTGGTGGTGGTCGTGCCACTCGTGGTCGAGGGGGTGACAGTGCTGACAGCCATGGCGAGCTCCGGGCGGCGGGTCAGGATTGACCCATTTGCAAGGTCTTGAGCAACAGGCTCTTGGCTGTCGTCATGACCTCGATATTGTTCTGGTAGGAGCGCGAGGCCGAGATCATGTTGACCATCTCCTCCACGCTGTTGACATTGCTGTAGGTCACATAGCCCTCGGCATCGGCCTTGGGATGCTTGGGGTCGTGCACGCGCCGGCCCGGGGTCTGGTCCTCGGAGATCTCGCTCACGCGCACGCCGGCATTGCCCTGGTCCTGGCCCGCGCCCATCAGCTGGGTCTGGAACACCACCTGGCGCGCCTTGTAGGCCTGGCCGTCGGGGCCGGCCACGGTGTCGGCATTGGCCAGATTGCTGGCCACCACATTGAGACGCTGGCTCTGGGCGCTGACGGCGCTGCCGGCGACATGGAAGATCTGGAACATCGACATGACGCGACTCCTTATGCGGGCTTATGCCGCGTTATGCGACTTCATCGCATCCAGCGTGGTGCGCACGCTGGCGTTGATGAAGCGCAGCGTGGCCTCGTACTTGACCGCGTTGTCGGCGAAGTTGGCGCGCTCGCGGTCCATGTCCACGGTGTTGCTGTCCAGATTGGTCTGCGCCGCCAGGCTATGCAGCTTCTGGCTGTCGCTGCGCGCGCCGGCGGCCGGGCTGATGTGGCCGGCCTGGGTGACGTGCATGGCGCCGGCGCTGGCGATCTGGCCGGTGGCCTCCTTGAGTGCGCGGGCAAAGTCGATGTCGCGGGCCTGGTAGCCCGGGGTGTCGGCATTGGCGATATTGCTGGCCAACAGACGCTGACGCTCAGAGCGCAAGGCCAGGGCCTCGGTCTGGAAGTTCAGTGCGTCAGTGAGTCGGTTGATCATGGGCTTCCCCTTGGAGTCTGCGCGGCCTTCATGCAAGACGCATGGTGGCCATGGGGCAGGTGAAGCGATTGTGGACAGCAGGTCCGAAAACATGAGCGGGAATAGCAAGGACTTCAGGCCGCATTTCGGCGCGCCGACCCCTGCCGCATCGGCCTAGAGTCCGCCCATGCTTCAAAACGCCCTCATTCCCGCTGCCGTCCAGCATGCGCGCCTCGCCGGCGCGGCGCTGGCCTTGGCGCTGGCTGGGGGCGCGGCAGCCGCGCCGCTCGATCCGACCCTGATCGCCCATGTGCAGCAGCTGGCACAGACCGCTGCGCGGGCCGGCGCGCCCGAGCAGGCACGCGTGGAGGTCGAGGTGGGGCAACTGGATGCGCGCCTGCGGCTGGCGCCCTGCGCCCAGGTGGAACCCTATTTGCCGGCCGGCCAGAAGATCTGGGGCCGCAGCCGCATCGGCCTGCGCTGTGTGGATGGCCGCTCGCGCTGGAACGTGACGCTGCCGGTGCAGGTGCTGGTCCATGCCCGTGCCCTGGTGGCCGCCACCCCCCTGGCTGCGGGGACGGTGCTGGCTCAAGAGCATCTGCGCGAGGCCGAAATAGACATAGCGGCAGTTGCCGGGACGGTCACCACCGACCCGGGCCTCCTGTTGGGCCGCCCCTTGAGCCGACCGGTGTCGGCCGGGGAGGCGCTTGGCACGGGGGCGATCAAGCTGCGGCAGTGGTTTGCAGCCGGCGATACGGTACGGGTCTGGGCGCAAGCGCCCGGATTCGCAGTGGCCAGCGAGGGTCAGGCGCTCAGCGCCGGGCTCGAGGGCCAGACCGTGCGGGTGCGTTTTGAGAATGGCCGGACCGTCACGGGTCGGGCCGTCGGTGATCGACGCGTGGAGGTGCTGCTATGAGCACGCCCTTGATCGTGGGTCCGACCTGCGGGGCGGAGCCTGGCAAACATTTTTGCGCCGCGGGGCTAAAGTTCGCGGCTGGATGGTCGATACACCGAAAAACCTGGACAGGTTGGGGGCGAGCCCCTTCCTTTGGAGAGCACCATGAAGATCGGTAACAGCCCTGAGATGCACGCGCCGGCTCAGGTCGGCACAGAGCGCAGCGGCGCGGCCGACGCGGGGCGCGCCCAAGGCCATGCGGCCGGCGGCGCGAAAAAGGCGGGTGGCAGCGAGGCCAGCGCGCATGTTGCGCTGTCCAGCAATGCCAGCAGCCTGATTTCCGGCGTTTCGGACGAAGGCAGCTTCGACGCGGCCAAGGTGCAGCGGATTTCGCAGGCCATCGCCGAGGGCAAGTTCAGCGTCAACGCCGAGGCGATTGCCGACAAGCTGATCGCGAACGCCCAGGAAATGGTCAGCCGAATGTCGCCGCACTGAGGTCCTCGGCTCCCGCAGGGGGCCGGTTTGAGTTCTTTGTGAGCCCTTGTTGTTGAACGCCAACCCGGCGGGTCCGACCATGCACGCCTTGCCACCTTCAGAACCGAACGAATCGCTCACCCAGGAGCTGGAACTGCCCCTGGTCGAGGTTGAGAGCTGCCTGAACTTGCTGGGCGAGGCGCTGCTGCGCCGCGACACCCAGGCAATCGAGCTGCACGCTGCCAGCCTGCATGTGGCCCTGGCCAAGGCGATCGAGCGCTTCTCGGCCGCGGCGCGTGCCGGCAATGTGCCGGCCGGTCTGCGCAACCGTCTGGTACTGGCCGGTGGCCGCGTGGCCGCGCAGCGCGAGTCACTGGCGCGCGCCACCGCGGCGCTGGACCGCGCCATTGACGTGCTGATGCCGGCCGAAGCGACCGGTGTCTATTCCGCCTCAGGCAAGGCCGAGCGCAAGACCCTGGGCGGGTCGATCCAGGCCTGAGCCTGCAGCCCCGCACCCCGCCAGGCCACGCTATTGCGTGGCCTTTTTGCGTACGCAGTCCAGATAGGCGTGGCCATCCGGCGGCAGGCCGCTGCGTTGCGAGGCCCAGACCATCTCGCCCAGGCAATCCATCGCCACATGATGGGCCTCGTGCAGCGAGTTGCGCCGCGCCGCCAGCAGCTCCACCGCCTGGCGTATGCCATGCGGCTGGTCGATCGCCTGCTGCTCGGTGATGGTGAGGTGCATGGACAGATGCAGAAAGGGGTTGGTACGCCCCTCCTCGACGCTGTAGACGGCGGCCAGCGCCGCTTCCTCGTCCGCCAGTTCGGCGTGGTACTCCGGGTGCTGGTCTATCCAGTCGGCGGCGATCGCCTCCATCGGTGAGAGCGGCTGGCGGTCGCGCAGCTTGCGGTAGCTGGCGCAGAAGAAGCGCCGCACCTCGAGTTGGGAAGGAGCGTACATGGGGCGATTGTCTCAAACCGTCTTGTCGTGATCGGTGGCGGGCGGCCCCCAGGCCTGGGGCGGATGTCTGGCAGCGGCGGCACGCTCCTGGGCCAACATTTCCTCGAGTTGCTGGCGGCCCTGTTTGGCCATCGCCACCAGCGTGGCCTCGTCCTTGTGATGCGGTGCCATCAGTGCGAGCTGTTCGAGGTTGTGAGCCCGGAAGCGCCAGGCCAGCTTGCGCGCCGCATGCGGCTGCAGGCCCAACAGCTCCAGCACGCTGCGCGCGCTCATCAGCGCGGCGTCGAAGGTCTCGCGCTCGATCAGGGTGACGCCCAGATCGCGCAGCTTGTAGTAGTGCCGCACATTGCGTGCCCGTGCGACCACCTGTAGCTGCGGAAAATGCGTGCGCGCCAGCTCGGCGATCGCCAGGCTCTGGGCCACGTCGTCAACCGCCAGCACCAACACGCGGGCGGTGGCGGCGCCAGCGGTGCGTAGCAGGTCCAGGCGCGAGGCATCGCCATAGAAGACGCGCCAGCCGAACTTGCGCAGGCCCTCGACGGCCTCGGCGTCATGCTCCAGCACCGTGGCGGCGTAGCCGTTGGCGTACAGCATGCGGCCGACGATCTGACCGTAACGGCCGAAGCCGGCAATGATGATGGGCGCCTGCTGCGGTTCCTTGATTGCCTCCAGCGGCGGCCGGTCCTTGGCGGCCAGTCGCGGCAGCAGCCAGCGGTCTGAGATCAGCAGCAGCGCGGGCGTGCAGGCCAGCGAGAGCGCCACCGCGGCCACCAGGGCCGAGCCCTGGCTGGCACTGAGCAGGCCGGATTGCTGCCCCAGCTGGAACACCACGAAACCGAATTCGCCTCCCTGGGCCAGCAGGATCACGAATACCGGGCGCTCCACCACGGGCAGGCGCATCAAGCGCGCCATGATCGTTAGCAGCAGACCCTTGCCGAGCAGCAGGGCGGCCAGCAATGCGGCCACCAGGGCGGGCTGCTCGCGCAGCACACGCAGGTCCAGCCCCATGCCCACGGCGATGAAGAACAGGCCCAGCAGCAGACCCTTGAAGGGCTCGATGTCGGTTTCCAGCTCGCGCCGGTATTCGCTCTCGGCCAGCAGCACGCCGGCCAGAAACGCGCCCAGCGCCATCGACAGGCCCACCGTCTGCATCAATGCTGCAGTGCCCAACACCAACAGCAGGGCAGCGGCGGTGAAGATCTCGGGCGTGTCGCTGCTGGCGATCCAGCGCAACAGCGGGCGCAACAGCAGGCGGCCGCCCAGCACGATGGTGAGCACCGCGCCGAGTGCCTTCAGCGCATGCCAGCCGCCCGCACCTTCGGCGGGGCCGGCCAGCGCCAGGATGGGCACCAGCGCCAGCACGGGAATAGCGGCAATGTCCTGCAACAGCGCCACGCTGAGCACGCTTTGGCCGGCGCTGGTCTGGCCCAGATTGCGCTCGGCCAACACCGCCAGCGCAACCGCGGTGGACGACATCGCCAGCCCCAGGCTGGCCGCCAGCGCCGGGCGCCAAGGCAGGCCGAAGAACAGCGCCACGCCCAGCAGCACGGCCGTGCAGCCCAGCAGCTGCAGCGAACCCCAGCCAAAGATCGGATGCCGCATGGCCCAGAGCCGGCGCGGCTCCAGCTCCAGCCCGACCAGGAACATCATCAGCACCACGCCGAACTCGGCCACCTCCAGGATGGTGGCGGGCGCGCTCACCAGTCCCAATGCAGCGGGGCCGATCAACACCCCCGCCGCCAGATAGCCAAGAATGGAGCCCAGCCTGAGCCAGCGTGCCAGGGGCACCGCCAGCACCGCGGCGGCCATGAACACCAGCGGGGTGTGCAACCAGTTGCCATGCTCCATTAAAACGTCTCCTGGGCGTCGGGGGCGGGGCGCTCGTCACCCGGGACGCGGTCGGCCGGCGGCACCGGACCGCCGGGGGGCTGTCCGCACCAGTTCGGGTAGTTGAGCAACTGCTGAACAAAGCCGCTGGCATGCTGCTGCAGCTCCGCCTCGCTGGCGCGGTGCGCACCGTGCAGGAACAGCGGCGGCAAAAAGCGCAGGCCGCACAGTCGCGCGGTCTGCACGTAGGGCAGCAGGAAGGCCTCGATCGGATGGTGGTTGTAGCCGTCTTCGCGATAGGCGTTGGCGGCGCCGCCGGTGGAGCTGACCAGCCACAGGTCCTTGCCACAGAGCGCGTTGCCGCCCGGCCCATAGGCCCAGCCGAAGCCGAACACCTCGTCCACCCAGAGCTTCAGCAGCGCCGGCATGCCGTACCAGTGCAGCGGATGCAGCCATACCAGCAGCTCGGCCTCGCGCAGGGTCTGCTGCTCCGCGGCCACGTCGATGACGTAGTCGGGATAGAGCGCATAGAGGTCGCGGCAGGCGATCTGCGTCGAGCCGGGCGGCAGGGCCGCGAGCTGTGCCAGCATCCGGCGGGTGACGAGCGAATGCGCCAGGTCCGGATGGGCGCAGAGGATCAGGATGCGGTTCATCGCTGCAGTATCGCTAACTCGCTAACATCCTGCGGCACAGCGACAAGGAGCGAGCATGCCGGTGATCCTCGTGGCCAACCCCAAGGGTGGCGTTGGCAAAAGCACCCTCGCCAGCAATATCGCCGGCTACTACGCCCGCCAGGGGCATGCGGTGATGCTGGGGGATGTGGATGCGCAGCAGTCGGCGCGCCGCTGGCTGGGCCTGCGGCCAGCGCAGCTGCCCGCCATCGCCAGTTGGGAGTTCGATGTCAAGAACACCGTGCGTCCGCCCAAGGGTGTCAGCCATGTGGTGCTGGACAGTCCGGCCGGTCTGCATGGCAGGAAGCTGGAACGGCTGCTGCAGCTGGCCGACAAGCTGCTGATCCCGCTGCAACCGAGCCTGTTTGACATCCAGGCGACATACGACTTCATCCACAGCCTGCATGATCTGGGTTCAGCCCTGCCGGCTGGACAACGGCGGCCGGCGCTGGCCTTGGTGGGCATGCGTGCCAAGGACGGCACGCTCTCGGTCCAGCAGTTGCAGGAGTTCCTGCAGGGGCTGCCGGTGCCCGTGCTGGGCCTGTTGCGCGATACCCAGAACTATGTGCAATTGGCGGCCCGGGGCCTGACGCTCTGGGATGTCGCGAGCAGCCGGGTGGAACGCGATCTGGCGCAGTGGCAGCCGCTCACCGAATGGTTGGATGCCTGATGCGTGTGTTCGAGAGTTTTGCCGATTTGCAGCCCCTGGTCGGCCAGGAACTGGCGACGAGCGACTGGATCCTGGTCGACCAGGGGCGCATCCAGCGCTTTGCCGATGCCACCGACGACCAGCAATGGATTCATACCGACCCGCAGCGCGCCGCCGCCGGACCCTTCGGCGCTGCCATTGCCCATGGCTTCTTGACCCTGAGCCTGCTGCCGGTCTTCTTCGAAACCGGTTTTCGTATCGCGCAGACCCGCATGGGCCTGAACTACGGGCTCAACAAGGTGCGCTTTCCGGCGCCGGTGCCGGTGGGTAGCCGGCTGCGCGGCCGATTCAAACTGCTCGCCTTCGAGGCGCTGGAAGCAGGCGTGCAACTCACCGTGGAGGTGACCGTGGAGCGCGAGGGTCAGACCAGGCCGGTCTGCGTGGCCGAAACGCTGACGCGCCAGTACGCCTAGCAATACGCATAGCGAACATATGCCCTTGGACATCCACCCAAGAGGGGTGTGCCCAAAGCGCATGCGCCCGCCTATCATTCGGGCCCAAATGCAAAGCACAGTGCCAGTAGAGGAGGGCCGCCCATGAGAGTGCTGCTCATCGATGACCACCCCCTGATCCTGTCGGCCCTGCAGACCGTGATCGAGGGCTTGGGAGATGCGGTCGAGGTGGTGGGGGCCGACAGTGCCGCTGCGGCACGCCAGACCCTGCAGCAGAGCCAGGACTTTGATCTGGTGCTGCTGGATCTGCATCTGGGCGATGCCAGCGGCTTCGATGTGCTGGACGAGTTTCGTGCCGCCTACCCGGCCTTGCCGGTGGTGGTGATTTCGGCCTCGGACCGCGCCAGTGATGTGATCCGTGCCATCGATCAGGGCGCGATGGGTTTCATCCCCAAGCGCACCAGCACCGAAATGCTGGCGCAGGCGCTCAAGCTGGTGATGTCGGGTGGCATCTATGTGCCTCCCATGAGTCTGGGCGATGAGGGGCCGCGCAATTTGGTGCCCGAGGACGCGCCCAACAAGCTGCGCCAGATCCAGGAACTGGCCAGCGCTGGGAGCTTCCAGAGCAGCAGCGGCCTGGAGGGCCTGTCGCTGACGCCGCGCCAGACCGATGTGCTGGCGCTGCTGCTGCAGGGCAAACCCAACAAGATCATTGCGCGCGAGCTGGGCGTGTCGGTCGAGACCATCAAGGACCATGTGGCCGCGGTGCTCAAGGCCCTGGGCGTGAGTTCACGCACGCAGGCGGTGCTTGCGGTGAGCCAGATGGTGCAGCGCCAGCCAGGCAGCCAGTTCAGCACCTTCCGGCAGGTGCCGGCCTAATTGATTTCGGTGGGGGAGTAGGCCAGGCGCACATAGATGGGCGCAAAGGCCTCGGCCTGGGTGATTTCCAGCAGGCGCTCGCGCGCCAGTTCCAGCATCGCGATGAAGGTCACCACCAGCACCTGCTGGCCGCGGCTGACGTCGAACAATTCCTCGAACTCCACGAAGCGCCTGCCCTGTAGACGGCGCAGCACGATGCTCATGTGCTCGCGCACCGAGAGCTGCTCGCGGCTGATCTTGTGGTGCTGCACCAGCCGGGCGCGCTTGATCAGCTCGGCCCAGGCGGCACGCAAATCGTCGGCCGCCACATCCGGAAAGCGCGGCGTGAGCGATTGCTCAACAAACACCTGGGCGCGCAGGAAGTCGCGCCCCAGCACCGGCACCTGGTCCAGCTTGGCAGCGGCGAGTTTGATGCGCTCATACTCCAGCAGGCGGCGCACCAGCTCGGCACGCGGGTCCTCGGGCTCGGCGCCATCCTCGCTCTTCTTGGGCGGCAGCAGCATGCGAGATTTGATCTCGATCAGCATGGCCGCCATCAAGAGGTATTCGCTTGCCAGCTCCAGGTTGTGCTTGCGGATCTGGTCCACATAGCTGAGGTACTGGCGCGTCACGTCCGCCAGCGGGATGTCGAGGATGTTGAAGTTCTGGCGCCTGATCAGGTAGAGCAACAGGTCCAGCGGGCCCTCGAAGGCCTCCAGAAAGACCTCCAACGCATCCGGCGGGATGTAGAGATCCTGCGGCATGGCGAACAGCGGCTCGCCATACAGGCGGGCCACGGCCACGCCGTCGACGGTCTCCACCAGCACCGGCGCTGCGGTCGCCTCGGGCTGCGCCGGCAGTTCAGCCAGCTCCGGCGTGGGCGGGATGCCTGCGACGGGATCGCTCAAGACCTGACCCCAGCGCCTCAGTGGTCCTTGGTCTGGTAGACGTAGGGCTGCTGCGCCACGCGCGCGGCGCGGAAATCGGCCTGGGCCTGACGGTCCACCTGCTTGTCCCACAGCAGGGCGCGGCCATCGCGCTGCTCCTGCTCGAGGCTGGGCTTCTTGGCCCGCAACTCGTCGATGAAATTGCTCACGTCGGACTTGTAGGGCTTCCAGAAGAAGGGCATATCGGCTAGCTCGCGGTTGTTTATGGCTTGAATTTTACGGGGCGGTCAGGGCGCTCAGCGCACCCGCATGCCGGGCTGGGCGCCCGGGAGGGGCTCCAGCACGAAGATGCCGGGATGCGCTTTCTCGTCGGCGTGGCTGGCGGCCAGCACCATGCCCTCGCTGATACCGAACTTCATCTTGCGCGGCGCCAGATTGGCCACCATCACGGTGAGCTTGCCTTCCAGCTGCTCGGGCTGGTAGGCGCTCTTGATGCCGCTGAAGACATTGCGGGTGCGCCCTTCGCCGAGATCGAGCGTGAGGCGCAAGAGCTTGTCGGAGCCTTCCACATGCTCGGCCTTGAGGATCTTGGCGATGCGCAGATCCACCTTGCCGAAATCGTCGATCTTGATCTCGGGGGCCAGGTCTTCACCGCCGGGCAGGACCTTGGGTGCGGGCGGGGCTTCGAACAGCGCCTCGACCATCTTCAGGTCGACGCGCTGCATCAGGTGCTCGTAGCTGCCGATCTGGTGCGCGCCAAGCGCGCGCGCGGCATCGGCGAACTGCATGGGCTCGACACGCAGGAAGGCCTCGACCTTGGCGACGAGCGCCGGCAGCACCGGCTTGAGGTAGATGCTGAGCAGGCGGAAGGCCTCGATGCAGACGCTGCAGACATCGTGCAGCACAGCGTCCCTGCCTTCCAGCTTGGCCAGTTCCCAGGGCTTGTTCTGGTCCACGTACTCGTTCACGCGATCGGCCAGCAGCATGGTCTCGCGCAGCGCCTTGCCGAATTCGCGCTCCTCGTAGAGTTCGGCGATCGCGCCAGCCTGGGCGCGCAGGCCGTCCAGCAGGGCGCGCCCCTCCACACCCAGATCGCCGGAGAGATGGCCGCCGAAGCGCTTGCTCAGGAAACCCGCGGCGCGCGAGGCGATGTTGATGTACTTGCCGACCAGGTCGCTGTTGACACGCGCGACGAAGTCCTCGGGGTTGAAATCAATGTCCTCGACCTTGGCGTTCAGCTTGGCGGCCAGGTAGTAGCGCAGCCACTCGGCATTCATGCCCAGCTTCAGGTATTTGAGCGGGTCCAGGCCGGTGCCGCGGCTCTTGCTCATCTTCTCGCCGTTGTTGACGGTCAGGAAGCCATGCACATAGACATGGTTGGGCGTCTTGCGGCCACTGAAGTGCAGCATGGCCGGCCAGAACAGAGTGTGGAAATAGGTGATGTCCTTGCCGATGAAATGCACCTGTTCCACGCTTGGATCGGCCATATAGGCGTCGAAGTCCTGGCCCAGCTTGCCCAGGTAGTTCTTCAGCGAGGCCAGGTAGCCGATCGGCGCGTCCAGCCAGACATAGAAGTACTTGCCTGGGGCATCCGGGATCTCGATGCCGAAATAGGGGGCGTCGCGGCTGATGTCCCAGTCGCCCAGGCCGCCCTTGCCCTCGTCATCCTTGGTGAACCATTCCTTGATCTTGTTGAGCACCTCGGTCTGCAGGCGCCCGGGGGTCTGGGTCCACTGCTCGAGAAAGCTCACGCAGCGCGGGTCGCTGAGCTTGAAGAAATAGTGCTCCGAAGTCTTCATCACCGGCGTCGCGCCGGTCAGCACTGAGAAGGGATTCTTCAGCTCGGTAGGGGTGTAGACGGCGCCGCAGACCTCGCAGGAGTCGCCGTACTGGTCCTTGGCGCCGCACTTGGGGCATTCGCCCTTGATGAAGCGGTCGGGCAGGAACATCGCCTTCTCGGGGTCGAAGAACTGCTCGATGGTCTTCACCTCGATCAGCTCGTTGCGACGCAGCGCCAGATAGACCTCCCTGGACAGCTCGTGGTTCTCGGCGCCGTCGGTCGAGTGCCAGTTGTCGAAGCTGATGTGGAAGCCATCCAGATAGGTCTTGCGTCCCGCGGCGATGTCGGCCACGAACTGCTGTGGCGTCTTGCCGGCCTTCTCGGCCGCAATCATGATGGGCGCGCCATGCGCATCGTCGGCGCAGACAAAGTGCACCTGCTGACCCTGCATGCGCTGGTAGCGCACCCAGATATCAGCCTGCGTGTACTCCATGATGTGACCAATATGGAAATTGGCGTTGGCATAGGGCAGGGCAGTGGTGACGAAGAGCTTGCGGGTCATGACTTTGCGGATGGAGCCAAGCATGGCGGAGCGCCATGCGGAGGCGGGATTTTAGTCGCACGCGCTCGGCCGCGCGGCAGCCCTGCGCACTGGTGCCGTTCGTCAGCTCTCGCTGGGCGTCGCGGGGGCCGGGTCGGTAGGCGTGTCGGGCTCGCCGTCTTGTGCTGGTGCATCAACACCGCCCTCGTCCTTGCCCTGCAGTTTGCGCTGGCGCTTCTCTTCGGCCTTGCGTTTCTTGGCCAACTCGCGTTGGCGTTTCTCATAGCTGTAATTCGGTGTTGCCAAGGCGCTCGCTCCTGCTTTTGCCGGCCCAAGCGCCGGGGGTTACCAATGTACCTGCTAGCCACGACGGGGCCGCAGCATTGTGAAGTTTCTTCGCTAAGTGATTGTGGTGGCTCAGTTTGCCCAGTCACGCAATCTGTGGATAAGTTTGTGGGCAAGATATTGCCGGGTGTGCTAAGTGCTTGATTCTGCGCGCCACAAGGCCCCCGATTCAGCTCGATGGAGGTTGAATTTCATATTCAAAATCAAAGACTTGGACCGGCGGACTTGAAGCGGTGCATGGCTTGCGCCGGCTCGCATGCGCTTGTCATCGCAGTCTCATATTTGGGGATAAGTCAAGCCCATGAACCGGTAGCAATGGCGCCAGCTGTTTCATTTCGACCCAGGCCGAGGCATGCGCAAGCAATTTGGCCCAGCCATATCGGACCCACGTCATCCAGCAAGCTGGCGGCCTGCCGGGATGACTGCATAGTTACACGCGCAAGCTCATGCCTAACTCAAGAAGGCGTGCTAAACCATTGATTCTTATGCGTTCCAAAAGCTGTCCACCAGGTCTGTGGATAACTTTGTGGAGAAGCTGCGAAGGTCCGCGCTAAACCCTTGATTCATCGCTGCCGGGCTTGGCTTGCCACAAAAAAATGCAATGGTCCGATCTTTATGCAAATCAACAACTTAGCGCTGTGCTCGAGATCCTCAGGGGAAACCTGTAGCTGCGCCGCACCAAGGCCAAACGCACCAAGCCGCATAACACCGATTGGGGATAAGTCAAGCGCCGGACGCTGCGCGGCGGGCTGCAATGCGCTGCCGAATCGGGCCAACTGTCCACCGTCGATGTGGACAAGTCTGTGCGCGACATGCAGACAGCCTGGCTAAGTCCTTGATCGGCAAAGGCTGGGCTTGTGTTGCCTGCAAAAGTGGCAGGTGCCGACGCGGCTTGGGGCCAACGCCTAGGGAGGCGCGCGCGGCGCCCGCTAAAATCCGCGACTTTGCAAAGAGCGACAACGCATTCATGGGCCAAGCAGCCAGGCAAGAACCACGCAACCGCAGCACCGAGATCTTCGAGCTCAAGAGTGCCACGCTGACCGCCTTGTCGCTGGTCCTGCGCAGCGCCGATCTGCAGGCCCTGGCCGAGGCCTTGCAGGCCCGGCTTGGCGACACGCCCGAGGTGTTCAATCAGGATCCGCTGCTGATCGACCTGTCGCAGCTGCCGGCGGTCGCGCCCGCCGCGGGCGAGGACGGCCAGCTGAGCCTGGTGAGTGAGGCGGGCGCGGCTGCGCTCGACTTCGCTGCCTTGATCGCGCTGCTCGAGCGCTATCGCCTGCAGCCGGTGGCGGTGAGCGGGGCCAGCCCCGAGCAACTGGCGGCGGCGCAGGCCTGCGGCCTGGCGGAAGCGGATGCCACGCAGCCGCTGCGCAGTGAAGCGGCCGAGCCGGTGCGCGAGGTCATCAAGGAAGTCATCAAGGAGGTGGTGGTCGAGCAGGTGCGCGAGGTGCATGTGCCGGGCGAGGCCGCCAAGACCGTCATCATCGACAAGCCCCTGCGTTCGGGCCAGCAGGTCTATGCCAAGGGTGCCGATCTGATCGTGATGGCGCTGGTGAACCATGGCGCCGAGGTAATCGCCGACGGCAACATCCATGTCTATGCGCCCCTGCGTGGCAAGGCCATTGCCGGTGCGCGCGGCAACACGGAGGCGCGCATCTTTGCCGTCAGCCTGGAGGCCGAACTGATCGCGATCGCCGGCATTTACCGGACGACCGAAAACCCCTTGCCCGAGCATGTGCTGGGCAAGCCCGCCCAGGTGCGCCTGGACGGCGAGAAGCTGGTGATGGAAGCACTCAAACTCTGAGCTGGTCGCCCCGACCAGGCTCTATTGGAATAAAGGAAAGTATTCGATGACCAAGATCGTCGTGGTGACCTCGGGCAAGGGCGGGGTCGGCAAGACCACCACCAGCGCGAGCTTTGCAACCGGCCTGGCCCTGCGCGGCTACAAGACCGTGGTGATCGACTTCGACGTCGGCCTGCGCAACCTCGACCTCATCATGGGCTGCGAGCGCCGTGTGGTCTATGACCTGATCAACGTCATCAACGACGAGATCAAGCTGACCCAGGCCCTCATCAAGGACAAGCAGGTCGAGAAGCTTTACATCCTGGCCGCCTCGCAGACGCGCGACAAGGATGCCCTCAACCAGACCGGCGTGGAACGCGTGCTGGACGAGCTCAAGGCGATGGAGTTCGATTACATCGTGTGCGACTCGCCGGCCGGCATCGAAACCGGTGCGCTGATGGCCATGCACTATGCCGACGAGGCCCTGGTGGTGACCAACCCGGAAGTCTCCTCGGTGCGCGACTCCGACCGCATCCTCGGCATGCTCAACAGCAAGACAAAGCGCGCCATCGAGGGCAAGGAGCCCGTCAAGGAGCATCTGCTGATCACGCGCTACAACCCCAACCGGGTCGAGGGCGGGCAGATGCTGTCGCTGGAAGACATACACGAGATCCTGCGCACCCCGCTGATCGGCGTGATTCCCGAGTCCGAGAGCGTGCTTCAGGCCTCCAACCAGGGCCTGCCGGCCATCCACATGAAGGGCACCGACGTGGCCGAGGCCTATGCCGATGTGGTGGCGCGCTTCCTCGGAGAGGACAAGCCGATGCGCTTCATCGAGGCGGTCAAGCCTGGCTTCTTCAAGCGCCTGTTCGGCGGCAAGTGAGGAAGGGACACAGCATGGGATTCCTGTCCTTTTTCCTCGGTGAGAAGAAAAGCACGGCCAGCGTGGCCAAGGAGCGCCTGCAGTTGATCCTCGCGCATGAGCGCGGCGGCCGCGGCGCCAGCCCCGACTATCTGCCCCAGTTGCAGCGCGAACTGGTGGCGGTGATCTCCAAGTACGTTTCCATCAACGCGGACGACATCAAGGTGCATATGGAGCGCCAGGACGACCTCGAGGTGCTGGAGGTGAAGATCGAGCTGCCCGAGCCGGCGCGGCGCTGAGCCGCGCCAGCGTGCCAAGGGCCAGGCAAGACCTGGCCCTTTTTGCGTCCGCGCAGCGGTCAATGCTTGGCGTCGAACTGCTGCTCGTTCTTGCCCTTGAAGGGCGCGTAGAACTGCTTGATCTTGGCCATATCGGCCTCCACGTCGCCACTGGGCCTGAACACCGGCCCCAGGCCGCTGAGCTTGCGCGGGTAGTCCATATAGGCCATCACGATCGGTACCTCGGCGGTGACGGCGATCCAGTAGAAACCGGTCTTCCAGTAGCGCGTCTTGCTGCGCGTGCCCTCGGGTGGCACCACCAGTTGCAGCGGGCCGTCTGCCGCGCGCAGCGCCTCGGCCGAGGCCGCCACCAGATTGCTGGCCTGCTCGCGGTTCACCGCGATGCCGCCCAGCCAGCGCATCAAGCCGCCAAAGGGGAAGCGAAAGATCTGCTGCTTGCCCATCCAGTGGATGTTCAGGCGCAGCGCAAAGGCCACCATCAGCGTATAGGGCAGATCCCAGTTGCTGGTGTGCGGCGCGGCGATGAGCACGCATTTGCACTGCGCCGCGGGTAGGCTGCCCTCGACCTTCCAGCCGGCAAGCTTCAGATAGGCGATGGAGGCTGCGCGCAGCAGGGTGTTGACCACGGGGGTGGTGAAGATGGTGCGATGCATGGGGATCTCGTGGGCAAGGGCGGATTATCCCTGTGTCGCCCTTCATGCATCTGCCACATTCTGAGGCAGGGCAAGAAAGCCGCTTGCAAATCAAGCACTTGGACTCTGCGCGCCCAGGCTGTGCACGGACTTGTCCACAGTCGCTGTGGACGGGAGTGGGCCGGCTCGGCGCGCCCGGATGGCGGGAGTCAAGCCGTGTTTGTTCGATGACCGCCAGCGTGAATTCCAGGCAGACTGGCCAATTTTCGCGAGTCTCATGGCACTTGAACTCTCACTCGACGGGCTGGCGGCGGTTTCGCTGTTCGTGGCGAACGTTGTGGTGGGCGTGGTGGCCATCGGCACCTATTGGCGCATGACGCGCTACGAGCAGAGCAACCATCTGCACATCGTCAATGCGCTGCGCGAAACCCGCGATGCCGGCCGCGAGGCCAAGATCGCCACGCGCGAGTTGCTGCGCATGGTCGAGCGCCAGGAGCAGGGCCGCGGCGTGGCGCTGCAAGCGTCCGACCTCGAGGCCTTGCGCGAACTGCCCCAGCTGCTGCGCCTCTTGCTGGAGGGGCGCGAGGGCGAGGATGGCACGCAGGAACCGGCGCAGCGCCTGCGCTGGCCGGACACGGTGCAGGAGCTCAACCAGGAGGGCCTGGATCAACTCAAGCGCAGCCATCGCAACGAGGTGGATCGCATGCTGGCACAGCGCCGCCATCTGCAGATGGAGCTGTCCGCGGCGCGCGAGCGGCTGGAGGAAAACGCGCGCGTGCTGAACTCCTTCCGGTCCCGCACCAGCCAGTCGCTGCAAAGCCAGGTGGAGCTCAGCGGCGCACGTCAGCAGCTCGAGCAGACGCGCAACAATATGCTGCAGCTGCAGGACAAGCTGGCCCAGATGGAGACCCGCGCCGACAAGGCCGAGCGCAATGTGGCGCGCCTGCAGCGCGATCTGGAACAGGCCGCACTCGGTGCCGGCGAGGCCACGCCGGCGGCGCAGGCGCAGACCGAGCAGGCTTCGCGCGAAACCCTGCTTAGCTTGGAGCGCGAGGCCCAGGCCCAGCGCGATCATCTGGCCGACGCCGAGCGCACGATCCAGAAATTGCGCAAGGATCTGGAGATCCTGGCCGCCGATCCACCCGATCACGAGGGCGAGCGAAGCGCCGAGCCGGGTCATGACCAGGCACGGGCGCGCCTGGAGACCGAGGTCGAGCAGCTCAAGGCGCGCGTCGACGATCTGCAGGACGCGCTGCGCCGCAATGTGGTGGAGAAGGAATTCATCGAGCAGCATTACCTCGCCGAGACGCGCAAGCGCCAGCCGCCGGCCGAGCCCTGAAGCCGCCCGGCGGGGCGGGGATTTGGCGCAGGCGCTATGCTTGCGGCCCCGTCGACCCACCCCATCGAGCCCCGCATGGACGCCATCCGCGCCTATTTCGACCAGCTGAACCAGGACTATCTGGCCGTCCACAAGAGCAAGGAAGAGCTGTTCTGGGCCACCTATATGGCCACCAGCGACGACCACGCCGGCTTTGCCCGCGCCGAGCAGCGCTACAAGGCATTCATCTCCGACGCCGGCCGGCTGACCGAGACGCGCGCCCAGCTGGCGCGCCTGCAGGCGCATCCCGCCAGCGCCGAGCGCGAGGCCCTGGCGCATGGCTTGCAGGGCTGGCTGGCGCTGTTCGAGGCCAATATCATCGACAACGAGCAGGGCCGCGCCCTGATGGCCGAGCTGATCGCCGCCGAGGCGGCGCTGTTTGCCAAGAAGCGCGAGCTGCAGCCCACGCATCTGGCCGCGCCCGGGCGCAGCGAGGTGGCCACGCTGAGCATGCTGGCCACCAATCTGGCCACCAACCCGGATGAGGCCTGCCGCCGCAGCTCGCTGGAGGCCTTCCGCGGCATCGAGCGCTGGGTGCTGGAGAACGGCTTGCTGGAGCTGGTGAGGCTGCGCAACCGCTTCGCGCGCGCACTCGGCTTTGACAACTACTTCGAGCTCAAGCTGCGCAAGAACGAGCGCATGACGCCCGCCCAGCTCGACGCCATCCTGGACGACTTTCTGGCGCGCACCGCCGCGGCCAATGCGCGCAGCCTGGCGCAGCTGGCGGCGGTGCATGGCGAAGCGGCCCTGCAACCCTGGAACCTGCGCTTCGCCAGCGCTGGCGATGTGCTGCGCCGCATGGACGCCTATATGCCCTTCGGGCCGGCCCTTCGGCGCTGGGTCGAGAGCTTCCGCCGCCTGGGCATCCAGTACCGCGGCGCCACCTTGCAGCTGGACCTGCTGGAGCGCAAGGGCAAGTACCAGAACGGCTTCTGCCACGGCCCGGTGCCCAGCTTTGTTGATGCCCAGGGCCAATGGGTGCCGGGCCAGATCAACTTCACCGCCGAGGCCAAGCCTGACCAGGTGGGCAGCGGCCTGCGCGCCATCAACACGCTCTTCCACGAGGGCGGCCATGCCGCGCATTTCGCCAATGTGGTGCAGAACTCGCCCTGCTTCTCGCAGGAATTCGCGCCCACCTCGATGGCCTATGCCGAGACCCAGTCGATGTTCTGCGACAGCCTGCTGAACGATGCCGACTGGCTCAAGCGCTATGCGCGCAATGCCGCGGGCGAGCCCATCCCCGACGAGTTGATACACGCCCGCATCGCCAGCAGCCAGCCGATGCGCGCCTTCGACGAGCGCTCCATCGCCGTGGTGCCCAAGTTCGAGGCGGCGCTCTACCGGATGAGTGAGGCGGAGCTGAATCCCGAGGCGGTGCTGGCGCTGGCGCGCGCCACCGAAGTGCAGGTGCTGGGCGTTGAAAGCCCGCGCCCGCTGCTGGCGATCCCGCATCTGCTCAACCAGGAATCGGCCGCGTCCTACCAGGGTTATCTGCTGGCCCATATGGCGGTGTTCCAGACGCGCGCCTTCTTCATGCGCCAGCATGGCTATCTGACCGACAACCCGGCGATAGGCCCGGCCCTGGCCGAGCACTACTGGGCCCCCGGCAACAGCATCGACCACGATGCCACGCTGCGCAGCCTGACCGGCGAGGGCTTCTCGGCCCAGTACCTGGCGGACGAGTGCAACAAGTCGGTGGACGAGGCCTGGGCACAGGCCCAGCAGTCGATAGCGGCCGCCGCTTCCCGCCCGCAGCCCCAGGGCGTGGCGTCGCTGGACGCCCATATCCGCGTGGTCCACGGTGCCGAGCTGCTGGCCGACAACAGCGCCGGCGAGGCGGCCATGTGCGAGCGCTTCGAGGCCTGGGTGGGCGCGCACTACCCTTGATGGCATGGCCGTGTCGCTGAAGTACCTGGCCGGCTATCCGGCCCAGCTCCAGAGCCAGGCGCAGGCGCTGATAGACAGCGGCCGCCTGGGCGACTACCTGGGCGCCCGCTATGCCCAGGGCCATGAGGTGCAGAGCGACCGCGCGCTGTTCGACTACACGCAGGCGCTCAAGAGCCGCTTTCTGCGCAATGCCGAGCCCATCAGCAAGGTCGCTTACGACGCCAAGCTCAAGCTGCTGCAGCATGCGCTGGGCACGCACACGCGCGCCGCGCGCGTGCAGGGCAGCAAGCTCAAGAGCAAGCGCGAGATCCGTGTGGCCAGCCTGTTCCGCGAGGCGCCGGCCGAGTTCCTCAAGATGATCGTGGTGCACGAACTCGCGCATCTGAAGGAGCTGGAGCACAACAAGGCTTTTTATCAGCTCTGCACGCATATGGAGCCGAACTACGGCCAGCTCGAATTCGATCTGCGCTTGTATCTGACGCTCAAGGAGCTGCCGGCATGATCTTGTTGGCACCGATGGAAGGGCTGCTCGACCACATGCTGCGCGACGTGCTGACGCGTGTGGGCGGCATCGATCGCTGCGTCTCCGAGTTCATACGCATCACCGACATGCTGCTGCCCAAGCGCGTCTTCACCCGCATCGTGCCCGAGCTGCACGCCGGTGGCCGCACGCCCGCCGGCGTGCCGGTGCGCGCGCAGCTGCTGGGCTCCGACCCGGTGTGCATGGCCGAGAACGCGGCGCGCCTGGCCGAGCTGGGCCCCGAGGGCATAGACCTGAACTTCGGCTGCCCGGCCAAATGCGTGAACCTGCACCGCGGCGGCGCCGTGTTGCTGGACGAGCCCGAGCTGATCGCCCAGATCGTCGCGGCGGTGCGGCGCGCGGTGCCGGCGCATGTGCCCGTCTCGGCCAAGATGCGGCTGGGCTATCTGGACGATTCGCGCACGCTGGAATGCGCCCATGCCATGGTGGGCGCGGGCGCGGCCGAGCTGGTGATCCATGCCCGCACCAAGGCCGATGGCTACAAGCCGCCCGCCTATTGGGACCGCATCGCCGCGGTGCGCGAGGCGGTGGCCGTGCCGGTGGTGGCCAATGGCGAGGTCTGGACCGCCGCCGATGCCCAGGCCTGCAAGGCGCAGTCCGGCTGCGAGGCCCTGATGCTGGGCCGCGGCATGGTGGCCGACCCGGGCCTGGCGCTGGCGATACGCGCGCCCGATGCCGCGCCGCTGGCCTGGGCCCAGCTGCTGCCGCTGATGCAGGACTTTTTTGCGCTGGTGCGCGCCCATATTGCCAGCCGCCACCAGGCCGGCCGGCTCAAGCAATGGCTGCACTATCTGCGCCGCCGTTATCCCGAGGCCGAGGAGGCCTACCAGCGCGTGCGCACCCTCAATGCGCCCGACGAACTGCATTCGGCCCTGTTCGGAAGCCCATGAAATCCAAATCATCCGGTGGCCTGGTCTATTCCACCGAGGCGGGCCGCATGTGCCCGGCCTGCCGCCAGCCCATCGCCGCCTGTGTCTGCGGCAAAAAGGTGGCGCCGCTGGGCGACGGCCGCGTGCGCGTCTCGCGCGAGACCAAGGGCCGCGCCGGCAAGGGCGTCACCCTGGTCAAGGGCCTGCCGCTGGACGAGGCGGCGCTCACCGCCCTGGGCAAGCAGCTCAAGGCAGCCTGCGGCAGCGGCGGCACGGTCAAGGACGGTGTCATCGAGATCCAGGGCGACCATTGCGACAAGGTGCTGCAGCTGCTGATCGCGGCGGGCTGGCCCGCCAAGCGCTCTGGCGCTTAGCAGGCTGTTAGGCGCACATGCCCAGAATGCGTCAGGATCGGCGGGGATAATCCGCCGATGCACGCCTCCCCTGACAAGCTTTCCTTCGCTCAACTGCCGCTCTCGTCCGCCATGCTGGCCAATCTGGCCCAGCTCGGTTATGCCGAGATGACGCCGATCCAGGCCGCCAGCCTGCCGCCTGCGCTGCAGGGCCGCGACCTGATCGCCCAGGCCCAGACCGGCAGCGGCAAGACCGCCGCCTTCGCCCTCGCGCTGCTGCACAAGCTGGACGGCGCCGATAAGGGCCTGCAGGCCCTGGTGCTGTGCCCCACGCGCGAGCTGGCCGACCAGGTCACGCAGGAGATCCGGCGCCTGGCACGCGCCGAGGACAATATCAAGGTGCTGACCCTGTGCGGCGGCTCGCCGATGCGGCCGCAGATCGAGAGCCTGCAGTTCGGCTGCCATATCGCCGTGGGCACGCCCGGCCGCCTCTTGGATCATCTGGAGCGCGACACCCTGGATCTCGGCGGTCTCAAGACCCTGGTGCTGGACGAGGCCGACCGCATGCTGGACATGGGCTTCTTCGACGACATCGCGGCGGTGGCCAAGCGCGCGCCCAAGCAGCGTCAGACCCTGCTGTTCTCGGCCACCTACCCGGAAGGCATTGCCAAGCTGGCGGCCCAGCTGCTGCGCGATCCGCTGGAAGTGAAGCTCGCCGCTGCGGCCACGCAATCGCCCGCGCAGATACGGCAGATCGCGTTTGAGGTGACCGAAAGCCAGCGCCTGCACGCGGTGGCCCAGCTGCTGCAGCATTACCGCCCGGCCAGCACCATCGCCTTCTGCAACACCAAGCAGCAATGCCGCGATCTTGTGGCCGTGCTGCAGGCCCAGGGCTTTGTGGCCATGGCCCTGCATGGCGATCTGGAGCAGCGCGATCGCGACCAGGTGCTGATCCAGTTTGCCAACCGCAGCTGCTCGGTGCTGGTGGCCACCGATGTGGCGGCGCGCGGCCTGGACATCGCCCAGCTGGAATGCGTCATCAATGTGGAGGTGACGCCCGATGCCGAGGTGCATGTGCACCGCATCGGCCGCACCGGCCGCGCCGGCGCCGAAGGCCTGGCGCTGAGCCTGGTGAGCCTGGACGAGATGGGCCGCATTGGCCGCATCGAGCAGCTTCAGGGTCAGGTCTTGCCCTGGCAGGGCCTGGACGCGCTCACGGTGGCGCCCGGCGGCCCGCTGCTGCCGCCCATGGACACCTTGCAGATCCTGGGCGGACGCAAGGACAAGATACGCCCCGGCGATGTGCTGGGCGCGCTCACCGGCGAGGCCGGCTTCACTGCGGCCGAGATCGGCAAGATCAACGTCACCGACTTCCACACCTATGTGGCGGTGGCGCGCGGCATTGCAAGAGAGGCGGTCAAGCGCCTCAGCCTGGGCAAGCTCAAGGGCCGCAAGGTCAAGGTGCGGCGCCTGGCGGACCTGATCGCTGGCGAGGAGTGAGGGGCAAGCGTGAATTAATGCTGTCAGCCCAATTCCTAGTCCACCGCCAGAAAACGTCCGACGTTAAGTCGAGACCTATGCACATGGTCACCCCCCCATCCAAGGCCTAGTCTTGAGGCGTGGAGGCGTGAATCATCAAGACGTCCTTGGGAGAATCGAGATGAACAAATCCGATCTGAATACCGTACAGGAGCACCCCTCACCGGGGCAATTCGAGTTGCGTTTCCAGTCGCTGTACCACGCCGGCAAGGCCCTGGCCTTTCCCTGCGATGCGCGTGGCGACGTGCTGCTCGACACCTTGAGCGCCAAGGCGCTGGAGAACTATCTGTTCGCCCGCGCCGTGGTGGGCCATGAATACGCCAGCCCGGTGGTGCAGCCCTGCTGCCACGCCTGAGTTGGCGGCTTCTTCCTCAGCTCATTTACCCCAGCCGTCGCGCAGGCCGGTGATCTTGTTGAACACCGGGCGCTCGGCGCGATGGTCGACGCGGTCGGCCACGAAGTAACCATGGCGTTCGAACTGCACCTTGGTGTCGGCTGACACCGCGGCCATGGCCGGCTCCAAGTAGGCCGTCACCACCTTCAGGCTGGCCGGGTTCAGCACTTCCAGGAAGTCGCGCCCGCCGGCATCCGGCTGGGCCTCGGTGAAGAGGCGGTCGTACAGCCGCACCTCGGCGGCCACGGCCTCGTGCACGCCCACCCAGGTGATCACGCCCTTGACCTTGACGGCGTCCGCGCCCGGCGTGCCGCTCTTGGTGTCGGGCACGATGCTGGCCAGCACCGCGATGATGTTGCCCGCCGCGTCCTTCTCGCAGCCGGTGCACTCCACCACATAGCCGGCCTTCAGGCGCGCCTTGTTGCCCGGGTACAGGCGGTGGTAGCCCTTGGTGGGCACTTCCATGAAATCCTCGCGCTCGATCCACAGCTCGGGGCCGAGGCTGAAGCTGCGCTGGCCCAGCTCGGGCAGATGCGGGTGCGCGGGCGCGCCGCTTGGCTCACGATGCTCCAGGCTGCCGAAGATCTCGGCGTAGTTGCTGAGCTTGAGTTTGACCGGATCCAGCACCGCCATCGCACGCGCGGCCTTGCCTTCCAGGTCGGCGCGCAGGCAGCCGTCCAGCACGCCATAGTCCAGCCAGGCGTTCTGCTTGGTCACGCCGGTGCCTTCCACCATGGTGCGGATGCTCTCGGGCGTGTAGCCGCGCCGGCGCATGCCGACCAGGGTGGGCATGCGCGGGTCGTCCCAGCCGCTCACATGGCCCTCGTCCACCAGCTGGCGCAGCTTGCGCTTGGAGGTCACCACATAGCTGAGGTTGAGCCGGCCGAACTCGTACTGGTGGGGCAGGGGCTTGGCCAACAGGCCGCCCTCGGCCAGATGCTCCAGCAGCCAGTCGTAGAAGGGGCGCTGGTCCTCGAATTCCAGCGTGCAGATCGAATGGCTGATGCGTTCCAGCGCATCCTCGATCGGGTGCGCGAAGGTGTACATCGGGTAGATGCACCAACGGTCGCCGGTGTTGTGGTGGGTGGCGCGGCGGATGCGGTAGAGCGCCGGGTCGCGCAGATTGATGTTCGGGCTGGCCATGTCGATCTTGGCGCGCAGCACCATCGCACCATCGGCATGCTTGCCATCGCGCATTTCGCGAAAGCGCTGCAGGTGGTGCGCCACGCCCAGGTCGCGGAAGGGGCTGTTCACGCCCGCGGTGGTGAAGTCGCCGCGATTCGCGCGCATCTGCTCGGGCGTCTGCTCGTCCACATAGGCGTGGCCGGCCGAGATCAGATACTCGGCCGCGCGGTACATGAAGTCGAAGTAGTCGCTGGCGAAGAACAGGTGCGAGGTGCCGTCCTGGTTCCAGTCCCAGCCCAGCCAGGACACCATCTCCTTGATGGCGTCCACATATTCCTGCTCTTCCTTCTCGGGGTTGGTGTCGTCGAAACGCAGATGGCAGATGCCGCCGTAGTCGCGCGCCAGGCCGAAATTCAGGCAGATGCTCTTGGCGTGGCCGATGTGCAGATAGCCGTTCGGCTCGGGCGGGAAGCGGGTGCGGATGCGGGCCGGGTCCAGCGGGCCGGCCGCATGGTGGGCCGCGTCGCCCGGGGTGCCGGCGAAATGACGCTCAGGCTGCCCGCCCTGCTGCTCCAGGTCGCGCTCGATGATGGCGCGCAGGAAGTTGTGCGGCTTGTGCGCTTCGTCGCTGGGGGCGTTGGGCTTGGCGTCGTGGGGAAGGGACATTGAGGGCGCTTCTGAAGAGGGAGACAAAGGATCAGCAGCGATTTTAGAGGCCCTTGAACAGGTGGGCGTACATGCGGCTGACCGCCAGCCTGTCGCTGCTGCCATGCAGCTGCAGGCTGAGCTTGCCGACCTCGTCGCGCACCGCGCGGGCGATCGCGTCGGCGCGCACCACCACGCTGCGATGGACCTGCCAGAACAGGTTGCCATCCAACTGCGGCAGCAGCTCGCGCAGCGAGATGCGCACCAGATGCTCCTTGCCGGCGGTGATGACGCGCACGTATTTGTCGGCCGCCTCGAAATACAGCACCTCGCTCACCGGCACCATCTGGATGGTGTTGCCCACGCTCACCTGCAGCAGGCGCAGCGGCGGCGCGGCCGGGGCGGGCGGGGCCACGCCGCTGCCAAGCAGGGCGCGCAGTTGCTCCATGGCATGGGCCAGGGCGGGCGCCGTGTCTGCGCTGCGCGCCCCCAGGGTCTGGTGCAGGCGCTGCACCGTCTGGGCCAGGCGCTCGCGCTGCACCGGCTTGAGCACATAGTCCACCGCCGCATGCTCGAAGGCCTGCAGCGCGTACTGGTCGTAGGCGGTGACGAACACCAGCAGCGGGAAGGGCGCGCCCTCGGGCCAGTCCTCGGCCATGGCGGCGGCCGCCTCCAGGCCGCTCAGGCCCGGCATGCGGATGTCCAGGAAGCAGACCTGTGGCTGCTTGGCCAGCGCGGCGTCCACCGCGGCCTGGCCATGGGCGGCCATTGCCACGATCTCCAGCTCGGGCCAGAGCGCGGCCAACTCGGTGCGCAAATGCTCGGCCAGCAGCGGCTCGTCTTCGGCGATCAGGGCGGTGGTGCTCATGCTGAAGGGGCTTGCGCCTCATGAAGTGGGATGCTGATGTCGACCTGGCAGCCTCCGGCCGCCGGGGCGCTGATGCTCAGCCCGGCCTGCTGGCCGTAGCGTGCCAGCAGACGCTCGCGCACCTGCTGCAGGCCGAAACGGGTGCCGGATGTGGCAGCTTCGACACTCAGGCCGACGCCATCGTCGCTCACGCTCAGCAGCAAGACCTGACCCTGCAGGCTGGCGCTGACGCGCAGATGGCCACCCTCGATATGCGGCTCCAGCCCATGCTTGATGGCGTTTTCCACCAGCGGCTGCAGCAGCAGCGGCGGGATCTGCAGCGCCTGCAGCTCGGCGGGCAGGCTCAGCTCGGGCTGCAGCCGCGCGCCCATGCGCACCTGCATCAGCTGCAGATAGTCGGCCAGGCGCGCGAATTCGTCCTTGAGGCTGTGGCTGCCGCTGCGCGAGGCGTTGAGGGTGGCGCGCAGGAAGGCGATCAGCTGGTCCAGCATGGCCTGGGCGCGCGCCGGGTCCAGGCCTATCAGCACGCGCAGATTGGCCAGGGTGTTGAACAGCATATGCGGTTCGAGCTGGGTTTCCAGCAGCTTGAGCTGGGTCTCGGCGGCCAGGCGCCGCGCCTGTTCGGCCTGCACCAGGGTGGCGTCGAGCCGGCCACGGGTATAGAAGAAGGCAGTGGCGATGCCGCTGACGGCGAGTGTGATCACCAGGGTGCTGGCGATGCTGCCCCAGCTGGCTTCCCACCAATAGGCCGAGCGGCTGCCGGTGAGCAAGTCACCCAGCAACACCCCCAGCGTGTAGCCCAGGCCGGCGCCCACGAGCATGCAAGTCAGCATCCAGGGCCAGCCGGGCCAGCCATTGGCGCATTCGGCGTCGTCGGGGTAGCGACGATGCAGCAGGCGGGCGATCAGCGAGCGGCCGCCGTCGATATAGAGCCAGCATTGCATGCCGATGGCGAAGGAGTAGATGAGCTTGGCCCCCAGGCCGTGCCAGCCGTTCAGGGCCGCCAGCAGCAGGGCCAGCAGCAGGCAGATGGCGGCCGCGCTGAGCGAGCGGCGGCCCCAGCGTTGCCAGCGCTGGTCGGTCTCACAGGCAACGGCAATGCGGGGAGGGGAACTGTTCATGGCCGCTATTGTGGGCGAGGGTTCAGGCGGGCTGGGCCTGCAGGACTGCCGGCTTGCCCGGGCTGCGCGCCAGGATGTTGCGAGCCCGGGCCAGGAACACCGCGCTCAAGGCGCCATAGGCGGCACTCACCGCGATGGCGAAGCCGGTCTGCTGCGCCAGCTGCGGCTGCATCGCCAGCGTCACGCCCACCGCGTACTTGAGCAGGAAGATGGCCATCATCAGGCCCAGGGGCAGCCAACTGCCGGGCACGTGGAAGCGCTGGCTGGCGGGCTGGTAGCTGGCCGCACCCGGCCAACCGCTGCGCCGCACCAGCCGGTGGCATAGCACAAAGCTGCCCGCCCAGGCCAGGGCCACGCCCAGATGCCAGCCAAAGGCCGACAGCGTGCCCCAGATGCCCAGGCCCAGGAAGATCAGGGGCAGGAGGCGCAGCCGTCTGGCCGAGACATGCTGGCCGCGGGTCTGGCTCAAACCCAGGGCGAGCAGGGCAAGCAGCAGGCCCCAGACCCAGCCGGGGGTGTGTTGGACGATCGTCAGCAGCATGTTCATCATGGCGGGCTCCTTGTTGGGATGTAGCGAACTGTGCCCGCCAGGGCGCGCATCGCCGAGCTTGCTGCGACCAAGCGCAGCATCCCGGCGCCAACGGCAGCTCAGCGGCGCCGGCTGCCGCCCAGCAGGCTGCCCAGCACGCCGCGGATGATCTCGCGGCCCACCGCCGAACCGATCGAGCGCATGGCCGAGCGCGCGGCCGATTCGGCCAGCCCTTCCTTGCGCCCGCCGCGCGGGCCGGTGCTGCCGAACAGCACGTCCTTCAGCGCGCCGCCGAGACCACCATCCTGTGGCGCCGGCGGCTGACCATGCTTGAGCGCGCGCGTGGCCTCGTCGGCCAGGCTGCCGCCGGCTGGCGCCGGCGCCGCGGCGGCGCCGGCCACGCGGCCGTTGAGCTTTTCGTAAGCCGATTCCCGGTCCACCGTCTTCTCGTACACCCCTGCCACCAGCGAGCCCTGCATCAGGGCCTGGCGCTGCGCCGGGGTGATGGGGCCGATCTGGCTGCCGGGCGGCAGCACATAGACGCGTTCGGTGATGCTGGGCCGGCCCTTCTCGTCCAACAGGCTCACCAGCGCCTCGCCCACCGCCAGCTCGCCGATCGCGGTGGCGATGTCCAGCCCCGGCTTGGCGCGCATGGTGTCGGCCGCGGCCTTGACAGCCTTCTGGTCGCGCGGGGTGAAGGCACGCAGCGCGTGCTGCACCCGGTTGCCCAGCTGGCCCAGCACCGCGTCGGGGATGTCCAGCGGGTTCTGGGTCACGAAATAGACGCCCACGCCCTTGGAGCGCACCAGGCGCACCACCAGCTCGATGCGCTCCACCAGCGCCGCCGGCGCCTCCTTGAAGAGCAGGTGGGCCTCGTCGAAGAAGAACACCAGCTTGGGCTTGTCCAGGTCGCCGACCTCGGGCAGGGTCTCGAACAGCTCGGACAGCATCCACAGCAGGAAGCTCGCGTACAGGCGCGGCGCGGCCATCAGCTTGTCGGCGGCGAGGATGTTGACCACGCCCTGGCCAGCATCGGTCTGCATGAAGTCGGCGATATTGAGCATGGGCTCGCCGAAGAACTTGTCGCCGCCCTGGGCCTCGATCTGCAGCAGGCCGCGCTGGATCGCGCCCACCGAGGCGGCACTGACATTGCCGTACTGGGTGGTGTAGTCGCCCGCATGCTCGCCCACATGCTGGAGCATGGCGCGCAGGTCCTTCAGGTCCAGCAGGGCCAGGCCGTTGTCATCGGCGATCTTGAACACCATTTGCAGCACGCCCTGCTGGGTCTCGTTGAGCGCCAGCATGCGCGCCAGCAGCAGCGGGCCCATGTCGGAGATGGTGGCGCGCACCGGGTGGCCCTGCTCGCCGAACACGTCCCACAAGGTGCTGGGGCAGGCCAGCGGGGCGGAGGGTTCGAGGCCGCGCTCCTTCAGCATGGCCAGCAGCTTGTCGCTGGGCTTGCCGGCCTGCGAGATGCCGGTGAGGTCGCCCTTCACGTCGGCCAGGAACACCGGCACGCCGATGCGGCTGAATTCCTCGGCCAGCTTCTGCAGGCTGATGGTCTTGCCGGTGCCGGTGGCGCCGGTGATGAGGCCATGTCGATTCGCCAATGCGGGCAGCAGCTGGCACAAGGTCTGGTCGTGGCGTGCCAGCAGGATGGGGTCGGCCATGCGGTGGTTCTCCGGTGCAGAAAAAGGCGCGCCCTGGGGCGGCGGCTAAAATCGCAGTCTATCCAACAAGATTGAATGCGGTGGACCGGTTGCCCGGGCGCCGGCATTCGCCAGCACGCGCAGGAGCATCAAGGCAATGGCAGGGCATTCCAAATGGGCCAATATCCAGCATCGCAAAGGCCGTCAGGACGAGAAGCGCGGCAAGATCTGGACCCGCATCATCCGTGAGATCACGGTGGCGGCACGCGCCGGCGGCCCCGATCTGAGCGCCAACCCGCGCCTGCGCCTGGCGATCGAAAAGGCCAAGGCCGCGAATATGCCGGCCGACCGCATCAAGTACAACATCGACAAGGCCTCGGGCAATCTCGACGGCGTGAGCTACGAGGAAATCCGCTACGAGGGCTATGGCATCGGCGGCGCGGCCATCATGATCGACACCATGACGGACAACAAGGTCCGCACCGTGGCCGAGGTGCGCCACGCCTTCAGCAAGTACGGCGGCAATATGGGCACCGATGGCTCGGTGTCCTTCCAGTTCAAGCATTGCGGCCTGTTTCTGTTCGCGCCCGGCACCTCGGAAGACAGGCTGATGGAAGTGGCGCTGGAAGCCGGCGCCGACGATGTGGTGAGCGGCGAAGACGGGTCCATCGAGGTGCTGACCACGCCCGCCGCCTACGAGGGCGTGAAGGCGGCGCTGGAAGCGGCGGGCCTGGTGCCCGAGCTGTCCGAGGTGACCATGCGCGCCGACAACACCATCGAGTTGACCGGTGACGACGCCGCCCGCATGCAAAAGCTGCTGGACGTGCTGGAAGACCTGGACGACACGCAAGAGGTCTATCACAACGCGAGTCTGGGCGAATGAAAGTATTGGTGCTTGGCAACGGCGGCCGTGAACATGCCCTGGCCTGGAAGCTGGCCCAGGGCGAGCGGGTCAGCCAGGTTTTCGTGGCCCCCGGCAACGGTGGCACGGCGCGCGACGCGCGCCTGAAGAACATCCCCATCAACGACGTGAAGGCGCTGGCCGACTTCGCCCAGGCCGAGAAGATCACGCTCACCGTGGTAGGCCCCGAGGCCTATCTGGCGGCCGGCGTGGTGGACGAATTCCGCGCCCGTGGCCTGCGCATCTTCGGCCCCACCAAGGCGGCCGCGCAGCTGGAGTCGTCCAAGGCCTATGCCAAGGACTTCATGCAGCGCCACGGCATTCCCACCGCGGCCTACGCGACCTTCAGCGATGCCGCGGCGGCGCATGCCTATGTGGATGCCCAGGGCGCGCCCATCGTCATCAAGGCCGACGGCCTGGCCGCCGGCAAGGGCGTGGTGGTGGCGATGACGCTGCCGGAAGCGCATGAGGCGATCGACTGGATCCTGGCCGACAACAAGCTCGGCGTGGTGCATAACGAGGGCGGTGCGCGCGTCGTGATCGAGCAGTTCCTGCAGGGCGAGGAAGCCAGCTTCATCGTGCTGTGCGACGGCAAGCACGTGGTCTCGCTGGCCACCAGCCAGGACCACAAGCGCCTGCTCGACAAGGACGAGGGCCCCAACACCGGCGGCATGGGCGCCTACTCGCCCGCCCCGGTGGTAACGCCCAATGTGCATGCCAAGGCGATGCACGAGATCATCATGCCCACCATCCATGGCATGGCGCGCGACGGTCATCCCTTCACCGGCTTCCTGTATGCCGGCCTGATGATCGATGCCAGCGGCCAGCCGCGCACGGTGGAGTTCAACACCCGCATGGGCGACCCCGAGACCCAGCCCATCATGATGCGGCTCAAGAGCGATCTGTTCGAGGTGCTGATGCATGCCACCGACGGCACGCTGGACCAGGTCGAGCTGCAATGGGACCGCCGCGTCGCGCTGGGCGTGGTGATGGCCGCCGCCGGCTATCCGCTTAATCCGCGCAAGGGCGATGCCATCACCGGCCTGCCGGCGGATGCCGAGGACGCGATGGTGTTCCACGCCGGCACCATCGAACAGGACGGCCAGCTGCTCACCAACGGCGGGCGCGTGTTGTGCGTCACCGCCCTGGGTGAGTCGGTGCGCAACGCGCAGCAGCTCGCCTACGACACCCTCACCAGCATCCAGTTCGAAGGCAAGCAATACCGCCAGGACATCGGCCATAGGGCGGTGAAGCGTTGATGAGCCCTCGCGAGCCCATGCAACTGCCCCCGCAGGTGCTGGCCGGTGCCATGCCGGTGCGGCCGCGCGGCAGCAAGCTGGCGCGCGGGCTCTTGACGCTGGCCGGCTGGGAGCTCGCCTTTGACGGCCTGCCCGGCAAGCAGGGCGTCATCATGGCCTACCCGCACACCTCCAACTGGGACTTCGTGCTGGGCCTGATGGCCAAATGGGCCTTCGGCCTGAACGTCAAGTTCTGGGGCAAGGACAGCCTGTTTCGCGTGCCGCTGTTCGGCGCCTGGGTGCGCTGGCTGGGCGGCGTGCCGGTGAAGCGCAGCAGCGCCTCGGGCCTGGTGGCCGACACGGTGGCGCGCATCCGCGCGGCCCAGGCGGCCGACGAGGAGTTCTGGCTGGCGCTGGCGCCCGAGGGCACGCGCGCCTATGTGGATGGCTGGCGCTCCGGCGCCTACCATGTGGCGGTGCAGGCCGGCGTGCCGGTGGGCCTGGCCTATTTCGATTTCGGCCGCAAGCGCGTGGGCCTGCGCTGCTTCGTGCAGCTCAGCGGCGACCCGGCGCAAGACCTGGCCCTGTTCGCCGAGGTCCTCTCGTCCTGTCGCGGCAAGCGGCCCGATCAAGCCAGCCCGGTGAGGCTCAAGACATGAACACAGCACTCGTGCGCGACTACCTGCTGGGTTTGCAGCAGCGCATCATCAGCGGGCTGGAGCGCCTGGACGGCCAGCCCTTCATCAGCGACGGCTGGCAGCGCGAGCCGGGCGGCCGCCTGGAGGGCGATGGCCTGACGCGCCTGATCGAGATGGGCGGCCTGTTCGAGCGCGGCGGCTGCAATTTTTCGCATGTCTTGGGTCGGGTCTTGCCCCCCTCGGCCACCCAGCACCGGCCCGAGCTGGCCGGCGCGCCCTTCGAGGCCATGGGCGTCTCGCTGGTGCTGCATCCGCACAACCCCTTCGTGCCCACCGTGCACATGAATGTGCGCATGTTCGCGGCCCTGCCGGCCGATCGCGAGCCGGTGCTGTGGTTTGGCGGCGGCATGGACCTCACGCCCTACTATGGCTTCGAGCGCGACGCCCAGCATTTCCACCGCACTTGCCGCACGGCGCTGGAGCCGCATGGTCGCGAGCTCTACCCGCGCTTCAAGCGCTGGTGCGACGAGTATTTCTTCCTGAAGCACCGCAACGAGCCGCGCGGCATTGGCGGCGTGTTCTTCGATGACTATGCCGAGGGCGGCTTCGACGCAGCATTCGGCATGCTGCAGTCGGTGGGCGATGCCTTCCTGCCGGCCTACGCTCCCATCGTGGAGCGCCGCCAGGGCCTGGCCTATGGCGAGCGCGAGCGCGATTTTCAGGCCTACCGGCGCGGGCGCTATGTCGAATTCAATCTGGTGTTCGACCGCGGCACCCTGTTCGGCCTGCAGTCGGGCGGGCGCACCGAGTCCATCCTGATGTCGATGCCGCCGCTGGTGAAGTGGCGCTATGACTGGAAGCCCGAGGAGGGCACACCCGAAGCCAGGCTGTACAGCGACTTCCTGCGCCCGCGCGACTGGGCCGACGAGACGGCCACCCATCTATGGCTTTGAGCGCCCGGCGCATCGGGCTGTTCGGCGGCAGCTTCGATCCGGTCCATCTGGCGCATCTGGCCCTGGCGCGCAGCGCGCTGCAGCAGCTGGGCCTGGATGGGCTGCGCTGGGTGCCGGCGGGGCAGCCCTGGCAGAAGGCGCAGCGGCAGCTGAGCGCGGCCGAGCATCGCGCAGCCATGGTGGCGCTGATGCTGGAGGGCGAGCCGCGCTTCGAGCTGGACCGCAGCGAGCTCGAGCGCAGCGGCCCCAGCTACACGATAGACACGGTGCGGGCTTGGGCTGCGAGCGAGCCGGGCATCGCGCCGGTGTTGATCCTCGGTCAGGACCAGTACGCAAGATTGCCCACCTGGCACCAATGGCGCGAGCTGCTGGGCCTGGTGGAGTTGGCGGTGGCGGCAAGGGCGGGTCAAGAAATCCGCGCCGCGGCCGAAGTCGAGTTGGTGGCCCACCGCGTGCAGCGGCTGGACATGCCAGCCATGGATATTTCATCCACCCTCGTGCGCGAGCAAGTCTTGCGTGGCGGGGATATCAAGCCCATGGTGGGCGAGAGGGTTGCGGGGTATATTGCCCAGCACCATCTTTACAGCGAGTACTGAATGGACATTCGTAAACTGCAACGTGCCATCGTCGATGGTCTGGAAGACGTCAAGGCCCAGAACATCGTGGTGTTCAACACCGAGCATATGTCGCCGCTGTTCGAGCGCGTCATCATCGCCTCGGGCACCAGCAACCGGCAGACCAAGGCGCTGGCGTCCAGCGTGCGGGAGACGGTCAAGGGCCGTGGCCTGCAGGTGATGCGCACGGAAGGCGAAGACAACGGCGAATGGATCATCGTGGACTGCGGCGCCGCCGTCGTGCATGTGATGCAGCCGGCCATCCGCGAGTACTACCACCTGGAAGAGATCTGGGGCGAGAAGCCCGTCAAACTCAAGCTGGGCAGCAGCGAGACCAAGCTGGTGAAGGCCTCCGAGGACGAGGCCGCGCCGGCGAAGAAGGCCGCGGCAAAGAAGCCCGCGGCGAAGAAGACGGCTGCGGTCAAGGCGCCCGCCAAGACTGCTACCAAGGCGCCGGCCAAGCCCGCCGCCAAGGCGGCGGCCAAAACGCCTGCCAAAGCGCCGACCAAAGCGCCGGCCAAGAAGGTCGTCGCCAAGAAGGCCGTCAGCCGCACCGTGGGCGTGAAGGCCGTCACGGCGCCCGCCACCAAGACCATCAAGGTCGGCGTGAACGGCAAGAAGCCGGCCGCCAAGAAGGCCGCGCCCAAGGTGAGCAGCGCCCGCCCTGCTGCCAAAGCTGCGCCCAAGCGACCCGCCGGCCGCAGCAAGGCCTAAGCAGGCATGCGCCTGTTGCTGCTGGCCGTGGGCCAGCGTCAGCCCGCCTGGGCGGACGCGGCCTACGAGGATTTCGCCAAGCGCTTCCCGCCCGAGATGCGGCTGGAGCTCAAGGCCGTGAAGGCCGAGCCGCGCGGCGGCAAGAGCGCCGAGCAGCTGATGGCGGCCGAGGCGCAGCGACTCGAGGCGGCCCTGCCCAAGAGCGTGCGCCGCATCGTGCTGGACGAGCGCGGCGAGCGCCAGACCACCAAGCAACTGGCCGAACGCCTGGAGCGCTGGAAGGGCGATGGCCGCGATGTGGCCATCTTCATCGGCGGCCCCGATGGCCTGCATCCGGACCTGAAGGACAAGGCCGACGAGATGCTGCGCCTTTCCGACCTTACCCTGCCGCATGCCTTTGTGCGCGTGCTGCTGGCCGAGGCGCTATACCGCGCCTGGTCGGTGATGGAAGGTCATCCCTACCATCGCGAATAGCGCGCCGATGCGGGCCCGGGCCTGGGTTAGCATCGGCCGCATGGCCTTGATCTATCTCGCTTCCCAGAGCCCGCGCCGGCGTCAGCTGCTTGAGCAGCTGGGCATTGCCCACGAGACCCTGCTGCCGGGGCCCGACGAGGATGCCGAGGCGCTGGAAACGCAGGAGCCCGGCGAGCTGCCAGACGCCTATGTGCGGCGCGTCACCAACAACAAGCTGAAGGCAGCGCAGGCGCGCCTGGCGCGGCGCGGGCTGCGCGCCTTGCCGGTGCTGTGCTCCGACACCACCGTGGCCCTGGGCACGGCCATCCTGGGCAAGCCGGCGGATGCCGACGATGCGCTGCAGATGCTGCGCAAGCTTGCCGGCCACACGCACCGCGTGCTGACCGCGGTGAGCCTGAGCTGGGCGGGCCGCGAGGCGCAGCTGGTGAGCGTCTCGCATGTGCGCTTCGCCGCCATCCCGGAGGCCGCGCTGCGCGCCTATGTGGCCAGCGGCGAGCCCATGGGCAAGGCAGGGGCCTATGCGATCCAGAGTCAGATCGCCGGCTGGATCGAGCACATGGAGGGCAGTTACTCGGGCATCATGGGCCTGCCCCTGTACGAGACCGCGCAATTGCTGCGCCAGGCCGGCATCGATTGCTAGACAGAGAGCCCATGGAAGACATCCTGATCAATTGGTCGCCGCAAGAGACGCGCGTGGCGGTGGTGGAAAACGGCGCGGTGCAGGAACTGCATTGCGAACGCACGCTGGAGCGCGGCCTGGTGGGCAATATCTACTCGGGCCGGGTGGCGCGCGTGCTGCCGGGCATGCAATCGGCCTTCATCGACATCGGGCTGGAGCGCGCAGCCTTCTTGCATGTGGCCGATCTGCATGTGAACGGCGCCACGCCGCGCTCGCACCATGGCGACGCGGCCACGCCGCCCACGCCGATCGAGCGCCTGGTGTTCGAGGGCCAGGCCTTGACGGTGCAGGTCATCAAGGACCCGATCGGCACCAAGGGCGCGCGTCTATCCACGCAGATCTCGATCGCCGGCCGCATGCTGGTGCATCTGCCGCAGGACGAGCACATCGGCATCTCGCAGAAGATCGGTTCGCCCGAGGCGCGCGAGCAGCTGCGCCAGCGCATGCAGGCGCTGGTGGGCAAGCCGGAGGAGGGCGGTGGTGGCGGCTTCATCCTGCGCACCAATGCCGAGGACGCCTCGGATGAGGAGCTGGGCGCCGACATCGCCTACCTGAAGAAGACCTGGGCCACCATCAAGGAGCGCAGCTACCGCTCGCCGCCCGGCACCCTCTTGCACCAGGATCTGAGCCTGGTGGAGCGCGTGCTGCGCGATCTGGTGAGCGAACGCACCGGCTCGATACGCATCGATTCCAAGATGCAGTTCGATGTGCTGCGCGGCTTTGGCGAAACCTATATGCCCGCGGCCACCGCCAAGCTGGAGCATTACCGCGGCGAGCGGCCGATCTTCGACCTGCACAATATCGATGCCGAGATCGATCGCGCGCTGGCGCGCCGGGTGGACCTGAAGTCGGGCGGCTACCTGATCATCGACCAGACCGAGGCGATGACCACGGTGGACGTCAACACCGGCGGTTTTGTCGGCGCGCGCAATTTCGACGACACCATCTTCAAGACCAATCTGGAGGCGGCCGGCGCAATTGCGCGCCAGCTGCGCCTGCGCAATCTGGGCGGCATCATCATCGTCGACTTCATCGACATGACGCGCGAGGAGCACCGCAACTCGGTGCTCTCGGAGTTCAAGAAGCAGTTGGCCAAGGACCGCACCAAGGTCACAGTGGGCGGCTTCACCCAGCTGGGCCTGGTGGAGATGACCAGGAAGCGCACGCGCGAATCGCTCGCACGCATGCTGTGCGAACCCTGCCCCACCTGCGAGGGCCGCGGCCAGATCAAGACCGCGCGCAGCGTCTGCTACGACATCATGCGCGAGATCCTGCGCGAGGCACGCCAGTTCTCGCCCAAGGAGTTCCGCGTCGTCGCCGCCGCCAATGTGGTGGAGATGCTGCTCGACGAAGAGAGCCAGCATCTGGCCGGGCTCTCGGACTTCATCGGCAAGCCGATCTCGCTGACCGCCGAGCCGGCCAACCAGACCGAACATTACGACATCGTGCTGCTGTAGCGGCAGGCTAGCCGCGCAGCCAGACCTTCACGTCGCGGAATCCCATCAGCTTGAGGATGACGTAGTTGACGGCCGCGGCGCCGGGCTGATCGCCCAGCAGCACGATCTCGGTGTAGCGCGGCAGGCCGGCCTTTTCCAGCAGATTCCAGATCTCCTTGGCAGGCTTGGGGCTGGCGTCGGCATTCAGGAACTGTGCGTAGGGCAGGTGCAGCATGGGGCCATCGGGCGCCTGCGCCGGCGGCTGCGGGCCCGATGCCAGGAACACCCGCGGGCCCTGGCTGCGCGCCAGCGCGGTCAGCAGCGGGCCCTGGCGCGGCTTCGGCGCGTAGGCGAGTTCCGGGGCCGGCGCTGCCTTGGCGCCCGGCCTGGCCACCTCGTGGCCTCGTTCGGCCCAGCGCTCGATGCCATCCAGCAGCAGGGACACCTTTTGCTGCCCCTGGCCATCCAGCATCAGCAAGGCCAGCGCGAGCTGTTCGTTGAGCCCGCCCTCGGAGACCAGCACGACCTCATGCCTGGGGTCTAGGCCGGCATGGCCCAGCAATGCCGCCAGTTTCTCGGGGCTGCGCAGCTGCTCCGTCAGTTGCGCGGCCGGCAGGTTCAGCGCCTGTGGCACATGGCCGAGCTTGAACTGGTCTGCCGACCTCACATCGACAATGCTGGTTTTTGACAGGCCGAAGGCCTTCAGCATCGGGCTGCTCCATGCCTTCACCCAGTTGGCGTCGCGCAGCAGATGCGGGTCGGCATAGCTCCATAGGGGCAGTTCGCGTGGGTCCTGCAGCCAGCCCATTTGCGACTCCTGGAACAGCCTGACCTGCGGATAGTTCAGTATGAACTTGAGGGCGAAGAAGGGCACGGCGGCGGCGCCGCCACCACCGCAATAGGTGTGGATCTGCTGCTCCGGCCGCACGCCCAGATGCCTGAGCATGCGTTCGAGCTCCGGGGGCGACTTGAAGGTCTTGTCCGCATTGAAGAAGTCGCCGGCCGGCATCAGCGTGGCGTGCGGCACATGGCCGGCGCGATCGAAGAAGGCCGCGCCACCGAAGTAGTAGCTGGGGTCCAGCGCCTCCAGCATGACATGGTGGACCGGGTCGCCGGTGGCGGCCAGGAACTCGGGCAGGCGCACCCGCACATCCTGCCGCGGCCCGCCCAGGCTGATGCTGCCGGCCGGCGGCGCGGGCGTGGCCTCCTGCGTGAGGGCATGGCCGAGTGCGCTCCATTTGGCCATGCCGCCGTCCAGGATGTAGAGCTGCTGGGCAGGCACGCCACGATGCAGCAAATCCCAGAACAGGCGCGTGGCGATCCAGGTGGCGCCCTGGTCGTAGATCACCAGTTGTTGGTCGGGCCTGATGCCCCAGCTGCGCAGACGCTGCTCGATCTGTGCGGGCGTCACCTCGGCCTGGGAATAAGCGTAGAGGTCGGCGTTCACCGCGCCCGGGATATGACTCTTGCGGTGCAGAGCCCCGGGCGATGCGTCCAGCACCAGCAGGTCCGGCCGCCCCAGCCGCTGCGCCAGCCAGCCCGCGCTGACCAGCCTGCCCTGCGGCCCGTCATCGGCCGCCTGGGCCAGCGCAGGCAGACCGGCGATTGCCATCCAGCACAGGAAGATTTTCAGCAGTCTCGGCATCATGCTCTCCTGGTAGTTCTGCTCGCTGAGCGTGCCCGCGAACATAGTCCGATGGGCAGATAGCGGCCGGCCGCGTGCGACGAACGGCGGTCTGGAGGGTTCAGGCTGCATGGGCCTGGGCTGAGCTTCATATCGGCCGCCGGCCTCATGCACAATCGCGCCTGCAAGACTCCGGCCTCTGGAGTCATCCGTCGAGAACATGACCGACCCGCATCGCAAGTCCGCATTGCATTCTTACGCACGCCGCCGCTTCATGGCGGCCGGCGTTTCCACCCTCGGCTTGCCGGCCTGGGCCCAGTTTCGGGTCGAGATCGCCGGCGTGGGCGGCACCCAGCTGCCGATCGCCGTGCCCGAGTTTCGCGATGAGGCGCGTGCCGCCCAGCCGGTTTCGGCCATCGTGCGCGCCGACCTGGAGCGCAGCGGCCAGTTCCGCATCATCGAGGGCCCCTCCGGCCTGTCCGAGCTGAGCCAGCCGAGCTTTGTCGACTGGCGCGCGCGCCAGGCCGACGCGCTGGCGGCGGGCTCGGTGACGCGCCTGGCCGATGGCCGCATGGATGTGCGCTACAAGCTCTGGGACGTGGTGAAGGGCACGGACCAGGGCGGCGAAAGCCATGCCGTGGTGGCCGACGATCTGCGCCTGGCCGCGCACCGCATTGCCGATTCGATCTACCAGCGCCTCACCGGCGAGCGCGGCGTGTTTGCCACCCGCATGGCCTATGTCACCAAGGCCGGCGGCCGCTACAGCCTGCGCATCACCGATGCCGACGGCGAGGGCGGCCAGGTGGCGCTGGCCAGCCCCGAGCCCATCATTTCGCCGGCCTGGTCGCCGGACGGCAAGGAACTGGCCTATGTGTCCTTCGAGACGCGCAAGGCGGTGGTGTGGGTACAGGATCTTTCCAGCGGGCGCCGGCGCGTGCTGGCGGATTTTCGCGGCAGCAACAGCGCGCCGGCCTATTCGCCCGATGGCCAGCAGATCGCACTGACGCTGTCGCGCGAGGGGGGCTCGCAGCTCTTCATCATGAACCGCAGCGGCGATGGCCTGCGACGCCTCACGCAAACCCAGGCGATCGATACCGAACCGGTGTTCGCGCCCGATGGTCGCACGCTGTTCTTCGTCAGCGACCGCGGCGGCGGCCCGCAGATCTACCGCATGCCGGTGGCGGGCGGCAGTGCCGAGCGTGTTACTTTCAGCGGTGCCTACAACATCAGCCCGAGCATCAGCCCCGACGGCCGCAGCATGGCCTACATCACGCGCAACGGTGGCGGTGGTTTCCGCGCCTGCGTGATGGACCTTGCCAGCGGCAGCGTGCAGCAGATCAGCGACACCAGCGATGACGAGAGCCCGAGCTTCTCGCCCAACGGCCGTCTGCTGGTCTACGCCACCCGTTCGGGTGGCCGCGACGTGCTGATGACCAGCACCCTGGACGGCAGGATCAAGGCCAAACTGGTCTCGACCCTGGCGGACGTGCGCGAGCCGACCTGGGGACCTTTTGGTCGGTGACCGCCGTTGATGAACGCCGGTGGCCGCTGATCGTCGACAATGCTTTCCATGGCCGGCGCGAGTCGGCCCTTTTCATCCGATATCGCAAGAGTTAGGAGCTCCGCAATGCAAATGCATAAACTGATCCTGTCCGCGCTGGCCGCTGCATCCCTGGTGGCCTGCAGCTCCACCAAGCTGGACGAGCCGGCGCCGGTGGAAAACCGCACGCCCGCAGTGACGGCGCCCAGCAACACCGACGCTGGCACCGCCCGCAGCAGCGAAACCAAGATTCCTACCGTGGACCTGGGCACCCAGCTGACCGCGGCCGTGGCCAATCAGCGTGTCGTCTACTTCGACTTCGACAGCTATGTCGTGAAGGAAGAGTACCGTGGCCTGGTGGAGGCCCATGCCAAGCGTCTCAACAATGACCGCAAGATCCGCCTGAACCTGGAAGGCCATACCGACGAGCGCGGTGGCCGTGAGTACAACCTGGCCCTGGGTCAGAAGCGTGCCGAGGCAGTGGCCAAGAGCCTCACCCTGATCGGCGTGCAGACCGCTCAGGTCGAGCCGGTGAGCTTTGGCAAGGAGCGTCCGGCCGTGCAGGGCAGCGACGAGGCCGCCTGGGCCAAGAACCGCCGCGTCGAGCTGAAGGACAAGTGAGATGAGGTTTACGCGAGTCCGCCTGATCACGCTGGCGCTGGCGCTCGGCGCGGCGGCCGCGTTGCCGGCACGTGCGGCACTGTTCGAGGACGATGAGGCGCGCAAGGCGATCCTGGATCTGCGCGCCAAGTCGCAGCAGAACGAGGAGCTGCAACGCGCCCGCTTCGAGCAGCTCAGCAAAGCTTTGCAGGAGCAGGTGCAGCCGCTGGGCCGTAGCCTGCTGGACCTGAACAGCCAGATCGACGCCTTGCGTGGCGAGGTCGCCAAGCTGCGCGGCCAGAACGAGCAGCTTGCACGTGAAGTCTCCGAGTTGCAGCGCAAGCTCAGCGACCAGGCGCAGGCATTGGACTCGCGTCTGCGCCCGCTGGAGCCGCAGAAGGTGGCACTGGACGGCCGGGAGTTCCAGGTCGAGCCCGAGGAAAAGCGCCAGTTCGATGCTGCCATGGGGATGGTGCGGCGCGGCGATTTTGTCGAGGCCGGCAATGCGCTCACCAGCTTCCTGAAACGTTTCCCGGCCAGCGGCTACGGCGATGCGGTGCGTTTCTGGCTGGGCAATGCCCAGTACGGCAAGCGCGACTACAAGGATGCGATCGCGACCTTCAAGGCCTTCATCGCCAGCAACCCTGAGCACCCGCGTGCCGCGGAGGCGCTGCTGGCGCTGGCGAACTGCCAGATCGAGCTGAAGGACCTGAAGGCCGCGCGCCGCAGCCTGGAGGACCTGCTCAAGGCCTATCCGGGCACCGAGGCGGCGCAAGCCGGCAAGGAACGCCTGGCGGCGCTGAAGTAAGCAGGCAGCGCCCGCCATGCCCGAACTGACCGAACTCGATGTCGCCACGCTGTACCGCCAGGTGCTGTGGGCGGGGTTTGCGCTGGCCTGCCTGTTCGGCGCTATCGCGCAGCGCAGCCATTTCTGCACCATGGGCGCGCTCGCCGACATCGTCAATATGGGCGACTGGACGCGCATGCGCATGTGGGTGATGGCCATGGGTGTGGCGGTGCTGGGTTTCAACGCCATGGTCTGGCTGGGCTGGCTGGAGGCCGGCAAGAGCATTTATGCGGCGCCGCAATTGCTCTGGGCCTCGAACCTGCTGGGCGGCCTGCTGTTCGGCGTTGGCATGGTGCTGGCCTCGGGCTGTGGCAGCAAGACCCTGGTGCGTCTGGGTGCCGGCAATCTGAAGTCGCTGGTGGTGTTCCTGGTGATGGGCCTGGCCGCCTTTGCCACCATAAAGGGCATCACTGCTGTGCTGCGGGTTGAGACGGTGGACCGCCTGGTGCTGCCGCTTGGCACGGGGCAGGATCTGCCCAGCCTGCTGGCAGCCCGGCTGGGCCTGGACGGACGCCGGCTGGCCCTGGCCTGCGGGCTGCTGTTCGGCGGCGCGGCGCTGGTCTGGGCGATGTGGCGCAGCGAGGCGCGTGAACGCGCGGCCCTGCTGGGAGGGCTTGGCAGCGGCAGCGTGGCGCTGGCGTTCTGGTGGGTGAGCGGGCGCCTCGGACATGTGGCCGAGGATCCCAGCACGCTGCAGGAATTGTTCGTCGGCAGCAGCGGCCAGCAGCGCATGGAGGGCCTGAGCTTTGTCGCGCCGGTGGCCAATACCCTGGACTGGCTGCTGTTCTACAGCGACAAGAGCAAGCTGCTGAATCTCGGCATCGTCAGCACCCTGGGCGTGCTCTGCGGCTCGATGCTGACGGCCCTGGCCACGCACCAGTTTCGCTGGGAAGGCTTTCGCAATGTCGACGACCTGGCCAGCCACCTGGTGGGCGCGCTGCTGATGGGCGTGGGCGGCGTGGTGGCGCTGGGTTGCACCATCGGGCAGGGCCTGTCGGGCATCTCGACGCTGAGCCTGGGCAGCTTGCTGGCCCTGGCCGGTATCATGGCCGGCGCGGTGCTGGCCCTGCGCTGGCAGGCGTGGCGCCTGGAGCGCATGGCATGACCTTGTCGGAAGCACATGCCGACACCGAACGCCGTTTCGGTGGCCTGCGTCGCCTCTACGGCGAGCGCGACTACCTGCGTCTGCGCGCCGCACGCTTCGCTGTGGTGGGCCTGGGTGGCGTAGGTTCCTGGGCGGCCGAGGCGTTGGCGCGTATGGGCGTGGCCGAGCTCACCCTGATCGATCTGGACCAGGTGGCCGAATCCAATATCAACCGCCAGATCCAGGCGCTCAGCTCGACCCTGGGAATGGCCAAGGTAGAGGCCTTGCGGCAACGCTTTGCCGACATCAATCCGTCCTGCCGCGTGCATCTGGTCGAGGAATTCGTCGACGAGCAGAACTGGCCGGACCTGCTCGTGGGCCGTGGCATCGATGGCCTCGTCGACGCCTGCGACCAGGTGCGTGCCAAGGCGAAGCTGGCGGGCTGGGCGCGCGAGACCGGCACGGCCTTTGTCACCGTTGGTGCGGCGGGCGGCAAGCGCCAGCCGCATCTGGTCGAGGTACAGGACCTGGCCCTCACCACCCACGACCCGCTGCTGGCCAGTCTGCGCCAGCGCATGCGCAAGCAGTACGGGGCCGCGCGGGCAGGCAAGATCGGGGTCAGCTGCGTCTACTCGCGCGAGCCGGTGCAGCGCCCGGCCGAGTCCTGCGATCTGGACGGCAGCCTCAACTGCCACGGCTATGGATCGAGCGTGGCCGTCACCGCCGGTTTCGGCATGACGGCGGCGGCCGAGTTGGTGAAAGAATTTTTGAAATAATGCTTGCAGCGCCCGTGGAAAAACTTCTATAATTTGAGGCTCTGCTGAACGGGGGTTGTTAGCTCAGTCGGTAGAGCAGCGGACTTTTAATCCGTTGGTCGCAGGTTCGAATCCTGCACAACCCACCAGTCTGTGGTTTCGTGGGTCCTTAGCTCAGTTGGTAGAGCAGCGGACTCTTAATCCGTTGGTCGAAGGTTCGAATCCTTCAGGGCCCACCACGAAACTTCAGGACGGACCAGATTCGGGTCCTTAGCTCAGTTGGTAGAGCAGCGGACTCTTAATCCGTTGGTCGAAGGTTCGAATCCTTCAGGGCCCACCAAATCCCGAATCGTCAAAAGGACCTGTCGCAAGACAGGTCCTTTTTTCGTTGGGCGCATTCCTGCACAAATTGCACGGTGCTGCTGGTTATCCCTCCCGAGTCGCGGGTGTACTGTAAAGATACGTTTCGATACCATGGCGCCTTTGCCACGCAAGTCCCCGAAAGAGGGTGCTGGAGGGCGTGAGGGACGGTCAGACCGTCCATCGAGATGAGCTGACGAGGGAAACCCATGACTGTGATCGGTGGCACCGCGGCGCCGCTGCCGGCGCGCGCAATAGCGCCCTGGCGCCTGCTCGGGCTGAGCATTGACCTGGAGAGCCGGCGCGACTTGGGCCGGCTCACGCTCGGCTTTCTCGCCTTCCATCTGCTGCTCTGGACCCTGCTGGCCAGCATCAGCCACCGGGCGCCGCCCTGGGACAATATCGAGCAGCTGGTCTGGATGCAGTCGCTCGAGTGGGGCTACTACAAGCACCCGCCGTTTCCCACCTGGTGGGTGCATTTCTGGACCCTGCTGCTGGGGCGCTCGATCTGGGTCACCTTCTTCGCCGCGCAGCTGAACGTGGTGATGATGCTCTGGATCGTCTGGCGCATCGCGCTGCTGGTGGCCTCGCCGCTGCGCGCCTTCACCGCGACGGTGATGACCAGCCTGCTCGTCTACCATGGCGTGCACGGCATCATGGCCAACCACAACACCCTGCAGCTGATGCCGGTGGGCCTGCTGCTGTGGTGCACGCTGCTGGCGGTGCGCGACTGGCGCTGGTGGCGCTGGGCGCTGGCCGGTGCCGCCGCGGCCCTGTGCCTGCTGGCCAAGTACAGCGCGCTGATCTGGCTGGTGGTGCTGGCCGCCTGGTTGCTGGCCGAGCCGCGCATGCGTTCCTGGCGCGCCTGGGGCGGGCCGCTGATCGCCGTGGCGGTGATGGCGGTGCTGGTCGGGCCGCATATCGAATGGTTGTTGCGCGAGGGCGCGCCTACCCTGGGTTATGTCGACAAGGCGGTGCATGGCGAGAACGATGCGGTCAATCTCGGTCATTGGGCCAGGTTGGGCAATTTCATCGTGATCCAGCTCTTGCGTGCGCTGCCCATGTTGCTGGGCCTCGGGGCGCTCTACCTGATGCTGCGCAAGGACGGCCGCGAGGCCGCACCGCGGCGGCCGGTGCGGCCAGAGTGGCGTTTCGTCAGCTTCATGGCCATCGGCCCCTTTGTGCTGACCTCACTGCTGGGCGTGGCGGGCGTGCGCCTGGGCTCGGCCTGGGCCGCCACCTTCTTCATCCTGCTGGGCGTGTTCGCCTTGCGCTGGATTCCGCAAGTGAGCGCGCTGCGGCTGGCCAAGGTCACGCTGGCAGTGGGGCTGGCGATGGAGCTGCTGCTGGCCTCGGGCATGGCGATCGGCAGCGGCTGGCTGGTCGATCTGAGCGCGCGTCCGGCGCGTTCCAATTTCCCGGCGCAGCGCCTTGGCCATGAGCTTGACGCCATCTGGGCCGAACGCATGCCGGGCCAGCCGCTGCGCGTGGTGGTGGGCGAGACCTGGCTGGCCGGCAATGTCTCGGTGCGCTCGCGCCATCAGCCCATGGTGTACATCGATGCCAACCCGGCCAAGTCGCCCTGGATCAACGAGGCCATGCTGCGCGATTGCGGCGCGCTGCTGGTGGTGGACCGGCGCGACCTGGCCAACCCGCTGGACCCACGCGTGAGCGATCTGCTGGCCCAGGCCGGCAGCAGCGGCGGCCTGCAAATCCCCTGGACGCGCCGCGAGACCGGGCCGCAGCTGGAGGTGGAGTGGGCGATTCTTGCGCCGCGGCGCGCCGGCGTCTGCCCAGCCTGACTGGCATGGCACCATGTCGCTGAAGCTCTATCTGCTGTTTCTGGCCATGGCCACGGCCACCGTGTTCAGCCCCGGCCCCGGCGTGATGCTGACGCTCAACAACACGATGCGCCTGGGCTGGCGGGCCAGCCTGCCTGGCATTCTGGGCATCGCCGCCGGCGCCCTGGTGGTGGCCGGCATCTCTGCCACCGGCCTGGGCCTGTTGCTGGCAAGTTCGGCGCTGGCCTTCAGCATCATCAAGCTGTTGGGCGCCGCCTACCTGGTCTACCTGGGCGTGAAGCTCTGGCGCAGTCCGGGCCTGGGCTGGCAGGATGCCGCAGCGGCCGCGCCGCAAGCGGCGCGCCGCCGTTTTGCCGAGGGGCTGGCGCTGCAGTTCACCAATCCCAAGGCGATCTTCTTCTTCGTCTCGGTGCTGCCTCAATTCGTCGACGCGCGCGCCGCCCATGGGCCCCAGTTCGCCCTGCTGGTGTGCAGCTATGCGGCCCTGGTGGTGCTGATCCACACCGGCTATGCGATCACGGCCCAGCGTGCGCGTGGCTGGCTGCGTTCCGAGCGCACCGGGCGCCTGCTCAACCGTGCGGGCGCCATCACCTTCATGGGCTTTGGCGTGGCCATGGCCGGCGCCAAGGCCTGAACCGCGGTCCCGGCCACAAGGCCTGAGCGGCCAAAGGGCCATGCCCGCTGGGCTAGACTCCAGCGCTCTTCTTCAGCGCCCCGATACGCACCGCACCCGATGTCCACTCTCACCGAAGCCAGCCTGCTGCAGGCCCTGCAGACCGTCATCGACCCCAACACCCAGCAAGACCTGGTGAGTGGCAAGCAGATCAAGAACCTGCTCATCGCCGGCGCCGATGTGAGCTTCGAGGTGGAGCTGGGCTATCCGGCCGCCAGCCAGCATGCCGGCCTGCGTGCCGCCCTGGTGGCCGCCGCACAGGCGCTGCCCGGCGTGGGCCGGGTCGAGGTGCGGATTGGCAGCAAGATCATTGCGCATGCGGTGCAGCGCGGCGTGCAGCTGCTGCCCGGCGTGAAGAACATCGTCGCCGTGGCCTCGGGCAAGGGCGGGGTGGGCAAGAGCACCACGGCCGCCAATCTGGCGCTGGCGCTGGCCGCCGAGGGCGCGCGCGTGGGCCTGCTGGACGCCGACATCTACGGCCCCAGCCAGCCCACCATGATGGGCATCTCGGGCCGCCCCGAGAGCCTGGACGGCCAGAACATGGAACCCATGCTCAGCCATGGCCTGCAAGTGATGTCGATCGGCTTCCTGGTGGCCGAGGACCAGGCCATGATCTGGCGCGGCCCGATGGCCACCCAGGCCTTGGAGCAGCTGCTGCGCCAGACGCGCTGGCAGGAGCTGGACTATCTGATCATCGACATGCCGCCCGGCACTGGCGACATCCAGCTGACGCTGTCGCAGCGCGTGCCCGTGACCGGCGCGGTGATCGTCACCACGCCGCAGGACATCGCCCTGATCGACGCCAAGAAGGGCCTGAAGATGTTCGAAAAGGTCGGCGTGCCCATCCTGGGCATCGTCGAGAACATGGCGGTGCACATCTGCAGCCAATGCGGCCACGCCGAGCATATCTTCGGCGCCGACGGTGGCAAGAAGATGGCGCAGCAGTACGAGATCGACTACCTGGGCGCCTTGCCGCTGGCGCTGAGCATCCGTGAGCAGACCGACGCCGGCCGCCCCTCGGTGGTGGCCGAACCCGACGGCGAGATTGCGCGTCTCTACAAAGAGCTGGCGCGCAAGGTGGCGGTCAAGATTGCCGCGCAGGCGAAGGATTACTCGGCCAAGTTCCCGGCCATCAACATCTCCAAGAACAGTTAGGCTAGCTAGTTATATGAGCGGGCAATAAGACGCTCAAAACAATCGTTAAGCCAGAGCTCCGGCCTCCGATACTCGGATCAGGCATGGTGCTGAGCCCATGGAGTCTCCTGGGCGTGCCCATGACCATAACGGTATCAGGGAGCTTACAGATGAAGACGATCAAGCAGCTGTTCGCGACAGCACTGCTCGCGACGGGCATTGTGATTGCCCTTTTGTTCATGGCGATCTGGCGTGTCGGTGTGGCCACCGACACGCTCACCCAGGCGCAGAGCGCGCGCTTTCTCTCCGCCAGCCTGGCGGACGAGCTGCGCCAGAGCTCCGACGACCTGACCCGGCTGGCGCGCACCTATGTGATGACCGGCGACGCGATGTGGGAGCAGCAGTACTTCGAGGTGCTGGACATCCGCAACGGCAAGCGCCCGCGGCCCGATGGCTACGAGAAGATCTACTGGGATTTCCGCGCGGCCGGGGTGGATCCGGCCGGTGGCAGCGGGCGCAGCCAGTCGCTGCTGGACACCATGAAGCAGGCCGGTTTTACCGAGGCCGAGTTCGGCAAGCTCAAGGAGGCTGCCGCCAACTCCGACGATCTGGTCAAGACCGAGACCGTGGCGATGAATCTGGTCAAGGGTCTGTACGAGGACGGCCGGGGCGGCTTCACCCGCAAGGGCGAGCCCGATCTGCCCAGGGCCCAGGCCCTGATGCACGACAAGGCCTATCACGCCTACAAGGCCAAGATCATGAAGCCGGTGGACGAGTTCCTGCGCATGCTGGACCAGCGCACCGAGCTCGCGGTGCAGGCCGCACACGCGACGAAGGACCGCTGGTATGCGTTCACGGTGCTGCTCACGCTGCTGTTGCTGGCCACCGCGATGGGCTCGCTCTGGTATGCGCGCGGCTGGATCGCGCAGCGCCTGGGCGGCGAGCCGCATGAGGTGGTGGCGGTGGTGGAGGCCATCGCCGCCGGCAATCTGGCACATCGTTTCGTCAACACCAGCAGCGACCCAGCCAGCGTGATGGGCGTGCTGGCGCGCATGGTGGAGTGCTTCTCCACCGCGGTTTCGCAGGTGCGCAGCGGTGCCGACGGCGTGGCCACCGCCAGCTCCGAGATCGCGCTGGGCAACAGCGATCTGAGCTCGCGCACCGAGCAGCAGGCCAGCGCACTGCAGCAGACCGCCGCCTCGATGGAGCAACTGGGCTCGACGGTGCGCCAGAACGCCGACAACGCCCACCAGGCCAACCAGCTGGCGCTCAACGCCAGCCAGGTGGCGGTGCATGGCGGCGAGGTGGTGAGCCAGGTGGTCGACACCATGAAGGGCATCAACACCAGTTCGCGCCGCATTGCCGACATCATCAGCGTGATCGACGGCATCGCCTTCCAGACCAATATCCTGGCGCTCAACGCCGCGGTGGAGGCGGCGCGCGCCGGCGAGCAGGGCCGTGGCTTTGCGGTGGTGGCCAGCGAGGTGCGCGGCCTGGCGCAGCGCAGCGCCGAGGCCGCCAAGGAGATCAAGAGCCTGATCAACGACAGCGTCGAGCGCGTCGAGCGCGGCAGCTCGCTGGTGGACCAGGCCGGCGCCACCATGCAGGACGTCGTCAGCGCGATCCGCCGCGTCACCGACATCATGGGCGAGATCAGCAGCGCCAGCAGCGAGCAGAGCGCCGGCGTGCACCAGGTGGGCGACGCCGTCAGCCAAATGGACAAGACCACCCAGCAGAATGCCGCCCTGGTGGAGCAGAGCGCGGCCGCGGCGGAGAGCCTGCAGCAGCAGGCGGCGCAGCTGGTGCAGGCGGTAGCGGTGTTCCGCCTGGCGTAGCCGTCCGACCGGCCCGAATCGCGTAGGATCTGGCCTTCGCAGCGGCCCTTTGACTGGCCGCTGCGCTAGCTTGAGCAGTACGAAGAATGATGACGGGTCTGGATGTGAGTGCGAATAGGCGTATCGAGCGCCGTGGCTGCCTGGCCGCAGGCCTGGCTGCGCTGCTGCCAGCCTGGGCAGGCGCGCAGCCGTCGGGCGCCGTGCTGCGCCCCTGGCCCAAGGGCCAGGCCACCCCCGGCCTGAGCCTGCCCGGCTTCGAGGGCCCGGGCTGGAGCCTGGCCGAGGCCAAGGGCCGGCCGGTGCTGCTGAATTTCTGGGCCAGTTGGTGCGAGCCCTGTCGCGCCGAGATGCCTTCGCTGGAATTGCTGGCGCAACGCCACGAGCGCGAGGGCCTGCTGGTGCTGGCCGTCAACCAGCGCGAAACCGATGCCGCGCTGCGCCGCTATCTGCAGCTGATGCCGATCAGCCTGCCGGTGCTGCGCGACCTGGACGGCAGCACCTCGCGTGCCTGGGGCGCGCGCGTGCTGCCCACCACGGTGGCGCTGGGGCGCGACGGCCGGGCCCTGTTTACCGTGATGGGCGAACTCGACTGGACCGGGCCGCAGGCCCGCCAGTGGATCGCCCCGCTTTTTGCCTGATGAGTATGGATACCGTCATGACCTGCACCCGCCGCCAACTGCTGATCCAATCCGGTGCCGCCCTTGCTGCCTTGCCAGCGCTGGCCGCCGAGGCCGCACGCAGCTTCGAACCCCAGGTGGGCCCCTGGCGCACGTTCGAGCTGACGCTCTCGGTGCAGGTGGTCGATCCGCAGGGGGAGGTCAAGCTCTGGCTGCCCTTGCCCGATCTTGAAACCGACTACCAGCGCACGCTGGCGCAGGGCTGGAGCGGCAATGCTGGCGAGGCCAGGCTGGTCGCGGACGCGGCGCGCGGCACGCGCATGCTGTACGCAGCCTTCCCGGCCGGGGTGACGGAGCCGACGCTGCAGCTCACGAGCCGCGTGCAGACGCGCAGCCGCGCGGTGGACTGGTCCAGGCCAGGACGCGCCAGCGAGGATGCGGCCCTGCTGCGCGCCTGCCTGGCGCCCACCGAGCTGCTGCCCACCGACGGCATCGTGCGCCAGACCGCGCAGCAGATCAGCCGCGGCGCCGCCAGCGACGTGGACAAGGTGCGTGCCCTCTACCAATGGCTGCTGGTGAACGCGCACCGCGAACCCAAGGTGCGCGGCTGCGGCAATGGCGACATCAAGACCATGCTGGAGACCGGCAATCTGAGCGGCAAATGCGCCGACCTGAATGCGCTGTTCGTCGGCATGTGCCGCTCGGTGGGGGTGCCGGCGCGCGATGTCTACGGCCTGCGCGTGGCGCCCTCGGCTTTCGGCTACCGCGAGCTGGGCGCCAACCCGGCCAGCCTCAAGGGCGCGCAGCATTGCCGCGCCGAGGTCTTTCTGCGCCAATACGGCTGGGTCGCGATGGACCCGGCCGATGTACTCAAGGTGATGCGACAGGAGACGCCGGAATGGATCAAGGATCTGCAGCATCCGCTGGCCGCGCCGGTGGCCAAGGGCCTGTTCGGCGGCTGGGAGGGCAACTGGGTGGGCTACAACATGGCGCACGATCTGCACCTGCCGGGTAGCGCGGGCAAGGCCAGCCTGCCCTTCCTGATGTATCCGCAGGGCGAAAACGCCAGCGGCCGCTTCGACGAGCTGGCGCCGGACAGTTTCAAATACACGATCAGCGCGCGCGAGCTCCTCGCCTGAGGCCGACATGACGAACTCACCGGCCCCACAAGACCTGGCCTTGCAAGCCCTGCTGGGCCGCTATTCCGTGGGCCCCAAGCACTTGGTCGAGCCCGGCCCCAGCGACGCCGAGTTGCGGCTGATGGTGCAGGCCGCGCTGCGCGCGCCCGACCATGGCGAGCTGCTGCCCTTTCGCTTCAAGCTGGTGCGGGGGGCGGCGCGCCAGCGCATGGCCGAGCTGTTCGCTGCCGCCGCGCGTGCCGCCGGCAAGGACGAGGCCGGCGCCGCGCTGGACGCCGAGCGCGCCCTGCGGCCGCCGCTCACCGTGGCGGTGCTGGCGCGCATCGACCTGGGCCACCCCCAGGTGCCGGCGCATGAGCAATGGGCCGCCGTGGGCGGTGCGTTGGCGCAGTTCCTGACGGCCGCGCATCTGCTAGGTTATGGAGGCAAGATGCTCAGCGGCGCCAAGGTGCGCAATGCCGAGATCGCCGCCGCCTTCTCTTCCCCCGGCGAGACCCTGCTGGGATGGATCGCCCTGGGCACGCCGGCCAAGCGGGCCAGCGGCCCCTCGCGCAAGGCGGGCGTGGACGTGGCGCTGCAGGAGTGGCGGGGCTGATCAGGCCTGTAGCGCTTGTTCCATCAGTTCGGCGTAGTGGCAGATGCTGCCACGGCCGCGCCGCTTGCCCTCGTACAGCGCCAAATCGGCCAGACGCAGCAGTTCCTCGTGCAGGCTGGCGTCGCTGGGGAAGAATGCCAGGCCCACGCAGGCCGAGATGCTGACGCTGCGGGGCGCGCCTTGCGTGCCTTGCGTGCTGAGAGCGATCGGCTCCTGCAGCAGGGCCAGCACGCGCCGCATGATCTGCGTGGCCTCGTCGGCATGCTCAAGCTGATTCAGCAGGATCACGAACTCGTCGCCGCCCAAGCGCGCCACCGTGTCGTTGCCACGCATGCATTGCGCCAGGCGGCGTGCCACCACGCGTAGCACCTCGTCGCCGGCGGCATGGCCGAGGTGGTCGTTCACCGGCTTGAAGCCGTCCAGGTCCAGATAGCACAGCGCCATCGCGCGCGCCTCGCGCTGCGCCAGCGCGAGCGCTTGCGGCAGCCGGTCCATCAGCAGCAGCCGGTTCGGCAGGCCGGTGAGCGCGTCGTGGTAGGCGTAGTGCTCCATCTCGGCATGGGTCTGCTTGAACGCCGTGATGTCCTGCACCGTGCCATGCAAGCGCCGCACCCGGCCCCTGGCATCAAGGGCCGCCTCGCCGCAGATATGCACCCAGCGCCGCGCGCCATCCTCGCGCTGCAGCTCGGCATCGCATTGGTAGGGCGTGCCGTCGCGCAGGCAGCGTTCCACGCAGGCCGACAGCAGGGCCCAGCTCGCGGGGCTGAAGTAACGCTGAACTTCCGGATAGCCGGCCGGTCCGGCCGCCGGGTCGCGTCCATAGAGCCGATAGATCTGGGCCGACCAGTAATGCTTGTCGAGCTGGCAATCCCATTCCCAGTTGCCCATGCCCGCCAGGTACTGGACCTTGCGCAACTCGGCCTCGCGCCTGGCCAGCTGGCGGTTGCTGCGGTAGACCAGGGTGGCGGCCAGGGCGATGGCGAAGATCGCCAGCGCGGCCAGCCCGACCAGCAGCACCGCCTCCGCCATGCCGCTGCCCGTGCAATCGGTCGCCAGTCCGGCACATGCAGGCGTGCGTGCCTGCTTGATGGCCAGCAGGGTCATGGCCAGTATCAGCAGGGCGATCATGGCCACCGTCAGCACATAGCCGATCGGCCTTGGCCGCGGGTCTGCCCTCGGCATCAGGGATGCCGGGCCGCGCTCTCTTGTGTCTTGCATACCTGGATCCCGTCGGGCCAGGTCCCTGTGCTTCTAGCTCTTTGCTTGCAGGCTACGCCCGCAAATGCGCGGCAAACTTGTTCTTGGTCAAGCTCGGATGCCGGTACCTATTTCGGCAGGCTCAGCGTGACGCTGAGCTTGACCGTTTGCCGGGATTTGTTGCTCCACATCCAGCAATAGTCCTGCGCGCCGTCCACCACCAGGCTGCCCTGCTCCTGACTCGATTGCTCGACGCGCGCCGGGTAGCGCACCTCCTTGCCGAGGTGGTAGTGGATGTTGAAGTTCAGCGCCTGGTCCGACTGGTAGTTCCAGTTCACCGTCTGGCCGGCTTGCAGCGGGCCGCAGATCTCGGCGAACTTGCCGGGCGCCAGGCTCAGCTGGCGCTCGAAACGGCCCGTATCGCCCCAGCCGATCTCGATCAGCTCGGCGTGCGCCAGGCCGGCCAACGCCAACGCCAAGCCGGCGCCCATCGCAGCACGCGCCCTCATGGCAGCAGCTGCAACTCGGTCACCACCATGCCGGCGGCGGAGCGTTCGGCGGCGAAGCGGACCTTGGCGCCGACCTTGAGCTTGTCGAACCAGGCCGGGTCCTTGAGCCGGAACACCATGGTCATCGGCGGCATGTCCAGGTTCTTGATCTCCCCATGCTTGAGGGTGATCTTCTGGTTCTCCTTGTCGATCTTGCGCACCTCGCCCTCGCTCAGTTCGGCCGCCAGGGCGGACAGGGCGGGCAGGAATAGGGCGCCTGCCAGCAGCAGCGCGAAGGGGCGGCGTCTTGTCATGGTCATCATTTGTTCACCTGTATCTTGCCCACCATGCCGGCCTGGTAATGGCCGGCGATCAGGCAGGCGAAATCGAATTCGCCGGCGCGGTTGAAGGTCCAGATTATCTCGGCCTGCCGGCCGGCCGGCACATGGGCCATATAGGGCTCGTCATGCTCCATGTCCGGAAATTTGAGCATCAGCGCGGCATGCGCGTCGAGCTCCGCCTTGGTGCCCAGCACGAACTCGTGCAGCATCGCGCCCTCGTTCTTCAGCACGATGCGCAGGGTCTCGCCGCGCCGCACCTGCAGGCGCGCGGGCGTGAAGCGCATGTTATCGCTCATCACGAAGCGCACCGTGCGCGTCGCGGCCTTAGGGTCGGCTGCGATGCCCCAGGCTTTCTGTTCCTTGCGCAGTGCGCCGGCATGCTGTTCGGCGCCATGGGCTTGTGCACAAGATGCGCCCAGGCTCAGCAGCATGGCGACGGCCCAGGCCTTGATGTCAATGGCCATGATGTCCTCCGCTTGGTTTGCGAATCTGCACCTCGACGCCGCCGGCGGGCTGGGGCAAGGCCGGCCGCGCCGGCTCGGCCAGCGGCCCCTGCCATTCGTAGGCCAGGCTGCCGGGCGGATGCTTGAACCAGCCGGGGTCGCTGTAGTCGCCCGGTTTCTGATCCTTGCGCACCTTCAGCATGCTGAACATGCCGCCCATGGCCACCGGACCGAAGGGGCCGCTGCCGGCCATCATCGCCGCGGTGTTGTCGGGCAGGGGCATTTCCATCTCGGTCATGTCGTGCATGCCGCGCTCGCCCATCACCATGTAGTCGGGCACCAGTTGCGTGATCTTGCGCGCCAGCTGGCGGTGGTCCACGCCAATCATGGTGGGCAGGTCGTGGCCCATCGCGTTCATGGTGTGGTGGCTCTTGTGGCAGTGCAGGGCCCAGTCGCCTTCCTCGTCGGCAATGAAGTCCAGCTGCCGCATCTGGCCCACCGCTACATCGGTGGTGACCTCGGGCCAGCGCGCGCTCCTGGGTACCGGGCCGCCATCGGTGCCGGTGACCGTGAACTCATGGCCGTGCAGATGGATGGGATGGTTGGTCATGGTGAGGTTGCCGACGCGGATGCGCACCTTCTCGCCCTGGCGCGCCACCAGCGGCGCGATGCCCGGGAACACGCGGCTGTTCCAGCTCCAGAGATTGAAGTCCAGCATCGTCATGATCTTGGGCGTGGCGCTGCCGGGCTCGATGTCGTAGGCGTTCAGCAGGAACACATAGTCGCGGTCCACCGTGTCGATGAGCGGATGCTTCCCCTTGGGATGGGTGATCCACAAGCCCATCATGCCCATCGCCATCTGCACCATCTCGTCGGCATGCGGGTGGTACATGAAGGTGCCCGGGCGGCGCGCCACGAACTCGTAGACATAGGTCTTGCCGGGCGCAATCGGCGCCTGGGTCAGGCCGCTGACGCCGTCCATGCCGCAGGGCAGGCGCTGGCCATGCCAGTGCATGCTGGTGACCTCGGGCAGCTTGTTGGTGACGAAGATGCGCACCCGGTCGCCCTCCACCACCTCGATGGTGGGGCCGGGACTCTGGCCGTTATAGCCCCACAGGTGGGCCTTGAAGCCGGGCGTCATCTCGCGCACCACCGGCTCGGCCACCAGATGGAATTCCTTCACCCCGCCGCTGCCCATGCGCCAGGGCAGGGTCCAGCCGTTCAGCGTGACGACAGGGTTGTAGGGCCGGCCGCTGGCGGGCTGCAGCGGCGGCTGGGTGTCGGGCGAGGTCTGGGTGACGGGTTCGGGCAGGGCGGCCATCGCCACCTTGCTGACCGTGCCGACCGCAAGCGCCGCACCGCCGAGAAAGTTTCTGCGGGAAACCATGGGCTTCTTTCAGTGGCCACCGCTGTCAGCGGCGGCGGGTGTGGCGGTGATTGCGCCGGCCCGGGCGAGGCCTGGCTTGCCCAGCAGGGCCTGGTCCAGATCGGCCTTGGCGAGCCAGAAATCGCGCTGCGCGTCGATCGCTGCAGCCACGCTGGCGATCTGCGCGCGCGTGTCGGCCAGCAGCTCGAACACGCCGATCAGCATGCCGTTGTAGCGCAAGAGGTTTTCCTCGGCGATGCGCTGGCGCAGCGGCACCAGTTCCTGCCTGTGATGCTGGGCGATGGCATGGGCGGAGCGGTAATTGCCATAGGCCTCGCGCAGCTCCGAGCGGGCGTTGATGGCGGTCTCGGCGACGCGCTCCAGCGCCTGCAGATACTGGCTCTCTGCGCGCGCCACGCGCGCCTGGCCCCAGTCGAACAGCGGCAGCTCCAGGCTCAGCTCCCAGCCGCGCTGGGTGGGCGCCAGGTTCGAGCTGTTGCGCACCAGGCCCAGCTCCAGCACGTTCACCATGCGCGTTACGCGGCTCAGGCCCAGCTGTCGCGCCAGCGCCTCGCTGGCCAGCCGGGCGCCCTGCACATCGAGGCGCCGGGCCATGCCGATGCGCTCGATCTCTGGCAGCTCGTCGGCCTGGGCGGGCAGATCGGGCAGGCGCTCGGGCAGGGCAAAGCTCGCTGCCTGCTCGCCCCACAGGCCCAGCTGGCGGGTCAGGCGTTCGCGTGCGCTGCGCTGCAGCTGTTCGGCGCGCGCCAGCCCCAGCGCGGCGTCGGCATAAAAGCCCTGCTCACGGGCGCGCTGCAGCGCGCTGAAGTTGCCCACCTGGGCCATGCGGCGCGCCAGCTCGGCGCCGGCCTCGGCGGCCTCCATCACCTGGGCGGCATAACGCCGCGCTTGTTCGGTGGCGACCGCTGCTATCCAGGCCTTGCGCGTCTCGGCCGCCAGGCTCAGCACCTCCAGGGCAACGCGCTGCTTGCTCTGCTCGAAGCGCCGCGCCTCGAGCTGGCCGGTCCAGGGCAGGGCCAGCAGCCTGGCCAGGTTGAGGTGCAGGCCGCGTTCGATCTCATGCTCGTCGCCGCGCTGCAGGCTGGCCAGGCTGATGCCCGGGTTGGGCAGGCGGCCGGCCTGCACAAAGTCCGCTTCGCCGATGCCCAGTTCAAAGAAGCTGGCCTGCAGGCCGCGGTTGTTGAGCAGGGCCAGCTGCACCGCGGCCTCGGCGTCCAGCGGCTGCGCCAGCAGCTCGGCCACGCGCTGGCGGATTGCGGCGCGCTCGGCCTCGCTGCGCGCCCAGCGCAGCTCCTTGTCCAGATGGTTGCGGGCGCTCTGCTGCACCGGGCCGAAGCCGCCATCGGCGCTGAAACCGGCGCAGCCGCCCAGCAGGGCCAGGCTCAAAAGCAGGGGCAGGCCTCTCATGGCGTGCCGACTCCGCGTGGCGCCGAGGCCGGGCTGGCCGCAGACGCGGGCTGGGCTGGCTGGGCCGCCTCGCGCGCATAGGCACGCCAGCCGCCGTTGCGCAGCACCTGCTCGTTGGCCGCGCGCCAGGGCGTGGCGGGGGCTTCGTCGAAGCGGCGGTAGGCGTCCAGTGCCTTGGGCGCCACGGCCCCGGGCACGCGGGCCTGCGCGTCCGCCGGGTCGCCGGGCTGGGCCAGTGCCTGCAGGCTGCAGCCCAGCAGTGCTATCCATACGGGTCGCTTTTTCAACAACATGTCCGCACTCTAAGTGAAGCCACGATGCTCGGGCTTGCCATCGGGGCAAGGTCAAGCGCCGTTGGCCTACAGCCCCAGTGCCTCCTCCGTTTCGCGCGGCGCAGGCTCAGGCGGGGGTGTGGGCTGGCCGGGCGGATGCTGCTGGCCAGGTGAAACTCGGCCGCCTCAGGTGAGCGGGCGCGTCAGGTCCCGGACGACGGTGGGCCCGACGCGCTGCTCGATCTCGCGTAGCAAGGCCTGACCCCAGCCGAGTGCGAACATGGCCTCGGCCACCACGAACATCGGGCCCACCAGCAGGCCCACGAGATCGTCGACGAAGGCGGGTTTCCTGCCCTCGTAGTAATGGCCGATGAACTGGATGATCCAGCCCAACGCAAAGGCGCTGACGCCCCAGCCCAGCCAGGCGCCCGCGCTGCCTGTGGCGAAGGGCTCGGCCAGCGCCATCAGGAGGCCGTTGACGGCACTCACCGCCAGGCCCAGCGGCAGATTGCCGCGCGTCAGATACCAGAGGGTGCTGGCGCCCCACAGCAGCCAGGCGGCGCTGAGCGCATAGCCGGCCAGCTCGAACTGGGCGCGCGCCAGCAGGATGCCGATCGCGAACACGATCAGCGGGATGCCGACGAAATGGGTGGCGATATTGCGGCGGTCGCGGTGGTAGGCCGCGTACTGGGCCATCAGCTCGGTGGCGGAGCGCAAGGGGCTGGCTGCCATGATGATGTCTCCGGTGCGGTGGATGTGTTGATGTTAGGACGAAGGCGGTCTTGCTGAAGTCAAAATGCCGACAAACCCGGCGCTGGCAAACCCTATGTCGTCCACCTCCTTGCAGCTGACCGCGCCGCTGGCCCTTCTGCTGGCACTTCTACTGGCGGCCTGCGCGCAGGCACCCGCCCCGGTAGTCGCGCCGCCGGAGCTGCCGGCCGCGGCGGCGCAAGGCCTTTGGACGGTGGATGCCGGCGCGTCCAGCCTGCGCATCCTGGTGCTGCGCGGCGGCCGCCTGGCGGCCCTGGGCCATAACCATGTGCTGGGCCTGCCGGCGCTGCGGGGTGGTGTGCAAATGCCGGCCCGGCTGCTGGACCTGAGCTTTCGCCTCGACGCGCTGGAATTCGACCGGCCGGCCTGGCGCGCCGCGCTGGGGCCGGACTTCGCCTCGCAGCCGGACGCCGATGCGATCGCCGCGACGCGCCGCAATATGCTGATCGCGCTGGAGGCCGAGCGCTTTCCGTTGGTGCGCTTGCGGGCCCGTGACCCTAACGGAGATGGTCTGCGGCTTGAGCTGACGCTGCATGGTCAGACGCGCGTCCTCACCGTGCCGCTGCAGCTGGACCAGCAGGCGCACAGCCTGCGCGCCCGCAGCCGCTTCACGATCAGGCAAAGCGATTTCGGCATCCAGCCCTTCAGTGTGCTGGGCGGGCTGCTGGCGGTGCAGGACGAGCTGCGTATCGAGGCCGACCTCCTGCTGAGGCCTTAGACCAGCCCCTAGACCAGGCCATCGAAGGGCAGCACATCCACCTCCTCGCCCGCCGCCACCTCGCCCTGGTGGTGGCTCAGCAGCACCAGGCCGTTGGCGCGGCTCATGCTGGAGAGGATGCCCGAGCCTTGGTCGCCGGTGATCTCGACCTGCCAGCGCCCGTCGGGCGCGCGGCTGACGATGCCGCGCTGGTATTCGGTGCGGCCGGCGCGCTTGCGCAGCGCGCGCGTGCTGGCGGCGCGCAGCAGGGGCAGGGGGGCAGGTCTTGCCCCGCCCATCACCAGCAGGGCCTCGCGCACAAAGGCGTAGAAGGCCACCATCACCGCCACCGGATTGCCGGGCAGGCCGAACAGCAGGGGGGCGTCGGGGTTCTTGCCGAGCCGGCCGATCGCCATCGGGCGGCCCGGGCGGATCGCGAGGCGCCAGAACAGCACCTCGCCCTGCTCGCTCATGATGCGCTTGGTGTGGTCGGCCTCGCCCACGCCCACGCCGCCCGAGGTGATGACGGCATCGGCACAGGCGGCCGCCTGTGCGAAGGCGCTGCGCAGCGCTTGCGGATCGTCGGGCACCACGCCCAGGTCCAGCGCCTCAACGCCCAGGCGTTGCAGCATGGCCCAGAGGGTGTAGCGATTGCTGTCGTAGACGCAGCCGGGCGCCAGCGGCTCGCCCAGCGAGCGCAGCTCGTTGCCGGTGGAGAAGAAGGCCACGCGCAGGCGGCGGAACACCGGCAGCTCGGCCAGGCCCAGCGAGGCCAGCAGGCCCAGATCGGCGGGCTGCAGGATGCGGCCGGCGGGCAGGGCCACGCTGCCCAGGGCCAGGTCTTCGCCGGCGCGGCGGCGGTTGGCGCCGGGCTGCAGGCTGCCGGCCGCGATCACGATCTCATCGCCCACACGTTCGGTCAGTTCCTGCGGCACCACGGTGTCCAGCCCCGCGGGCATCAGCGCCCCGGTCATGATGCGCTGGCAGCAGCCGGGGGGCAGGTCTTGCGCCTGGCCGGCGCCGGCCAGGCTGGTGCCGGCCACGCGCAAGCGGGTGGGGTCGGTGGCGTTCAGCTCGCTGCCGCGCAGGGCGTAGCCGTCCATTGCCGAGTTGTCATGCGCGGGCACGGCGATGGGCGAGATCTGGTCGGCCGCCAGCACACGGCCCAGCGCGCTGCGCAGCGCTAGTTTCTCCACCGCCTGCACGCGCGGCAGCAGGCGGGCGATGAAGGCCTGGGCCACGCCCACCTCCAGGTCGTCGGCTTGGTAGCCGGGCAGGTCGCTGGCGATGTCTTGGAGGCTGGGTGTCATAAGGTAGGTAGCGGGCAGACCATCAAGGCCTTGTCGATGTAGCGGCCGTCGGGCAGGCGGATCGCGCGCGGCAACAGGCCATAGCGTGTGAAACCCGCGCCTTCGTAGAGGCGCAGCGCCGCCAGATTGCCGGCGCTGACGCTCAGCGTCACCTGCTCCAGCTCGGGCTCGCTGCGCAGCAGGGCGAGGGCCTGGTTCAGCAGGCGCCGGCCTAGGCCCTGGCCCTGCATCTCGTCGGCCACCATCATGCCCACCAGATGCGCCACATGGCGCACCTTCAGGCGCGGCTCGCGCTCGCAGGTGAGTGCGCCCACCATGCGGCCGCCCTGCCAGGCCACCAGGGTGAAGAGGGCCTTGCCGCCCACGCTGGCGTGCAGGCGTGCCTGGTAGCTGGCGGCGGGGCGGGTGGCCTCAGTGGCGGCGTCGGAGGTGAAGGCGTCCTCGTGGCGCATCAGCATGGCATCGCGCAAGGCCTTGTAGGCCGCCAGATCGGCGGGCTGCATGAGGCGCAGCTGCGCCTGTTCAGCTTGCGGCAAGGCGCTGGAGTTCATCGAGGCTGTTGGCATTGAAAAAGGCGGCGGCATCGCCGTCGCGTTCGAAGGGAACCAGCACATGCGGCCGGGCTCGCAGGCAGGCCTCGACGCGATGGCCGCCGCCCGCCAGATAGGCATTCAGCGCCGGGGCCAGGTCTTGCCTGAGCAGGCAGAACACCGGCTGCACGCGCTCGGTGACGGGCAGGGCGACGGCCGCGCCTGTGCGCTCGGCGGCCTCGTGCAGCCGCGCGGCCAGGTCCAGCGGCAGGCGTGGCGCGTCGCAGGGCACGGCCAGCAACCAGGGCGTGCGGCAGGCCTGCAGGCCCGCCAGCAGCCCGGCCAGCGGGCCGGCGAAATCTTCCGATGCATCGGCCAGCACCGCATGGCCATAGGCGGCATAACGCGCCAGATTGCGGTTGGCATTGATCAGCAGCGTGCCCACTTGGGGGCCCAGGCGCTCCAGCACATGCTCGACCAGCGGCCGCCCTTGCAGGGGCTGCAGGCCCTTGTCGACCCCGCCCATGCGGCTGCCGCGGCCGCCGCAGAGCACAAGCCCGGTGATGTCGGCGGCCTGCATGCTCAGCCTCCGATGTAGTGCATCTCGACGCGGCGTTCGCCGGAAGCATCACCCGCGTTGGCCCCGCGCAGCTGCGAGTAGCGGTCGCTGCGACCAGCCCAGACGCCGGCCAGCGCGCCGGCGATCTCGGCGTCGTTGCGGCCTTGCTCGCGTAACAGCGCGCGCAGGTCGTGGCCGCGGTGCGCGAACAGGCAGGTGTAGAGCTTGCCCTCGGTGGACAGGCGCGCGCGGTTGCAGTCGCCGCAAAACGCCTGGGTGACGCTGGAGATCAGGCCGATCTCGCCGCCGCCGTCGGCATAGGCCCAGCGCTCGGCGGTCTCTCCCGGTGCGCTGGCCGAGAGCGGCTGCAGCGCGAACTCGGCCTGCAGGCGCGCCAGCAGCTCCGCCGAGGGCAGTACCTCGTCCATGCGCCAGCCGTTGCTGGCACCCACATCCATATATTCGATGAAGCGCAGCACCACGCCGCTGCCGCGGAAGTGCCGCGCCATGGCGAGGATCTGCTCGTCGTTGCTGCCGCGCTTGACCACCATATTGACCTTGATGGGCGTAAGGCCCACGGCCTGCGCCGCCTCGATGCCGCGCAGCACCTCGGCGACCGGGAAGCCCACGTCGTTCATGCGCTGGAACACCGCGTCGTCCAGCGCGTCCAGGCTCACGGTGATGCGTTGCAGCCCGGCATCCTTCAGGGCGCGCGCCTTTTTGGCCAGCAGCGAGCCGTTGGTGGTCAGCGTCAGGTCCAGCGGTGCGCCCTCGGGGGTGCGCAGCGCGGCCAGCATCTCGATCAGGCGTTCGAGGTGGCGGCGCAACAAGGGCTCGCCGCCGGTGAGGCGCAGCTTCTGCACCCCCTGGGCCACGAAGACGCGCGCCAACCGGGTGATCTCCTCGAAGCTCAACAGATCGGCATGCGGCAGGAACTCGTGGTAGTGATCGAACACCTCCTTGGGCATGCAATAGCTGCAGCGGAAATTGCAGCGGTCGGTGACCGAGATGCGCAGATCGCGCAGCGGCCGGCCCAGGGCATCGGTCAGCAGGCCGGTGGCGGCGGGCAGCTCGCGCGGCACGGCCGGCACCAGCGCTACCAGGCGCTGGTCGATCAGGGGAATCACGCCGTCTGTCATGCGCCGGATTGTGCCCTTTGCGCCCGTCCCTGGCGGGCCTGGGGTCGGGCAGTTTTGCCTTAGATCAAGTTGGAGGGGCTTGCGGCCGGGCCTTTCAACGGGTGGAATGCGGGCATGACGCTGATTACCTCGGTCCTGCACCCGGACCTTCCCAGCTTCGTCGCCTTCGGCGAAGCACTCACCGACCTGATGCGGATGGGCCCCGACAGCTGGCGCTCCGCCTGCGGGGGCGCCTCCTGGAATGTGGCCGCGGCGATGTCACGCCTGGGCGAGCTGAGCGCCTTTGCCGGCGGCATCAGCAACGATGTGTTCGGCCAGGAACTCTGGCGGGCCAGCGCCGATGCCAACCTGGACCCGCGCTTCATCCAGCAGTTCGCCAAGTCGCCGCTGCTGGCGGTGGTGCACGAGACGCAGCCGCCGCAATACTTCTTCATCGGCGACGACAGCGCCGACCTGTACTTCCAGCCCGACGGCCTGCCCTCGGGCTGGCGCAGAGCCTTGCGCTGGGCGCATTTCGGCGGCATCAGCCTGGTGCGCGAGCCGCTCGCGCGGCGCCTGCTGGAGCTGGCCGAAAAGCTTAAGAGCCAGGGCAAGCGCATCAGCTTCGACCCGAACTACCGAAGCCTGATGGACTCCAGCTATGACGAGACGCTGGAGCGCATGTGCCGCATTGCCGACGTCATCAAGGTCTCGGACGAGGACCTGCGCGGCCTGTTCCGCACCGGCGACTACCACACCGGCCTGGCCCAGATCAGCGCCTGGAACCCGCATGCCACGGTGATGCTGACGCGCGGCGCCGAGGGCGCGAGCCTGTTCCATGTGCGCGGCGATTTCCACGCCCTGCCGCCCGCGGTGGAACTGGTGGATACGGTGGGCGCGGGCGATGCCGCCATGGCCGGCCTGCTCCACAGCCTGATGCGCCATGCCGAGGCCGCGCCCGAGCAGCATCTGCGCTGGGCGGTGGCGGCCGGCGCCGCGGCCTGCACCGCGGCGGGTGCCGTGCCGCCCAGCCTGGCTCAAGTGCAAGAGCTGGCCCCGCAGGTCAAGGTCTGGGCGGACTGAGCGCTTAGTCGCCGCGCTTGCTGGCCACCAGCGTCTGCGGCCCACGTACCTGCAGGCGGGCGCGGCCGGGCTCGGGCGCGGCCAGCGGTACCACCTCATGCAGCGTGGCCCGGCAGCGCAGGGTCAGGTCTTGATAGGTCTGCGTGCCTTCCAGCTTCCAGCGCATCTCGTCTTCGCTCAAGGGACGCATCACCTTGGCCGGCAGGCCGGCGATGAGCGACTTCTCGGGCAGCTTGAGCCCGGCGCGCACAAAGGCGCAGGCGGCGACGATGCTGTAGGCGCCCACCTCGGCCTCGTCCATCACCACCGCATTCATGCCCACCAGGGCGTCGTGGCGCACCACGCAGCCATGCAGCACAGCACCATGGCCGATATGGCCGTTGCGCTCGACGAGGGTCTCCGAGTCGGGAAAGCCGTGGATCACGCATGTGTCCTGCACGTTCGCGCCCTCGTGCAGCACGATGCGGCCAAAGTCAGCGCGCAGCGAGGCCAGCGGGCCGATATAGCAGCCCGGCCCCACATGCACATCGCCGATCAGCACGGCGGTGGGGTGGACGTAAGCGTCGGGATGGACGACGGGGATCACCCCGTCGATCGAGTAGCAGGGCATGGGCAGGATCTCCTGATTTGCGTCAAGGGTTTTCCCCGACGTGAATAGACCTTGTGTTGAATCAAGCTGGACCTTACGATCTACCGACCGGTCGGTCAAGAGTGTTTGAGGCTGGTCAAAGCATCTTCTTGTTCTCCGTGTTCGAGGTTTGTGCCCATGACGCTAGAAAACGCCGAATCGCCCTTGCTGATCACCCAGGATGACGCGGTGCGCACCCTGACGCTGAACCGGCCGGCCGCCCTGAACGCCTTCACGACGCAGCTGCTCTCGATGCTGCGCACCGCGCTGGAAGAGGCGGCGCACGACGACAGCGTGCGCGCGGTGGTGATCACCGGCGCCGGCCGGGCGTTTAGCGCCGGCCAGGATCTCGCCGACGCGATGGTCAAGCCGGAGTTCGAGCCCGGCAGCAAGCCCAAGGACATCGGCACCCTGCTGGATCATTACTACATCCCGCTGGCGCTGCGCCTGCGGTCCATGCCGGTACCGGTGGTGTGCGCGGTGAACGGCGTGGCGGCCGGCGCGGGCGCCAATTTCGCACTGGGCTGCGACCTCGTGATCGCGGCGCAGTCGGCCAACTTCATCCAGGCCTTTGCCAAGATCGGCCTGATCCCGGATTGCGGCGGCACCTGGCTGCTGCCGCGCCTGGTGGGCCGAGCGCGCGCGCTGCAGCTGGCCCTGATGGGCGAAAAACTCAGCGCCACCGAGGCGGTGCAGATGGGCCTGATCGCGCGCTGCGTGCCCGACGCCGAGCTGGCCGCCAGCGCGCAGGCCGTGGCGCTGAAGCTGGCCGCCATGCCCACGCGCGCCCTGGTGGAGACCCGCCGCGCCTTCGACGAGGCGATGAGCCTGGACTACGAGGACGCCATGAAGCTTGAAGCGGTGATGCAGAGCCATCTGGGCTTTGCCGCCGACTACCAGGAGGGCGTGCAGGCCTTCATGGAAAAGCGCGCGCCGCAATTTACGGACCGCTGAAGCCGATGACGCCACAACAAATCGCCGAGGCCGTGTGCGAGGGCATGTTCGCCAACGACCGCGCCTCCAAGGGCCTGGGCATGCGCATCGATGCCATCGCCCCGGGTGCCGCCACCGTCAGCATGAAGGTGCGCGAAGACATGCTCAATGGCTTCGACATCTGCCATGGCGGCTTCATCACCACGCTGGCCGACTCGGCCTTCGCCTTCGCCTGCAACTCGTACAACGAGTTGACAGTGGCCTCGGGTTTCGCGATCGACATCGTCGCGCCGGCCCGCTTGAACGACACGCTGAGCGCGGTGGCCTGCGAAATATCGCTGGCCGGCCGCACCGGCGTCTATGACATCACCATTCGCAACCAGCAGCAGCAGCTGGTGGCCGTGTTCCGCGGCAAGTCCTACCGCATCAAGGGGAAACCTGTGGTGCCAGGTCTTGCCACGGGCGCTCAGGAGTAAGCACCCCATGTCCGTCAAGTCCCCCGCCGATCTGGAAGCCATCGAAACCGCCAGCCGCGACGAGTTGCAGGCCCTGCAGCTGCAGCGCCTGCAATGGTCGCTCGCCCATGCCTACGAGAACGTGCCGCATTACAAGGCCGCCTTCGATGCCAAGGGCGTGCACCCCAGCGATCTGAAGACCCTGGCCGATCTGGCGAAGTTCCCCTTCACCACCAAGAAGGACCTGCGCGACAACTACCCCTTCGGCATGTTCGCCGTGCCGCGCGAGCGCGTGGCGCGCATCCATGCCTCCTCGGGCACCACCGGCAAGCCGACGGTGGTGGGCTACACGCTGCAGGACATCGACACCTGGGCCGGCCTGGTGGCGCGTTCGCTGCGCGCCGCCGGCGTGCGCCCCGGCCACATCGTGCACATCGCCTATGGCTACGGTCTCTTCACCGGCGGCCTGGGCGCGCATTACGGCGCCGAGAAGCTGGGCTGCACGGTGATCCCGATGTCGGGCGGCCAGACCGAAAAGCAGGTGCAGCTGATCCAGGACTTCCGGCCCGACGCCATCATGGTCACGCCCAGCTATATGCAGGTGATCATCGAGGAGTTCGCGCGTCAGGGCCTGGATGCGCGCGCGAGTTCGCTCAAGGTGGGCATCTTCGGCGCCGAGCCCTGGACCGAGGCGATGCGCCGCGAAATCGAGGGCAAGGCCGGCATCGATGCGGTGGACATCTACGGCCTCTCGGAGGTGATGGGGCCAGGTGTTGCCAGCGAATGCGTGGAGTCCAAGGACGGCCCGGTGATCTGGGAAGACCACTTCTATCCCGAGATCATCCATCCCGAGACCGGCGAGGTGGTGGCCGATGGCGAGGAGGGCGAACTGGTGTTCACCTCGCTCTCCAAAGAGGCGCTGCCCATCATCCGCTACCGCACCCGCGACCTCACGCGCCTCTTGCCACCGACCTCGCGCAGCATGCGCCGCATGGGCAAGATCGTCGGCCGCAGCGACGACATGCTGATCATCCGCGGCGTCAATATGTTCCCCACCCAGGTGGAGGAGTTGGTGCTGCAGGAGCGTGAGCTCTCGGGCCAGTACCAGATCGTCGTCACCCGCGAAGGGCCGCTGGACGCGGTGGAGGTGCGCTGCGAGTTGCAGCCGCAGGCCGTCAACAGCGCCAATCCGGCCGCCATCAGCAAATCGCTGCAGCACCGCATCAAGACCCTGATCGGCGTCTCCACCAAGGTGGTGATCGGGCCGCCGGAATCGATTGAACGCACCCTGGTGGGCAAGGCCCGCCGGGTCATCGACCAAAGACCCAAGTAAGGAGTACACGTATGTACACCCAAGCCATGAGCGTCGGCCCGCAGGATGCCGCCGCGAAAGTCCAGAGCGCCGAGGACAAGCAGCGCAGCGAGGCCTTCGAGGCGCGCATCGATGCGGGCGACTTCATCGAGGCCAAGGACTGGATGCCCGAGCATTACCGCAAGACCCTGGTGCGCCAGATCAGCCAGCATGCGCATTCCGAGATCGTCGGCATGCTGCCCGAGGGCAACTGGATCACGCGTGCGCCCACGCTCAAGCGCAAGGCGATTCTTCTCGCCAAGGTGCAGGACGAGGGCGGCCATGGCCTCTATCTCTACTCGGCCGCCGAGACCCTGGGTACCTCGCGCGACCAGATGCTCGAAGCGCTGCACACAGGCAAGGCCAAGTACAGCTCGATCTTCAACTACCCGACGCTCTCCTGGGCCGATATCGGCGTGATCGGCTGGCTGGTGGATGGCGCGGCCATCATGAACCAGGTGCCGCTGTGCCGCTGCTCCTACGCGCCCTATGCACGGGCGATGATTCGCATCTGCCGCGAGGAGAGCTTCCACCAGCGCCAGGGCTACGAGAGCCTCCTGGTGATGATGCGCGAGGGCACGGCCGAGCAAAAGGCCATGGTGCAGGACGCGGTGAACCGCTGGTGGTGGCCCTCGCTGATGATGTTCGGCCCCGAGGACAAGGACTCGCCGAACTCCGAGCAGTCGATGCGCTGGGGCATCAAGCGCATCTCCAACGACGATCTGCGTCAGAAGTTCGTCGACGCGACGATCCCGCAGGCCGAGGTGCTGGGCGTGACCGTGCCGGACCCCGATCTGTTGTGGAACGCCGAGACCGAGCATTACCGGTTCGGCCGCATCGACTGGGCCGAGTTCTGGCGCGTGGTGGGTGGCGACGGCCCCTGCAACCGCGAACGCCTGGCCGCCCGCGTGAAGGCCTGGGACGAGGGCGCATGGGTGCGCGAAGCCGCGCTGGCCCATGCCAAGAAACAAGCCACCAAGGCGCAAGCCGCCTGAGCACAAGGATTCATCATCATGAGCAATCAGCAGCAAGCCCCGAAGAACGAATGGCCCCTGTGGGAAGTCTTTGTGCGCAGCAAGGCCGGCCTGGACCACAAGCATTGCGGCAGCCTGCATGCCGCCGACCCCAAGATGGCCGTGCAACTGGCGCGTGAGGTCTACACCCGCCGCCAGGAAGGCGTGAGCATCTGGGTGGTGCTGTCCAGCCAGATCGTGGCCTCGGACCCGGGCGAGAAGGGCATGTATTTCGACCCGATGGAAGACAAGGTGTACCGCCACCCGACCTTCTACGAGCTGCCCGAGTCCGTGAACCACATGTAAGGCAGGGCGATGAGCACTCAATCGATCAAGGTCGGCGACAAGGCCGACGTCCGCTACCTGCTGCGCATTGCCGACAGCTGCCTGATCCTCAGCCAGCGCCTGGGCGAATGGTGCGGCCATGGGCCCATCCTGGAAGAGGATCTGGCGCTCACCAACATGGCGCTGGACCTGGTGGGCCAGGCACGCGGACTCCTGACCCGCGCCGGCCAGCTCGATGGCCAGGGCCATGACGAGGACCAGCTCGCCTTTCTGCGCGACGAGCGCCAGTACTTCAACCCGGTGCTGATGGAGTTGCCGCGCGGTGACTTCGCCTTCACCACCGTGCGCAACTTCGCCGTGGCCAGCTGGCTGCTGGGCCTGTGGCAGCGCCTGCAGTCGTCCAGCGACGCCGAGGTCGCCGCGATCGCCGGCAAGGCCGTCAAGGAGGCGCAATACCACCAGGCCCATGCGGCCGACTGGATGCTGCGCCTGGGCGACGGCACGGCCGAATCCAGGGCCCGCATGGAAGCCGCGCTGGCGACGCTGTGGCCCTATTTCAACGAGCTGTTCGCCGACGACGCGGTCGACGCTGCCGCGGTGCAGAGCAAGCTGGGCCCGGCCTGGAGCGAACTCAAGGCCGACTGGCAGGCCGCCATGGCCGAGATCCTTGGCGAGGCCGGCCTGGCCGAGCCCAAGGCCAGCGCCTATGTGCCGGCCGGCCGCGTCGGCATCCACAGCGAGCATATGGGCCATATGCTGGCCGAGATGCAGTATCTGCAGCGCAGCTACCCGAACGGCGTTTGGTGAATGCAATGAGCGAGCTGCCGGTCGCCAATACCTGCGGTCGCCTCGAGGCGGCCTGGGAGGTGCTGCGCCAGATCCCCGACCCCGAGGTGCCGGTGATCTCGCTGGACGAGCTGGGCATCGTGCGCGACCTGAAGGAAACCGCCGGCGGCCTGGAGGTGGTGCTCACGCCCACCTATTCGGGCTGCCCGGCCACCGAGCTGATCCAGGACCAGGTGCGCGCCGCGCTGGCCGCCTTCGGCGAGATCCAGATCACCATGCAGCGCGCCCCAGCCTGGACCACCGACTGGATCAGCGAGGCCGGCCGCGCCAAGCTCAAGGCCTATGGCATTGCGCCCCCGGGGCCTGCAGGCCCCGACCAGGCCCAGCCCATCCGCCTGGTGCACCGCGCCTCGCTCAGCAAGTTGGCCTGCCCGCGCTGTGGCTCCGAGCGCACCGAAAAGCTCTCGGCCTTCGGCTCCACCGCATGCAAGGCGCTGTATCGCTGCCTGGCCTGCCTGGAACCTTTTGAACACTTCAAACCCATTTAAATCATGAGCCTGCACTTCCATCCGTTGCGCGTGCGTGAGGTACGTCCCGACACCGAAGAAGCCGTGATCGTCAGCTTCGATGTGCCGCCGGCCGAGGCCGAGCTCTTCAAGTTCACGCAGGGGCAATACCTGACCCTGCGTGCCGATGTGAATGGCGAGGACCTGCGCCGCTCCTACTCGATCTGCGCTGGCGTCGACGATGGCGAGCTGCGCGTGGGCGTGCGCAAGGTCAACGGAGGCAAGTTCTCCAACTGGGTCAACGCCAGCCTGAAGGCCGGCGATGTGATCCAGGTGTTCCCGCCGCAGGGCCGCTTCTTCGTGCCGCTGGATGCCAAGGCCGAGCGCCACTACCTGGGCATCGCCGGTGGTTCGGGCATCACCCCCATCCTTTCCATCATGAAGACGGTGCTGGCCAAGGAGCCGGCGAGCCGCTTCACGCTGATCTATGGCAACCGCCGCCAGGCCTCCACCATGTTCAAGGAGGAGATCGAGGATCTGAAGAACCAGTACCTGACGCGCGTCTCGCTGCACCATGTGTTCAGCGACGAGCAGGTCGACTCGCCGCTGATGGCCGGCATGCTGGGCCGCGAGAAGATCACCGAATTCCTGGGCGCCCTGGTGGACCCCGCCAGCATCTCCGAGGCCTTCATCTGCGGCCCCTACCAGGTCAATGACGAGGCCGAGGCGGCGCTGCTGGCGGCCGGCGTGGCGCAGGAGCGCATCCATATCGAGCGCTTTGGTACGGTCGAAATGCAGCAGGGCAAGCCGGCGCCGCACGAGGTGCGCGCCGAGGACGCCGACAGCGCCCGCGTCACCCTGATCCGCGACGGCGTGGCGCGCGAGTTCGAGTTCTCCAAGACCGACCCCAGCCTGCTGGACGCCGCCGCGCGCGCCGGCCTGGAGGTGCCGTTCTCCTGCAAGAGCGGGGTCTGCTCGACCTGCCGTTGCAAGCTGGTGGAGGGCCAGGTGCGCATGGACAAGAACTTCGCGCTCGAAAAGCACGAGGTGGCGGCCGGCTTCATCCTCAGCTGCCAGGCCCATGCGCTGACGCCGCGTGTGGTGATTTCGTTTGATGAACGCTGAAAAGACTCGATAGATGGCCAGAGGCAGAGCCCCCGGATTCGACGCCACGCGCGAGGCCATCCTCGTGCAGGCGGCGCGCCTGTTCGCCAACCAGGGCTACCCCGGCACCTCGATGAACCAGGTGGCCGAGGCCTGCGAGGTGAGCAAGCCCACGCTCTACCACTATGTGCGCGACAAGCACGAGCTGCTGGTGCAGATCTGCGAGAGCCATGTGGAGGACCTGGCCGCGCTGGTGGAGGAGGTGCGCGAGCAAGACCTGGCCCCCGAGCCGCATCTGCGCGCGCTCATCGCCCGCTTCATGCAGGCCTATGGCGAGGCGCAGAACCAGCACCGGGTACTTACCGAGGACACCAAGTTCCTGAACCCCGAAGATCAGGAGCGCCTGCTGGCGATCGAGCGCGGCGTGGTGGCGGCGTTTGCCGAGGCGGTGGCGGCGGTGCGGCCCGAGCTGCAGGCCGCCAAGCTGCACAAGCCGCTGACCATGCTGCTGTTCGGCATGATCAACTGGACCTTCACCTGGCTCAAGCCCGATGGTGAGCTGACCTACGAGGCGCTCGCGCCTATGGTGGCGGATCTTTTTTTTGGTGGCCTGGGCGCGGTGCAAGCCTCGTGAAGGCTGGCGGCCCGACCATGCCTGTGCCTTCCTTTGCACAGACTTTGAACGACAACGGAGACAAGACGATGCAACGCAAGCTGATCAAGAAGACCCTGTTGGCCATGGCGGCCGGCGTGGCCCTGCTGGGCCAGGCCTGGGCCGACATCAATGTCGGCGTGACGGTGTCGGCCACCGGCCCGGCCGCCTCGCTGGGCATTCCCGAGAAGAACACGCTGAGCCTGCTGCCCACCACGATCGCGGGCCAGAAGGTCAACTACTTCGTGCTCGACGATGCCTCCGACACCACCACCGCGGTGGCCAACACGCGCAAGCTCATCACAGAGCACAAGGTCGATGTGGTGATCGGCTCGACCACCACGCCCAATTCGCTGGCGATGATTGACGCGGTCTCCGAGTCGAGCACGCCGATGATTTCGATGGCCGCCTCGGCGCGCATCGTCGAGCCGGTGGATGCGAAGAAGCGCTGGGTCTTCAAGACGCCGCAGAACGACATCATGATGGCGCTGGCGATCGTCCAGCATATGGCCGCCAACGGCGTGAAGAGCGCCGGCTTCATCGGCTTTGCCGACGCCTATGGCGAGGGCTGGTACCAGGAGTTCACCAAGATTGCCGCCATCAAGGGCATCAATGTGGTGGCCGCCGAGCGCTACAACCGCACCGACACCTCGGTGACCGGCCAGGTGCTGAAGCTGGTGGCCGCCAAGCCCGACGCGATCCTGATCGCCGGCTCGGGCACGCCCGCGGTGCTGCCGCAGAAGACGCTGAAGGAACGCGGCTACGCCGGCAAGTACTACCAGACCCATGGCGTGGCCAACAACGACTTCCTGCGCGTGGGCGGCAAGGATGTCGAAGGCACGCTGCTGCCCGCCGGTGCGGTGCTGGTGGCGGCACAACTGGCCGCCGACCATCCGGTGAAGAAGAGCGCGCTGGAATACACCGCCAAGTACGAGGGCGCGTTCGGCAAGGGCAATGTCTCGACCTTTGGCGGCCATGCCTGGGATGCCGGCCTGCTGCTGCAGGCAGCCATTCCCGCCGCGGTGAAGAAGGCCCAGCCCGGCACGCCGGCCTTCCGTGCGGCGCTGCGCGATGCGCTCGAGGCCGTCAAGGAATTGCCCGGCGCGCATGGCGTGTTCACCATGTCCGACAAGGACCACCTGGGCCTGGACCAGCGCGCCCGCGTGATGGTCAAGATCGAGAACGGTGGCTGGAAGTACCAGCCCTGATTTCGCGGCCCAGCGCCTGTTGAATGAGCGGGCCCGCAGGGGCCCGCCTTTGTTACTACTGACCCTGTTTCGAGGATTGCCATGAGCGCCACCCCCCCCATCCTGCAAAGCCTGATTGCCAACCGCTGGATCGGCCAGACCGCCGCGCGTGCCCTGCACAGCGCCGTGAACGGCCGGCCGGTGGCGCTCACCCATGCCGACGAGATCGACTTCGGCGAGAGCCTGGCCTATGCCCGGGGTCAGGCCTTGCCCGCGCTCTTGAAGCTGGACTACCAGCAGCGCGCGGCCCTGCTGAAGGCGCTGGCCAGCCATCTGATGGAGCGCAAGGAGCAGCTCTACGCGATCTCGGCCCATACCGGCGGCACGCGCTCGGACAACTGGATCGACATCGAGGGCGGCATCGGCACCCTGTTCGCCTATGCCAGCATGGGCCGGCGCGAGCTGCCCTCCAGCAATGTGGTGCATGAGGGCCCGGCCATCCAGCTCGGCAAGGAGGGCCAGTTCATCGGTTCGCATATCCTCGTGCCCAAGCGCGGCGTGGCGGTGCACATCAACGCCTTCAACTTCCCGATGTGGGGCATGCTGGAGAAATTCGCGCCCAGCTTCCTGGCGGGCATGCCCTGCATCGTCAAGCCGGCCACCGCCACCTCCTATGTGGCCGAGGCCTGCGTGCGCCTGATCCATGAATCGGGCCTGCTGCCGGCCGGCGCGCTGCAGCTGATCGTGGGCGGCTCGGGCGATCTGCTGGATCGCCTGGAGGAGACCGATGTGGTCACCTTCACCGGCTCGGCCGACACCGCCGCGATGCTGCGCGTGAACCCGAATCTGGTGCGCCGCTCGGTGCCTTTCAATGGCGAGGCCGACAGCCTGAACTGCGCCATCCTGGGCCCCGACGTGACGCCGGACGATGCCGAGTTCGAGCTCTTCATCAAGGAAGTGGCGCGCGAGATGAGCGCCAAGACCGGCCAGAAGTGCACCGCGATCCGCCGCGCCATCGTGCCGGCCAAGCATATCGACGCGGTGGCCGCGGCGCTGCGCGAGCGTCTCAAGAAGCTCAAGGTCGGCGACCCGGCGGTGGAGGGTGTGCGCATCGGCGCGCTGGCCTCCAAGGCGCAGCAAAGCGATGTGGCCGAGCGCCTGGCGCTGCTGGCGGCCGGCAACGAGATCGTGCTGGGCGAGCGCGACGGCTTCGCGCCGGTGGGCGAGGGCGTGGCCGAGGGCGCCTTCTTCGCGCCCACCCTGCTGCTGTGCCGCGACGGCTTTGCCAACGAGACGGTGCACAACGTCGAGGCCTTCGGTCCGGTCTCCACCCTGATGCCTTATGGCGAGCTGGACGAGGCGCTGCAGCTGGCCGCCAAGGGCCGCGGCAGCCTGGTGGGCTCGGTGGTCACCAAGACGCCGGCGATCGCCGCCCAGGCGGTCTACCACGCGGCCGCCTTCCACGGCCGCCTGCTGGTGCTGGACCGCGAGGCCGCAAAGGAATCGACCGGCCACGGCTCGCCGCTGCCGCAGTTGAAGCATGGCGGCCCGGGCCGCGCGGGCGGCGGTGAGGAGCTCGGCGGCATCCGCGCCGTCAAGCATTACCTGCAGCGCTGCGCGGTGCAGGGCTCGCCGACGATGATCAGCGCCATCACCGGCGAGTACCAGCGCGGCGCCAAGGTGCAGGAAGACGCCATCCATCCTTTCCGCAAGTACTTCGAAGAGATCCAGATCGGCGACTCGCTGCTGACGCACCGCCGCACCGTGAGCGAGGCCGACATCGTCAACTTCGGCGGCATCTCGGGCGATTTCTTCTACATGCACTTCGACGAGATCGCCGCCAAGGACACGCAGTTCGGCCAGCGCATCGCGCATGGCTACTTCGTGCTCAGCGCCGCGGCCGGCCTGTTCGTCTCGCCCGCGCCGGGCCCGGTGCTGGCCAACTACGGCCTGGACACCTTGCGCTTCGTGAACCCGGTGGCGATCGGCGACACCATCCAGGCGCGCCTGACCTGCAAGCGCCGCATCGACCGCGGCAACCGCCCCGACCAGCCCCCGCAGGGCGTGGTGGCCTGGGACGTGCAGGTCATGAACCAGCGCGGCGAGCTGGTGGCGAGTTATGACATTCTGACGCTGGTGGCGAAAAAAGGCGGCTGAGGCTTCGCCTCACCAAGGAGGAGGGGCGCTGTGCGCCCCCTTGGCCTCAGTCACGCCCCGTGTAGGAGATTCCTACGGAATCAATGGCCGCAACGAGCCGCTGCAAGGCCTTTGCATCAACTGCGGCGTCTTCACCGCCGCCAAGCTTGCAAAAGCTCAGATACATTCGCGCGTAGCTGCCGACATGACCTTGCCGTGATGCGGCGACCTTCAGTGCAGCCAAGAAGGTTTGGCGTTGTTCTAACGGCAAATCGATGCCCACCTTGTCGCATGCCAGCGCCTTCATTGCACCGATGTCGCCGCGCTTGGCGTCTCGTGCAAGACTATCCACCAGCCAAGGCGTCCGTTCTGGGTCCGCTGGCTTGCCCAGGGCGGTTTCCTGATAGTAGTCTGACGCGCCGCCAAGCACCCCGCCTCTGGCGGCGACCTCCAGGAGCTCAGGTTCACGCCCCTGTTGCTCGACGCTGATCGCCTGGCAATGTCGTTGGATTTCCTCTTGAACGCCTAGCGTTGAAAGCGCAGTTTCGTTACCCGTTCTGGACTCCGTTTGCTCATGCAAGCCAGCTCGGTGAATTTCGACTTCATGGGCGATGCCCCTACACCGTTTGAGTAGTCGGGCCGCCCTGAGGCTTTCCGACGGGTCGCGAGACGCCAGGGCCATGGCGATGAAGCTGCCATAGCCCTGACGCGCCGCGCGTTGAAACGTGAAGGTGTCGCCTGGCATGGACTTGAAGGCGCTGGACAGGCTGGCGGCCGACTGTCCCGGTATGCTTGCTTCATGCCTCACCGGCGCGACTGGCGCATTGCCTCCGGCGCGAGCAGGCCCCGGACTGGAGGATCTACTTTGGGCGGCAACAGCTGGCTCAATGCCCGTTTCGCCATCTTTGGCCGACGGCACTGTTGGCGCCGGGTTGTTCAGCCACATCGCCATAAAGACCGCGAAAGCCAGCAGTCCGATCAAGACCCAAGTTGCTGAAATCTTTTGGAACAATGCTTCTACGGCCATCTTCTGGTTCTCATGCAAGCTAGTTGCCTGGCTTGGCAAGGCAGATGTCCTGCGCCGACCTGCATCCCTTCTCAGCCTTCGTGTAGTTGTTGAGCGATTGATCCCGGCAATCTGCACGAACAGAGGCGGTGAGCAAATCAATAAGTGGACTGAATTTCAGTTCATCACAGGATTTGATGGCATTTGCGTAAGCTTTGCCGGCAATGTCATAGCAAACGTTGTACTCCTGATCGCATCGTTCCTTTTTCGGCATGGTCGTGGGTGGCGTCACGGTCCCGCCAGCACCGCCGGACTCTGCTCCGGGTGGAAAATAGGTAGAGGTAAGCTCGTACCAGACGACGGGATCGCGTATGGCTGTTCCTTCGAGAACGACGAGTTCCTGTTTCGCCGTTTCAAACATGACCCAGTTGCCCCCTGCATAGCAGGTCAAGTCCGGGGTCGGTGAACTTGCCGTTGTTTCCTTGGATTCGGCAAGTGGCTTGGCGTCAAGGCCGGTGCGCCGCTCACTTTTAACGTTCGCCCGGCGCTTCCGCCGGAACTCCTCAAGGGTGATCGGTCGCTTGGATTCCGCGATTCCTGCTATGTCCGTGCTGGAGCTGAGGGCCTGCGACACCGCCTGTTGCTCGGCCGGCGATACCTTGTTGAGATAGGGGCACTCTGCCGACGCGTGTTGAGATAAGGCCAGCAATGCAGCCGCGATGGCCAGTCGGCCGAAACCAGATGTCGAAGACATTGTTTTTCTCCCTGTTCAAAGTCGATGACGGGGGCTAGCCTATCCCCCTTCAAAGGTTCCGAAAGGCTGGAAAACCCGGACGTTAGTTCTTTTTGACGGCGTGCCGAGAATAACGTGACAATGACGCTCCCTAAATTCTATGAGGTTGCGCTACCTGGCTTCGCTGAACACAATGACAGCTTTTTTTGTCGGCCACCGCGCAAGGGGTTCATACAGCGTGGCCGCACAAATTCCGGAACGCGACTTTCATGAGTGTGTTGCAACGACGGCATGGACGGGTTCTTCCTGAGAAGTGCCGAGAAGGTGCTCCAAGACTTGCGGACGAAGAAGTAGCACAGGCAGCTGGACTGCGCAGTGATCGGTCAACAAGCGTGAAGGACGACGTGCGAGCGCGAGGCCGCGCTTGGCGACCGGCCCGCGCTAGAGGCGCCTGTGGCGATGTTCAATCCGATGTTGCGAGCAATTGGCACGGGCTGTTGGATACATAGTTTGAGCATGTCCTGAAGGCTGGCCTGGACTTCAAGTGCCACACCGGCTTCGAGACGCGCGAGGTCAGTTTCTCTGATGCCCCCCCGCGAACCACAGCTTCAGCCAGTTTGAATCGGCCCGGGGCGATTCAGCTGGAGCACCGCAAGAAGTCCGTCTTGAGGGGGACTTGGCCGAGGGGCTGGGTCGTGAGGTCTCAATGTCGGGCTGAAATGATGCGGCGCACCCGCACTCCGACGAGCACGCGCTGGACACTGCCATCAGCCCTTTGTGGCGGCAGCCATGCTGCGATCCCGGAGAGGCATGGCGGCGCGGCCCCACTGTGCTAGGCTGCCCCTCATAGCCAGCCAGCACATGCTCAATCGCAGATCCACCCTCGTAAGCCTGACTCTTGGCCTGCCCCTGGCGCCGGCCTGGGGTCAGGTCTTGATGCAAATCTCCACCCTGCTGGACCCGGACCCGGCCACCCAGGTGGCCGAGCGCATTCTGCGCGAGGCCTACCGGCGGCTGGGGCGTGAGCTGGAGGTGAAGGCCATGCCCGGCGAGCGTTCGCTGCTCAGCGCCAACAGCGGCGAGACCGACGGCGAGCTGTATCGCAAGGCGGGCATTGACCGGGCCTATCCCAATCTGCTGATGGTGCCGGTGGCGCTGCAACAGTACGAGATCGTCGCCTTCACCAAGTCGCGCCAGCTCGATGTGCATGGCTGGGAAAGCCTGCGCCCCTACAAGCTGGGCTTTGTGAAGGGCATCAAGATCATCGAAGAGAACACCGTGGGCATGCAGCTGGAGACGGTGGCGACGATGCAGCAGGCCTTTGCCAAACTGGAGCTGGGGCGTACCGATGTGGTGTTGGCGAATCGCATTTCCGGGCTGGCCAGCCTGCGCCAGCATCAGTTCAGCGGCGTGCGCGTGCTGCAGCCCGCCTTGGCGACCTTCCCGGTGTTCCACTACCTCAACAAGAAGCACGAGCTGCTGCTGCCGCGGCTCGCGGCGGTGATGCGTGAGCTGGAACAAGAACGTTTCATCCAGAAGGTACAGGACGAGGTGTTGTCGGGTTTCTGAGACCGCCCCTGCATAGAATCAGGCCCCTTGTTTGTCATCTCGGCCCGGCCGGCCAGGAATCCACTTCTCATGCATGCTGCTGATACGAATGCGTCCCCGGTGGTGATCGTCGGGGCCGGTCTGGCCGGTTTGACGGTGGCCCTGCATCTGGCCGACCAGGTGCCGGTGGTGGTGCTGGCCAAGCGCGAGCTCACCGAGGCCGCCACCGCCTGGGCGCAGGGCGGCATCGTCGGCGTGCTGGGCAGCGACGACAGCATCGAGAGCCATGTGCGCGACACCCGCGATGCCGGCGCCGGCCTGGTGGATGAAGGCACGGCACGCTTCATCGCCGAGCGCAGCGCGCAGGCGGTGGAATGGCTGGTGCAGCAGGGCGTGCCCTTCACCCCCGACGACGACGGCCCGCTGGGCCTGCACCTGACGCGCGAGGGCGGCCATGCGGTGCGCCGCATCGCGCACGCCGCCGACGCCACCGGCAAGGCCATCCACGACCGCTTGCTGGCGGCGGCCAAGGCCCATCCCAATATCAGCCTGCGCGAGCGCTGGATGGCGTTGGACCTGATCACCTCGCGGCATGTGCAGCGTGAGGAGGAACCACGTTGTTACGGCATCTATGCGCTGGACATCGACACCAAGCGCGTCGAGACCCTGGCGGCGCGTGCCGTGGTGCTGGCCACCGGCGGTGCCGGCAAGGTCTACCGCTACACCACCAATCCCGACACCTCCACCGGCGACGGCATCGCGATGGCCTGGCGCGCCGGCTGTCGGGTGGCGAATATGGAGTTCATCCAGTTCCACCCGACCTGCCTCTATCACCCGCAGGAGCGCAGCTTCTTGATCACCGAGGCGCTGCGCGGGGAGGGCGGGCATCTCAAATTGCCGGATGGCACGCGCTTCATGGCCGCGCACGACGAGCGCCTGGAACTGGCGCCGCGCGACATCGTCGCGCGTGCGATCGACTTCGAGATGAAGAAGCACGGCCTGGACCATGTGTGGCTGGACGCCACGCACCTGGGCGAGGAATTCCTGAAGGCGCACTTCCCCACCATCCACGCGCGCTGCCTGGCATTGGGCATAGACATCGCGCGCGCGCCCATTCCGGTGGTGCCGGCGGTGCATTTCACCTGCGGCGGCGTGGTCACCGACCTGCTGGGCCGCAGCGACCTGCCGGGCCTCTATGCGGTGGGCGAGACCGCCTACACCGGCCTGCATGGCGCGAACCGCCTGGCCAGCAACTCGCTGCTGGAATGCGTGGTGCTGGGCCAGACCTGCGCCGAGGACATCCTCGGCCAGGCCAGGCTTGAGCCCGCGCCGCTGCCGGCCTGGGACGAGAGCCAGGTGGAGGACGCCGACGAGCAGGTGGTGATCGCCCACAACTGGGACGAGTTGCGCCTCTTGATGTGGAACTATGTGGGCATCGTGCGCACCACCAAGCGGCTGGAGCGGGCGCTGCATCGCATCGCGCTCTTGCGCAGCGAGATCGACGACTATTACGCCAACTTCCGCGTCAACCGCGATCTGTTGGAGCTGCGCAATCTGGTCGACTGTGCCGAGCTGATCGTGCGCTCGGCGCTGCTGCGCCACGAGAGCCGCGGCCTGCATTTCAGTCGCGACTATCCGCGCACCCTGCCGGTTAGCTTCCCGACCGTGCTGATCGCCGAGCGCGGGCTGCGCAAACTCTGAATCGGGGCTTCAGGGCGCGGCGCTGTGCCGCAGCAGGATGGCCTGGAGGCCGCCGTCCTTGTGCATCGTGGCCAGTGCGGCTTCGATGCGCGGCAGCAGTGGCAGCAGCGCCGAGCGCTTGCCCAGCAGCAGGTAGATCGGGGCACTGCCGAAGCCCAGCGCATGCTCGCGGAACTGCACGTCAGGCTGCACGCGTTGCGTCGCATCCAGGAACACCAGCCGGTCCTCGATCACCATGTCGATGCGCGCCAGCATCAGCATGCGCACCAGCCCTTCGGTGCTGCTGGCCGGGCTGTAGTCGCCGCAGCCCAGGTGGGTCTTGACCCAGCTATTGCCGCGCACCGCGCCGATCCGGTAGGCGCACAGCCGGGTGGGGGTGAGCGAAAGCCCCGCGGGCGGAGGAGCCACATCCTGGCGCATGAAGGCGCTGACCTGCGAGGTCAGCAGCGGTTCGCCCACCCGGTGGGCGTATTCCAGCCGTTCCGGCGTGCTGGCGGCGAAGAAGGCATCGGCCTTGCCGCTCGCAACCTCGGCCTGGGCGCGCGCCCAAGGCAGTATCAGATGCTCGGCCTTGAGCCCGAGGCGGCGTGTGAACAGCTCGTCGGCGATCGCGACCTCGAGGCCGGCCGCGCGGCCGCGCTCCAGGAAGCTGTAGGGGCGGTAGTCGGCATAGACCAGGCGCACGTCCTGCGCCTGCGCTGCAGCGCCCGACAGCGCCATCAGAACGAGCAGGAACAGGTAGGCGTAGCGCAGGGGCGCTCCTAGCGCTTCTTGGCGCGCAGCGCGGTGCGCGCCTGCACGAAGTTGAAGGCATAGCTCACCGCCTCGGCGATGGCGGCGTCGGTTTCCAGGCGCTCGGGCTCGGTGAGGTAGAAGGAGAAGTCCACCGCATGGCGGATATAGCGCGGCGGCAGGCGGTTCAGCGCCACGCAGGCCACGTCGCAGAGCAGGTCGGCATCGGCTTCGATGGCCGGGAATTTGGGCGCTTCCTGCATCACGACGGCGAAGACCTCGCGTTCGTGGTGGTTGAAGAGCGAGGTGAAGTCGACCGTCTGCATGGTGGTGGTGTCCTGCGCTGATGTTGTGGGCTGGAACGATAGGCTGTTTATAGCCCGCCCAGCGCCCAAAAAGAAAGCCCCCGGCGGTGCAATTCGCTGGGGGCTTGTCCTAGGTGGGGTGGCTACGCGGCGCCGATGCCAGGCACCAGGGCCGCGGCCTGCGCGCGGCGCGCGGCGGTGAAGTCCAGCATGCGGGTGATGCAGGTCAGCGCCTTGACGCGTGTGGCCTCGTCCACCAGGATCTCGCCCCGGCCCTGTTCCAGGCAGTCCACCAGGCCTTGCAGGCCATTCATGGCCATCCAGGGGCAATGCGCGCAGCTCTTGCAGGTGGCGCTGTTGCCGGCGGTGGGCGCCTCGATCAGGGTCTTGCCAGGTGCCAGCTGGCGCATGCGGTGCAGGATGCCGTTGTCGGTGGCGACGATGTATTCCTGCGCCTGGCCTTCCACCACCGCCTTGATCAGCGCCGAGGTCGAGCCCACCACATCGGCCTGGGCCACCACGCTTTGCGGCGACTCCGGATGCACCAGGATCATGGCGCCGGGATGCTGGGCGCGCAGCAGGTCCAGTTCCAGGCCCTTGAACTCGTCGTGCACGATGCAGGCGCCGTTCCACATCAGCATGTCGGCGCCAGTCTGCTCCTGGATGTAGCGCCCAAGGTGCCGATCCGGCGCCCAGAGGATCTTCTCGCCGCGCGCCTTCAGCTCGCTGACGATGTCCAGCGCGCAGGAACTGGTGACCATCCAGTCGGCGCGTGCCTTCACCGCCGCGCTGGTGTTGGCATAGACCACCACAGTGCGGTCGGGGTGGGCGTCGCAGAAGGCTGCAAAGTCCTCGGCCGGGCAGCCCAGATCCAGCGAGCAGGTGGCGTCCAGATCGGGCATCAGCACGCGCTTTTCGGGGCTCAGGATCTTGGCGCTCTCGCCCATGAAGCGCACACCGGCCACCACCAGGGTCTGGGCCGCATGGTCGCGGCCGAAGCGCGCCATCTCCAGCGAATCGGATACGCAGCCGCCGGTCGCCAGCGCCAGGTCCTGCAAATCGCCATCCACATAGAAATGCGCTACCAGCACCGCGTTGCGGGCGCGCAGCAAGTCGGCGGCGCGCTGCTTCAAGGCCTCGCGCTGCGGCTTGTCCAGCGGGGCGGGCACCTTGGCCCAGGCATGCGCCGTGCAACTCTGGCCGTCGGCGTCCTGGCGGGTGTAGTCGTAGAGAACCTGATCCATCTTTCTTCTTGCTTGCGCTTGCACTCTGAGCCCTGCGGGGCCGGGTCGTCATGGTAGCCCAGCAAGGCGCACCCTGCCGCCACGCTAGACTGCGGCCCATGCGAAACGAGGGGGGGCCCCTACCGTCCAACACCGCAGCGCGCCGATGCTACTCATGGCCGCTGCGGCTGAGCGCTTGCCTGCTGCTGCTGTCCATGGGCGTAGCCGCCCAGGCGGCCGAGCAGATCCGCTTCGCGCTGGGTCAGGCCTGGGCGCCGCCGCTTTCGCTGCTGCAGGATGGCGAGCTGCGCGGCGGCCTGCTTTACGAACTGATGGAGCAGATCGCGCATGAGGCCAATGCCGAGGCGGTCTATATCGCCTTGCCGCCGCGCCGCGTCGATGCGGCGCTGGCCGAGGGCAAGATCGACATGCATTGCTTCGTCAGCCCGCGCTGGTTTGCCAGGGTGCCGCCGGCGGCGCGCTGGAGCCTACCCTTGCTGCAGCTGGACGATGTGCTGCTGGCCGGCCCGGCCTTCGCCGGCCCGCTCAGGAACGGCCAGGTCGACCTGGAGGCCGCTCGACAGCTCAGCCTGGGCGTGGTGGTGGACTATCACTACCCCGGCCTGGCACCCTGGCTGGCCAGAGGTCATCTGCAGGCCGATGCGGCGCCCACGCTGGAGAGCGTGCTGGAAAAGCTGCTGCGCGGCCGTACCGCGCTGGCGGTGGCGAACCGCTACACGGCGGTGGCCTTCAACAAGAGCCTGCCGGCCGACAAGCAGCTGCGCCTGCTGCAGACGGTGGATTCGGTGAGCACGCATTGCCTGCTGGCCGAGCACACCCAGCTGAGTGCCGAGCGGCTGTTGGGTGCGGTCAACCGCGTGGCCAAGAGCGCGGCCTGGCGCGACGCCCAGGCGCGCTATCGCTGAGGGCGGCGCGGCGCCCCTCAGTGGCCGATCCAGGCCTTGAATGCCGCCTCGCTCACCGGCTTGAGCAGCTGGGCCAGGGGCGATGGATTGGCAGGTCCGCAGGCCGAATTGGTGCAACTTTTCCGCCGTGATTGTGGCGGCTCCGCTGAGTTTGCTGAATGGCGGCCTGTGGTACTCACTCATCACCAGCGGCTATCAGATGCTGGCCTACTCGGTGATGGGGCTGGTGCTGGGGGCGTGGAAGTGATGGGCCGGCTCAGGCCTCCTGGAAGAACTTGCTCGGCGGCATGCCCACGGTGCGCTTGACCATGGCGGTGAAGGCGCTCGCGCTGGCATAGCCCAGCTCGGCCGCGATCAGGCTCATCGGGCGCTTGCGCGCCGCCAGCGCCAGGGCATGGGCCAGCAGCGCCTGGCTGCGCCATTGCGCGTAGCTGCTGCCCAGCTGCTCGCGGAACAGGCGCGAGATGGTGCGCTCGCTGGCCCCCACCTCGGCGGCCCAGTCGGCCAGCGCCGCGTGGCGCACCGGGTTGGCCAGCACCGCCTCGCAGAGCTTGCGCAGGCGCGCGTCCTGCGGCAGGTCCACGCCCAGGCGCAGGCTGCTGGCGCGGCCGAGTTCGTCCAGCACCAGGCTGGCGATGCAGCGCTCGCGCGCATGGTCTTGCGGCCTTAGGGCGCGTGCCTCCGGATCAATCGCCAGCTGCAGCACCAACTCGCGCAGCAGCGGCGAAACCTCCAGTACGCGACAGTCGGCCCAGGCGCCCTGGGCCCTGCCGGTCTCGCCCGCGCTCGCGTGCAGATAGAGCGTGCGCAGGTCGCAGCGTTGCACCGCCGTCACCGCATGCACCACGCGCGGCGGTATCCACACCGCGCGCGAGGGCGGCACCAGAAAGGTGGCATGCGCGGTGTTGACGCGCACCACGCCGCTGATCGAGAACACCAGCTGGCCCCAGTCGTGCTGGTGCGCCTGGATGTCCATGTGGTGCTCCATCAGCCGTGCCTTGGCGCGCACCGGGTGCTCGAGGCTGGGCGCATAGCGCAAGGGGTCCAGGGGCGGCAGGCTGGTGCGCGGGCGTGGGCTTGGGTTTGGACGCTGGCGTGGCATGGCCGGATTTCAACAGAATTTGGCGAACTATCGCAACCCGGCCGCGCCCATCCTGCCAAACTCGTGGCCATGACGACGCATACCGCAAGCCTTCCCCTGCCGGCCGCCGCCGAGGCCGCGCGCAAGGACTTCAGCACCATAGGCCTGGTGGGCCTGGCGCATGGCACTTCGCATTTCTTTCACATGCTGCTGCCGCCGCTGTTCCCGGCCTTCATACGCGACTTTGGCCTGAGCTATTCCGAGCTCGGCCTGCTGGTCACCACCTTCTTCGTGATCTCCGGCATCGGCCAGGCCCTGGCGGGCTTTCTGGTGGACCGCAGCGGCGCACGCCCGGTGCTGTTCGCCGCGCTCGGCTGCTTCGTGCTGGCCTCGCTGGCGGCGGGCCTGGCCGGCGGATTCATGGGCCTGCTGTTGGCCGCGGCGCTGGCCGGGCTTGGCAATGCGCCCTTCCATCCGGTGGACTTCACCATCCTCAACAAGCGCGTCTCGCCGCCGCGTCTGGGCCATGCCTTCTCGGTGCATGGCATTTCGGGCAATCTGGGCTGGGCCATTGCGCCGGTGGTTTCCATCGGCATTACCGAGTTGAGCGGCAACTGGCGTTACGCCTATCTGGGCACGGCCCTGCTGGCGCTGGCGGTGATGGGCTTGCTGGCGCTCAGGCGCGATGCCATCGACGATGGCCAGGGCGAGTGGGCGCATGAGAAGGCCGGCGCGCCGGCACTCAAGGACGAGCACCCGATGGCCTTTCTGCGCCTGCCCTCGGTGTGGCTGTGTTTCTCCTTCTTCCTCTTTGGCACCGCGGCGCTGAGCGCGATCCAGAGCTTCGCGAGCCCGGCCCTGAGCAGCCTCTACGGCCTGCCGATCAAGGCCACCGCCTTTGTCGTGACCGGCTTCATGCTGAGCGGCGCCCTGGGCATGTTCATTGGCGGCTTCTGGGTGGCGCGCTCGGCCCGCCTGGAGCGCAATATCGGCCTGGCCATGGCCGCCTCGGCAGGGGCGCTGGTGCTGGCCGGCAGCGGGGTGCTGCCGGCGCTGGCGGCGGCAGGGGTCGCCGCGCTGGCGGGTTTTGGCACCGGCCTGGCCGGGCCCTCGCGCGACATGCTGATCAAGCGCGCGGCGCCGCCCGGCGCCACCGGCCGCGTCTACGGCACGGTGTACTCGGGTCTGGACGTGGGCTTTGCCCTGGCCGCGCCGATCTTCGGCGCGCTGCTGGACCGCGGCCTGGCCGCAGGCGTGTTCTATGGCTCGGCGCTCGCCATGGTGCTGGCCATCGTGGCGGCCAGCCTGGTGGGCTTGGCCCGCCGGCAGGCGGGCTGAGCCTGGCGCTACAGTCGCCAGCATGACGACCACCGCACCATCCCCGACTTCTCGTTTGGCCGGCCATGCGCTGGTTGAGGCCCTTGTTGCGCAGGGCGTGGATACCGCTTTCGGCGTGCCCGGCGAGAGCTATCTGGCGGTGCTGGACGGCTTTCACGAGCATCGCGAACGGATTCGATTCATCGCCTGCCGCCAGGAGGGCGGCGCGGCCTTCATGGCAGAGGCCCAGGGCAAGCTGACGGGTCGGCCCGGCATCTGTTTCGTGACGCGCGGCCCCGGCGCGACCAATGCCAGCATCGGCCTGCATACCGCCTTCCAGGACAGCACGCCGATGATTCTCTTCATCGGCCAGGTGGCCAGCGAGCAGCGCGACCGCGAGGCCTTCCAGGAACTGGACTACCGCCAGATGTTCGGGCCCGGCACTCTGGGCATGGCCAAGTGGGTGGGCGAGGTGCAGGAGCCGAACCGCCTGCCCGAGTATGTGGCGCGCGCCTTCCACACCGCCATGCAGGGCCGGCCCGGCCCGGTGGTGCTGGTGCTGCCCGAGGACATGCTGACGCGCAGCACCAGCGCGCCGGTGCTGGCGCGCGCCGAGGCCGCCCAGGCCTGGCCCGCACCGGCCGCCCTGGCCGATTTGCGCGAGAAGCTGCTGGCCGCCAGGCGCCCCCTGGTGCTGGTGGGCGGCGGCGGCTGGGCCCCGGCGAGTTGCGCCGCCCTGCAGCGCTTTGTCGAGGCTTGGGCCTTGCCGGTGGCCTGTGCCTTCCGCTTCCAGGACCTGTTCGACAACCGCCATCCGCAGTACGCCGGCGACGTCGGCATCGGCATCAATCCCAAGCTGGCGGCGCGCGTGCGGGAGGCCGACCTGGTGATCGCCATCGGTGCGCGCCTGGGCGAGATGACCACCGGCGGCTACACCCTGCTGCAGGCGCCGCGCCCGGCCCAGACCCTGGTGCATATCCACGCCGGCGCGGAGGAGCTGGGGCGTGTTTACGCGGCCGATCTGCTCATCAATGCCAGCATGTCCTGCGCTGCCCAGGCACTCGAAACCCTGGCCGCGCCGAATGCGGTGACTTGGGGCGACTGGACCGCCCAGGCCCAGGCCGACTACCAGGCCAATCTCGTGCCGCAGCCGGTGAGCCCGCTGGACATGGCCGAGGTGGTGAAGCTGCTGTCCAGCCGCTGCCCCGCGGGCACCCTGTTCACCAATGGTGCCGGCAACTACAGCGGCTGGCTGCACCGCTTTCATCAATACCCGGCGCTGCAGCAGCATGGGCGCAGCCAGCTCGCGCCCACCAGCGGCGCGATGGGCTATGGCCTGCCGGCCGCGGTGGCGGCCAGCTTGCTGGATCCGCAGCGCTGGGTGGTGAACATCGCTGGCGACGGCGACTTCCTGATGAACGGCCAGGAACTCGCCACCGCCACCGGCTACGGCGCACGCAAGCTGATCTGCGTGCTGGTGGACAACGGCAGCTACGGCACCATACGCATGCACCAGGAGCGCGAGTATCCCGGGCGGGTCTCGGGCAGCGATCTCTTCAACCCCGACTTCGCGGCGCTCGCCCTGGCCTATGGTTGGGCCGCCGCGCGCGTCGATCGCACCGAGGATTTCGCCGCGGCGCTGGACGCTGCACTGCAGGCCGGCAAGCCGACGCTGATCCATCTGCGCCTGGCCACCGATGTCTCGACCAGCCGGGCCACGCTGAGCAGCATCCGCGCGGCGGCACGCCAGCGTCTGGGACAATCGGCTGATGGAAAAGATTGATTTCGTGTTGCGCGGTGAGTTCATTCCCTTGGACAGCCTCTTGAAGGCCACCGGCCTGGCCGAGAGCGGCGGGCGTGCCCGCATGATGGTGGCCGAGGGCATGGTGCAGGTGGACGGCAGGCCCGAGTCGCGCAAGACCGCCAAGATCCGCGCCGGCCAGCTGGTGAGCCTGCATGGTGCCGAGGTGCGTGTGCTGGCCGACCCGAACTAGCAACAAGGGCCTGCGGCGATGATGATGATGACGAGCTTGGCTTTCTCGACCTGCGACCTCTGCGACGCCCACAAGGGCGACGCCAGCGGCGACTTCCGCGTCATGCCCGGCGGCGTGTACCGCAGCTATGGTGGCCTGGAGCGTTTTGCCGGCCCCATCAGCACGGTGCGCTGCCTGGACGACAACAGCCTGGTGAAGGCCGCGGTCGAAAGCCCGGGCTTGGGCCGCGTGCTGGTCGTGGACGGCGGCGCCTCGATGCGGCGAGCGCTACTGGGCGGCAATCTCGCAGCTGCCGCGGCCAGGAACGGCTGGGCCGGCCTCTTGGTCCATGGCTGCGTTCGTGACCTGGCCGAACTGCGCCAGGCCCAGGCCGGCATCCTGGCGCTGGGCCATGTGCCCATGCCCACCGATCGCCAGGGCCAGGGTTCGGCGGAGCTACCCTTGCAATTGCATGGCTGCTGGATACGCCCGGGCGAATGGCTGTATGCCGACGCGGATGGGGTGGTGATCAGCGCCCGTCACCTGCATAAGGGACCCTGACCCTGGGATGATCCCACGCCTTAGGGGCCTTGGCGGCTTGCAATAGGGCATAGGATGCGCCGGCATCCACCAATCTCAGGGAGTTCAGCATGCAGCATGTTTGCGGCGCATGGCGCGCGGTCTCGATGGCGGCCGGTTTGAAACTGCGCCTGGCCCTGCCAATGGCCATGCTGCTGGGCGCATCGGCCGTCAGTGCCAATCCCGAGCTGACTTTCAGCAGCAGTGCGCAGGTCTACGGTTATCTGAACAGCAGCTATTCAAGTCCCTTGCTGGGCGACGTGAGCTTCCAGCTCAACCTGCCCTCGGACTACCGCTGGTTGCAGGCCGGGCAGACCTCCACCGGTGTGGCCACGGTCAACTACAGCGTGCCGGCTGGCCAGGGCGGCACCGGCGATCCGGTCTACGACATCGTCACCAGCATGGGCCAGTATGGCTTTGCCTACCAGGGCAAGGCCGAGGCCGACGGCCTGAAGCTGCGCACGGCGATACAGGCGAGCACCGTAGATGCCGCCGGGAACTTGGCCAATTCGCCCAACAGCCAGCTGAGCACCGATGCCTTTGCCTCCTGGCACCAGCAGATGTATATCGGCCCCACCGCCGACCGGCCGCTGGGCAGCTATGGCGCGATCCTGGTTGGCCTTACGGTCGATGGCGGCTTCCCAGCCCTCAGTGATCCGAATTGGCAGGGCTCGGCGAGCCTGTATGCGCGCGCGCGTTCGTCGTTTACCGACACCGCCGGCGTCAGCTACCAGAGCGATTTTTCCATCTCCACCTCGGCCGGCGATGCCGACTGGACGGGTTCCAGGACGGTGTTCAAGAAACTGCTGTTCCAGTACGGCACACCGTTCACGGTCGACCTCTACCAGTACAACTGGGCCTGGTCGAACGGCACGGCCGACTTCTTCAACACCGGCAAGATCAGCTCGATCGAGCTGCCCTATGGCGCCGCGCTGGACTCCGGCGCGCAGCAGGGCGGCCTGGGCGGCGTGGGCATTTTCGGCACGGTGTTCAATTCCGCCACGGTCGATGCTCAGAACACCAACTGGGACTTCGGCAACAACGGTGGCGGCTTCACGCCCCAGGTGCCCGAGCCGTCCAGCTATGCGATGCTGCTGGCCGGTCTGGTGGCGGTGGGCTTTCTGGCGCGGCGTCGGCGTTAATAAGCAGCCTGGGCTGGCTGGAACAGGCTCAGCAGCCGGTCCAGCCCGCCCTCGTTGATCGCCACCATGGCCTGCTCGCGCACGCGGGGCTTGGCGTGGTAGGCCACCGAGAGGCCGGCCGCGCCCATCATGGGCAGGTCGTTGGCGCCGTCGCCGACGGCGATGCACTGGCCCGGCAGGGCGCCGATCTCAGCGGCGCATTGCAGCAGCATGCGGCGCTTTTCCTCGCCGTCGCAGATCTCGCCCCAGGGCTGCGCGATGAGGCCGCCGCTGAGCGCGCCGTCGACGATCTCGAGTTCGTTGCTGCGCATCCAGTCCATGCCCAGCTCGGCGGCGACGTAACGGGTGAAGAAGGTGAAGCCGCCTGACACCAGCACCAGCTTGAGGCCGGCGGCCTTGAGCGCCGCGCAGAGTTCGCGCGCACCGGGGTTGAAGCGCAGGCGCTCCTTCAGCACGGCTTCCAAGGCCGATACGGGCACACCCTTGAGCAGCGCCAGGCGGCGGCGCAGGCTGTCCTTGAAGTCGGTGATCTCACCACGCATGGCGGCCTCGGTGATGGCCGCCACCTCGGCCTTGCGGCCGGCGGCATCGGCGATCTCGTCGATGCACTCAATGTTGATCAGGGTCGAGTCCATGTCGAAAGCGGCGAGCTTGTAGTCGCTCAAACGCAGCGGGGGCGTGAAGCCCTGGGTCACGAGTTCTGTCATTTTGTTCAGTCTTGCTTGATGGGATTGCCCAAGAGGCGGAGCACCTCCCGGATCGCTTGTGCGCGGTCCTTCGGGTCGCTCAGCGCCTTGTCGATGCGCAGCTTGTCGTTGCCCACCAGCTTGATGGTCTTGTTCTTCTGCACCAGCTCGATCACGCGCATCGCGTCGATGGGCGGATTCGGGCGGAAGTTGATGTTCATCACCGTGGGCGCCGCGTCGATCTTGGCCACACCATAGGGCTTGGCCAACACGCGCAGGCGGTGCGTGTCAAACAGGGTCTGGCCCTGCGCCGGCAGCTTGCCGAAGCGGTCGGTGATCTCTTCCAGCATCGCGTCGATCTGTGACGGCTTGTCGGCCGTGGCCAGGCGCTTGTACAGCGAGAGCCGCACATGCACGTCGCCGCAATAGGCGTCGGGCAGCAGGGCCGGGGCGTGCAGATTGATCTCGGTGGTGGCCGACAGCGGTGACAACAGATCCGGCTCCTTGCCGGCCTTCAGGCAGCGCACCGCCTCCGACAACATCTCGTTGTAGAGCTGGAAGCCGACTTCCATCATATTGCCGCTCTGGTTCTCGCCCAGCACCTCGCCGGCGCCGCGGATCTCCAGGTCGTGCATCGCGAGGTAGAAGCCCGAGCCCAGCTCCTCCATCGCCTGGATCGCCTCCAGGCGCTGCGCCGCCTGCTTGGTGAGGCCCTCGATGTCGGGCACCATCAGATAGGCATAGGCCTGGTGGTGCGAGCGGCCGACACGGCCGCGCAGCTGGTGCAGCTGGGCCAGGCCGAACTTGTCGGCGCGGCTGATGACGATGGTGTTGGCCGTCGGCACGTCAATGCCGGTCTCGATGATGGTGGAGCACAGCAGCACGTTGTGCTTGCCGCCCACGAACTCGCGCATCACCCGCTCCAGCTCGCGCTCGGGCATCTGGCCATGGGCGACGATGATGCGCGCCTCGGGCAAGAGCTCCTCCAGCTTCTGGCGCCGGTTCTCGATGGTCTCGACCTCGTTGTGCAGGAAGTAGACCTGGCCGCCGCGCTTGAGTTCGCGCAGCACCGCCTCGCGGATGGTGCCGCTGCTCTCGGCGCGCACAAAGGTCTTGATGGCCAGGCGGCGCTGCGGCGCGGTGGCGATCACGCTGAGGTCGCGCAGGCCTTCCAGCGCCATGCCCAGGGTGCGCGGGATCGGCGTGGCGGTGAGCGTCAGCACATCCACCTCGGCCCGCATCGCCTTCATCGCCTCCTTGTGGCGCACGCCGAAGCGGTGCTCCTCGTCGATGATCAAGAGGCCCAGGCGCTTGAACTTGACCTCGGCCGAGAGCAGCTTGTGCGTGCCGATGACGATGTCGATGCTGCCGTCGGCCAGGCCCTCCATCGCGGCCTTGATCTCCTTGGCCGAGCGGAAGCGGCTCATCTCCGCCACCTTCACCGGCCATTTGCCGAAGCGGTCGGCAATGTTCTGGTAATGCTGCTCGGCCAGGAGCGTGGTGGGCGCCAAGAGTGCTACCTGCTTGCCGCCCATCACCGCCACAAACGCGGCGCGCAGCGCAACTTCCGTCTTGCCGAAGCCCACGTCGCCGCAGACCAGGCGGTCCATGGGCTTGGGCGAGATCATGTCCTGGATCACCGCATGGATGGCGGCGCGCTGGTCGGGTGTTTCCTCGAAGCCGAAGCTGGCCGCGAAGGCCTCGTAGTCGTGCGGCGAGTAGCGGAAGGCATGGCCCTCGCGCGCGGCCCGGCGCGCGTAGAGATTGAGCAGCTCGGCCGCGGTGTCGCGCACCTGCTCGGCGGCGCGGCGCTTTGCCTTCTCCCACTGGCCCGAGCCCAGGCGGTGCAGCGGCGCCTCCTCGGCGCTCACACCGGTGTAGCGGCTGATCAGGTGCAGCTGGGCCACCGGCACATAGAGGGTGGCCTTGTCGGCGTATTCGAGATGCAGGAACTCGGAAGCGCCGTCACCGATGTCGATATTGATCAGGCCCTGGTAGCGCCCGATGCCATGGTTCACATGCACCACCGGGTCGCCCACCTTGAGCTCGGAGAGGTCCTTGATGAGCGCGTTGACGTCGCTGACCTGCTCCTGCTTGCGGCGCCTGCGCGTCGTCGGCGTGGTGGCGAAGAGCTCGGTCTCGGTGAAAAGTTGAATGACCTTGCCACCCTCCGGCTCGTACCAGAAGAAGCCTGCCGCCAGCGGCGCCGCGGTGATCGCGAACTTTTCGTCCGAGGACTCGAACTCGGCAAGACCTGACACCGAGGGTGGGTCGATCTTGTTGTCGCGCAGCAGCTCCAGCAGGCTCTCGCGCCGGCCCTCGCTTTCGGCCAAGAGCAGCACCCGGTGCGGCGTGCTCTTCAGATGCTCGGCCAGGCGCGCCAGCGGCTCCTGCGCACCGCGTTCCACGCTCACATCGGGCAGGGGGCGGGCATAGTCCACCGGCTCGGTGCCGCGGATGGCCAGCACGGCATGCGCATGGGTAAGGCTGAAGAAGTCCTCCACCTGCAGGAAGATCTCCTCCGGTGGCAGCAGCGGCCGTTCGGGGTCGTGCTGCAGAAAGCGGTGGCGCTCGCGGGTGTCGGTCCAGAAGCGCTTGAGCGCCTCGTCCACCTCGCCATGCAGGGCCAGGGCGCAATCGGCGCCCAGGAAGTCGAAGATGGTGGCGGTCTGCTCGAAGAAGATCGGCAGGTAGTACTCGATGCCGGCGGTGGCGATGCCCTGGGCCATGTCCTTGTACAGGCGCGACTTGCTCGGGTCGCCATCCATCTTCTCGCGCCAACGCGAACGAAAGGCCTGGCGCGCCGCCTCGTCCATGGGAAATTCGCGGCCCGGCAAGAGGCGCACCTCCGGCACCGGGTAAAGGCTGCGCTGGCTGTCGGGGTCGAAGGTGCGGATCGAATCGACCTCGTCGCCGAACAGGTCGACCCGGTAGGGCACCGGCGAGCCCATGGGGAACAGGTCGATCAGGCCACCGCGCACCGCGTACTCGCCCGGCGAGACCACCTGGCTCACATGGCTGTAGCCACCCAGGGTCAGCTGGGACTTCAGGCTGGCCTCGTCCAGCCTTTGCTTCAGCTTGAAGTGGAAGGTGGTGGCGGCCAAGAAGCTGGGCGGTGCCAGGCGCGTCAGGGCCGTGGTGGCGGGCAGCAGCACCACGTCGACCTCGCGCTGCTCCATCGGCTTGCCCTGCGACTGCAGTAGCTGCCAGAGCGTGGCCAGGCGCTCGGAGATCAGGTCCTGGTGCGGGCTGAAGGTGTCGTAGGGCAGGGTCTCCCAGTCGGGGAACACCGCCACGCGCAGCTCGGGGGCGAAGAACTTGAGCTCGTCTTCGAGGCGCTGGGTATCGCCCGGCTCGGCGGTGACGATGGCGCTGAGCCGGCCGGCCGCGCGCTGCTGGCGTATGAAGCGCGCCAGCAGCAGGGCATCGGCCGAACCGGTGGGTCGGGGCTGGTTGAACTTCTTGCCGGGATGGATCAGGGGCAGCTGCATGGGGGTCCAGCGTGGCGTACAAATGACAACAGCCCCTGGGTGGGGCTGTTGTCATTGTAGGCAGCTGCGGCGCGGTTCAGCGCTTGCGGCGCCGGCTCAGTCCCAAGGCCCCCAGGCTGCCCGCCAGCAAGGCCAGGGTGCCGGGCTCGGGCACGCGCTGCACCAGGCCGTCGTTGGCAGCGAAGGTCTGGAAGCCGCGGCCATTGCTGGAGAACTGTGCCTGGGTGTTGCCGTCGCAGCAGCCTTCCAGGCCCACGATCTTCAAGCGGTGCTTGCCTGCGGAGATGCTGACATTGCTGAACTGGAAGGACTGGTTCACGTCGGCGTAGCCGCCGTTCCACCACATATCGGTGCTCTTGAAGCCCAGCGCCACACCGTCCAGGAACACCGCGCCGCCACGACCGAAGTCAACGCCGGCGCGCAGCGACCATACGCCCGCCAGCGCGTCGCTGACACCGAAGTCTATGGTCGACATATAGGCGACGTTGAAGACGCTGCCGCCGAACACCGCGTGGTTGCTGACGCCGTCGTACAGACCCAGCTGGGTCTGGCGATGGCTGGCATCGGCCATTGCGCCGCTCACGATGCTGAGGTAGTCCGCCGCGCTGGCCTGCGCGCCGGCGCCCGTGGTGGCGGTTTCGAAGGTGATGACGCTGGCATGGGCGCCGCAGGCGATGGCGAACGAGGCGAAGGCGAGCAGGCGGAGCTTCATGGCGCGGGGTCTGGTTGCAAAAGGTGGCGCGAGTATCGTGGGCGTACGCTGGCCGACCAGTGAAGGAACCCACGAAACGGCCCCGTGAACGAGGGCTGGCGGAGGCCGCAAGCGGCCGCGGCGTGAATTAGTTCACCGCTGGCGCCGCAGCACCCGCAGCGCTTGCGGCTCGCCCTGCAGCGCCCTGGCGCGCAGCTGGCCGCAGCCGCCGTCCACGTCCTGGCCCGCTGAATCGCGCAGTTTGGTGAGCACGCCGCGCTGGTGCAGCTCGCGCGCGATGGCGCGTGCCCGCTCCCAGCTGGGGCGCTGGAAGGGCAGTTCGGGCACGCTGTTGTAGGGAATCATGTTGAGGATGCCGTACCTGCCCTTGAGCAGGCGCACGATGCCATCGAGCTCGTCGGGGCCATCGTTGATTCCCTCCAGCAGGGTCCATTGGTACTGGATCGGGTAGCCGCTGCTGCGCGCATAGTGCTCGCCGGCTTCGACCAGCTGCTCGGGCGTGAGGCGCGGCGCGCGCGGCAGCAGGCGCTCGCGCAGTGCCGCCTTGCTGGTATGCAGCGAGAGCGCCAGCGCCGGTTTCACCGGCCCCTGCAGCAAGCGCTCGAAGGCGCGCGGGTCGCCTACGGTGGAGAACACCAGGTTCTTGTGGCCGATATTGCCCAGTGTGCCCATCAGCGCGATCGCCTCCAGCACGTTGTCGAGGTTGTGCGAGGGCTCGCCCATGCCCATGAACACGACCTTCCTGACCGGCCGCTGCGCGCGCGCCAGCACCAGCTGGGCAAGCATCTCGCCGCTCGTGAGCTGGCGCAGCAGCCCGTCGCGCCCGGTCATGCAGAACTGGCAGCCCACTGCGCAACCAACCTGGCTGGACACGCACAGGCCCTCGCGCGGCAGCAGCACGCTCTCCACCGTCTGGCCGTTGGCCAGGCGCACCAGCATGCGCGCCGAGCCGTCCTCGCCCGGGTGGCTGGAGACCAGGCTTGCCAGGCCCCGCAGCTCGGCGTCCAGGCCGGGCAGGGCCTCGCGCAGGCGCAGCGGCAGAAAGTCTTCCAACTTGCGGCGCCCGGCCTCATGGCTGCGGCCCAGCAGCCAGTCGCGCAGCACGCGTTGCTCGTGCTGGGGATTGGCGCCCAGCGCGCGCAGGCGCTGGAGGAAGCTGCTGATTTGCATGGGGGGCGAAGTTTAGCCCTGCAGCGTGCGGCGTATCAGCCCCGGCAGCTCTTCCAGCGTGTTCTGCTTCTGCAGCACCGCGCGCGCGCCGACGCGCTGAGCCCCGGCCAGCAAGTCGTCGGTGACGAAGCCCGAGCTGATCAGCACCGGCAGGCCAGGGCGCAGCTCCAACGCCAGCGCGGCCACCTCCAGGCCGGACATCTCGGGCATGTTGAAGTCGGTGATGAAAAGGTCCACGCCCTGCGCCCGGTCGGCCAGCAGGGCCAGCGCCTCGCCCGCCTGCTGGCAGCAGCTGACGCGGTAGCCCGCGCGCTTGAGCAGGCGCTCCACCATCAGCAGCATCACCTCGTCGTCGTCCAGATAGAGCACATGCTCCTGGCCGCCGCCATCAAGCGCCGCGGCCTGGGAGTTGGCAGCCTCGACAGCGGCGGCCGCCTGGTTCACCAGCGGCAGCAGGACGTGGAAGGTGCTGCCCTGGCCCGGCTGGCTGTCCACCGTGATGGCGCCCTGGTGCGCGGCCACGATGCCATGCACCACCGCCAGCCCAAGACCCGTACCCTGGCCCACCGGTTTGGTGGTGAAAAAGGGTTCGAAGATGCGCGCCTGCAATTCCTCCGACATGCCCACGCCGGTATCGGCCACCCACAGGTGCGCGTAGTCGCCGCGCGGCAGCTGGGCAAGGCGCGCATCGGCGTCGTCGCCCAGCCGCATGTGCGCGCAGCCCACCGTCAGGCGGCCGGTGCTGCCGGCCAGCGCGTGCCAGCCGTTGGTGCACAGATTCATCAGCACCTGTTGCAGCTGGGTGGCATCGGCCACGACGACCAGGGGCTCGTCGCTGAGTTGTGCTTCCAGGGCCACGCGGGCGGGCAGGGTGGCGCGCAGCAGGCTGAGGGTCTCCGCGACGATGGGGCGCAGCGGCTGGGCCAGCAGCTGGTGCGGCTGGCGCCGGCTGAAGGCGAGGATTTGCTGCACCAGACCGCGCGCGCGCAGCGCCGCCTTGTTGATCTCGTCCAGGAAGCCGCGCACCGCATGGCTCTTGGGCAGATCCTGGCGTGCCATGCCCACATTGCCCAGGATGGCGGCGAGGATGTTGTTGAAATCGTGTGCGATGCCACCGGCCAGCGTGCCGATGGCCTCCATCTTCTGCTTGTCGCGCAGCTGCAGCTCCAGCTGGCGCAGCCGGCCCTCGGCGGCACGCTGCTGGGTCACGTCCACCGGCGAGAAGATCAGGATGCGGCCCTCGTCGGACTCGAACACCTGGGCCGAGACCAGGCAGCGCATGAATTCGCCGCGCTGGTTCACCAGGGTCACCTCGTACTCACTGAGCCGGCCGTCGCGGTCCAGCCGTTCCAGATAGGGTTGGCGGTCCGCATAGTCGGCCCAGATGCCCAGCTGCAGCGGCGTGCGGCCGATGAAGTCCTCGGCCCGGTAGGCGAACAGCGTCAAAAAGGCCTCGTTGGCCTCGACGAAGCAGTCGTCGGCCAGCCGCACCAGGGCCAGTGGCACGGGCGAATGCTGGAAGATGTTGGCGAACTTGGCCTGGCTCTGCTTGAGCGAGATGCGCGAGCTCTCGAGCCGGCGGATATGGCGCAGCAGGAAGAAGCTCAGCAGGCCCACGAACAGCAGCATGGCGGCGCCGAAGGCGATGCGGTCGCGGCTGCGAATATGCCAGCCCGCCAGCACCTCGTCCATCGCACGCGCATAGATGGCGGTGAGTGGATAGCCCTCGACCCTTTTGTAGAAGTACAGGCGCGGCGTGAGGCCCTCGGCGTCGAGGAAGTTGCTGCCCTCGAACATGCCTTCAGCGGCGGCGCTGCGCAGCCGCGCGAAGGTGGGCGAGGCCGAGACATCCAGGCCTACATAACTGTCCTTGTGCGGGGTGCGCACGATCAGAAAGCCCTCGTGCGACAGCAGCGAGACGAGGGCGTGGCTGTCCTCGGCAACGTGGCGGTAGAACTTGCTGAAATAGGCCACGCTGATGTCGGTGCTCAGCACGCCGTGGTATTCGCCGTCCGAGCTGGCGTAGTTGCGCGCCAGCGGCAGGATCAGCTCGCCGTCGTAATAACGCGCAAAAGGCCGGCCCAGCACCGGCGCCGCTTGCAGCGGGTGCTTGAGCAGGTAGCCGATGTAGCCGCGCTCATCGGCGTCGGTCTGGTAGGCCGGGTAGTCGGTGGTGCTGACCGCGGCCACGCCCTGGGTGTTGACGAACTGGAAGGAGGTGAGGATGCGGTTGACGGGCTGGGCGCGCGCCAGCACCGAACGAATCAGCGCGTCGCTGGCGGGCTGCTCGCGCCGCTCCAGCTCGATGGCGCGCATCAGCGAGTTGATATTGCCGTCGGCGTCGGTGAGGATCTGCTTGGCATGCTCCTCCAGCAGGCGTACCGCGGTGAGGCCATGCTCGCGCTCGGCCTGCAAGGTCATGGCCTGGTCCTGGCGGATCGCCAGCCAGGTCTGAGCGACGATGGCCACCATCATCAGCGCAGCAAACAGCAGCAGCACCAGGCGCGCACCGCGCGAGCTCTCGCTCAGCGGCTTTAGCCATGTCTGGATGGTGGGCATGCAAAGGTGCGCCTGGTGATGGGGAGCGGCCCCGGGTACGGCATCCGACCCTTGCCCTCCGTGATATGCAAGCTTGCGGCATTGCGCATCTCCATGCTATCCGATCAGCGCGCGCATCACGGTTTGTTGCACGCGCCCATGGCGGGTCCCGACGGCCTTCTAGAATCCTTCCAATGAGCAATGATCCAACAGGCCTGCAGCCGCGCTGCTATGCCCTGGTGCCTGCCGCGGGCGTGGGCGCGCGTTCCGGCGCCGCCGGCCCCAAGCAATACGTGAGCCTGGCAGGGCGTCCGATGATGGCCCACACCCTGGCCGCACTGCGCCGGGTGCCAGGTCTTGCCGCCACCCTGGTGCTGCTGTCGCCCGAGGACGATCTGTTCGAGACCCTGCTGCCCGAGTTCGAGGGCGCGACGGCCTGGGTGGCGCGCTGCGGCGGCGCCACGCGCGCCGACACCGTGGCCGCCGGCCTGCGCGAGTTGCAGGCGCGCGGCGCCCGGCCGCATGACTGGGTGCTGGTGCATGACGCCGCGCGCTGCCTGCTGCAGCCCGCCTGGGTCGAGCAACTGATCGCTGCCTGCGCGGCTGACGAGGTGGGCGGCCTGCTGGCCCTGCCGCTGGCCGATACCCTGAAGGTGGAGCAGGGCGGGCGCGTGGCCGCGACGGTGGACCGGCAGGGCAAGTGGGCGGCGCAGACGCCGCAGATGTTCCGCCTGGGCCTGCTGCAGCCGGCGCTGGCCCAGGCCCTGGCCCAGGACGGCGCTGCCGTCACCGACGAGGCCAGCGCCATCGAAGCCCTGGGCCATAGTCCCCTGCTGGTGGCCAGCAGCCTGGAGAACTTCAAGGTCACCTGGCCGGCGGACTTCGCGCTGGCCGAGCGCCTGCTGCGCAGCCGCGTTTGAGCCCTTACTCGGACAAGGTCTTGCTTGTCAGCTTGGGGTCGGCCGCGATGGCCGCTTCGCTGAAGGGCCAGCTGATCCATTGCTTGGCGCTGAAGCGTTCGGTCTGGTCGCCATAGTGAGGCGAGGCCGGGTTGCTGGACTGCGAGTAGCTCAGGAAGCCCTGCGCCTTGGGTGTCTGGCCATCGAACGACACCGTCAGCACGATTGACGAGCCGTAGATGGTGTCGCTCTGCCCATCGCCGATGGGGCGGCTGACGATGTAGTTGTAGATGTCGTCGCTGCCGCCGCCATGCATGGGAATGCGCTTGGCGCCGCGCTGCGCCACTTGCAACTCGCCCCAGGGCTTGCGGTAGTCCAGGCCCTGGCCGTCCAGCCACTGCATCGCATCGGCGAGGGCACGCTGCGCCAGCGCCCGCACCTCGGCATCGGCCACACGCAGGCCGCGCGGCGTGTGCACCGGGTCGGCGCTGTCGAAAGGTATGGCCCAGAAGTCCTGCTCGCTGGCCTGCATGATGTTGAGCCAGACCTCGTAGAGCGGCCAGCCTATGCTTGTGAGTTCGGCCTTGCCGTCCCAGGCCTGCAGCACGGTGCAAGCCTTGCCCAGGTCCACCATGGCGCCGCTGCTGGTCGACTGCATGCCGACGCCTTCGCAGGCGCTGCGCAGGCCCGTCAGCAAATGCGTGGCGGAGGAGGAGCGGTTCGAGAAGGCAATGCGCTGCAACAGCTCGGCATTGAAACGCTGGCCGCCCAGGCCATCGCTGCCCTGCAGGCGTGCGGCGATCTGCTGCAGGCCGATGCGGGTGCGGCCGCTGAGTGGCACAGCCTCGCGGCTGACGATGGCCGGGTAGCCGGTAAGGCGCTGCGTGGCGTGGCTCATCCAGGCGCTGTCGTTGCTGTTCTGCACATAGTCGTTGCGCAACAAGCTGGGTAGTTGGGCGCCCGGCATGATGCCCTTGTGCACCGCATCGGCGTGCTCGTCCCAGGCGCAGTTGCTCTGGTTGCCGTTCAGGACCAACTGGCCCTGGGCGGCCTCGGCGCGGAATTCCGCCGGCACGCAGGCGGCAAGCTTGGCGGCCGAAACGGCGGGCACCGGCGTGATATTGGCGTAGAGCGCGCGGCCGGGCTTGTCGGCGGCGATGGTCTGCACCCAGGGGGTGCCGACGATGCGCTCCAGCGCCCCCTGCAGTTCCTCCAGGCTCTTGGCCTGGTCCATCGCCCACCATTGCTGCAGCATGCGGTCGTTGTCGAGGTTGGCCGAGCGCAGCGCCACCGCGCTCTGGCGGTCCCAGGCGACGATGGGACCCTGCTCGCTGGCATAGATGCGGCGTTTGATGATGTCGATGCCGCCGCCGGCATTGCGTGCCTCGATGCTGATCTCCTTGCTGCTGAGGCTGCGCGGCTGGCCATCGATCTGGTAGCGCATCGGATCCTGCGCGTCGAGCTGGATCAGGTAGCGGGTCGAGTGTCTGGACTCCGTCACGGTATGGGTCCAGGCCAGGTCCTTGTTGAAACCGATATGCACCACCGGCAGGCCCGACAGCGAGGCGCCCATCACATCGAGCTTGCCCGGGATGGTGAGGTGCAGCTGGTAAAAGCGTGCCGCGCCGGTCCAGGGGAAATGCGGATTCGCCAGCAGCAGGCCGGCGCCGGACTCGGTGGCGTCCTTGCCCAGGGCCACGCCATTGCTGCCCAGATGCGCCTTGCGGCTGCGGCTTGCTTCCACCTGCAGCGTGCGCCTCAGGGTCAGGCTGGCGGGGGCCGCATTGGCCGCGGCGGCCGAGGTGGCGGTGGGCGGCACCGTCTGGAACAGGCCCGGCATGAGCACGGGCGCGTCCTCAATCATCGCGAAATGGCGCATCAGGCGCACCAGGTCCAGCGCCTTGATCTCGCGCACCCAGGGCTGGCCCTTGCAGGCCGCGGGCAGGTTCGCGCCGCCGACCTCGCGCAGGTAGCGGTTCACCCCCGCCACATAACCTTGCACCAGGGCCTGCATCTCGGCCGTTTGGCGCTCCCAGCTGGCCTGTACCAGGGCGGGCTCGTTGATCAGCTTGTAGTAGAGGTCGCTGGGCAGATTGGGCGCGTCCTCGCCGCCGACGTCGTAGCTGGCCTGCGCGCCAAAATACTTGGAGCGCTCGCCGTTGACGGTGAGCAGGGTGTCGGCCAGCAGGCAGAAGTTGTCCTCGGCATAGGCATAGCCCACGCCATAGCCCAGGCCGCGCTCGTCGCTGGCCGAGATATGCGGCAGGCCATAGTCGGTGCGCCGGATCTGCGCCAGGTAGGCTGGCTTGGGGTCAGGTCTTGCCGGATCCGGGTTGTCGCCGCAGCCGGCCAGCAGGGCGCCTGCCAGCAGGGCCGAGGCGAGGCCGCCGTGGGTGTTTGTTGTTCGCATGGCTCCCTCCCTGGGAATGATTGTCGGAAGTCAAAAAAAACGCGGCTGTACCGCCGCTTGAAATTCACCTGGCCCGCTGGCACTTCGCTGTCGATCCCGGGCCCCGGTTTTCTCCTCCTTAGAAGTGCACGCTGAGACCCAGCGAGAACATATTGATGCGGGTGCGCGGGCCTTCGCTGCCGGTCTTGGCGCGCAGCTGATCCCAGTCGGCATTGACCGACACGGACTTGCTGATCGTGTAGGCAAAGCTGGTGCCCAGCACCGGCTGCACGCTGGACTTGCTGCTGCTGGCACCGTCTTGCCGCGCCGTGCCGCGCGCGTAGGCGAGCCCCAGCTTGCCCTTGAAGGTGAAGTCGCCGCTGTTGAGCGGCAGCACGCCCAGCAGGGCCACGCCCGAGCTGCGCAGCGTGCCGGCCTGGCCCTGGGCCGCGCCGATCTGGTAGGCCATGGCCTCAAAGCCGAACTGGCCGAAGGCATAGCCGCCGTAGACCTTGCCGCTGAGCCTGGCGCTGCGGTCGCAGGCCAGCGCCTGGTCGCAGCTCAGCTCGTAGCGGCTGTAGAGGCCGGCATTCGCACCCGCATAGGGGCCCACCAGCACATCGGCCTCGGCACGGCAGGTCATGACGCAGGCCGCGGCGATCGCCAGCAGCATGGTCAAGCGGGTTTGCAGTCTTGCGTTCATCTGTGCTCCCTGGCCGCCATGGGCCAACAGGGGCGCAGTGTTGCCGCTGCCGGCCGGGCGCGCCAGCGGGCGCTGTGACGAACCGCCGCATGCCCCCGGCGGTACTAGGATTCGATACCAACACGCCAGGGGGAGCAGCGATGAGCGGTCCGGAACTATTGATGCAGGTGCTGAAGGCCGAGATGCGCGCCGCCGGCGTGACCTACAAGACCCTGGCGCAGCGCCTGGGTATGAGCGAGTCCAGCATCAAGAGGGTGTTCTCGCAGGGCGATATGAGCCTCTCCCGGCTGGCCCAGGTCTGCAAGGCGGTGGGCGTGGCGCTCGAGGATGTGCTGCGCCAGGCCGCCGACGCGGTACCGCAGGCCGATACCCTCACGCTGGCCCAGGAGCGTTCGCTGGTGCAGGACCCGCATCTGCTGCTGGTGGCGATCTGCTGCCTGGGCCATTGGAGCGTGGCGCAGATGCTGGAGACCTACCGGCTCAGCGAACCGCAGCTCGTGGCCTGCCTGGTAAAGCTGGACCGGCTCTCGCTGATCGAGCTCAAGCCGCTGAACCGCTACCGGCTGCGTGTCTCGCTGGCGTTCCGCTGGCAGCCCGACGGGCCGGTGCAGCAGTTCTTCCGCAGCCATGTGGTGGACGACTACTTTGCCGGCCGTTTCGATGGCGCCGGCGAGACCCTGCTGTGCGTGCACGGGCGGCTCTCCGACCCCAGCGCCAAGGGCCTGGTGCACAAGATCCATCAACTCGCCGCCGAGTTGGCGCGCCTGCACCAGGACGACCAGCGCCTGCAGCCCGAGGCGCGCGACGGCTTCACCCTGCTGGTGGGCCTGCGCTCCTGGGAATTCGCCGCCTTCACCGCGATGCGGCGCTGAGCGGCCAGACACGCTCACCAGATCGGGCCGAGATAGAGGTAGAGCGAGGCGCCGCCGCCCTTGGTGCCGCCGGCGGCCAGGTAGAAGGGGCCGAAGCGCGTGTCCACCGCCAGGAAGCCGCTGCACGCGAGCTTGAGCTCGCCCAGGCGCGGCAGCGTGCGCTCAGCACTCACGCCGCCCAGCTCCATCGAGAAACCGGCGCGCACCGCGCCGCCTAGGCCGATCGGCATATGGCCGATGCGGCGCGCCATCACCATGCGCGCGAGTGCGCTGCTGCGGCCGCTGAGCGATTGGTCGGCCGTGCCCGAGAGGCGCAGAAAGCCGCCCAGCGGGCTGGTGCTGTTCAGGTCGGTATGGCCCCACTCGCCGTATAGATGGCCTGCCCACATCCCGGCACGGAAGGCCGCCAGGCCCAGCGCGCCGAATTGATGCGCCTGCTGCTCGGCATGGCGGAAACGCTGGTACTGCGCATTCAGCAGCACGCCGCGGCTGGGAAAGCCGAGCGAATCCAGCGTGTCCACGCTGACTTGCGCGAACTGCTGCTGGAAGGTGACGGTGGACTCGGGCTGGCTTGGATCGGCGGGGATTTCCACATGCGCCGAGCTGCGCGTGCGTGCCATACCCAGCTCGACCTCGCCCCAGTTGCCCAGCTTGCGGCCCAGCGCCAGGCTGGCGCTGCCCGAGCTGGAGGCCAGGCGCAGGGTGCGGCGGCCGTTTTCGAACAGGTCACTGCCGCCCGCCTGGTATTCCAACGTGCCGCTGAGATACCAGGGCGAGCCCGGGCCCAGCGGCTGCATCAGCTGCGTGCCCAGGCCGCGTTCGGCACCGATGCGGCCGGTGCTGCGCAGCTCGGCGCCCCAGGCGTTCAGCCAGGTCGCCACATGCATGGCCACCAGCGAGAAGCGATTCGCGTCGGCGAAATTGCTGTAGAGCTCCAGCCCCAGGCGCAGGCGGCTGCGTGCCCAGTCGGCCTCGGCCACATGCAGGGTGACATGGCGCTGGCCGTCGCGATCCTGCACCTGGCTGTCCACGCGTTCGTAATCGCCGCTGCCATAGAGCTGGGCGGCGGCCTTGTTGATCTCGGCCTGGCTGATCGGCTGGCCCACCTTGAGGTCCAGCTCATTGCGCAAGGCCTCGGGGTTGCTGCGCTGCGCGCCCTCGATCGCGAGGCTGGCCAGCGGCAGGGCCTTGGCGAGGTTGCCGGGGGCGCTGCGGCGCAGCTGCTCCTGGGCCGCATAGGCCTCGGCGCTCAGCGACAGCGCACGCAGGCGCTCGTGCGCGGCCATGGCGGCGCGCTGGCCGGCGTCCAGCGCCTCGGCCTGGCGCGTGAAGTCCATGAAGCTGAGATTGCCAAGGTCGGGGTCGATCAGCACGTCCTGGGGCTGCAGCTGGCGCAGCGAGCGCTCGACGTTCTGGTTGGTGAGGATCTGCAGCATCTGGTTGGCCACGCCCACCGCACTGGTGATCTCGCGCGCCTCCAGCAGCGGCGAACCCACGTTCACCGCGATGATCAGCTCGGCACCCATCTTGCGAGCGATGTCCACGCCCAGGTTGCGCACCAGGCCGCCGTCCACCACCGGCCGGCCGTTCACGCGCACCGGCGCGAACACGCCGGGCACCGCCATCGAGGCGCGCATGGCGAGGAACAGCGGCGTGTCCACCATCTCGATCAGCTCGCCATTGAGCAGATCGGTGGCGATGGCGCGAAAGGGTAGGCGCAGCTGGCTGATCGGCTGCTCGGCGATGTCGTCGGGCACCAGGCTTTCGAGCGTGAACTCCAGCGCACTGTTGCCGGCCGCGGCGGGCGGCAGGCTGGCGCCGTTGGCGCGGCTCAGGCCCAGCTCCAGGCGCGAGGGCACGAGCTGGTCCTCGATACGGCGACGCAGGGTCAGGTCTTGCCGTGGCGGACGGTCGGCCAGGATGGCATCCCAGTCGCTGCGCAGCACGAAGTCCTGCAGCTCGGCGATGCTGCGCCCGCTGGCATAGGCGCCGCCCACCACCGCGCCCATGCTGGTGCCCACCACCAGGTCTACCGGCACGCGCAGCTCCTCCAGCACCTTGAGCACGCCGATATGCGCCAGCCCGCGGGCGCCACCGCCCGAGAGCACCAGGCCGATCTTGGGGCGCGGCGGGGGATCGAGCGGCTCGGCGCGCAGCGGCGCGGCCATGAGCAGGGCCATGTGCAGGGTCAGGAGCAGGAGGGGCAGTCGGCGTTGGATCATGGAGGGCATCGCGGCCGCCACCATAACGCAGTCCGGCGCTGTTGTTGAGTGCGATAAGCTCACCGCCTTTGCAAAACACCGCCGAGGCCTGCATGAACCACCAGCTCCCACCCCTGCGCATCGGCGAAGGCTGGGATACCCACGCCCTGGTGACCGGCCGCCCGCTGATTCTGGGCGGCGTTGCGATCCCGCACAGCCACGGCCTGCTGGGCCACTCGGACGCCGATGCGCTGGCGCATGCCATCACCGACGCGCTGCTGGGTGCGGCCGTGCTGGGCGATATCGGCAAGCTCTTTCCCGACACCGCGGCCGAGTTCAAGGGCGCGGACTCGATGGTGCTGCTGGCCGAGGCCTACCGGCGCGTGCGCGCCGAGGGCTGGCTGATCGTCAATCTGGACGCCACCATCGTGGCCCAGGCGCCCAAGATGGCGCCGCATATCCCGGCCATGCGCGCGCGTCTGGCCGAAGTGCTGGGCATCGAGCTGGCGCAGGTCAATGTGAAGGCCAAGACGGCCGAGCAGATGGGGCCGGTGGGTGAGGGCCGCGCGATCGAGGCGCGCGCGGTCTGCCTGCTTGCCGGCGCCTGATCAGCTGGCGCGGCGCAGCCGCAGCACCGTCACCAGCCCGCCATCGGCGGCATTGGCGATGTGCACGAAGCCGCCCAGGCGCTGCAGCGATTTCTCCACGATCGCCAGCCCCAGGCCGGCGCCGGTGGCCGAGGTGCGCGCGCTGTCGCCGCGGTAGAAGGGCGTGGTCAGGCGCGCCAGCTTGTCCTCGGGCACGCCCGGGCCATGGTCGCGCAGCTGCAGCAGCACCTCGCCGCCCTGGGGCTGGGCGCTGATCTCCACCAGCGCCGGCTCGCCCTCCTGGTGGCCGTAGCGGCGCGCGTTCTCCAGCAGATTCAGCAGCACGCGGCCCAGCTCGGTGTGGTCGGCCCAGACCTTGAGTTCGGCGGGGATCTCGATGCGGATGCGGATCTGGCCGGGATCGCGAAAGCCCTGGGCCTCGCGCTCGACCAGGTCGATCAGCGAGATCGCCTCCAGCGCGAGTTCGGTGGGCCGCGCATAGTCCATGAACTTGCTGATGATGGCGTCGAGCTGGTCGATGTCCTGCGCCATGAACTGGCGCGCCTGTTCGTCGGAGACGCTCATTTCCATTTCCAGGCGCAGCCGCGCCAGCGGGGTGCGCAGGTCATGCGAGATGCCGGCCAGCATCACCGCGCGGTCTTCCTCCAGCTTGGCAAGCTCGCGCGCCATGCGGTTGAAGCCCATATTGACCTCGCGGATCTCGCTGGTGCGGGTGTTCTCGTCCAGGCGCGAGTCGTACTCGCCCTCGCGGATGCGGCCGGCCGCCACGCTCAGCTCGCGCAGCGGCTGGTTGATCAGGCGCGCGATCGCCACCGAGCCCAGCAGCGTGGCCATGAAGGCGATCAGCACCCACCACCAGTTGTTGCTGAACGAAACCGAGAGCGGCTCGGGGCTGGTGCGCAGCCAGAACTGGTCGTCGCCGATGCCGAAGCGCACCCACAGGCCGGCGCGCCCGTTCAGGCTGCGCGCCACCACGGTGTTGTTCCCGAGGCGCGCGCGCAGGGCCTGGGCCAGCTGCTTGCCAAAGGGGCTGAGGTCAAAGGGCTGCCATTGGTCGGTGACCTCGGCCACCTCGACCAGCACATCCTCGCTGGTGAGCGACTTGATCACCGCGACGCGGTTGATGCTGTCGGTATTGGTCAGTGCGATGCGGCTGAGGTTGACCAAGCCGGCCAGTTGGTGCGCCGCCTCGAGCGCGCGCGGCTCGGCCTCCAGCACCTTGAAGGTCTGCTGCCAGGCCAGCACACCGCCGGTGAGCAGAATCGCCAGCAGGGCAAAGGTGCGCCAGAACAGATTCAGCGCCAGCCTGGGGTGGGGCATCAGCTTGCTTCGTCAGGCACGAACACATAGCCCACGCCCCATACCGTCTGGATGTAGCGCGGCTGGGCGGGGTCGGCCTCCAGCAGCTTGCGCAGGCGCGAGATCTGCACGTCCAGGCTGCGGTCGAAGGGCTCGAACTCGCGGCCGCGCGCCAGCTGCGCCAGCTTGTCGCGCGAGAGCGGCTGGCGCGGGTGGCGCACCAGCGCCTTCAGCATCGAGAACTCGCCGGTGGTGAGCGGCAGGGCCTCGCCGCCCTTGGAGAGGCGGCGCAGCGCGAGGTCGAACTCGAAGGGACCGAACGTCACCGTCTCGGCCTCCTTGGAGGGCGCACCGGGTGCTTCCGGCGGCGGGCGGCGGCGCAGCACCGCGTTGATGCGGGCCAGCAGCTCGCGTGGGTTGAAGGGCTTGGCCAGGTAGTCGTCGGCGCCCACCTCCAGGCCGACGATGCGGTCCACCTCCTCGACCTTGGCGGTGAGCATGATGATGGGGGTGTTGTCGTTGCCGCCGCGCAGGCGCCGGCAGATCGACAGGCCGTCCTCGCCGGGCAGCATCAGGTCCAGCACGATCAGGTCCACGGTCTCGCGCGTGAGCTGCTTGTTGAGGGCCTTGCTGTCCTCGGCCAGCAGCACGTCAAAGCCTTCCTGGGTGAGGTAGCGGCGCAGCAGGTCGCGGATACGGGCGTCGTCGTCCACGACCAGGATGCGATTGGGGCGGGCGTTGCTGCTGCTCATGGCGCGACTCCTGAATTTGTAACAGAGGCATTGTGAGCCGTTTTTTGTCGGGGTCTTGCAGCTCGCAGCAGTCGTTACAGCTTGGTAACACTTGCTTGATCCGGGCCATGGTGGTCAACGGCCGGCGCGGCGCGGACGCTATGCTGGCTCCAACAGGGCATGCCGCCCACGAAGGAGGATCATGAAACCCACAGCCACCATCCCCGTCGCCGTGATGGCGCTGGCGCTCGCCGCCAGCGCCGCGGCCGAGGCGCCGCGCCGCGACGCCCTCAGCCTGACTGCCAGCGCCAGTGTGGAAGTGCCGCGCGACACGCTCGCGGTGCGCTTCGCCATCACCAAGGAGGGCAGCGATGCCGGCCAGGTGCAGAGCCAGCTCAAGCAGGCGCTGGACGCGGCCCTGGCCGAGGCGCGCAAGATCGCCAAGCCCGGCGCGGTGGAGGTGCAGGCGGGCAACTTCTCGCTCTATCCGCGCTATGCCCCCAAGGGCGGCATCAATGGCTGGCAGGGCTCGGCCGAGTTGATGGTGGAGGGCAGGGACATGGCCACGATCGCGCAGCTGACCGGCCGCGTCAGCAGCATGAGCATCGCCGGCGTGGGCTACAGCCTCTCGCGCGAGGCGCGCGAGAAGCAGGAGAGCGAGGTGGTGGCACAGGCGATTGCGCGCTACAAGGCCAAGGCGGCCGACTATGCGCGCCAGTTCGGCTATGGCGGCTACCAGATCGGCGAGGTCACGGTGAGCGCCGACAGCCATATGCCTCAGCCCATGGCCGCGCCGATGGCGCGCTTCAAGTCCGCCGCCATGGCCGACGAGGCCCTGCCGGTAGAGGCCGGCAAGGCCAGCGTCAGCGCCAGCGTGAGTGGCGTGGTGTTGATGACGAAGTAGCGAGAGCTACTGCGCCGTCCAGCCGCCGTCCAGGCTCCAGGCTTGGCCGCGCACATTGGCGGCCGCGTCCGAGCATAGAAAGACCGCCAGTTCACCAAGCTGCTCGGGGGTGGTGAACTGCAGCGAGGGCTGCTTCTCGGCCAGCAGGCGGCGCTTGGCCTCGTCGCCGTCCACGCCGTCGGCGGCGGCGCGCGCGTCCACCTGCTTCTGCACCAGCGGGGTCAGCACCCAGCCGGGGCAGATCGCGTTGACGGTCACCGCGCTGGTGGCGGTCTCCAGCGCCACCGCCTTGGTGAAGCCCACCAGGCCATGCTTGGCCGCCACATAGGCCGACTTCTGCGCCGAGGCCACCAGGCCATGCACCGAGGCGAGGTTGATGATGCGACCCCAGCCGCGCGACTGCATGCCGGGCAGGGCCAGGCGGGTGGTGTGGAAGGCCGAGCTGAGGTTGATGGCGATGATGGCGTCCCAGCGCTCGACCGGGAAGTCCTGCACCGGCGCCACATGCTGGATGCCGGCGTTGTTGACGAGGATGTCGCAGCCTCCGAACTCGGCGTCCACATAGGCCATCATGGCCTCGATCTCGGCCGGCTTGCTCATGTCGGCGCCGTGATAGCCCACCTTCACACCGAGGGCCGCCACCTGTGCCTTGGGCGCCTCGACATCGCCGAAGCCGTTCAGCACGATATGCGCGCCCTGACGCGCGAGCGCGAGCGCGATGCCCAAACCGATACCGCTGGTGGAGCCGGTGACGAGGGCGGTCTTGCCTTTCAACAACATGAAGATCCTCTGGGCGTTGTTACGATGTTCGCGAAGGATACGAAGTATGGCTGAACCGCTGCTGAAACATGTGCAATGCCTGAGCCCCGCCGGCCTGCACCGCATGGGCTATTGGGAATGGGGCGCGCGCGACAACCCGCGCGTGCTGCTGTGCGTGCATGGCTTGTCGCGCCAGGGGCGCGATTTCGACGCGCTGGCGCAGGCGCTGGCGGCGCAGTACCGGGTGATCTGCCCCGATGTGGTGGGGCGTGGCAGCTCCGACTGGCTCGCCAATCCGGCGCTCTATCAGATTCCCAGCTATGTGGCCGATATGGTGACCCTGCTGGCGCGCCTGGACGTCGAGCAGGTCGACTGGGTCGGCACCTCGATGGGCGGTTTGATCGGCATGGGGCTGGCGGCGCTGCCGGGCAATCCGGTGCGGCGCCTGGTGCTCAACGATGTCGGCCCGGCGATCGAGCCCGATGCCATCAAGCGCATCGGCAGCTATCTGGGCCAGCGCATGGACTTCGCCTCGCTGGAGGAGGGCGCGGCCTATCTGCGCAGCATCTCGGCCGGCTTTGGCCCGCACAGCGAGGCGGCCTGGCTGGCGCTCTCGCGTCCGATGTTCAAGGCCGCGGGCAGCGGCGTGCGCCTGCACTACGACCCGCGCATTGCCGAGCCGCTGGCCGCGGTGACGCCCGAACTCGCCGCCGCAGGCGAGGCCATGCTGTGGCGCGCCTATGAGGCGCTGCGCTGCCCGACCCTGCTGTTGCGCGGCGCCGATTCGGATCTGCTGTCCGCCGCCACCGCGCAAGCCATGTGCGCGCGCGGCCCCAGGGCCCAGCTGCGCGAGCTGGCGGGCGTGGGTCATGCTCCGATGCTCAACAACCCCGAGCAGATCGGCCTGGTGAGCGAGTTCCTCCTGGCGGCATGAAGACCGGACTCACCGCTGCTGCCGACCATGCGGCGCCGATTGTGGCGCTGCTCGATGCCGATCCGCAGGTGGGTCTGCCGCCCGCCCTGCCCAGCAGCCATCCCGACGCAAAGGCCGGCGAGTCCAGCCTGCCGGTGCCGCGCGCGCGCGCCTTTGCCGAGCCGCTGCTGAGCGGCCAGCCGCTCGATACCGGCGAAGAGGCGCTGGCCCATGCCGACGGCGTGGCCGCCATCCTGGCGGGCGTGGGCGCCGCGCCGGCGATGCAGGCGGCCGCCTACCTGGTCTATGCGGGCGACTTCCTCAACAAGCCCGAGGAGATCGTCGCCAAGGCCTTTGGCGAGAGCTATGCCAGCCTGGTGACGCACACGCGCAAGCTCGTGCAGATCCAGCGCGCGGCGCGTGAGGCGGTGGTGGGCGAGGAGCAGCTCTCGCAGCAGACCGAGCGCGTGCGCAAGATGCTGCTGGCCTTCTCGCGCGACCTGCGCGTGGTGCTCTTGCGGCTGGCCTCGCGCCTGCAGACCCTGCGCTACTTCGCTGCCAGCAAGCGGCCCTGTCCGCGCGCGCTGGCGGCCGAGTCGCAGCAGGTGTTCGCGCCGCTCGCCAACCGCCTGGGCATCTGGCAGATCAAGTGGGAGCTGGAGGATCTCTCCTTCCGCTTTCTTGAGCCGGAGAAGTACCGCGAAATAGCCAGGGGCCTGGACGAGAAGCGACTGGAGCGCGAGCAGCATGTGGAGGCCTGCAGGCTGACCCTGCTGGCCGGCCTGCAGGCCCAGGGCATTGCGGCCGAGGTACAGGGCCGGCCCAAGCATCTCTACAGCATCTGGAAAAAGATGCAGGGCAAGGACCTGACGCTGGCGCGCGTGTTCGACCTGCGTGCCCTGCGCGTGATCGTGTCCACGGTGGCGGACTGTTATGCCACGCTGAGCTATCTGCACGAGCATTACACGCCGGTGGCGGGCGAGTTCGACGACTACATCGCCAAGCCCAAGCCCAATGGCTACCAGTCGCTGCACACCGTGGTGGCGGGTGCCGACGCCCGCGCAATGGAGGTGCAGATACGCACCCGCGCCATGCACGAGCATGCCGAGCATGGCGTGGCCGCGCATTGGGCCTACAAGGAGGCCGGCACCAAGGGCTATGCGGGCGTGAGCGCCGCGGGCGAGTTCGAGGAGCGCGTGGCCGAGGCGCGCAAGGCGGTGCTGCAGCAGCTGCTGGCCTGGGAGCGCGACACCGTGGGCGGCGAGAGCGCGGCGATGTTCGACGACCGCATCTATGTGTTCACGCCACAGGCCGCCATCGTCGAGCTGAGCGCCGGCGCCACGCCGATCGACTTTGCCTACGCCCTGCACACCGACCTGGGCCACCGCTGCCGCGGTGCCAAGATCGATGGCGTGATGGTGCCGCTCAACACCGCGCTGAAGAGCGGCCAAACGGTCGAGATCACTGCGCTCAAGGAGGGTGGCCCCTCGCTGGACTGGCTCAACCCCGAGCTGGGCTATCTGCACAGCCAGCGCAGCCGTACCAAGGTGCGCGCCTGGTTCAATGCGCAGGCGCAGGCGCAGACCATTGCGCGCGGCCGCGAACTGGTGGAGAAGCTGCTGCAGCGCGAGGGCAAGACGGCCATCAAGCTGGAGGAGCTGGCGGGGCGCCTGGGCTTCAAACATGCCGACGCCTTGTTCGAGGTGGTGGGCAAGGACGAGTATTCGCTGCGCAATATCGAGATGCTGCTGCGCCCACCGGCACCCGAGCCCGACACCGACGAGCTGCTGGCGCAGCGCCGCACCAAGGCCGGCAGCGCCGCGCCTCGGCAGGGCGGTGGCGTGCTGGTGGTGGGGGTCGATTCGCTGCTCACCAATCTGGCGCGTTGTTGCCGGCCCGCGCCGCCCGATGTCATCGCCGGCTATGTGACGCGCGGCAAGGGCGTGGCCATCCATCGCCGCGATTGCAGCAACTTCCGCCAGATGGCGCAGCGCGCGCCCGAGCGCGTGATCGCGGTGGCCTGGGGCGAGGGCGGCGAGAAGAAGGGCCTGCTCTACCCGGTCGACGTGATCGTCGAGGCCGCGGTGCGCGCCGGCTTGCTGCGCGATGTGCTGGAGGTGTTTGCGAAGGAGAAGATGAACGTCACCGCGGTGAACACCCAGTCGGCCAAGGAGTTGCGCGGCGACACCGCCTGGATGAGCTTCACCGTCGAGGTGGCCGACTCGGCCCGCCTGGCCCAGGTGCTGCGCGCGGTGGCCCAGGTCAATGGGGTGCGCGGCGCGCGCCGCAAGTGATTGACTGGCTTGGCTGAGCGCAAGTTTCTGGACGGTTCAAAAAAGCGTGCTATACTGCGAAGCTCTTCAGGCGCGTAGCTCAGTTGGTTAGAGCACCACCTTGACATGGTGGGGGTCGTTGGTTCGAATCCAATCGCGCCTACCAAATTTGGTAGGTACACCCTGTACACGGCAAGCCCGGTAACTCTCAGAGTTACCGGGCTTTTGCTTTGCGCCAGGCCTCATACACAATGCGGGCGTGACTCAGCCGCACCACCCGCCACCGCGCGCCCTCAAGGGCCACGGGCTTCTGCCATGGGTGCTGGGCCTCTTGCTCGCGCTGCTGCCATGCCTGGCCGCGCCCGCAGCGGCGGCGCCGGCGCGCTGGTCGGCGCTGGCGCAGACCGGCTTCCAACATCTGCGCCAGGAGCAGGGCCTGCCCAACGAGATCGCGACCTCGGTGGCCCAGGACGACGATGGCTTTCTGTGGGTGGGTACCCTGTCCGGGCTGGCGCGCTGGGACGGTTATCGCTTTCGCGTCTACAAGGCCGATGCCAAGCAGGCCACGGCGCTGCCCGACAACTTCATCCAGACCCTGCATGCCGATGCGGCCGGCCGGCTCTGGATCGGCACGAGCGGCGCGGGACTGGTGCGCTACGAGCGCGCCAGCAACAGTTTCACGACTCTGCCGGTGGGCCAGGCCGGGCTTAGCCATGTGAGCGTCAACAGCATCATCGACGACGGCAACGGCGGGCTCTGGGTGGGCACGAACGGGGGCCTGGACCATGTGGACGCCGCCAGCTCGGCGATCCAGCGCCAGTCCGGCGAGGCCGCCGGCCTGTCCGGCTTGCAGGTGCTGAGTCTGCTGCGCAGCCGCGACGGCAGTCTGTGGGTTGGCACCGATGCGGGCCTGTTCAGGCGCGAGGTGCGTGCGCCGCGCTTTGCCGCCGTGCCCCTGCCCACCGGCGCGCGGCAGCCGCGCACCCTGAGTCTGTATGAAGACAGCCTGGGCCAGGTCTGGGTAGGCACGGCCCAGCATGGCGCGTTCACGCTGGCGCGCGAGCAGGTCCGGGCGGTGGCGCTGGGCAGGGAGCCGGTGGTCGGCATCATCGAGGCCAGGCCGGGCGAGATCTGGCTGGGCACGCTGACGCAAGGCATTCAGGCGCTGGAACTGGCCACCGGGCAGACGCGCGCCATCCGTCACCTGCCCAGCCTTCCGGCGAGCCTGGCCGACAACGCGGTGCGCGGCTTTCTCCGCGACCGCTCGGGGCTGGTCTGGGTGGCCAGCAACCGCGGCCTGAGCCGCCACGATCCCGGCCAGGCGGCCGTGCTCACCATGTACGGCGCGCCGCCCTGCGCGCGGCGCTGCGATGTCGGTGAGCAGGCCACCAGCAACGAGGTCAGCTGGATCTTGCCGGTCGGCCCGGACCGCTTCTGGCTGGGCACGCACAAGCGCGGCGTCGAGATCATCGACAGCAGCGGTGCGCTGGTGGCGGCCTTGCGGCCGGATGCACGGCGGCCGGAAGCCGCACTGCCGGCGGACATCGTGCTGGCCCTGGAGCGGGGCGGCGATGGACAGATCTACATCGCCACCAAGCGCGGCCTCTACCGCGCCGCCGCCGACGGCAGCCGCGTCAGTCGGGTGCAATGGCCCGGCCGTGATCCGGCCGCGTCCACCTGGGCCCTGCTGGCCGAGGGCGACAACAAGCTCTGGATCGGCGGGCAGAGCGACGGCCTGTGGTCGCTGGACCTGCGCAGCGGCCAGGCTCGCCTGGAACTGCGCGGGCGTGGCCAGCGCCTCAGCGACGAGCGCATCGTGGTGCTGGCGCGCGCCGCTGCCGGGGGCATCTGGGTCGGCACGCGCAATGGCCTGAACCACCTCGAGCCCGCGACCGGCGCGGTGCGGCCCGTGCCGCTGGACCTTGGCAACACCGGTGCGCGGCCCAGTGCTGGCTTCATCACTACGCTCTATACCGACCGCCAGCAACGCCTCTGGGTCGGCAGCTATGGTGGTGGCATCAAGCTGCTGGCGCCGGATGGGCAACAGCGCCGCATCGGCCTGGCCGAGGGCTTGCCGGACGAGACCGTCAACGCCCTGCTGGAGGATGGCCAGGGCCATTTGTGGGTGAGCACGGACAACGGCCTGGCGCGCATCCATCCCAGCAGTCTGGAGGTGCGTGCCCTGCGGCGCGCCGAGGGCGTGGCATTCCAGACCTACTGGACCGGCTCGGCGGCGCGCAGCAGCGAGGGCGAATTGCTGTTCGGCGGCGCCGGCGGCATGACCATTGTGCGCCCCGCGCATGTGCAGCCCTGGAGTTACCGACCGCCGCTGGTGATCAGCGAGCTGCATGTGGGCGGGCAGCAGCTGATGGCGGGCAGCCTGGAGATACAGCCGGACGCGAACAGTTTTGCGGTCGAGTATGCGGCGCTCGATTACTCGGCGCCGGATCGCAACCGCTATGCCCATCGCCTGCTGGGCTTCGAACGCGATTGGATCGCCAGCGACGCTACCCGTCGCCTGGCCAGCTATACCAACCTGCCGCCCGGCCAGTACCAGCTGCAGCTGCGCGGCTCCAACCGTGACGGTGTCTGGAGCGAGGCGGTGCTGAGCCTGCCTATCCGCGTGCTGCCGGCCTGGCACCAGACGCTCTGGTTCAAGCTGCTGCTGCTAATGCTCTTGTTGCTGGCCCTGGTGGCGGTGGTGCAGCTGCGCACGCGCTGGCTGCGCAGGCGCCAGCGCGAGCTTGAGCTCAAGGTGGGCGAGCGCACGGCGGCGCTGGAGCAGGTCTCGCGCGCGCTGGAGGAGAAGTCGCGCGTGCTGGAGCTGGCCAGCATCAGCGACCCGCTCACCGGCCTGCACAACCGGCGCTTTCTGGCCGAGCATATCGAGGCCGAAATCGCCGCCAGCCAGCGGCGCGCGCGCGAGGCAGGCCTGAGCGCGGTGCCGCCGCCGGTGGACACCGACAGCCTGTTCTTCCTGATCGACATCGATCACTTCAAGCAGGTCAACGACCGGTATGGTCATGCCGCCGGCGACGCGGTGCTGGTGCAGTTCGGGCGCCGCCTGCGCACGGTGCTGCGCGAGTCGGATCATCTGGTGCGTTGGGGTGGCGAGGAATTCCTGGCGGTGGCGCGCGACACCGACCGCCTGCGCGTGCAGGAGCTGGCCGAGCGCCTGCGCAGCGTGGTGGTGGAAAGCCCCTTTGTGCTCGACGGTGGCCGCATGCTGGCCATCACCAGCTCGATCGGCTTTGCCTGCCTGCCATTTGTGGATGCCGAGCCACGCGCGCTCGGATGGCAGGACGTGGTGCGGCTGGCCGATCTGGCCTTGCTGACCGCCAAGCGCTGCGGGCGCAATGCCTGGGTGGGCTTGGCCGCGGGCCCAGGCCTGCGGGAACGCGGCGGCGCCGACGCGCTGATGCTGCGCGCGCACAGCGATCTGCAGGCCTGCGTGCACCAGGGCGAGCTGCAGGTCTACAGCAGCCGCGACGAGGCCCTGGTGTTGGCGGCGCTGCGGCGCCCGCCCGCGCAATGGCGCGAAGCGGCGCAGCCCGCCTGACGTGGATGCTTCGGTATTTTCCCTAGGGTGTGCCGGCCCTGCACCCTGAGCCGCAGCGAATCCCCATGCCCTTCTTCCCATGGGCGGGAGCTGTCGGCACGACCTCGCGCCGTGCTGTGCCGCCTTGGCACGCCCCCATGAACGCGGGGCTCCCGGCTCTAGCGCGTGAAGGAAGTCATGCCCCATAGTCGGGCGTCACGGAGGTGTGGTGCTTGATCGGTTGTAGCGACTGCCCAGAGTTCTCGTCCGTTGTTGTCTTCGTCGTTGCTGCTGCGTCATCGCATTGCGCCAGTCAAACCAAGTTCCCTCGTTGGGAGCGTCACTGGAGATTGCGCGATGATGAGCAAGTATCCGAAACGCCTGGCCACACTGGCCGCTCTCTGTGCGGTGCTGGCCGCTCCCGCGCCGGCCTTGGCCGGCTATATCTGGAACGAGAAGGGCTTGACCGGTGCGGGCGATGGCCTGGCCAGCGCGCAAATCACCATCGAGAGCGGCTACAACAGCCTCTCGCAAATCCACGGCATGCTGACTTCCAGCACCGCGGTGAACGGCGACACGCTCTACCAGGTCGACCTCTACCAGATTCGTATTGACAATCCGGGCTCGTTCAGCGCCTGGACCACGCTGAGCTCGGCCTTCGATACCCAGCTGTTCCTGTTCAACGCCACGGGCATGGGCGTCTACTCGAACGACGACGATGGCGTGGGGTTGACCTCGTTGCTACCAGCCGGCGACCCGGGCAATCTGCTGGCGGCTGGGCTGTACTACCTCGCCATCGCCTTTGGCGGCTTCAGCGCGCTGGACGGCGCCAGCCAGTCGGTGTTTTCCGCCGGGGCCTTTACCGATCTGCTGACCGCTGCCCCCGGCAGCGGGGCCTTGAACGGCTGGATGCCCGGCTTCGCTGCCGGCACCGAATCGGCCTACAGCTACGACATCTTCCTGACCGGTGCGACCAACGCCGCCATCCCCGAGCCTGCCAGCCTGGCCCTGGTCTTGCTGGCGGGCCTGGGTGCCTGTGTGAAGGGGCGGCGTCAGCCGCGCCAGCTGAAGGAGCTGCAGTCATGAATACGCGTCGTCATCGTCATCACTTCTTCCGCCCGCTGCTTTCGTTGGCGGCCCTGCTGGCCGCGCAACTGAGCGCACAGGCGCAGCAGCCCTTGTCCGTGGATGCTCTGGCGCTGCCCAGCCCGGTGCTGGCGGCCGACCAGGGACCCAGGTTGCAACAGCAGAGCGGGGCCGTGCAAGTGGCCCTGCGCCTTAGCGACCCGCCGCTGGCCCTGGCCGCGGGCGCGAATGCCAAGCGCCTGGGTTCCAGCATGACGCTGGCGCAGCGGCAGGCCTATATGGCCGGCATCAAGAGCAAGCAGGACAGTCTGGCGGCGCAGGTGCGCGGCCTGGGTGGGCGCGAGCTGGCGCGTGTCAGCAAGGCCTACAACGCCCTGGTGATCTCGGTGGATGCCTCCAAGCTGCCGCAGGTGGCCAGGCTGGCCGGCGTGACGGCGGTGCGCCCCGTGGTGGATCACCAGATCTCGCTCGCGACCACGGTGCCCTATGTCGGTGCCGCGGCACTGCACAGCCTCGGCCTCACCGGCAGCGGTGTGAAGATCGCGGTGCTGGATTCCGGCATCGACTACACACATCGGAATCTGGGCGGCTCCGGGCAGTTGGCCGATTTCACGGCGGCGGCAGCGGCCGCGGCCGGGGCGGCGCCGGCCGGATTGTTCCCCTCGGCCAAGGTGATCGGTGGTTATGACTTTGTGGGCGAGACCTGGCCGAGTGGCGCGCTGGCACCCGACCCGAACCCGATCGACGCCGGCACCGGATCGGGCCATGGCACGCATGTGGCCGATATCGCCGCCGGCGCCAGCCAGGACGGCCTGCACAAGGGCGTGGCGCCAGGCGCCAAGCTGTATGCGGTGAAGGTGTGCAGCAGTGTGGCCACCAGTTGCAGCGGTATTGCGATCCTGCAGGGCCTGGATTGGGCCATGGACCCGCGCGGCGACCTCAGCTTCGCCGATGCTGCCGATGTGGTGAACCTCTCGCTCGGCGCCAACTATGGCCAGCGCGAGAATCCCTCCACCGAGGCGGTTTCCAATCTGGTGCGTTTCGGCATCGTGGCGGCGGTGGCCGCTGGCAATGCCGGCGACCGACCCTACATCGTCAGTTCGCCGTCCAATGCGCCCGAGGCCATCAGCGTGGCGCAGACCGCCATGCCCGCGGCCAAGGCGATTCCGCTGGTGGTGAACTCGCCGCCCACGATTGCCGGCACCTACGGCAATACCGCCACGGTGGACTGGGCGCCGATCGTGAGCGGCTTCTCGGGTGGGGTGCGTCGCGCCGGTGCTTCCGGAACGGCCGCGGCGCTGGCCTGCACGGCGGTCGACACCATCGATTTCACCGGCATGGTGGCCCTCATCGACCGCGGCAGTTGCGCGGTCAGCATCAAGGTCGCGAATGCGGCCGCCAAGGGTGCGATCGGCGTGCTGATCGCCAACAATGCCTCGGGCGATGCGCCCAGCTTCAGCTTTGGTGGCGGCTCGCCCCTGGTCGAGACCCTGGTGGTGACGCAGACCATAGGCAATATGCTGAAGTCGGCCTTGGCCGGCTCGGCGGTGCTGGTCAGCGTCAGCCCGGCGGTATCGATCCCCCTGGTGGGCAGCATGGCCAGTACCTCGGCGCGCGGGCCTAGCTACAACTTCTCGCAAATCAAGCCCGAGATCGGCGCGCCAGGCGCCTCGGTGTCCGCGCTCAACGGCACCGGTGCCGACGAGGGTGGCTTTGGCGGCACCTCGGGTGCCACACCGATGATTGCCGGTTCGGCCGCCCTGCTGCTGCAGAAGTTCCCGAGCGCCAGCCCTGCCGAGATCAAGGCGCGCCTGATGAATGCGGCGAACCGGGCCGTGTACACCAATCCGGCCACCGTGCCGGGCGAGTTGGCGCCGGTGTCGCGCATCGGCGCGGGCGAGTTGCGCGTGGATGCGGCGGCCGCGCTGAACACCGGGATCTGGGATGCCAGCAATCCCTACAGCGTCGGCCTCTCGTTCGGCGCCGTGAATGCCACCGGCATCAGCACGCTGAGCAAGAAGGTAGCGGTGCGCAACTACAGCCCGTCGCCGCGCACCTACCAGATCACGCGCGCCTTCCGCTATGCCAACGATGCGGCCAGCGGCGCGGTGACCCTGAGCGCACCTGCCAGCATCACGGTGCCCGCCAACGGCACGGCGGCCTTTGCCCTGAGCCTCAGCATCGATGCGTCCAAGCTGGCGAGCTGGCCCCTTGGGGCGGCCTCCAGTCAGGGTACGGGTGCCTTGCTGCAACAGGCCGAGTTCGACGGCTACATCAGCGTGTCCGACGGCACGGAGAGCGCTGCCGTGCCCTGGCATGTGCTGCCGCGCAAGAGCGCGGGGGTGAGCGCCAGCACCAGCGTGAATCTAGGCGGCACCGGCAGCGGCGCGATGACGCTCGGCAACGCGACCGGCGCCATTGCCGGGCAGACCGACGTGTTTGCGCTCACCGGCACCAGTGCCCAGAGCAGCACCGTGCTGCCGCCCTATGGTGGCGGGCAGGTGCTGGTGGACCTCAAGGCGGTGGGGGTGCGTCCGGCGAGTGCGAGCGGTAGCCTGGCGGTGCAGTTTGCCGTGGCAGGCTTTGGCTCGCGTGCCCATCCGGCCTATCCGGCCGAGTTCGACATCTATGTGGATGCCAACAATGATGGCGTGGATGACTACGTGATCTACAACACCGAGAACGGCGGCTTCGGCGTGACGGGACAGACCGTCGTCACGGTGCTCAACCTGAGCAACAACAGCGCGGTCACGCGCTTCTTCGCGAACGCGGACCTGAACTCGCCAAACCTGGTGGCGACCGTGCTGGCCTCCGACGTCGGCATCACCAGCGCGGCGCAGAAGTTCAGGTTCTCGGTCTACGCCTTCGACAACTACTTCACCGGTGACCTGACCGACTCGATCGTGAACATGGTCCATACCCTGGACACGCCGCGTTATGCCGCCAGCAGCGCGGCGGTATCGACGCCTATCGGCGGCAGCGGCAGCATCGGCATCAGCAGCCCGGCCGGCGGCAGCCTGGCCTCTCCGTCTCAGACGGGTTTCCTGCTGCTGCACACAAGCGCCAAGACCGGACGCGAGTCCGACATCGTGCTGGTCACGCCCTGATCCGCGTCGGCCTGCGACAAGCCACCGCAGCGTTGCTGCGGTGGCTTCTTTTGGGGCCGGCCCTGCGCGAACGCCGCCCGCGCAGGGGTAAACCCGTCAGCCCCGCCGGCCGCCGACTCCTAGAATCTGCTGCAGTACAGCAAGAGTTTTCCTGGGAGTTTTCATACATGGTCACTGCCCGTCGCGGCAAGTCTGCCTCTGCGGAAGGCACAGTTGCCGGTCCGCGCGTACTCAAGAAGTACCCGAACCGCCGCCTCTACGACACCCATACCAGCAGCTACATCACCCTCAGCGATGTCAAGAAAATGGTGCTGGAAGGCATTGCCTTCGAGGTGCGCGACGCCAAGACGGCCGAGGACCTGACGCGCTCCATCCTGCTGCAGATCATCCTGGAGGAGGAGACCGGCGGCATGCCCATGTTCACCACCCAGCTGCTGGAGCAGATCATCCGCTTCTATGGCAATGCGATGCAGGGCGTGATGGGCGCCTATCTGGAAAAGAATATGCAGACCTTTGGCGAGCTGCAGAGCAAGTTCACCGAACAGAGCAAGGGCCTGCCCTTCAGCCCCGAGCTGTGGTCGCAGTTTCTCAGCGGCCAGTCGCCGGTGATGCAGGGCCTGATGGGCAACTATGTCGAGCAGTCCAAGAACCTGATCGAGCAGATGACCGAGCAGATGCAGAAGGCCTTCCCCGGCATGCCTGGCATGCCGGGATTTCCGCCCAAGAAATAGTGGCGCCGGTCGGGGCTGAGATAATCGCGGGATGAATGAAGCACCCGTCCAGAACTCCGCCCCCAAGATCGGCTTCGTGAGCCTCGGCTGCCCCAAGGCGCTGACCGACTCCGAGCTCATCCTCACGCAGCTGCGTGCGGAGGGGTATGAAACCTCCAAGACCTTTGCCGGCGCCGACCTGGTGATCGTCAACACCTGCGGCTTCATCGACGACGCGGTGAAGGAGAGCCTGGACACCATCGGCGAGGCCCTGGCCGAGAACGGCAAGGTCATCGTCACCGGCTGCCTGGGCGCCAAGGCCGGCCATGCCAGCTCGGATGCCGGCAGCCTGGTGCGCGAGATGCATCCCAGCGTGCTGGCCGTGACCGGCCCGCATGCCACCCAGGAGGTGATGGACGCGGTGCACACCCATGTGCCCAAGCCGCATGACCCCTTCCTGGACCTGGTGCCCGAGGCGCGCGGCGTGGCCGGCATCAAGCTCACGCCCAAGCATTACGCCTATCTGAAGATCAGCGAGGGCTGTAACCACCGCTGCAGCTTCTGCATCATCCCCAGCATGCGCGGCGACCTGGTGTCGCGCCCGATCGGTGATGTGCTGAACGAGGCGCGCGCGCTGTTCGAGTCGGGCGTGAAGGAGTTGCTGGTGGTGAGCCAGGACACCAGCGCCTATGGCGTGGACGTCAAATACCGCATGGGTTTCTGGGATGGCAAGCCGGTCAAGACCCGCATGCTGGATCTGGTGGCGCAGATGGGCGAGTTGGCCAAGCAATATGGCGCTTGGGTGCGCCTGCACTATGTCTACCCCTATCCGCATGTGGACGAGGTGCTGCCGCTGATGGCCGAAGGCCTGGTGCTGCCCTATCTGGACGTGCCCTTCCAGCATGCCCATCCGGACGTGCTCAAGCGCATGAAGCGCCCCGCCAACGGCGAGAAGAATATGGAGCGCATCCTGCGCTGGCGCGAGAGCTGCCCGGACATCGTGATCCGCTCCACCTTTATCGCCGGTTTCCCAGGTGAGACCGAGGCCGAATTCCAGTACCTGCTCGACTTCATGCAGGAGGCCCAGATCGACCGCGCCGGCTGCTTCGCCTATTCGCCGGTGGAAGGCGCCAGCGCCAACGAGCTCGACTGTGCCTTGCCCGACGCGGTGCGCGAGGAGCGCCGTGCCCGCTTCATGGAGGTGGCCGAGCGTGTTTCCGCCGCCAAGCTGGCGCGCCGTGTCGGCGCCACCATGCAGGTGCTGGTGGATTCCGCCCCGGCCCTGGGCCGCAAGGGTGGGGTGGGGCGGTCGTACGCCGATGCGCCCGAAATCGACGGCACCGTGCGCCTCTTGCCGCCCGAGAAGGCCAGCAAGCAGCTCAAGGTGGGCGAGTTCACGCGTGCGCGCATCGTCGCCACCGAGGGGCATGACCTGATCGCCATGCCCATATGAGCAAGCCGCTGTCCGTCAGCACCCAGCAAATCCACCATCCCTATCGCGCGCCGGCGGGCTGGGAGGCGGTGCCGGTGGGCGTCTACAAGGCCTCGACGGTGCTGTTCAAGAACACCGCCGACCTGCGCACGCCGCGCCCGCGCGATGGTCACAGCTACCGCTACGGCCTGCATGGCACGCCCACCAGCTACACCCTGGCGGCGCGCCTGGCCACGCTGGAGCATGCCGAGCATTGCCTGCTGGTGCCCAGCGGCCTGGCGGCCGTGACCCTGGTGAGCCTGGGCCTGCTGCGTCCCGGCGACGAGGTGCTGGTGCCAGACAACGTCTACGGCCAGAACCGCTATCTGAGCGAGTCCTTCCTGCCGCAGTTCGGCATCACGCACCGCTTCTACGACCCGCTCGATGCGGCGGGCTTCAAGGCCCTGCTGGGGCCGCAGACCAAGCTGGTCTGGCTGGAGGCGGCCGGCTCGATCACGCTGGAATTCCCCGATCTGATCGGCATCCTCCAGGCCTGCAAGTCGCATGGCGTGCTGACCGCCATGGACAACACCTGGGGGGCAGGTCTTGCCTTCAATGCCTTCGAGATTGCGCCGCAGACGCATCCTGGTCTGGGCTGCGACATCGTCATGCAGGCGCTCACCAAATACCCCTCGGGCGGCGCCGATGTGCTGATGGGCTCGGTCTGTACCCGCGACCATGCCCTGCACGAACGCCTCAATCACACGCACGAACACCTGGGCTACGGCCTGGGCCAGAACGATGTGGAGCTGGTGCTGCGCGGCCTGCCCACGCTGGAGCTGCGCTACCGGGCCCAGGATGCCTGCACGCGCGCGCTGGCGGCGTGGATGCAGGCGCGGCCCGAGGTGGCGCGGGTGCTGCATCCCGCCTTGCCCGGCTCGCCGGGGCATGAGTATTGGCTGCAGACCAGTTCGGCCGGCGCCGCCTGCCTGTTCTCCGCGGTGTTCAAGCCGCAGTACGGTCAGCGTGAGGTGGACGCCTTTGTGGACGCGCTGCGGCTCTTCGGCATCGGCTATTCCTGGGCCGGCCCGATGAGCCTGGCCGTGCCCTACGACATGAGCCGCAGCCGCACCCTGGGCCTTCCCTATGCCGAAGGGCAGATCGTGCGTTTCGCCATTGGCCTGGAGGCCGAGGCCGATCTGCGCGCCGATCTGGAGCAGGCGCTCTCAGTCCTTGCCGCTTGAACGCTTATTGGACGGCACGGCGTGCCGCATCAGCCGCCCCTTCTCGCGCTCCCAATCGCGCTTCTTCTCGGTCTCGCGCTTGTCGTGCAGGTCCTTGCCCTTGGCCAGGGCGATGTCGCACTTCACGCGCCCACCCTTGTAATGCAGGTTCAGCGGCACCAGGGTGAAGCCCTTTTGCTCGACCTTGCCGATCAGGCGCCGGATCTCCTCCTTCTTCATCAACAGCTTCTTGGTGCGGTCGGCCAAGGGGTTGACGTGGGTGGAGGCGGTGCGCAGCGGGTTGATGCGGCAGCCGATCAGGAACAGCTCGCCGTCGCGGATCATCACATAGCCGTCAGTCAGCTGGACCTGGCCGGCGCGCACCGCCTTGACCTCCCAGCCCTCCAGCACCATGCCGGCCTCGAACTGTTCCTCGATGTGGTACTCGAAACGGGCGCGGCGATTTTCTGCAATGGACATGGGCTCAATCTGGGCCCGGCTCGGGCCAATACAATCCGGCCATTGTATGAAGCACGTCAAGAAATCCGTTCTGCTCTGGTACTCGCCGCGCGAGATGTACGAGTTGGTGACGGCCGTCACCCGCTATCCGGAGTTTCTGCCCTGGTGCGAACGCGCCGAGGTCAGCGACGAACATGAGGCCGGCATGACCGCTCGCCTGGCCCTGGCCTATGCCGGGGTGCGCCATGCCTTCACCACCCGCAACACTCACGAGGCACCGCATCGCGTGCAGATGAGCCTGGTCGACGGGCCGTTCTCCTCGCTGGACGGGGTGTGGAGCTTTCTGCCCCTGGGCAAGCCGGGCGGCGAGGGCGAGCAACTGGCGTGCAAGATCGAGTTCGAGCTCAGCTATGCCTTCTCCAGCCTGGCGTTGGAGGCGGTGGTGAGCCCGGTGTTCGACCGCATCGCCAACACCTTTGTCGACAGCTTTGTGCAGCGTGCCGAGGCGGTCTATGGGCCACGCTGACGATGGCTTCACTGTGGAGTTGGTCTGGAGCCCGGCGCGCGGCGAGGTGTGCCACCGCTTGCTGCGGCTCGCGGCGGGCAGCACCGTGGCTCAGGCCCTGAGCGCCTGCCCGGACTTTCCCGGCCTGGCGCCGGGGCAAAAGGTCGGCGTCTGGGGTCGGCTGCAGGGGCTGGACACGCTGCTGCGTCCGCGCGACCGCATCGAGATCTACCGCCCGCTCACCGTGGACCCCAAGGAGGCGCGGCGTGAACGCTATCGCGCCAAGGGCGAGCGCATCGTCTCGCGGCATCGGCCGCTGGCAGGCAAGACTTCGCGTTGATCGCGCGTTGAACTCGCGCTGATCGTCAGCGCGGGCAATCAACCGCAATGACGGCGCGCGCGCGCTTGGCCTCGGTGGCGCGCTGCTGGTCGTCCAGATACACGCGTTCGCCACGCTCGTCCTTGCGGCTGATGCGCACCCCGTCCTCGAGCAGGCGCAGCTGGTCCTGCGCGGTTTTGCAGTTCTCGGCTTTCTGGGCCTTGATCTTGCGCTCCTCCTCGGCGCGCTGCGCGGTCTGCTCCAGCTCCAGCTTCTTGCGCGAGGAAACGTCAGGGTCAGGTCTTGCGGCGGTGCTTGCCGCGGCCGCGGGGGCGCTGGCGGCATTTGCGCCCACTGCCGTCACGACGATGCGCGGGCGCTGATTGGGCGGGCGCTGCAGGATGTCTTTTTCCGCCACGCCGGCCGGCGGGGGCAGGTCGCTGTACTGCACATTGCCCGCGGCATCGCGCCACTTCCACTGTGCCTGTGCCGTGCCCGCCAGGGCCAGCAGGGCCAGGCAGACGATGAGGCGGCGGAACCCGGCCGGCGGGTTGGCAATACGCGGTGCGGACATGGGCGCCATCGGGTGCGAGAGGAGGGCTTCAGTGTAGCGCCGGACGCCCGGCGCGGAACTCCGTATAATGCCGCTTTGCGTCTGGAGCTTCCCTCATGCGCCTTCTAGGAAAAGCGCTCACCTTCGATGATGTGTTGTTGGTGCCAGCGTTCTCCCAGGTGTTGCCTCGCGACACCAGTCTTGCGACCCGTCTGTCGCGCAATATCCAACTGAACCTGCCGCTCGTGTCCGCCGCCATGGACACGGTCACCGAGGCGCGTCTGGCCATCGCCATCGCGCAAGAGGGCGGCATCGGTATCGTCCACAAAAACCTCTCGGCCGAGCAACAGGCCCGGGAAGTGGCGCGCGTGAAGCGCTACGAATCGGGCGTGGTGCGCGAACCCTTCACCATCACTCCCAGCGCCACCGTGCGCGAGGTGGTGGAGCTGCAGCAGCAGCATGGCGTGTCGGGCTTCCCGGTGCTGGATGGCAAGAAGGTGGTGGGCATCGTCACCGGCCGCGATCTGCGCTTCGAGACGCGCATGGATGTCGCGGTGCGCGAGATCATGACGCCGGCCGAGCGTCTCGTCACCGTCAAGGAGGGCGCTTCGCTTGAAGAGGCCAAGGCCTTGATGCACAAGCACAAGCTGGAGCGCGTGGTGGTCGTCAACGACGCCTTCGAGCTGCGCGGCCTGATGACGGTGAAGGACATCACCAAGCAGACCAGCTTCCCGAATGCTGCGCGCGATGCCCAGGGCAAGCTGCGCGTGGGCGCCGCGGTGGGCTTTGGTGACGATACCGAAGAGCGCGTGACCATGCTGGTGAAGGCCGGCGTGGACGCACTGATCGTCGACACCGCCCATGGCCATAGCGCCGGCGTGCTGGAGCGGGTGCGCTGGGTGAAGCAGAACTTCCCCGGCGTGGACGTGATCGGCGGCAATATCGCCACCGGCGCGGCCGCCCTGGCCCTGGTGGAGGCCGGCGCCGATGGCGTCAAGGTCGGCATCGGCCCGGGTTCGATCTGCACCACCCGCATCGTCGCCGGTGTGGGCGTGCCCCAGATCACCGCCATCGACAATGTGGCCACCGCCTTGCGCGGCACCGGTGTGCCGGTGATCGCCGACGGCGGTGTGCGCTTCTCGGGCGACCTGGCCAAGGCCATCGCCGCGGGCGCCGACTGCGTGATGATGGGCGGTGCCTTCGCCGGCACCGAGGAAGCGCCTGGCGACCTGATCCTCTACCAGGGCCGCAGCTACAAGAGCTACCGCGGCATGGGCTCGATGGGTGCGATGGCCAAGGGTTCGGCGGATCGCTACTTCCAGGACACCTCGGCCAACAACCCCAACACCTCCAAGCTGGTGCCCGAGGGCATCGAGGGCCAGGTGCCCTACAAGGGCTCGGTGGTGCAGGTCATCTTCCAGATGGCCGGGGGACTGAAGGCCTCGATGCATTACTGCGGTTGCGCCACCATCGCCGATATGCAGAACAAGGCCGAGTTCGTGGAGATCACCTCGGCGGGCATGCGCGAAAGCCATGTGCACGACGTGCAGATCACCAAGGAAGCGCCCAACTACCGCTCTGAATAAGCGTTAGCGGCTTGACGAACGGGGCCTTGTGCCCCGTTCCTCACTTAAGGAAATCAACGCAGTGAGTGACTCCGCAGCAGCCGGCCAACCCGCGAAGCGCGCCGCCGGCATGGGCTTCATCATGGTCACGGTGCTGATCGACATGATCGCCATCGGCCTCATCATCCCGGTGCTGCCGCCGCTGGTGGGCACCTTCACCGGCTCGCAGGCCGACCATGCCTTCTGGTACGGCGTGGTGGCCTTTGCCTTCGGTTTTGCTAACTTCCTGGGCTCGCCCATCCTGGGCGCGCTGTCCGACCGCTACGGCCGCCGGCCGGTGCTCCTGATCGGCTTTTGCGGCCTGGCGCTGAGCTTCTTCGTCACCGCCATGGCCACCGCGCTGTGGATGCTGATCGCGGTGCGCCTGGTCAGTGGCGCGATGCAGAGCAATGCCGCGGTGGCGAATGCCTATGTGGCCGACATCTCGGCCCCCGAGGAGCGCGCCAAGCGCTTCGGCATGCTGGGCGCGGCCTTCGGCCTGGGCTTCATCCTGGGCCCGGTGATGGGCGGCCTGCTGGGTGCCATCAATCTGCACCTGCCCTTTGTGGTGGCGGGCTGCTTGGCGCTGACGAATTGGCTCTACGGCTTCTTCGTGCTGCCCGAGTCGCTCAAGCCCGAGAGCCGCCGGCCCTTCAGCTGGCGCCAGGCCAATCCGGTGGCCTCGCTGAAAAAGCTGGCCTCGCTCAAGGGCGTGGGCCCGCTGGTCTATGTGATCGGCCTGTCGGCACTGGCGCAGTTCATCCTGCACAGCAGCTGGGTGCTCTACACCAGCTTCAAGTTCGGCTGGGGCCCCAAGGAAAACGGGTGGTCGATGTTTGCGGTGGGCGTGATGTCGGTGCTGGTGCAGGGCTTTCTGCTCACCAGGCTGCTGAAGCTGTTTTCGTCCGAGCGCCTCGCCATGCTGGGCCTGATCTCCTCGGTGCTGGCCTTTGCCGGTTGGGGCGCGGCCAGCGAGGGCTGGATGATGTATGCGGTGATCGCCTGCAATCTGTTGGGCTTTGCCGCCAGCGCCGCCATCCAGGGCATGATCTCCAACGCCGCCGATGCCAGGACCCAGGGTCAGACCATGGGCGCGGTGGCCTCGTTGAACAGCCTGATGGCGGTGTTCGCGCCCGTCATTGGCGCGGGCCTGCTGGGCCTGGTGTCCGAGCTGCCCAAGGGCGACTGGCGCATCGGCGCCCCCTTCTACTTCTGCGCGCTGCTGCAAGCCTGCGCGCTCTTCTTCGCATGGCGGCACTTCCACCGCGTGCATGTGTCGGGCCCTGCGGCCAACGCCGCCGCCGCGCCCGCGTCAGTTACCAAGCCTTGAGAGTTGCCACGCCATGCATGACAAGATCCTGATCCTCGATTTCGGTTCCCAGGTCACCCAGCTGATCGCGCGCCGCGTGCGCGAGGCCCATGTGTTCTGCGAAATCCATCCCAACGATGTGACGGATGAATTCATCCGCGCCTTCGCACCCAAGGCCATCATTCTCTCGGGCAGCCATGCCTCCACCTACGAAGACCACGAGCTGCGTGCGCCGCAGGCGGTGTGGGAGCTGGGCGTGCCGGTGCTGGGCATCTGCTACGGCATGCAGACCATGGCCGTGCAACTGGGCGGCCAGGTCGAATGGAGCGACCACCGCGAATTCGGCTACGCCGAGGTGCGCGCCCATGGTCACACCAAGCTGCTGGATGGCATCGAGGATTTCGCCACGGCCGAGGGCCACGGCATGCTCAAGGTCTGGATGAGCCATGGCGACAAGGTCGCCGCGCTGCCGCCGGGCTTCAAGCTGATGGCCTCCACGCCCAGCTGCCCGATCGCCGCCATGGCGAACGAGGAGAAGGGCTATTACGCGGTGCAGTTCCACCCCGAGGTGACTCACACCCTGCAGGGCCAGGCCATGCTGACGCGCTTTGTGCGCGACATCGCCGGCTGCAAGGGCGACTGGGTGATGACCGGCTATATCGACGAGGCGGTGGCCCGGATACGCGAGCAGGTCGGCGACGAAGAGGTCATCCTGGGCCTGTCGGGCGGCGTGGACTCCTCGGTGGCCGCGGCCCTGATCCACCGCGCCATCGGCGACCAGCTCACCTGCGTGTTCGTGGACCATGGCCTGCTGCGCCTGAACGAGGGCGATATGGTGATGGACATGTTCGCGGGCAAGCTGCATGCCAAGGTCATACGTGTGGATGCCAGCGAGCTCTTCCTGGGCAAGTTGGCCGGTGTGAGCGACCCCGAGCAAAAGCGCAAGATCATCGGCGGCCTGTTCGTCGATGTGTTCAAGGCCGAGGCCGCCAAGCTCAAAGCGGGCGACCAAGGTCATAAGGGCGCGACCTTCCTGGCCCAGGGCACCATCTACCCCGATGTGGTGGAGAGCGGCGGCACCAAGACCAAGAAGGCCGTCACCATCAAGAGCCACCACAATGTGGGCGGCCTGCCCGAGCAGCTCGGCCTGAAGCTCCTGGAGCCGCTGCGCGAGCTCTTCAAGGACGAGGTGCGCGAGCTCGGCGAGGCCCTGGGCCTGCCGCACGATATGGTGTACCGCCATCCCTTCCCGGGCCCGGGCCTGGGCGTGCGCATCCTCGGCGAGGTCAAGAAGGACTACGCCGACCTGCTGCGCCGTGCCGACGCGATCTTCATCGAGGAACTGCGCAACACCCGCGACGAAGCGACGGGCAAGACGTGGTACGAGCTGACCAGCCAGGCCTTCACCGTGTTCTTGCCGGTGAAGAGCGTGGGCGTGATGGGCGACGGCCGCACCTACGACTATGTGGTGGCGCTGCGCGCCGTGCAGACCAGCGATTTCATGACCGCCGACTGGGCCGAGCTGCCCTACAGCCTGCTGAAGCGCACCTCGGGGCGCATCATCAACGAGGTGCGCGGCATCAACCGCGTCACCTACGACGTCTCCAGCAAGCCGCCTGCCACCATCGAATGGGAGTGAGGGCTTAGGGGGACGCGAGGCCGGTGATGGATGACGGCAAGCCACATCCCACCGACCGCCTGTTCTTCGCGCTGCGCCCCGACGCCGCGACCTGCGAGCGCATCGCCGCGCTGCAGCAGGCCTTGCGCGCCGAGCATGGCCTGCGTGGCCGGGCCAGCCGGCCCGAGCATTTCCATCTCACGCTGCGCATGGTGGGCGATTTCTCGGGCCTGCCGCTGGCGCTGGTCGAGGCCCTGTGCGCCCAGGCTGGCCTGCTGCACATGCCGGCGCTGGAACTGGCGCTGGACCGGCTGCAGAGCTTCACGCAACGGCGGCACCGCAACTTCCCGCTGGTCTTGCTGGCCGGCGAGTCCCTGGCGCCGCTGCGGGCTTTCCAGGCCGAGCTGGACCAGGCCCTGATCGCCATCGGCCTGGCGCCCGCCGCAGGCGGTTTTACACCCCATCTCACGCTGGGCTATGACGACCATGCGCTCGCCCCGCAGCCGATTGCGCCGCTGCGCTGGCGCGCCGACGAGTTCCTGCTGATCCACAGCCTGATTGGCCGCCGCAGCCATCGGGTGCTGGGGCGCTGGTCCGCAGTTGGCGTCGGCCTTCCGCATCCAGGAGAGCGATCGAGCGCCCCGCCAGGTGCAGGCAGCCAAGGTGCCAACTAGGCCAACGGCAGCGGTGAAACCACTGGCGCACGTGGCCGTCGCGGGAGATGATGCCGCATGGGAAACATTTTGAAGCCGGACGCAAGCCCGCCTCCGACCGGCGAGCCGGTCCCGGCAGACCAGGCCTTGTTGTCGGCAGCGCAGCAGGAACAGGCTCGCAAGGCCTGTTTTCTTGAGAGCGTTCTTGACAACACGCCGGCACCGGTGATTGCAACGAACCGGGAAGGGCTCATCACCAGCTTCAATCCGGCGGCGGAGCGGATGCTGGGATACCGGGCCGCGGAGGTTCGGGGGCGCCTGAACGTGAACGCCCTGCATCTGGACGGCGAGCTGGCGTCCAGATTGGCGCTGCTGGCCTGGCGGGGCGATGAACGCGCCTGTGTCTGGCAGGCCATTGCCGCCCTTGAGCCGGGTTCGGACCCGTCGCTGCAGGAATGGCAGCTGCGACGCAAAGGCGGCCAGACTGTACCGACGCTGCTGACGGTGGCCGAGCTGCGCGACGCCGCGCATGAGGTGGTGGGCTATGTGGGCACGGCGTTGGACATCACCGAGCGGCGCCGGCTCGACCAGCTCAAGGCCGAGTTCATCTCGACCGTCAGCCACGAGTTGCGCACGCCGCTGACGGCGATCAGCGGTGCCCTCGGGCTGGTCCGTGGCGGCGCCTGCGGGCCACTGCCCGAACCGGTGTTGCCGATGCTGGAGATTGCCCACAAGAACAGCCTGCGCCTGGGCTATCTGATCGACGATCTGCTCGATATGGAGCGCTTGGCTTCGGGGAAAATGCGCTTCGATATGCAGGTGCAGGCGCTGATGCCCTTGGTCGAGCGTGCCATCGAGGCCGTGGCTGAGCAGGCGCGCAGCTGCGAGGTGCGTCTTGTTGTGGTGGCGCGGGCAGATGAGCTGCAGGTGCGCGTGGACGCGGAACGGCTGCAACAGGTCATCGTCAACTTCCTGTCCAACGCTGCCAAGTTCTCGCCTCGCGGCGCGCAGGTCGAGATCGGCGTCGAGCAGGTCGGCGCGGCGGCGCGGGTCACGGTGAGCGACCATGGCCCGGGCATTCCGGAGCAGTTTCGCTCGCGCATTTTCCACAAGTTCTCGCAGGCGGACTCATCCGATACGCGCCAGAAGGGCGGCACCGGGCTCGGGCTGGCGATCTGCAAGGATTTGGTCGAACACATGAACGGCCTGATCGGTTACGACTCGGCGCCTGGCGCCGGTACGCGCTTTCATTTCCAACTGCCCATCGTGCAGGCCGCGCGCGACTTTCCCGCCATCGTCGACGCAGCACCGGCCGATGCACCCAGGGTGCTGGTGGTGGAGGACGATCACGACATCGCCCAGTTGATCGTCCTGATGCTCAACCGCGCCGGCATGGCCGCGGACGTGGCCGGCACGGCGCTGCAGGCAATCGAGGCACTGCAACAGTCGCGCTATGCGGCCATGACCCTGGACCTGCTGCTGCCGGACCAGAGCGGTCTGGTGCTGATGCGCCATATCCGTGACCTGCCCGGCCTTGTCAACCTGCCCGTGGTGGTGGTGTCGGCCCACACCGCAGATGGTCGGCACAGCCTGAATCGGGAGTTGGCGCCCGTCGATTGGATTTCCAAGCCCATCGATGAGCAGCGCTTGATCCGGGCGGTGCTGCGCGCCATGGAGCGCCGGACCACGAATTGAATCGAAGGAAGATGCTGATGGAATTGAAGAGGATCCTCTACGCCGAGGACGAGCCGGACATCCAGGCCGTCGCGAAGCTGGCGCTGGAAATGGTCGGCAAGTTCGAGGTGCTGATCTGCGGCAACGGCGCAGAGGCACTTGAACGTGTGGCCGATTTCGCGCCACAACTGATCCTGCTGGATGTGATGATGCCCGGCATGGACGGGCCGACCACGCTTGCCCACCTGCGCGCGAACCCACGCACCGCGGCGATCCCGGTGGTGTTTCTGACGGCCAAGGTGCAGGGCGCCGAGATCGAGGAGTACAAGGCCTTGGGCGCCCTGGACGTGATTGCCAAGCCCTTCAACCCGATGCTGCTGTCGGAGCAGGTGCGCGCCTGCTGGAAGGCCGCCCATGACTGAGCCAGGCATGACGCCCGCGAGCATCGAGGAACAGCTGGCGGCCTTGCGCGCGCAGTTTGCGCTGAACCTGCAGCAGACCTTGCGCGAAATCCGTGAGCTGGCGGAGGGCGAGCCAGCGGCGTCACTGGTCCTCGAGCAACTGCATGCGCGCCTGCATCGGCTGGCGGGGGCGGGGGGCACCTTCGGCTTTGCCGAATTGTCGGCGCAGGCCTCGCTCCTGGCTCAGCAGCTCCATGCCTGGATGCATCCGCGCATCGCGCCGGCCGACTGGCTGGCGTTCCGCCAGGGCCTGAGCGCGCTGGACCGGAGCATAGGGGTGCAGGACGCTGCCGCGCCGCTGCCTGACGGTCGTCGCGGCGGCGGCGCAGCGCCGGACGCGGACGACAAGGTACGTCTGCTGTTGATGCATGCCGATGCGGCGCTGCGCGCCAGTCTCGGCGATGGGCTGAGCCAGTTTGGTTATGCCTTGCTGCCCTTTGCCGATGCAGCCGCTGCCGAATCCGCCCTGCTGGCGGGGGCACGTCCCGATGTCGTGCTGCTGGAGCAGGGCCCTGCGGCGGCGCGGCTGATCGCGCTGCTGCGCGACGAAGGCCCTGGGAGCCGTGCCCCCGTCGTGCTGATGGCCGCGGAGGCCTCGTTTGCCGCCAAGCTGGGGGCGGCGCATGCCGGTGGCGACGAGTTGCTGCCGCTGCCCATCGATGCCCCGACGCTCGCTGCCAGCGTCGAACGCCTGCTGCGCGAGCGCGACCGCCCGCCTTGCCGGGTGCTGATTGTCGATGACGATGTGGAGCTGGCCGAGCATTACCGGCTGGTGCTCAGCCGGGCGGGCATGCTGGCCGAGTGGCTCAGCAACCCGCTCGACGTGCCGGCGGCGCTTGAGCGGCTGCGTCCCGATGTGCTGCTGATGGACCTCTATATGCCCGACTTCAGCGGCGCGGAACTGGCGCAGGCGATCCGCTACGACGAGCACTGGCAGGGCCTGCCCATCGTCTTCCTGTCGGCCGAGGCCGACCTGAACCTGCAGATGAAGGCGATGGGCACGATTGCCGACGACTTCCTGGTCAAGCCCATCTCGGACATGCAGCTGGTTGCCGGCGTGCGCGCACGCACCGCGCGCGCGCGCCGCCTGGCCGAGCTGATGAGTCAGGACAGCCTGACCGGCCTGCTCAAGCACGGCAGCATCAAGGACAGGCTGAGCCACGAGCTGGAGCGCGCGCTGCGTTCGGGCAAGCCGGTCTCCGTCGTCATGGCCGACATTGACTTTTTCAAGAGTGTCAACGACCGCTGGGGCCATCCGACGGGCGACCAGGTCATCATGACGCTGGGCCATCTGCTGCGCCACCGTCTGCGCCGGCAAGACAGCGTGGGCCGTTACGGGGGCGAGGAATTCCTGGCCATCCTTCCCGAGTGCAGTGAGAGCGACGCCCTCGCGCTGATCGAGGACATTCGCATGGCCTTCGGCAACGTCCGCTTTGCCTGCCGCGATGAGACGTTTGGCGCGACACTCAGCGCAGGCGTGGTGTCTTCGGCGTCTGCCACCCAGGCACAGGAGCTGCTCGCCGCCGCCGATGCGGCGCTCTACCGTGCCAAGCATGGCGGGCGCAATCGCGTATCTGGTACGGATAGCGGAGAGGCCCGTCAATGAGCCGCGACTTTGCGTCGATCCTGGCCGTTTTGCAGGCCGGTTTCATCGATGAACTGCCCGAGCGCTGCGCGCAGCTGGAATCCCAGGTGTTGGCGCTGGAGCGCGGCGAGGCCAGCGCGTTCGACGAGCTGTATCGGCAGGTGCATAGCCTGAAGGGCTCCGGTGGCATGTTCGGCGTGACGGTGATCAGCACGATCTGCCACCAGTTCGAAACCTTTCTGAGCCTGGCCCATGCGGACTTCAGGCAGGCCGAGTCCGGCATTGCGCTGCGCTATGTCGACCTGCTGCGCAGGACGATAGCGCCGGAGGGGCGTGACAGCGTCGGCGTGGCAGGCATAGAGCAAGTGCTGGAGCAGCTGCGCGCGCGCAATATGGGCGGGCGCTTCTCGGTGCTGGCGGTGGAGGGTTCGGCCGCCATGCGCCGCCTCTACCAGCAGATCTTCGCCAGCCGACCTTCGGTGCATCTGGTCGTGCTCGACACCGGCGTGTCGGCGCTGGAGCGGCTGCTGCACGAACCCTTCGACCTGCTGGTGGCCTCGCGCGAGTTGCCTGATCTCAACGCCCTGGCGCTGACCGCTGCCGTGCGCGAATCCGGCCGTTGCAACAAGGACGTGCCGGTGATTGTCGTTACCAGCAGCCCCAAACCGATACCCGCCTACCTGAAGATCAGGGCGCGCATACGCCGCGATCCCAAGCTGGCCATGCAGCTGATGAACCACGTCAATGCGCTGAAGGGCGAGATCGGCACCTAGGACGCTCAGGCGGCCAGCTTGAACACGGCCGCTGCGCCTACAAGTTCCTGGGCCTGGTTCTGCAGGCTCTCCGCCGCTGCGGCGCTTTCCTCGACCAGTGCGGCGTTCTCCTGGGTGGTTCGGTCCATCTGGCTGACGGCCTCGCCCACCTGCGAGACGCCGGTGCTCTGTTCGGCGCTGGCGGTGCTGATGGCCGCGACGATCTCGGAAACGCGCTTGATGGAGGCCACCACCTCGGTCATGGTGCTGCCGGCCCGGTCCACCAGCAGCGTGCCTTGTTCCACCCGTTCGACGCTGGCCGAGATCAGGCTCTTGATCTCCTTGGCCGCCTGCGCGCTGCGCTGCGCCAGGCTGCGCACCTCGCTGGCCACCACCGCGAAACCGCGCCCCTGCTCGCCGGCGCGCGCGGCTTCCACCGCGGCATTCAAGGCGAGGATATTGGTCTGGAAGGCGATGCTGTCGATGGTGCCGATGATGTCGGAGATCTGCTTGCTGCTGTCGTTGATGTCGCGCATGGTGTCCACTACCTGGCTCACCACGCTGCCGCCAGCCACCGCCACGGTCGAGGCTTCGTGGGCCAGCTGATTCGCCTCCTTGGCGTTGTCGGCGTTCTGCTTGACGGTGGCGCCCAGCTGCTCCATCGCTGCGGCGGTCTGCTCCAGCGCGCTGGCCTCCTGTTCGGTGCGGCTGGAGAGGTCGTTGTTGCCCTGGGCGATCTGGTGCGAGGCGGTGGCCACGCTGTCGGCGCTCTGGCGCACCTTGCCGACGATATGGCTCAGCTGCGCGTTCATGTCGGCCAGCGCCTGCATCAGCTGGCCGATCTCGTTGCTGCCGCGCACTCTTACCGCCACGCTGAGGTCGCCCACCGCCGCGGCGCGCGCCACCTGCACCGCCTCCTTGATCGGCAGCGTGATGCTGCGCACGATCGCCACCGACAGCGCCACCGAGGCGGCCATCAGCAGGCTCAGCGCCAGCAGGATGAGCAGACGGGCGCGCTGCAGGCCGCTGGCGCGCTGCTCCAGCTGCTGGGTGAGCAGCTCGCAGGCCTGGGCATTGAAGGCGTAGACCGCGTCGATCGTGTCGGTGAGGTTCTGGAAGTACTCGGGGGCGGCGAGCTTCAGCTCACTGGCGTCGATCACCTCCTGCCTGGCCAGGCTCAGGGTCTTGCTGACCTGGGCCTTCAGGGCCTCGGCCTTGCTGGCGAGGGCGGTCTTCAGCTCGGGGCTGCCCTTGGTCGCCTTGCTCAGCTCGACAAACTGGGTGCTCAAGTATTCCTGGGCGCGCAGCTGCAGCGCATGCAGGGCCAGCTTGCCTTCGGGCGGCACGCTGCCGGCGCTCAGGTACATGCTGCCCTGGGCGCGCAACAGGCCCAGCCGCTCGGTGAGGCCGGGTGCTTGCACAAAGCTGGCCATCACCAGCGCGTAGAGCTCGGGCTTGGCCTCCAGGCTGAGCGCAAATTCATCCAGCATGCCGTCGCCCAGCGCCATCAGCTGTTCGATCAGTTGGGTGTGCTGGCCCGAACTCTCGGCGGCCTTGAGCGTGCGCCCGGCCACCGCCTGCTCCAGAGCGGCGAAGCCGCGCTTGCGTTCGGCCGTGGCCGCCTGCAGCGATGCCGATGCGCCCGCTGCTTGCAGGCTGGATTCCAGCAGGGCATAGGCCTTGCTCAGTGCTTCGGCGGTCTGCGGCCGCTTGGCCGCCAGCGTCTCATTGCCGGCCAGCATGCTGGCCGAGAGGCCACGGTGTTGCTGCGTCATGCGTATCACCTGCTGCAGCGCCATCACCGGCGCGGCCCCGCGTGCTTCCAGTTGGGCGGTGGCAATCTCGGCCGAGCTCTGCTTCAGATACAGCAGGGTCGGCAGGATGATCATCACCAGGGCGACGATGCCGAGCAACAGGAATTTTCGAGCCAGGCTCAGCTGGTGCATGAACGAAGACATGGGGGCCTCATCGGGAAATCGCGGACATGCCGGCATTGCGGCAGAAACAGTCTGTGATTCTTGGTGTGCCGGCCTGGAAGCCTCTTGACCCAGGCCAAGGTCACTTCGGGTAAACCCGTGAATTTGTGGCGCGACGCTGCATCCACGCGGCCGTTGGGGCCGCCTCTTGCCCCCCCCGACCTGCAGGTTCGCCAAGCCCGAATCGCCCGCTACACTGCAATGGCAGATGCCCTACACGGGTCCGCCGGGGGGGCGTCGCGGCGACGGGAGTACGCAATTGCACCAAGCATCCAACGCTGCTGCGCCGAACCAGCGCGGCGCGACGCAACTGGTCGAGGAATATGCAGCTTCAGCTTGCACCCGGCAGTACCCGAAGGCCCGATCGGCGCCCGGCGGTGCTGCTTGCCGGTGCGGGACTGGTGCTGCGGCAGGCAAGCCGCGCGCGGCATGACGCCGACCCTGGTGCTCAACGTCGTGGGCCTGACGCCCACCTTGCTGCAGCATGCACCGCGGCTGCAGGCGCTGGCGGATGCAGGGGCGATGCGCCCGCTCACCACCGTCCTGCCAGCCGTCACCACCACGGTCCAGTCGACCATGCTCACCGGTTTGGCGCCGCGGGATCATGGCATCGTGGCCAATGGCTGGTACTTCCGCGAGCTGTCCGAGGTTTGGCTGTGGCGCCAATCGAACCGCCTCGTGGGGGGCGAGAAGGTCTGGGAGGCGGCGAAGCGGCGCGACCCCGCCTTCACCTGCGCCCAGTTGTTCTGGTGGTACAACATGTACGCGAGCGTCGACTTCGCGGTCACGCCGCGGCCCATGTACCTGGCGGACGGCCGCAAGTTGCCGGACATTCACACCTACCCAAGCGAGCTGCGCGACGAACTGCAGGGCGCCCTGGGCCAGTTCCCGTTGTTTCGCTTCTGGGGACCGGGCGCCGACATCGAATCGAGCCGATGGATCGCGCGCAGCGCGCTGCATGTTCTGGAGCGCCAACGGCCGACGCTCACGCTCGTCTATCTGCCGCACCTGGACTACGACCTGCAGCGCTTGGGCCCCAATCATCCGGACATCCCCGCGCAGGTGGCTGCCGTCGACGCGCTTTGCGAGCCGCTGCTCGAAAAGGCCCGCGCGCTTGGCGCCCATGTGGTGGTGCTGTCCGAGTACGGGATCACCGAGGTGTCACGCCCGGTGCATATCAATCGGGCCCTGCGCGAGGCGGGCTGGCTCAAGGTGCGGATCGAGCAGGGGCGCGAGCAACTCGACGCGGGGGCCAGCGATGCATTCGCGGTGGCGGATCACCAGCTCGCGCATGTGTATGTGGCGCGCCCGGAGCTGCTGCCCGCCGTGGCAGAGTGTCTGGCGGCGCTGGATGGCGTGGAAACGGTGCTGGACGCAAGCGGCCAACGAGCGGCGGGACTGGACCATGCACGCTCGGGCGAGCTGGTCGCCGTTGCCAAGGCAGACAGCTGGTTCACCTACTACCACTTCATGGACGACGCCCGCGCGCCGGACTTCGCGCGCACCGTGGACATCCACCGCAAGCCCGGCTACGACCCTGTCGAGCTGTTCATCGACCGCCGCATCCGGTTCCCGCGACTGACCGTGGCGTCGCGCCTGGCGCGCAAGGCGATCGGCATGCGCTATCTGATGGATGTCATCGGGCTCGACGCGACGGTGGTGCGGGGATCGCATGGTCGCCCCACCGATCGGGCGCAGGACGGCCCGCTGTTCATCAGCAGCGCGCCCGAGCTGCTGCAGGCGCCGGGGCCGGTGCCCGCCGCGGCGGTGAAGCAACTGCTGCTCGACCATGTGTTTTCGGGCGCGGCATGAGCAATTGGCGCGCGGCAAGCAAACGGGAGGCGAGGCATGAGTCCTGGTGAAGCGGTTTTGCAGCATTGCTTGGAGCGGCGCCTGGATACGGCCGCGGCGCAGTGGTTGCGCGAGTCCGCGGCGAGCCTGGCGGACGGCGGCACGGAGCGCGAGCTGTTTCGCTGTGTGAGCCTGGTCGCGCGCAAGCTCGGCAAGGCCGAGCTCGCGCCGGATGCGGCGGCACTCGCCATGGCCGAGCAGGCGCGCCCGGGCTGGAATCCCGCGTCGTGGACGGTCGATCAGGCCGGCCGCATCCGGCTGCTGCTCGCGTCCACGGTCGACAGCGACACCTTTGTGCGTCGCCTCGACCAGCTCTGTGCCACCGCGGACCTGGACGAGTTGGTGGCGTTCTACCGCGGCCTGCCGCTCTATCCGGATCCACCGCGGCACCGCCTGCGCGCGGCCGAAGGCGTGCGCACGAATATGAAGGTGGTATTCGAGGCGGTCGCGCACCACAACCCCTATCCGGCCGAGCAGTTGCCCGACGACGCCTGGAATCAAATGGTGCTCAAGGCGCTCTTCGTGGGCAGCAAGCTGGCGCCCATCGTCGGCCTGGACGCCCGTGCCAATGCAGGGCTGGCGCGCATGCTGCATGACTATGCGCACGAGCGCTGGTCGGCGGCCCGGCCGGTGAGTCCGGAGCTGTGGCGCTGCGTGGGCCCGTTCGCGACCGGCGCGCTGCTTGAGGATCTCGCGCGGGTGCTCGAATTGGGTACGCCACCCGAGCGCGCGGCCGCGGTGCTTGCCTTGCGCAGCGCCGATGACGCGCAAGCACGCCAACTTCTTGCGCAGCATGGCGCCCTGCGCGATGCGGTGCTCGCGCGCGGCACCGACTGGGCATCGGTCCACGAGTTCAACTGACGAAGGGAGACGCCATCATGCAGTTCATCGACCCCCACATCCACATGTCCTCGCGCACCACCGACGACTACGAGCGCATGAAGGCCGCGGGCATCGTCGCCGTCATCGAACCGGCCTTCTGGCTCGGGCAGCCGCGCACCAATGTCGGCAGCTATATCGACTATTTGTCGAGCATCGTCGGATGGGAGCGCTTCCGGGCTTCGCAATTCGGCATCCGCCATTACTGCACCATCGGGCTCAACAGCAAGGAGGCCAACAACGAGGCCCTCGCCGAGGCGGTGCTGGACATATTGCCGCGCTACCTCGCCAAGGAGGGCGTGGTGGCGGTGGGCGAGATCGGCTACGACGATCAGACCGCCATCGAGGACAAGTACTACCGGGCACAGCTGCTGCTTGCGCGCGAGTTCGACATGCTGGTGATGGTGCATACCCCGCATCGCGACAAGAGAGCGGGCACGATCCGCAGCATGGAGGTCGCCGTGGAAATGGGCCTGGCGCCGAACCGCGTGGTCATCGACCACAACAACGAGGAGACCGTGCGCGATGTGCTCGACCGCGGCTTCTGGGCCGGCTTCACCCTCTATCCCAACACCAAGATGGGCAGTGAGCGGATGGTGGAGATCGTGCGCCAATACGGCAGCGAACGCATCTTCATCGACTCCAGCGCCGATTGGGGGGTCTCCGATCCGCTCGCCGTGCCCAGGACCGCACAACTCATGCTCGAGCGCGGTATCGCGCCCGAGCATGTGCAGGCCACCTGCTACGGCAATGCGCTCGCCGCCTATGGGCAAAGCGGCCAGATGCTGGAGTCGCACTGGCAAGGCCCCAACACCGTCGACCAGCGCTCGCTGTTCGAGGGCAACACCGTGCTGCGCGGCCAGACCCCGCGCGTGGGCGAGTTGCCCGAGAGCGCGCAAATGCTGGATACCGTGGCCATCAAGTAGACCCGTCGTCGCCAGCCGGCACAGGAGCCCTGCGATCATGAGCGCCCAGATCACCAGCCTGCCAATGCGCAGCGAGGATAGTTCCGCGGTCTATTTGCAGACCTTCTCGGTTCGCTACGAATACCCGGTTTGCTTCACGCAGCATCTGTTCGCGCGCGACAACCCGGTGTTCCGCGACACGCTGTTGCGGCGCGAACCGGGGCGGCGCCATCGATTCGTCGTCTTCATCGACGCCAACGTCGCCGCCTCCTTTGCGTCGCTTGGCCATGACATCGCCGGTTATGCGGGCCAGCATGCCGAGGCCATGGAACTGCTGGCCCATCCCGAGGTGGTGCCTGGCGGCGAGCATGTCAAGAACGAACCGGCGCTGCTCACCCGCCTGCAGCACCGGCTGGTGGAGCTTGGGGTCGACCGGCATGCCTTCGTGGTCGGCATCGGTGGCGGCGCATTTCTCGACCTGATCGGCTACGCCGCGGCAACCACGCACCGTGGCATTCGCCACATCCGCGTGCCCACCACCGTGCTGGCGCAAAACGACTCCGGCGTGGGCGTGAAGAACGGCGTCAATGCCTTCGGAGTGAAGAACCTGCTCGGCTGCTTTGCGCCGCCATTTGCGGTGTTGAACGATGCCGATTTTCTGCGCACACTGCAGCCGCGCGACAAGATCGCGGGCGTGGCCGAGGCCGTGAAGGTGGCGCTGATCCGCGACCGCATGTTCTTCGAATGGCTGGAGGCCAGTGCCGCCGCCTTGCGCGACTGCGAACCCGCGGCCATGAGTCGGATGATTCGGCGCTGCGCGGAACTGCATATGCGCCAGATCGCGCAGGGCGGCGATCCATTCGAGACCGGCAGCGCCCGGCCACTCGACTACGGGCATTGGTCGGCCCACAAGCTGGAGGCGCTCACCGCGCACGAACTGCGCCACGGTGAGGCGGTGGCCATCGGGCTGGCGCTGGACGCCCGCTACTCGGTCCAGATCGGCATGCTGGCGGCGGGCGGCGAGGACCGGGTGTATGCCTTGCTGAAGCGGCTCGGTTTTCATCTGTGGCATCCGGCGCTGGAATCCCGCGACACCGACGGCCAATGGCAGCTGCTGCGCGGTCTCAAGGAGTTTCGCGAGCATCTGGGCGGCGAACTCACCATCACGCTGCTGCGCGAGCTCGGCGTCGGCGAAGAGGTGCATCAAATGGATGCCGATGAAATCTTGCGCGCCTTGACCTGGCTGCGGCGCCAGGAGTACGGCGCATGAATCTGGGTGCCGGCGTCCACCTCACCTATTGCAGCAATATCCATCCGGGCGAATCCTGGGCCGAGGTGCGCGCCAACCTTGAGCGTTATGTGCTGGCCGTACGCGCACGCCTGGTGCCGGACGACGAATTCGGCGTGGGCCTGAGGCTGTCGGCGCGCGCCGCCGCCGAGCTGTCCGAGCCCGCCGTGCTGGCCGAGTTGCGGGACTTTCTCGTGCGCAGCCGCATGTATGTCTTCACCATCAATGGCTTCCCCTATGGCACCTTCCACGGCACCCGGGTGAAGGAGGAGGTGTACCAACCGGATTGGCGGGATCCTGAGCGGCTGCGCTACAGCAATCAGCTGGCCGACCTGCTCGCCGCACTGCTGCCCGCCGATGCCGAGCTGCAGGGCAGCGTGAGTACCGTCCCCGGGGCGTACAAGGCAGCGCTCGGTGGTGCTGCTGATGTGGTTCTGATGGTCGAACACCTGCTGCGTCATGTGGCCCATCTGGTGGCCTTGCGCGCGCGCACCGGGCGGCATATCGCCCTCGCGCTCGAACCCGAGCCGGACTGCTTTTTGGAGACCATCGCCGAAGCCGTGGCCTTTTTCGAGCGCGAGCTTCATGGCCACGCGGCGGTGCAGCGAACCATGCAGCTCACCGGACTCGAAGCGGCCGCGGCGGAGCTGGCCCTGCACGAGCATCTGGGCTTGTGCCTCGACCTCTGTCATGCCGCGGTGGAGTTTGAGCGTCCGGCGGACTGCATATGCCAGCTCGAGCTGGCTGGCATACGGGTGCACAAGATGCAGATCAGCGCCGGCCTGCGTCTGCCCACGCTTGACGCCGATGCGCTCGAGGCGCTGCGGCGTTTCGACGATCCCGTCTATCTGCACCAGGTGGTGCAACAGGGACCCGACGGACTCACGCGCTTCGCCGATCTGCCGGCCGCATTTGCCTCGCTGACGCATGCCTCGGCCGAGCTGGAATGGCGCGTGCATTTTCATGTGCCCATCTTCCTCGACCGGCTGGCGCCGTTTGCGTCGACGCAGTCCTTTGTGCGCGACATGCTGGCGATCCAGCGCGTCAGGCCGGTGTCGGCGCATTTGGAGGTCGAGACCTACACTTGGGGCGTGCTGCCCGAGGCGTTTCGCTGCGGCACGGTGGACGCGGACGTGGCGCGCGAGCTCGCCTGGGTAAGAACGGAGTTAGGCGTTTGAATCTGACCATTGCATTACGGCTTGGGCGTATCTCGAATCTGCCCACGGTTTGGAGCAATGTCCTGGTGGGGGCCATGCTGGCCGGTGGCGGCTCGAGCGCGCCGCTGCTTCTCCTGCTGCTGATGCTGGCGCTTTCGATGTTCTATGTCGGTGGGATGTTCCTCAACGATGCCTTTGACCGGGAGTTCGACGCGAGGCATCGGCCCGAGCGCCCGATTCCGGCAGGGCAGGTATCGGCGCGCCAGGTCTTCGTCGTCGGTTTCGCACTGCTGGCGCTGGGCATGGCGGGGGTGGCCTGGGCCAGCCGCGGCCCCGACGGCGTCCCCGCTTGGCGGGCGCTCGCCGCAAGCGCCGCACTTGCCGCGGCCATCGTGCTCTACAACAGGCATCACAAGGGCAATCCATTGAGCCCGCTGCTGATGGGCCTGTGTCGTGTGCTGGTGTATCTGACCGCTGGGTTCAGCCTGGCGACGGTGCTGCCGACTGCCCTGTACCTGGCAGCGTTCGCCTTGCTATGCCATTTGATCGGGCTCACCTATATCGCCAAGCAGGAACACCTGGATCGCATCGGCGCGCTCTGGCCGCTTGGTTTTCTTGCCGTGCCGGTGCTGTACGGAGGCACGCTGGCGGTGGCGGCGCCGCTCGTTTGGCTGCCGCTGCTGATCTATGTGGCGGTGCTGGCCTTCGCCCTGAATCTGCTGCGTCGCCGTGCGCGCGGCGACGTGCCGCGCGCCGTCGTGACGCTGATCGCCGGCATGTCGGTGCTGGACGCGCTCATGCTCGCTGGCAACGGGCAGATGCTGCCTGCGGTGCTCGCGATGGCGGCGTTCGTGCTCACGCTGGCCTTGCAGAAATGGGTGTCGGGGACATGAACAAGCAGTTGATGGCCATGCCAGCAGACACCAACATCAACTGCAAGGGCGAGCCTGGGCGCGTTGCGCCGGTGATTGACCGCAATCGTTGCGAAGCCAAGGGGGGATGTGTCGAGGTTTGCCCCTTCGATGTGTTCGAGATCAGGCCCCTGGAGCCGTCCGACCGCGCGGCGCTCTCTTTTTTCGGCAGCATCAAGGCCTGGGCGCACGGCAACCGGCAAGCCTATGTGCTTCGCCCCGACGCCTGCCATGCCTGCCAGTCGTGCGTGCAGGCCTGTCCCGAGGACGCCATACGGCTCGCTCCCTATCCAACAGCTTGACGCGAGGCCTTGGCCATGCCCACACCAGTCCCTTCACTCCCTGCAGACCCAAGCTCGCGCCGGCCGGTCCGCTGGCTGGACGTCGATGCGCGCGACCTTGCCGGGCTCGCCAACGGCATCGAGGATATGTATGACGACGCTCTTGATGTGATCCTTGTCCGGGGTGCCTTCGATGCCGCGACCTTGGCCGAGGCGGGAGCATGGCTCGACGCGGACACGCATGCGCTCGACTGGTCGCGCCCGAACGCGAAGATGCCGGTGGAAGACCTGCAGCTGCTGGGCACGGATAACCCGGCGACGCCGACCTTTCAGGCGCCGCTGGGCGCGTCGCTGGAGGCCTACCTCGGCAGCGCGGCCAGGCATGCCCGCGCTGCCGCTGCGGTCTTCAAACCGGATTTCGATGCCAGCGCCGAGATCCGCGCCGCCTTGAGCCGTTTCTCGGGCGGGCGGCCCGTTGAGGTGCCGCGTGCGAGCGACGGCCGCTCGTATGTGCCCTTCACCATCCGCCGCCTGGTCGACGGCAAACAGATCGGCATCCATCACGATTACCACTACCGGCTCGAGCTGTACCGGGAGCTGTCGGAGCGGCTCGACACGCGAACCTTGATCAGCCATGTGGCCACCTTGCGCGCCCCACAGGAGGGCGGTGAACTCTTCGTCTACGGTGCCACCTCGGACGCCGGCGACCTGCCCAAGCTGCCCAATGGCTATGCCTACGACCTGCCGGCCATCGAGGCGCGCTATGACTGCGCGCGCTTCGTGACCAAGGCCGGGGATTTGTTCCTGCTGGCCGCCGGACGCTGCCTGCACCGGGTCGGCCGCGTCGGCGGGCCGCAGGCACGCATCACGATGGGCGGGTTTCTGGCGCTGGACAAGGCGCTTGAGCGCGTGCTGTTCTGGAGCTGAGGCCTGCGCTGTGTGGCCTTAGCGCGGGCGTGTTCGCCACCGCTGCAGCCATGCCCGCGCCGTTGTTCTGGCGGCGCCCACGCCCAGCCGGTCGAGCAGAACGCCTGCCACGAAGAGCGCCAGGGCCAGCGCTAGCAGCGTGCGATCGGGCGGGCGCGGCGCCTGCTCGCGATCCGGCGCCGGCAAGCCCGGCCGCCAGGCTGCGATGAGCCCCGCCTTGCGCCAGCTATCCAAGGCCGGGTTCAGGCCCCAGGTTTCGGATTCGGCTCGCTGGCGGCGCAGGTGCAATTGGCGTTGCAGACCCTGCTGCGTCGTGCTCAGCAAGGTGTAGAGCCCGGGGGCCGTGTCGGGCAGCGTCGCTCGCAAGCGTCCCGGGGCGACCAGGTCCATGGTCAGCCGGCGTTCGCCCGGCGTGCCCGGGCCGGTCACCGCGATGGCCATGCTGGCGATGCCGGCGTCCGATCCGGGCGGGACCTCGGCCTCGAGCTGCAGCCCGAGCGGCAGATCGCTCACCGTCAGCGCCGCTGCCCCGCCTGGCGGCGTGCCGCTGATCCAATCGGCCAGCCCACCGGCCAAGCGCGGCCAGGCGCGCCACGCCAGCCATTGCGGGGTCCACGGCCCCAGTCCGCAGCTCAGCGCGACCACGCGGCCGCGACCGACCCGCTGGAAGGCCAGCAGCGGATCGCCGCGCTCGCTCTGCACCGCCACCACGGCCTCGGCACGTGCGCGGGTAACGTGGTGGGCCGCAACGGCGGGCCAATCCTGCAGCGCTTCGGGCGCGAACGGCAGGGCGGCGCGCTGCGCCACGGCGATAGCTCCACGCTCGACCCGGGCCCGACGGCGCTCGACCCCCGCGCGCATCGCAAGCGGGAGCTCGGCGGCCTGATCCACATGCAGCACCTGACCCGCTGCCGGGTCAATCAGCCGCCGCATGGCCTGGACGTCGGCATCCGGCCCGACGGCCAGCGCGATCGTCTCGATGCGCGCGCGTTCGAGCCGCGCGCGCAGCTCGGCGAGCGGCGCATCATCGAGAAAACCGTCGGTGACGACCACCAGCATGCGGCGCGCGGCGCCGGCGCGTTCGAGTTCGCCAATTGCCGCTTCCAGCGCCGGTGCGAGTTTGGTGCCGCCGCTTGGGCTGGTCTGCCAATCGCGCTCGATGGCCAGGGTGCCGGCCGCGGCGTCGCCGAGCGGAAGCAGCAGGCGCGGCGCGACGTCGAAGACCAGCAGGCCCAGCTGATCGCGCCCGCTGAGCTCGCGCGCGGTCTCGCGCACCGCGCGTTGGGCGAGTGCAAAGCGATCCACACCGCCGCTGGACTGGCCCATGCTGCCCGACTTGTCCACGACGAACATGATTGCCGCCGGCTGATCCAGCGACGCCGGCTCCGACAGCAGGGGCAATACCGACTCGAGCGCCGACTGCCGGTAGCCGCCCAAGGCAAAGGAACGCTCGCCGCCCAGCACCATCAGGCCGAGGCCGCGCTGCTGCACGGCGTCCACCAGCGCACGCCAGAAGCGTGTGCCGGCATCCTGGATGGCAACGTTGTCCAGCACGATGGCGCGGTAGCCGTCGAGCCCGTCGGCAAGGGCATCAAGCCGCGCCGCGGCGACGACGTCGAGCGCCCAGCCGCCCCGCCGCAGGCTGGACGCCAGCGTGCCGCCGTTGGCCCCCTGCACGTAGAGCATCGAGGCGCGCGGTGCCACGTCGATGACGGCGGCGCCCGTCTGGGCATCCAGAGCACGCAGCGCGCCTCCATCGTCCTCCTGCAGCATCACATCGACGAGCATGGCGCCGCTGTGGCTGGCCTCGAGTTCTAGCGTCGCCCGGCCGTCCGCATCGGCCTGGCCGCTGGCGGTCTGGATATCGCCCTTGCTGCTGCGCGCGCTGGCCTGGATGCGCAGCGTCGGGTCCAGGGCACCGGCCAATTGCACCGTGAGCTGCAGACGCTGGCCAAGCAGGGCGCGGTGCGGCGCCAGCACCTCGGCGATGCGGGTTGGCGGCGGCGTTCGGCCCACCGCGAGCCACTGCAGCGGCAGGCCCGCCGCGCGCGCGGCCCGCAAGGCGCGGGCCAGGTCGCCCGCGTTCTCCTGGCCATCCGAGATCACGACGACGCCCGCGAGCGGCGCTTTGGCATGGGCGGCCAGGGCTGCTTCCAGCGCGGCCTCGATATTGGTCGCCAACGGATCGAGGGCGGACGCTGCGGCGCTGCTTGCCGCGGCCGGCGCGTCAGGCTTGCCGGCGAATTCGAGCAGCTGCAAGTCCTGCGTAGCTGCCGCTGCTTGCACGACCGCCGCGATGGCCTGGTCGGTCTCCGCGCGCGGCATGCTTTGCGATCGATCCACCAGCACCCACACGCGCGGCTGGTGGCGCAGGTCCAGCCATGTGTGACCCAGCAGGGCCAGGCCAAGCGCGACCAGCGCCGCCATCTGCAGGGCCAGCGCGGCAAGGGTCCTGGCCGCGCTCATGCGGACCCCGCCCGCCCTGGCTGCTCGCGCAGGCGAAGCCATTGCTGGGCCAGGGCGCCGATTTCCCACAGCAGCACCAGCAGGGCGATGGCGAGCAAGGGCCGCGCCAACTCCTGCTCGATGCGCGCGGCGCTGGGCAACTGGGCGCCGGCCGTGGCAGCCGCGCTGGCGCGCGCCGCCGGCACCACCCTGGACGCGTTCGCGCCGCGCTCGGTGACTGCGGTCGCGTCGAGCAGACGCTGGCCCAGCAAGCGCTCGAACAGCAGGTTCACCAGCAGCGGGATCGCCGGGTCGCGCGCTGCCGCGGTGAAGTCCAGCGAGGTTTCGATCAGTGGTGATGCGCCAGCCCGCTCGATGATGAGCGGCGAGCCACCCAGCGCGAGCAGGACGGCATCCGCCGGCTGGGCCTGCAGCCGCGCCGCCAACTGAGGGCGGGCGATGTCGAAACCCCTGCGCCGCGCCTCGGCCAGGGCGGGGGACCATTGCAGCGCGCCGGGCAGCCGCTGCGGCAGGCTGTCCGCAAGCACGCGCAGCGTTGCCCGGCCCTGGTTCGCGCGGCGCGAGCCGCAGTCCAGCTGGGCCTCCACATCGCTGGCGTCCTCGGCCGCCAGCGCCAGCGCAGGGTGTGTGGCCAGCGCGGCCAGCAGCGCACTGGGGCAGGCCGGGTCGGTGGCGACCCGATGTCGGCGCAGCGCGGCCAGATCGAGCTGGAGGGTGTCGTCCTCGACAAGCGCATCGCCGGGTTGCAGCGTCGCGCGCACCTGGGCCGCGGCCGGTATCAGCGCATGCACGAGAACCGCTGCGCCGGCATCGATATGCTGGGTCGATCGGTATGCCTCGCCCGCTTCGGTCGCGATCACGAGCAGCCGCGTCTCGGCGGCGTTGCCGCCATTGCTGAGCTTGAGCAGCAGGTCGAAACTGCCCGGATCCTGCAGCCTGCGGCGCGCCGACAGCCGCTCCAGCCCGACGTTACGCTGGACATCGCCCACCTGGATGATGCGGTCCGGGCGCCGGCCCTCGGGCCAGTCGAGTAGCGCGGCATTGGCGCCATCGGTCAGCAGCCAATGCTGGCGCTCGCCATGCAACAGGGCCGCCGGCGGCGCTGCTGGGGGTGTCTGGCGCGCGGCGCCGGCGGCAATCCCTGCGGCACTCGCCGCGGTGAGCGCGTCCTGCTTGAGCCAAGGCTGCGAGAGCGTGCGGACCTCAACGTCGGCGGCGGCCCCGAGTTCGGCCAACTGTGCTCGCGCCTGGGCCAGACCCTCGCTGAGCCGGCTGCCCTGCGCCTCGCGCGTCAACATGCTGATGGAGTCATCGACCCACAGCGTGAGCAGGGTGCGTGGCGCCGTCAGCTGCGGCTCGGCCAGCGCCAGGCAGAGCAGCGCTGCCAGGAGCGCGCGGCGGCGCCATGCCGGGTCGGGCGGGCGGCGCAGGCCTGCCATGCTCTGGGTAGCGGTCGCGCCGCGCCACAGGCCCAGATGGCTGACGGGCAGGGTGCGACGGTGGCGCCCGCCCCGATGCAGCCAGCGTATCAGCGGCAGCAGCCCCAGGCCGAGCAGAAACACCGGCGCGACCAGGCTGATCAGCATTGCGAACGCGCCTGCACAAGATGCTGCAGCAAGCCTTGCTGCCAGGGCAGGGCGACGTCCCAGTCGGTGAATGGCAGGCCGCTGCTGGCGCAGAAACGACGCAGCCGGGCCGTCATCGCCGCACGCTCAATTGCGGCGAGCCGGTTCGCCTCTGCGCCGGCCAGCATGGGCATGCGCGCGCCGGTTTCGACGTCCAGCAGATCGACCTCACCCGCCTCCTGCAGCCGGGTCTCGGCGCCATCGCTGAGCTGCACGACATGCAGGGCGGTGCAGCGCTGGCGCAATGCGCTCAGATCCCTGCACATCTCCGCGTCCGCCAAGAAGTCGCTGAGCGTGAAGACCGATGCGGCGCCGTGCAGATGCTGGGCGCAAACCCCGAGTTCGGAACGCTCGCCGCTGCGCGCCGGCTGCAGGCTGGACAACAGGGCTGCGATCGCAGCGTAATGCTGGGATCCACGGCCGCGCGGGCATTGCGCCAGCACGCGCGTGCCAAAGGCCAGCAGGCCCACCCGATGGCCGAGCTGGAGCAGCGCATAGCTCAAGGCCGCACCCATGCGGACCGCGGCCCGCCACTTGGCGCCGCCATGCGCCGCCATCGACGAGCTGAGGTCCAGCAGCAGGGTCCAGTCGGACACCGATTCGGCTTCGAAGCGGCGCATGATGGGCCGCCGCCGACGCGCCGTCTGCCGCCAGTCGATATGCCGCACTTCGTCGCCCGGTGCATAGTCGCGGTGATCGAAAAACTGGCTGCCGATGCCAGCCCTGCGGCGTACGGTGCGCGCACCTTGCGTGCGTGCCAGCCGCTCGATCAACAACTGCGCGACGGCGGACGCGAACACCTGCAGCTCCGCCTCGCTGGGCAGCACGGCGCGCATCAGAGTCGGCGTTGCCATCCGTCGATGATCGAGGACAGCACGCCGTCCGCGTCGAGCCCGTCGAGCTCGCTCTCCAGACGCAGCAGGATGCGGTGGCGCAGCACCGGCAGGGCATTCACCGCGAGGTCGTCAACGTCGATATGCGAGCGCCCCGCCATCAGCGCGCGCACGCGCGCGGCCCGGATCAGCGCCTGCAAGGCGCGCGGGCTCGCACCGTAGCGGATATGTCGGCGGGCCTGGTCGGAGGGGCCGGATGCGCCACCCCCCTCGCTCGCCTGCGTGGCCATGATCAGCTCGACCGCCGCGTCCTTGCAGCGTTCACCGAGCAGCACCGTGCGGCAGAGCTCGGTGATGCGCAGCACATCGGCGGGGCCGGCGATCGGCGCCAGCGTGTCGGAGGGCTCGGCATCGAGCGACACCTCCAACATCTCGCGCAGCGTGGCGCGGCTTGGAAAGGGCACCGTGAGCTTGCACATGAAGCGGTCCAGCTGCGCCTCGGGCAGCGGGTAAGTGCCTTCGAGCTCGATCGGATTCTGCGTTGCCAGCACGCAAAACGGGCGCGGCAGGCGGTGGGTGGCACCCGCGTGCGTGACCTGGTTTTCCTGCATCGCTTCCAGCAGGGCGGCCTGGGTGCGGGGTGTCGCTCGATTGATCTCGTCGACCAGCACGAGCTGCGCAAACACCGGGCCGGGCCGAAACACGAAGGACGACGCGCCCCCCGCCGCCGTGGCGTAGACCTCCGCGCCCGTGACGTCCGCAGGCATCAGGTCGGGCGTGCATTGCACGCGCGCCCACTGCAGCCCCAGCGCAGCGGCGAGCGCCTTGGCGAGGTGGGTCTTGCCGAGCCCGGGCAGCCCTTCGATGAGCACATGCCCGCCCGCGAATACCGCGGTGATCAGCTGGGTGACGAGTTCTTCCTGGCCGACGATCACGCGGGTTAGCAGTGAGCGCACATCCTGCAGTCGACGATGGGCGTCGGCGTAGGCGCTATCGGCGACGGTTGCCGCACTCATCGTGTTCGTCCGCTCGACTTTTTCATCCATGCTTGTACATAGCTCGTCTCGGTGGGGCTCAGTTCGGTGCCCGCAAGGGCCGCAGGCGGGGTGGCGGCCGCGGCTTCCCCGAGTCGCGACACCGCAGCGCCTTGCGCCTCGGGCCTGGCCGGCTCGTAACTGGCCAGGCCGTCCATGTCGGCCTGCAGTTCGCTCGCTGCAGCGCGGGCACTCGACGCCGATCCTTTCTTTTCTTGCGTGTTCATCCTACCCTGCCGAGGTCGCGCGCCGCCAGCATCGATGCGCGCCTCGCGCGCTTCATTCGCGCCAGGAACACCCGGGCCGGAACCGGCCTCGCGCCCCGAGGCATTGCCAGTACCTGCCCCTGCCGTGAGCGCCGGGCTCGCCTGCGCTGCGCTGGCCGATGCCTGCTCGGCGTCGGCCCGGGCCGGTGCGGATGCTGGCGCGTCTGTGCTGTTGCCGGCCTGCGACGCCGGCGCAGGGCCGGACTCGCGGCGCTCGGCCACCGCCCGCGCGGCGGAGGCGCGCAAGGCGCCAGCGATATCGTTGAGCCGCTGCGCCGCATCCGGCGCCTCGGCCGCCGCCGGGTCGGCAAGCGCCAGGGCGGGCTCGACGGTGGTCGAGGCTGGGGCAGTACCGGGCCGCGCGGCAGGCGCGCGGCTCGGCAGCGACAGCACCAGGGCGGCCAAGCTTGCGCAGACCGCCAAGGACAGCAGCGCGCGCAACCACGGCGTCGCCGCCGGTCGCTGGGCGAGCTGGCTCATGCCCTGCGGCACCCGCGCCACGGCCCATTGCTCAAGCCAGCGCAGTGCCTGCGGATGAGCGTCTGGCCCTGCTTCGAGCAGGGTGCTGAACGCGGATGCACCGCCGAGCTCGCAATCCGCCCAGATGGCGCAGGCCGGCAGGGCGGGCCGTTGCCAGGCCGCCCAGGCCAGCGCCGCGAGCCAGATCAGGGCCAGGCCCAGCGGAAGGGCCTCGACGGGCAGGGCTCGAATGCTCAGGTGCAGCGCCGCCACGAGCAGCATCAGGCCGGACGAGCTCCACATGCTGCACCGGATGGCCGCGATGCATCGCTGGCGCCACAAATGCCGGCGCACGGCCTTGAGCAGGGTCTGCACAGAGGAGGGGGTGAGCATGGCCAACTCAGTAGCGCAGCAGGGGCCAATGACCCGCCGGGCCCAGCGCGAACCACCATGACGCCGCCAGCGCGGCCGCGCCCAGCGTGGCCAGCAGCTCGGCAAGTTCGGCCCTGCCGCGCAGCGCGCAACGCAAGCCCCATCCAAGCAGCGGCAATGCCAGGCATCCGGCCAGCAGCAGGCATTCGGCGCCCAGCAGCTGCACCAGCGGCGCGGTGCTGGCGGACCAGGCCAGCGCCACCACCGGCCAGGCCGGCGCGACCAGCGCGAACGCAGCCCATGCGCCCGCCCGCCAACCGTGCAGGGCGCTCGCGCGCAAGCTCAGCAGCGCAAGCGCGAGCCCGCGCGCAAGCAGCAGCGCCTGCAGCGCTGCCTGCGCACTGCGGCCCGGATTCGCGCCGCTGTCCAGGGCCAGGCGGGTGCTGCCCAGCCACCACAGGGCGATGGCCGCGGCGACTGCCAGGCCTGTCGTCGCGGCCTGTCGATGCAGGGGCAGAGCTTCTTCTTTCATGGCGGTGGCATGCCGACGAGAAGCCAGCCTTGCGATGCAAGCGGTGCGTCCGCAACCGCGGCGAGTTCGAGCTCCCACAGCGCGGCCGCGGCGCCGGCTGGAGTGCGCGCCAGCGCCGTTCGAATCACCCCGTCGCGCGGCGGCCGGGCGGTCGGCGTGCCGACGAGCGCGCTGCCACCGGGACCAAGGGCTGGCAAATCATGGGCGCGGCCGGTCAGCAGCAGCCAGCCTTGCGGCCAGGCGCGCGTGCCGGCATTGCGGACCTGCTGCACACCGTCGGGCTGCCGTTGGGTCGCGATCGCCCTGGCGATCGGAAAGCTACCCGCATAGCACAGCCAGACCTGGTGGAACAGCCGGGTCTCGAACTCGGCATGGCTAGGCTGTGCGCGGCTGGCGTCGTAGTCGAATTGCATCGCCTGCCTGGCGTCGCAGGGCTGCGCGGCGGATGCCAGCTGCGGCGGGATGGGCACACGGCTGCGTTCGCGCACGCGGCCCGGGAAGCGCTGCCAGGCCTGGTAGCGGGCGACGGGCACGCCGGTCTCGCCCTCGCTCCAGACCACGAGTTCTGCGGCGGACGGCATGACGGGCAGCAGCGCCAGCACCGCCACGGTGGCCAGTGCGGGCGTCAGCAGCAACAGCAGCGGCCGGGAGGCGAGGTAGATGAGCGCCAAGGCCGCCGCGGCGAAGTAGAAGGCGACAAGCAGGCTCACGCGCTGCCAGCCGAGCTGATCCGCCTGTGCCAGCGTGCCGATGTCGGCACCCGCCACCGGCACGCGCGCCGCCAGTGACGCTTCGAGCTGGCGCCTGGCCTCTCGCAGCGATGGCGCCATCATCAGCGCCTGCCCTGAGCAGCCCGCCATGCCGTCCAGCACGCGGCGTACCTGAGCTTCGGTGCTCAAGACCACGACACGGCCGCATTGCGCCACATGCGAGAGCAAGGCGCCGAGTTGGCGTTGATCGAGCGCGCCAAGTGTCGTTGCGTCCAGGATCAGCGCATCCATGCTGGCATAGGCCGAGGCATTGCGCGGCAGGTCGTCGGCCGCCAGTGCGACGGCGTGAAATCCTTCGAGTTGTAGCCCCGCCTCGCCCACCAGGGCCAGGCCCAGCAAGGGCGACTCCGACTGCGCCATTTCGATATCGTGCCGCAGCGGCGGCGCGGCCGGCGTCGTGGCAGTCGTGACGCTCGCGACGACGGTGGCACGACCGACCGTGGGGCCCAGCGGAAGATGCAGTCGCTGCACCCTGCCGGGCTGGAGTTCGAGCTCGGTGCTCAGGGTTTGCTGCCCGGCCAGCAGTTCGAGCCTTGCTCGCGTCGGGGCGCTTGTGCTCAGCCGGATGTCGAGCTCGGTCGCCCGCCCGGGCCGGCTCCAGCCCTGCCAGGCCGGCGTTACCGTCAGGTCGAGCAGCGGCTGCTGCTGGCCCGCCTGCGCGATGCCGCACAGCGCAAGTCCGAGCGGCAGCAGCAGGCGGCGCAGCACTATGTCACTTGAGCGCGTGTTCGAGGGCGATCACGGACCAGGCGGTGACCAACTGCGGCTTGTCTTCCCACCAGGCTTTTGAATCGGGATTGAACCAGCTGCCGTCCGCGCCCTGCAGGCTGACAAGCTTTTCGGCGAGCTCACGCTTCCAGTTATGTTTGAGGCCCTTGCCATCGGTGAAGTTGTCCTCGCCATAGGCCGTCATCACCTTGGCGAAGGCGTTGTAGAAGTAGAACAGGCCGTGCTTCTTGGTCGTGCCGGGGTTGAGTTCGAGCGTGTAGTTCGTCGTCATCCACTTGTAGGCGGCCTGCACACGCGGGTCGTTCTTGTCCACCCCGGCGAACAGCAGGCTGAGCAGGCCAGCGGCGGTCATGCCGCCGTAGGACCCGGTCCCGTTCTCGAACTCGGGTGGGTTCCAGCCGGGCATGTAGACGAAGCCGCCGTCGTTGCCGGCCCATTTCTGGTCATTGCTCTCGCTGCGATTCTGCGATCGGTTCACGAACACCAGCGCCTTCTGCCACACGGGATCCTTTGGGTCGGTCGATGCCGCCTTGAGACCCTCCACGGCGAGGTAGACATTGGACATATCGGGCCGCTCATCGCCGCCATAGCCGATCCCGCCGTAGTAGCGGTGGTCCTGCTTGTAGCCTTCCCCTTCGTCGATCTGGTGCTGGGTCAGGAATTTGCGGGCGGCCGCGATTACCGCCTCGTACTTCGGGTTCTTCGTTGCCGCCAAGGCATTCAGTGAGACTGCGGTGTTGTAGCTGGTGTTCTGCAGCGACTCGCTGATCGAGCCATCGCTCTGGACCTTGGAGAGCACGAAATCGACCTGCCGCGTGATGAAGGCGCCGTCGCCTTCGTTATAGCCTCGATGGCTTTCGAGAAAGGCACGCAGCGACAAGGCCGTGATGCCAACCGACCTGGCCACCGAACCGTCTGCCGCCTGCTGGCCGCGCAAATAGTGCAGGCCCGCATCGACCGCACGCCGTGCCTTCTCGCGCAGGGCCGGATCCAGCCCGTCCGCGGCGTGGGCCGTGGGCACGGCGATGGCGGCGCAAGCCAGCACAGCCAGGAAATGTCGCTTCATCATCATGGCGCGTTCTCCTTCGGGGTTGAATCGGTGCAGGAGTCCTTGCGGGCCAGCGGTCGACGCGAGCGCCGCTGCATCAGTGCGATGCACGCGAGCAGTGAAAGGACCGTGCCGTAGGACCAGCTCAATGTCGCAATGCCGGGATACGAGAATTGCAGATTGGCAAGGTTCGAGTGCTGGTAGAACCACTGATTGCGCAACAAGTCGTTGTCGCTGGCCACCGCAAGGTGGGTGAGCGGGCTGGTGCTAACGAGCATATTGATGAGCCAGTCATGACGCGCCGACAGCAGCTCGCCAAGCGGGCCCAGCCACAGCGGCACTGTGCCCAGGAGGGCCAGTGCGGCGCACATGGTGCGGCCGGCCATTTCGCGGGCGGCGTGCATGTCCACCGACATATCGCACCAGTGCCGCTCGAGCAGCGCCAGCATCGCATGCGTCACGAGCATGATGGGCAGCAGCATCGCGCAGCTGGCGAGGATGCGCGCAAGCGGCTGCGCCGGTGGGCCGAGGCCGCGCAGCAGGAGGGCCGCCAGGCCGGCCGCGGCGCCCGACCAGGCAGCGATACGCATCGCATTGCGTGCCGGCGTGCCGGCGTTGCCCGGCCAGAATAGCGGTGCGAGCAGCCCGACGACGCCCGTTACCGCCACCCGCTGGGCGGAAGGCTGCAGCTCTGCCGCCGTCGCGCCCAGGGCGACGAGCAGCAGCGAGGCGCTCAGCGTCAGCATGCACCAGCGCAAGACCATCACTTGGCGCCGCTCGCCAGTTCGACGACCAGTTCGATGGCCGTGCCGACAGGGGGCACCATAGCATGGCCTCGTACCGATCCATAGGCCCCGATGCCGATGGGCGCAGCGGCTTCAATGATGCTGCTGGCGTCATGCACGAAGCCAATCAAGGTGCCGGTGTCATCGGCCGCGAAGCGCGCATTGCCTTCCGATACCGGGGAGCCGGTGTAGACCCATTCGACCGAATCGGGCTGCACGCCGGCGTCCGCATTGAGCAGCGCCTGCGCGGCCGAGACCTGGCGCCGCTTGCCGCCCTCCGACCAGGCAATGAACAGGGCGACGCGAGCGCCGACCAGGCGTGGCACCTGCCTGTACTGGCGCCAGGGCACCTCGTTGGCGTCGCGCTCAAGGCCGAGCAGGATGCAAGCGAGGTTGAATTCGCTGCCACTGGCGTCGAGCTCCAGCATGGTTTCGTAGGCCTTCAGGCCGCCCGGGCTGGTGGCAAGGTATTCGAGCGGCTTGCCCAGCACATGCACGCGGCCAGGCACGCTGAAGCGGCCGGCGCGCTTGTCCACGACGATGCGCCCAATCTGAAAACGGTCCTGGCCCAGCGGCCTGAGTTCGCCCACACGGCTTGCCGGCGTCTGCGCGCCACTGAGCGTCGCGGACCAGCCGAGGGTCAAGCAAGCGGCGAGGGTCAGCAGGCCCCGGCGACGCCTCATCATCATGATTGCTTTACGCCCAGCACGACCCGGTGCGGCATCGGCGGCGGCAGTGGCATCATGCGTGTGTCGCCAAATCCACATTCCGACATCCAGCGCATCACGTCCGCGTCGGCGTGCACACCGCCGTCGGCGGCGGTCAGCATCATGTTGAGGCCGAACATCGCGGCGAAGCTCGGATGGCTGCCGTCGGCATCGGTGAACACATCGCTGACCACCAGCAGGCCGCCGGGGTTCAGGCAGTTCGCGGCACGCTCGATCAGGCGGCGGCAGGCAAGCTCGGATTCACGATGGAACATCCCGGACATCAGCACAACATCCTTGCCCGAGCCGAAATCGGCGACGTGGTAATCGCCGTCGCGCAGGCTCACGCGCTCGCTCGCCCCCGCAGCGGCGACGAGCTCGCGCGCAACCGCTGCGACACCGGGCAACTCAAGCACCTCGGAGTGCAGGCCGGGAAAACGCTCGGTGAGCAGCACCGAGTAGGTTCCCGGCCCGCCACCGACGTCGAGCATGCTGCTGCGGCCGCTCAGATCCAGCATGCCCACCAGGGCGCGGGCGATGCCCTGGGCACGCTCATGCATGGCCTGCACGAAAGCGCGCGTGCGCGCGGGGTCGTCGCCCAGATAGGTCTGCGCGGGAAGTGCCGGCTTGCCGCTGCGCAGCGCTTCCTCAAGGCCACCCCAGGTCGCGTAGAGCTGATCGCTGTAGCGGATGACGTTGCCCATGAAGCCAGGGCTGCGCGAGACCAGGAATATGGCGGCGACCGGCGCGTTGTCGAAGCGGCCGGAGGTTTCCGTGAGGAAGCCAAGCCCGACGCAGGCACGCAAGAACAGGGTCGTGCTGCGAGGGTCGAGTTGCAGCCCGGCTGAGACCTCCTCGGCAGAGCGGGCGCCATCGGCAAGAAAGTCGAAGAGTCGCAGCCGGTTCGCCGTCAGCAGCGTCTGGCTTTCCCAATACGCCGTGCTCATCCGCACGATCAACGATGCATCCGGCGCCGTTGCGGCGGGCTGCGCGTTCTGTGTTACGCCCATGAGTTTCCCTCTTTGGTCGAGTTGCTAGACAACGGACGTCTCACGCGGGCGCTAGCTGCGCATGACGATCGAGATCGCACTCAAGCTGCATATAGGCGCAGCGATGGCACATAAAGCCGTCCGAGACCGCGAGCCCATGCCGCTTGCGGATCGCCTGGTAGCCGGCGCTCAGCGTCTCGAAATAGTTGCGGATGCGGGCGTGGTAGTCGGCCCGCTGGCGGCCGCCGACCGGCCAGACGAGCGAGTAGATCGGGATGATGCCGCGGCTGCAGAGGTCTTGCGCGCCTTCAAGGGCGATGCGCGCGGCCTCCTCCCATTCCAGGCCATGTTCGGGCTCGAGCTCGATGCCGGCCACCATGGCCGAGTAGACGTTGCCGCGGCCCCAGTGGCGCACCGCGGTCTCGAGCGCCGCTATCCATCGGTGGTAGCCCACATAGCGGTTCTTGCCGGGGCAGACCTTTGCAAACAGCGGCTCTGACCACATCTCCAGATTGAAGCAGACATGCTGCACCAGCTGCTCGGCGTGGAACTGTGCAATCAGGTCGTCGGGCAGCGCGCCGGAGCCGAGCGCGACCGGGATGCCGCGCGTGTTCACCTGCTTCACGTAGCGCGCAAGCTGCAGGAAGCGCTCGCCTTCCTTGCGCGCGTCGGTGAGCGACCCGCCCACCAGGTAGATGTGACGGATCTCGGTCTGATCGATCACGGCGCGCAAGGCCTCGCTCATGCGCTCAAGCGTGGGTGGCGGAATCTCGACCTGACCCGTCTTCTGGCCAAGATGCACGGTGCGTTCATCGGGCGCGCCATAGGCACAGAAGCCGCAGCGCATGGACACACCATCGTGCTTGTGGAGGAAGTACTCACAGCCCGGTGCGACGTTGATCACCAGCATGTCACCGTGCGTCGTCACGCCCGCTTGCGCGAAAGGCATGCCGTCCGCCGTCTTCTGCGTCAACCATGGCCGCAGCGGTTCGAACTCGATCGGCACGCGCTGGCCATCGCGATCGTCGACCAGGAGATAACCCTGTTGTGAGTCGCCTTCCACATGCCATGGCGAGTCGCCATTGCCCAGGATGCGGATCTCGGTGCCATCCGCCGTGTTGATCAGATAGGGGATGGCGGCGATCCCTCGGCCGGTCGGGTCATGCTCACCCTCCTTGAAGCGGTAGGGGTAGTAATTGGGCATCGAGTGCAGGGCCGCCTGGCCTAGCGCCGCCGTGTAGCGGATCCCCTCGCACATCACACGAACCTTCAGCGCCGGCGAGCCTGAGAGCATGATCATGTCGGCAATTCCCCTATTCCAGCGTGTTGCGTCCCCTGGGAAAAATCGGACCGAGCCGTCCATGGGGAAGTTCTACTATGGTGCCATGATCATGCCACGAACAAGCGGCCGGGCCGCGCTAATTCTCGCTGCAGCCATTTGTGTGCCGCTGCTCCCTTTCGCCGTTATCGGCGAACTGCCCGGCGAGCGTTGGCTGTCCGCCAACGACGCCAATTCCCTGCACTTCGCGCTGCTTGGCGCCGGCCTGCTTGCGGCCGATGTGCTCTTGCCCATCCCGTCCAGCATCGTCGGCACCATGCTTGGCGCGCGCCTCGGTTTTGGCGCGGGTTGCGCTGCAGCGTTTGCCGGCATGATGGTCGGGCATTGCCTCGCGTATGGAGCAAGCCGCCATCTGCTGCGCGCGCGCATGGGTGCATTACCTGATGCGCCGACATTGGCTGCCTTATTCCTGAGTCGGCCCGTGCCGGTGCTGGCGGAGGCGCTGACCTTCGCCGCCGGCGCGGCACGCCTCAGCTGGCCGCAATTCCTGATGAGCTGCGGCGCAGGTAACTTGATCTATGCTGGCGCGCTCGCGCTGAATGGCTCCCAGCTGCTGCCCGGCGATCCGCTCGGCCCCGGCCTTTTGCTGCCCATGTTGCTGCCGGTTGGTGGATGGTTGATCTGGCGCAAGCTTGGCCGTGGCAACAAACCTGGAGACTGACGCCATGCTGTTCCTTCTCACCAATCGAACCCGCCCCGATCTGACTGCCGCGCAGTACGGCGAACTCGCCGCGCTTGCGAAGCAGTTCTACGCGGCCATCCCTGCCGATGTGAGCCTGCGCGGCGAGTGGGCCGCCATCGACCAGTCGCATAACTACACGTTGTTGGAGGCGCCCGACATCGATGCCGTGCGCCGCCTCCAGGCCCCGTTCGAGCGCTTTACCGAGACCGTGATCGTGCCGGTGACCGCCATTTCCGGGTGGACGGCCAGCTGACGCTGCCGGCCCGGCTCGCAGCCATGCAATAAAAAGGGCCGGCAGTGCCGGCCCTTCGGTTGACGGACAAACCGCCGGTTCAGGCGCAGGCGTCCGAGCGGCGACGCTTGCGGGCCGCCATACCCGCTGCCAGCAGGGCCACCCCGGCCAGGCCATAGCTGGAAGGTTCCGGCACTTCGCACTTGCCGTTACCCACGCCTATGCAGGCCGAGCCGATCGCGACATCCAGGCGGGCGGCATTCAGGCCGACGAAGAGGCGTTCGAAATCTGGATCGGGTCCGAGCGAGATCTTCGTCACGCCATCGAAGGCCCCCAACATCGTGAACGAGCCCAGCACGAAGTTATCGGCCTGACCCGCGGCCATGGTTGCATCGTCTAACCAGGTGTGGGCGAAGATGCCAAACTCGGCCGCAGTATTGACGTCCTCGTCGTAATACTCATCGCCAGGGGTGCCCAGGTTTAGCGCACTGCGCATCGAGCTGAAATCGGCCATGGAACGCGTGGCCGCGGTGCTAGAGAACATGAAGTTGAGGTCCACTAAGGACAGGATCTCGGCGCCCAGGCCGCTGATGGACACGTTGATGACCACCGAGTCGCCGATGCCGATATGCGAGGTGGAGGGCGCAAAGCTCACAACGACGCCCGCGCTGGCCGGCATCGACACGCACAGGGCGGCCGCGGCCAGGCTGATGGAGGAGAGTAGGGCTTTCATAAACGATACCTTTCAATGTTTGGATGTGAGAGGTGTTGAAGGCATCTGTTGTCAGCTCGTGGCGCACTTGGCGCGGGTGCACTTGAGCGTGCAGGCTCGCACGTCAAGGCCGGTGATCTTGCCGTCGCCGTCCGCGTCACGCTTGTCGCCGGCTACGGGAACCTGGCCGACGCCGGCGCGAATGAGCAAGATGTCCACGGAGTCGATATCGCCGTCGCCATCCACGTCGCATTTCGCGATCGGGGGCTCGCAGGCGTCGCCGATACCGTTGCGGTTGCTGTCCTTCTGGTCCGGGTTGGCAACGGTCGGGCAATTGTCAACAGCGTCGCAGACGCCGTCGCCATCGGTATCAACGCAACCACCGCCGGTGGAGCGCTGCAGAACAAGCAACTGATACGATTGATGCGACCAGGTTTCCCAGGCGCCGGGGGAGCCGTTGCAACCGAAGTAACCATTGGCGCATTGCAGTCCAATGATCTGGTGCGCATAGTCAAAGTACTGGCCCTTGGGCTCGCCGGCGTAGAAGCCAACGCCACCAGCTCCAAAACTGGCCGGCCTCGCCACCAAGGCGGGATCCTTGTTTTCCTGGCGCACCACGCAAACCGGCAGACTGCCAGCAGGCAAGGTGCCGAGATCGTTCGGGCCGATATTGCCGGCGGCCGGGGCGATGGCCGACTTGCGGATCAACTCCATGCCCTTGAACGAACTCCACAGGTAGTAGGCCCATGAGTTGCCCGGCCAGAAGTTGCCGAGGCTGTCCAGGTCCTGCCAGCGATAGCGGTTGCGCAGCCATTCAAGGTATTGCTGCACCATCGGCGTGTTGACGGTCGAACCGCCGAACAGCTGGATATACACGCCCGAGGCCGTTTGCTGCAGCGACGGGTTATAGGACTTGGCGTTGTAGCCATGGCCACGTTCGCTCGCCGTCATGGTGGCGCAACTGCCGTTGTCCGATCCGGTCTTCGCGTTCAGTTCATAGGCGTTCTTTGCGAGCAGCAGCGCGGCGTCGATCGCAGCAACCCGGGCCGGGTCGGCGAAGGGGGCATCGCCGCTCTTGGCCGACGAGTAGAAGGCCTTGGCCGAGGCGAGGCCGGCGACGACGAACTGCGTCGTCGACGAGTCTTCGCAACCGCTATTCGTGTAGCACCAGTAGCCCTGGTTGATGGCGGCCGGGTAGCCGGTGGCCGCCTTGCGTTGGTTCGCCAGTGAGCGATCAACCAGTCTGTCCATGGTCTGCTTGATGGTCTCATAGCCCGGATTCCCCGGCGCGAGCACGCTCTTGTCGGGCCCGTCGGTCAAGGCGTATTCCGCCAACGCGAACATCCATGCGCCATCGCGGTAGGCGTAGAAGGAGGTGTCGTTGGCCCGGTCCAGGATGTACGCGGCCGCTGTGCGCAGGCGACCCTGATCGGTGGCGCTGGCGCCGATATAGCCCTGAGGGGGGTCGGTGGCGATGCCGCTGGCGCGTTTTTCGAGCAGTACCAGCATCGGCAGGCCGGATGCGTCGCCCGCCGAGCTCGGATTGCTGAAGGCGCCAGCGGTGGCGAGGTAATTGATGCCTCGGTCAATCGCTGTGGAGACGTCCATCTCGAACGGGGTGGCGGCCTGCGCCGCCCCCGCGGTACCAATCGACAGCAGCGCAGCGATGGCCGCGCGCAAGACTGGTGTGTTCACAGGGCTGAGAAATTTCAACATAACAGTCCTTTCGGAAACTGAATTGAACTCAACTGCGCGCGACCCACCCGGGCAGCGCACCTGACAATCGTCCAGGCGCGGCACAAGCCGCCAAGCCTCCCCGTCGCCGATAGAAGGCAAAGAAGACATCTAGGCTGAGCAATTTTCGCGCCACTTGAAAAGATGCTTGCAAAAACAGCGGCTTAGATTTCGCGCGCGCCGGGCATCGGAGGTAGATGTAAAAAAATCCGACGTTCCAACGTGGCTATCGCCTTGACCTGTCTCTAGACGGCCTGCCCCCGCCATTGCGCCGGCGTGCAGCCGAACCAGGCGCGGAAGGCATGGTTGAAGCTGCTTTGCTGGCGAAAACCAAGCAGAAAGGCCACCTCTGTGAGCGAGAGCCCGGGCTCGCGCAGATAGCGCTGCACCAGCTCGCGCCGGGTCTGATCCACCAGTTCGCTGAAGGGCGGGCTGCCGGCCTCGGCCAGCTTGCGCTGCAGCGAGCGGGCGGAGAGATGCAGAGCCGCCGCCACCTCGGCCAGCGAGGCGCGCTCATGCATCAGCTGGGCCTGGATGCGTTCGCGCACCTGGCCAACGATGGCCGGGCCTTGCCTGGCCTCGCGCTCGCGCGATAGCAGGCGCTCATGGGCCAGGCGCTCCAGCGCGGGAAAGAGGCTGGTGTCGGCGTTGGCGATCTGGGCGTCCAGCAGCTGGGCCGGGAAGCGCAACTCGTTGGCCGCGGCCCCGAAGCGCACCGGCACGCCCAGCAGGGTTTCGTAGTCGGCCTGCGTCAGCGTGTCGGGCCGGGCGTGGGTGAAGCCGATGTCGACGCCGGGCAGATCGCGCCCGGCCAGCCAGACGGCAAAGCTGCGTATGCCCACCAGCACGCTCTCGGCCAGGTGGCGGCCGCCCGGCAGCGCCAGCCAGGGCGAATGCCAACGGTAGCTCGCCAGCGGCCCCTGCTCGATGATCTCCGAGCGGCCCAGGTCATGGGCCAGGCCCTCGAAGCGGCAGGTCTGCGCGGCCGCGCTGCGGAAGTCGGCGCAGGTGCACAGCACCAGGCCATAGCCTGCAAAGGTGGCCAGGCGCATGCGCGCGCCCACCTGCAGGCCGAAGGCCGGTTCGTCCAGCTGCGCGGCGGCGCAGTCCAGCAGGGTCAGGTATTGCCTGACGCTGAGCGTGGCCTGTGGTTCCTGGGGCAGCGCACAGCTGGCATGCAGGACCGCCATGTCGGCGCCCAGCTCGCGCGCCGTCTCCAGCGCGGTGGCGGCATAGGCGCCGGCGACGCGGGCATGTTCGAGGGTGGGCAGGCCATGGGTGGACATGGCCGAGAGTATGCCTAGGGCCGCAGCACCTTCTGCAGCTGCGCATAGAGCGGCTCCAGCCGCTTGTACATGCGCAAGTAGGTGCCGCGGTAGAGCTCGTCGTAGAGCCGCCGATGCGCGGGGTTGGGTTCGAACTGGCGGCCGATGCGCGTCATCGCCGCCACCGCGCTGGCGTAGTCGCTGTGCAGGCCCAGGCCCACGGCGCTGGCGATGGCCGCGCCCAGGCCCGAGGTCTCGAAGGTGTGCGGGCGCGCCGCCGGCAGGCCGAAGATGTCGGCGGTGAGCTGCATCGCGGCGTCGGACTGCGCGCCGCCGCCCGAGACGCGCAGCTGGGTGATGGGCACGCCGCTGCGCTTCTCGATGCGCTCCTTGCCCTCACGCAGCGCATAGGCCAGGCCCTCGAGGATGGCGCGGTAGAGATGGGCGCGGGTGTGCACGTCGGAAAAACCGATGATGGCGCCGCGCGCGTCGGGCCCGGGGTGGCGGATGCCGGGGGTCCAGTAGGGCTGCAGCATCAGGCCCTGCGAGCCTGGCGGCACGGCGGCCACCAGGCGGTCGAACAGGGTCTCCACCGCCACGCCGGCGGCCTCGGCCTGGGCCAGCTCGGGGTGGCCGAACTGCTCCTTGAACCAGCGCACCAGCCAGAAGCCGCGGAAGATCTGCACCTCGCAGTTGTACTGGCCCGGCAGCAGGGCCGGGTAGGGCGGGATGAAGGGCGAGGCCTCGACATAACGCGGCGTGGTGATGTCCACGGTGGCGGTGGTGCCGTAGGAGATCGCGGCGATGTCGGGCCTGATGGCGCCAGCGCCGACGATCTCGCAGGCCTTGTCGGCCGCGCCCGCCAGCACCGGCAGGCCCTGCGGCAGGCCGGTGGCCTCGGCGGCCTCGCGCGAGAGGCCGGCAATGGTTTCGCCCACCGGCAGCAGCTCGGGCAATTGCTCGCGCCGCAGCGCCAGGGCCTGCCATTTCCAGTCCCAGTCGGGCGCCCAGCGCTGGCCCTTGAAGTCAAAGGGCAGGTAGCCCACCTGCGAGGCGATGGAATCGGCATAGCGGCCGGTGAGCTTGTAGTTGAGCCAGCCCGACACCAGCAGCACCTTGTGGGTGCGCGCCAGCAGCGCAGGCTCGTGCTCGGCCATCCAGTTCACCTCGGCCTCGTGCATGAAGTAGTCGATGGTGTCGCTCACGCCGGCAAGGCGAAAGGCGCTGCGCCACAGCGCGTTGATGGGCCGCGTGCGCGTGGCGCGGCGCTGGTCCAACCAGGTGATGGCGGGGCGCAGCGGCACGCCGGCGGCGTCCACCGGCACCAGGGTGCCGCGCTGGGTGGTGACCGCCATGCCCTTGACGCGGGCCAGGGCCTCGGGGTGGGCGGCCAGCAGCTGCCGGCAGACCAGGGCGCTGGCCTGCCAGAAGCCCTCGGCCTCATGCTCGTGCCAGCCCTCGTGATGGCTGATGTAGTCGCCGAAGGCATGCTGGGCCTTGCCCAGGATGTTGCCGCGCAGATCGATCAGCAGGGCGCGCACGCTTTGCGTGCCCAGGTCCAGGGACAGCAGCAGGGGCTCGGTGGATGATGTCATGGCAGGCAGTAGCAACGTTGGATCAGGGCCAGGTAGCGGGCGCATTCTTCATGCCAGCGCCCATCATCCCAGTGCAGTTCGGCCTGCACCAGGGCGCGCCATTGCGGCAGCAGGGCCTCGCCCCCGCGCGGCAGCAGCAGGCCCAGGCGGGTACGGCGCAGCAGCAGATCGTCCAGATGCGCCACGCCCTCGGCGCGGCAGGCCCAGCGCAGCTCGGCCAGGGCGATGCCGGTGTGGGCGATGGTCTGCAGCTCGCCGGCCTGGGCGCAGGCCAGCACCGCGGGCGCGCGTGCGCCAAAGCGTGCCAGCCAGCGTTCGCGCAGCGCCGGGGTCAGGTCTTGCAGGGCTTGGGCCGTGCTGGCCGGCGTGGGGTCAAAGATGCGGGCCGGCGCGGCCAGCCCGGCCAAGGCCGGGACATATTTGACCGCTTGGCGCAAGGCCAGCAGGGCGGTGGAGCGAAAGGTGGTGAGTTTGCCGCCGGTGACGGTGATCAGCCCCTGTTCGTCGACGATCAGATGCTCGCGCGGTTCCTTCGAGGGCGCCACATGCTTGCCCGATGCCACCACCGGCCGCACCCCGGCCCAGGTGGAACAGACATCGGCGCGCGTGAGCCCCAAGGCGGGGAAGGCCTGCTGCATGGCGCCCAGCAGGTAGTCGAACTCCCGCTGCGTGATGCCCGGCTCCTGCGCAAGATCATCGCGGTGATCCACATCGGTGGTGCCCACCAGGGTGGCGCCCTCCCAGGGCAGGGCATAGACCGGCCGGCCATCCTCGGGGTGGTAGAAGGTGATGGCCTGGGCCACCGGCAGCCGCCAGTCGGGGAACAGCAAGTGGCTGCCGCGCAGCGGGCGCAGCAGCGGCTTCGCACCCAGGCTGCCACGCAAGCCATCGGCCCAGGCGCCGGTGGCGTTGACGACGCAGCGGGCCCGCACCGTCAGGCGGCCGCCGTCCAGCGCGTCGACCAGGCAGGCGCCGGCTACCTGCTGCGCCTCGCGCAGCAGGCTCTCGACGCGCAGATGGTTGAGCAGCAGCGCACCATGCGCTTCAGCCTCGGCCAGCACGCGCAGCACCAGGCGGGCATCGTCCACCTGGGCGTCCAGATAGCTCCAGCCGCCCAGCAGGCCGGCGCCCTGCAGGCCCGGCGCCGCCGCCAGCAGCGCGGCTGCGTCATGCCATTGGCGGCTGCGCTGGCCGGCCAGGCGGTCGTACAGCGCCAGTCCCAGGCCCAGCTTGCGCCGGCCATTGGCATCGCCGCGCCGCACCGGCAGCACAAAGCGCAGCGGCGTCACCAGCCCCGGCGCGTCGCGCAGCAGGGCCTGGCGTTCATGCAGCGATTCGCGTGTCAGGCCGATACGGCCCTGGGCCAGGTAGCGCAGGCCGCCATGCACCAGCTTGGACGAGCGCGAGGAGGTGCCGCTGGCAAAGTCCCGGGCCTCCACCAGGGCCACGCGCAGGCCGGCGCGCGCCGCCTCCAGCGCGATGCCGGCGCCGGCAATGCCGCCGCCCACCACCAGCAGGTCCAGCGGCGCGCCGCCGCCCAGCAGGGTCAGGTCTTGCTGGCGATTCATTCGGCGTCCTGCGGCAGGAGGTTGCCGCTCGCCATCACGCCCTGCGGATCGAAATGCGCCACCAGCGCCCGCAGGCCCTGCATGCCGCGCGCGCCCTTCTCTTGGGCCAGATAGGGTGCATGGTCCTTGCCCACGCCATGCTGGTGGCTGATGGTGCCGCCGCTGGCGACGATGGCCTGGCAGACCGCGCCCTTGAGCGCCTGCCAGCGCGCCCAGGCACTCTCGAAATCGGGGCCGATGCGAAACACAAAGGTGCTGTAGACGCTGGAACCCTGGGCATAGACATGCGAGAGATGGGTGTAGGCATGGCAGCGCTCGCCCAGGGCTGCCAGCGCCTCGCGCCCGGCCGCCTCGATGGCCGCCATGGTGGCCGGCACGCGCGGCCAGTCCACCGCGGTTTCCATGGTGTCCACCGCATAGCCCTGGGCCCACAGCGCATTGCGCAGATAGACGCCGCGGAAGCGGTTCGCCTGCCATTTGGCACCCAGCAGCGTGCCGGTCGAGACGCCACCATGGCGCTTGAGGATGGCGCGCGCCTGGGCCTGCATCGCCGCCACCTGGGCCTTGCTGCCGGTGAGGCCCATCATCAGCAGCACTTTTTTCTCGCCGGCCGCGCAGCCGCGCAGCGCCAGGTAGCGCTCCAGCCAGGCGATGGCCTTGGCATGGCCGGCCAGGCGCAGGGTGGTGAGGGTCTCGATCGGGTTCGAGAGGCGCAGCATCGACAAGCCCAGGCGCGCCTGCGCCAGCTCGCGCGCCGCCGCCTCGCCCGCGGCCCAGCCGGGCAGGAACACGCCCACAAAGCGCTCGCATTCGGGCAGGCGGTGCACACGCACGGTGGCCTCGGTCAGCACGCCCAGCCGGCCTTCCGAGCCCAGCACCCATTCGCGCAGATCGGGCCCAGCGGCGCTGGCCGGGAAGGTGGGGATGTCCAGCGTGCCGCAGGGTGTCTCCAGCCTGCCGCCGGCAAACATCGCCTCAATGCGGCCGTAACGCGCCGATTGCTGGCCCGAGCTGCGCGTCACGATCCAGCCGCCCAGGGTGGCGTATTCAAAACTCTGCGGGTAATGGCCCAGCATCCAGCCCTGGGCGCGCAGCTGGGCTTCAAGGTCCGGCCCGGCCACGCCGGCCTGGAAGGTCGCCAGCTGCGAGACGGTGTCCAGCTGCAGCAATTTGCGCAGGCGCGTGAGCATCAGCGTCAGCACGGGTTTGTCTGGATGCTCGGGCGGGCTCAGATGGCCCACCACGCTGGTGGCGCCGCCGCAGGGAATCACGATCGCGCCCACCGCGGCGGCCCAGTCCAGCAGTTCGCGCACCTGGGCCGAACTCTCGGGCCAGGCCACGCCATCGCTGACGCGGCCTATGCGGCCAAAACGCAGGCGCAGCCAGTCGCCCATGCTCTGGCCGAAGCTGGCCTGCAGTCGGTGCTCGGGCGCGCTGCTCACCAGCGGGTGCGGCGGCAGGCGCGCCGGCTGCGCGGCCACCTGGGCCAGCGCGGCCTCCAGTGCGGCGTCCTGCGGCGCCTCGCTGGCGCCGATCTGCTGGCGCAGAAAGGCCAGCGCGTCGGGGTTCAATTCGGCGTTGATGGTGTCATCGCCCCAGCCATTCCAGCGTCGCATGCTTGTCCCTTCGTCCTCATGGATCTGCCAGCCGCAAGCATAGGGACTCGCGCCCCGGCTGGCTTGCTTCTTGATGCCATGGTGCTTGCGCGATCGCGCCAGGGTGCGAAACTCCCCAGCCACCGGAGCCTTGTCATGCCACTGAAAGCCCTCTCCAAGCCGCCAGGGCCCAGCGATTTCCCCGCCGAGGGCGGCTGCGACTGCCGCGCGGTGCGCTACCGCCTCGCGAGCGCGCCGATGTTCGTGCATTGCTGTCATTGCCGCTGGTGTCAGCGCGAAACCGGCTCGGCCTTTGCGCTCAACGCCATCATCGAGGCCGACCGGGTGCATGCCCTGGGCCTGGCGCCCGAGCTGGTGAACACGCCCTCGGCGAGCGGTGCGGGCCAGCTGATCGCGCGCTGCCCGCGTTGCCGGATCGCGCTGTGGAGCAATTACGGCGGCGCCGGGCCTGCGCTGCGCTTCGTGCGCGTGGGCACGCTCGACAACCCCGACCTGCTCGGGCCCGACGCCCACATCTTTACCGCCAGCAAGCAGCCCTGGCTGCAGCTCTCGGGCGCGGTGCCTGCCTTTGCCGAATACTACGAGCGCGAACGGCTGTGGCCGGCCGCGAGCCTGGCCAGGCGCGCCGCCCTGCAGCCGCTGATCGACGCCTACCAGGCGGCGCTGCGGCGCGGCTAGCGCCGCCCGGCCAGCCCGTGCCGCAACTGCTCGGCAACCTGCTCCCACCAGGCTGGCGCGCGCGCCAGCAGCTCCGGTGGCGCCTTCTTGCTGAAGCCCAGGTAGATGTCCATATTGGCGAAGGGATGGGCCAGCACCTCCAGGCGCGACTCGGTGCCGGACCGCGCGACCTCGTACTCCTCACGCATCACCAAGGCCAGATCGATGCGCCCGGCCGCGAGCTTGCGCAGCAATTGCTCGGCAGTGAAGCTGAGATCGTCGATCTCGATCTCGGCATGGCTGCGTAATGCATTGACCAGCAGGGGGACGCCGCGTTTCAGACCGACACGCTGGACGCGCGAAAACCGGCCGCCGTCCCAATCCGCCGGGCTGCCGCGCCGCCTGATCAGCACAAAGTCCACACTGAGCACGCGGCGTTCCGGGTCGAGCTGGCCATGGCGCAGCGGCAGCTCGAAGTTGGCGGTATCGGCGCTGGTGAAGGAGGCGATCAGCACATCGAACTTGCCCTGTTCGGTTTCAAGCCGGCAGCGCGCGGCGGGCATGCGGGTGATTTCGAGCTCGCCCAGCCCGACGTTGCGGGCGGCCTCGCGCACCGGCGCCTCGAGCCGGGCAAAGCGCTCCCGCGCGCTGGCGGACTCCACTTCGACGTTCAGTATGGGGGCGCACATGCGCAGCGCCTGCAGCGCTGGCGAGCTCAGGCCCAGCAGCGCGAATACCAAGCTGGCAATGAGGTGGCGTGGCAGCATCGGACGAGCTTGCCGTCGCGGCGTGCGAAGGCGTTTCGCATGGTAGCGCGTCTACACCCCATGCGCGGGCAGGCCGAGGCGGGCGAGGAACTGAAGCATTTGCTCCAGCGCCTGCCGCGCCGGCGGGTCCTGCAGCTTGAACTGGTAGACATGCTCGCTGCGGGGTTGCTCGGTGCCGGGAAAGAACAGTGTCTGGACGTGCAAGCCCTGGGCCGCCGCTTCGGCGGCCAGGCGGCGCGACTGGACCTCCAGCGGATCGGCGCTGCCGGCCGTGATGAACAAGGGGGGCAGGGCCGGATTCAGCTGTGCGCTCACCGACAGCCGGGCCAGCAGCTCGGGGCTGGCGCGGAAGTCCTTGCGACCGAGGTAGGACCAGAACATGGTGCGCAGTGGCAGGCGATAGGGCCCGTCCAAGTTCATTTGCGCCGGATCGAAGGCGCCGCAGAACAGCAGCAGGGCCTGCAGCCTTGCCCGGGGCAGCCGCGGCCGCAGGCCCAGTTCGGCCGCATAGGCAGGGCGCGTCATCAGATTGGCGTACTGCGCGACGATTTGCGCGCCGGCCGAGTCGCCGGCCAGCACGATGCGGTCGGCGTCGATCTGCAGAGCCTGGGCATGCTGCTGCAGATAGGCCAGCGCGCTGTCGAGCTGGCGCAAGGGGGTCGGGAATTGCCGCGCTGGCGCCAGCGAATAGTCGACGCCCACCACCGCATAGCCGCGCGCCGCCAGGATGCGCAGGTAGTTGGCGATCAGTCCCTTGCCGCCGGAAATCCAGCCCCCGCCATGCACCCAGACGATCACCGGCAGGGCGGGCGCAGCGTGTGGCCGGTACAGGTCCAGCCAGGCATCGGCATCCTGTGCGTCGTAGGCGAGGTCCAGGCGCTCTTCGAGGTCGCGCGGGGCCATGGGGGCCAGCGCCCGGTCGGTGGCGCGGCCGGGCATCTCGAACAGCTGGCGCAACAGCCAGGCCGAGGGCCAGGGGCTCAGCTCGAAGGCGGCCCAACTGGCCAGCACGAGCAGGGCGAGGCCCAGCAGGGCGCGTTTGAGTAACTTGATCATCATGTCTCGGCTCGCAGCAGTTGCGCCAGCCGCTGGCGCACCGGGGCGGCCTCGCGCAGCGGCAGCAGGGGCCAGACATGCGGCATGCGCGGCGCCTCGTGGTACTCGATTGCCACGCCCTCGGCGGCGGCGCGATCGCGCAGCGCCCTTGCCTCGCCGAGGAGCAGGTCGCGCTGGCCTATGTACAGGCTCAGTCGGCCTATGCCTTGCAGCCGGCCATGCAGGGGGCTGAGCCTGGGCGCGGCCGGGTCGCTGCCGCCAGCCCACCAGCGTGCCGCCTCGGCCATGCCGGGCAGCGCCAGCCAGGGGTCGGTCATCGTGCCGGCGGTGCGGCGTGCCGATGCCAGGCTGAGGTCCAGCCAGGGTGAGAGCATGACCAGCTCGCGCGGTGCCGGAACACCGGCTTCGGCCAGCCCCTGCACCAGGGCCAGGGCCAGACCTGCCCCCGCCGAATCGCCCATCAGCACCAGGGGGCCGGGGGCTGCGGCCAGCTCGCGGTACAGCGCTTCCAACATCGCAAAGGCGGCGCCATGCGCATGTTCGGGCGCCAGCGGGTAGAGCGGCACGCTGGCGGTGCAGCCGCTTGCCCGCACCAACTCGGCCACCAGCTGCCAATGCTGGGGCACGATCTGGCTGACGAAGGCACCGCCATGCAGATAGAGCAGGCGCGTGGCGCTGGGCGCCTGGCCGGCCCGCGGCGCCAGCGTGTAGCAGGGGCGCCCGGCCACCAAGCGCTCGCTCAGCGCGACATGCCGGCGCAGCGAGGCAGGCGGCGCCACGTCGCGGCGGCGGCGGTCCTGGGCATGCGCCCGTCTGAGGCCCTCGACGCTTTCGTAACGCCGCCGCCGGCCGCTCAGGCGCAGCAGCAGCAAGAGCAGGGGCAGCGGCAGGTTCATGCGCGCCTCGCGGGGCGTGTGAAGGCCAGCATCAGCAGGGCGGCCAGCAGCAGCAGGCCGGCGCAGAGCAGCAGGCCGGCGTCCAGCGAACCGGTGCGCGCCTTCAGCAGGCCGATCAGCGCCGGCGCGGCGACCCCGGCCAGGTTGGCGATGCTGGTGATCACGGCGATGGCGGCCGGCGCGGCCTGCTTGGAAAGCTGGGCCGTGGCCACCGCCCAGAAGATCGGCATCGCGCTGACGATGCCCGAGCCGCCCAGCGCGAGCGCCGCCAGCGACAGGCCCAGGCTGGGCGCGGTCAGCGTGGTTGCGGCGAGGCCGATAGCGCCCAGGGTCGCCGCCAGCGCATAGTGCCAGCGGCGTTCACCGCTGCGGTCCGAGTGGCGGCCCCAGGCAATCATGACGATGGTGCCCAGGACATTCGGCACAACCGAATACAGGCCCACCAGGCGCAGATCGCTCACGCCCAGGCTCTGCACCAGGGTAGGCGTCCAGAAGGCCAGCACATAGGCGCCGCAGACGCCGCAGAAGGAAATCAGGCTCAGCAGATAGATCTTGGGATCGCTGAAGACCTGGCGCAGGCTGGCGCCGGCGTCGGGATCGCCCGGATCGGCGGCCAGATCGGCCTGCAGGGCCGCGCGCTCGGCCTCGCTCAGCCAGGCCGCGTCTTCGGGCCGGTTGGGCAGGCGCAGATAGACCACCAGGCCGAGCAGCATGGCGGGCAGGCCCTCCAGCAGAAACATCCATTGCCAGCCCTGCAGACCCTGCACGCCGTTCATGCTGTGCAGAATCCAGCCCGAGACCGGCCCGGTGATGAAGGCCGCCACCACGGTGGCCACCATGAACAGGGCCACCACGGCGGCGCGGCGGCGCTGCGGGTACCAGGTGCTGAGATAAAGCATGACGCCCGGGAAGAAGCCCGCCTCGAAGACACCGAGCAGAAAGCGCGCCAGATAGAACTGCTCGGGCGTGCGCACCAGCAGGGTGGCCGCCGACGCCGCGCCCCACAGCAGCATGATGCGCAGCAGGGTCAGGCGTGCGCCGATGCGCTTGAGCAGCAAATTGCTGGGCAGCTCGAACAGGAAGTAGCCGACGAAGAACATGCCTGCGCCCAGGCCGTAGACCGCGTCGCCAAAGCCCAGCGCGTCCTTCATCTGCAGCTGCGCGTAGCCGATGTTGGAGCGGTCGATGAAGTTGATCACATAGCAGATGAAGAGCAGCGGGATCAGCCGGCGCGTGATCTTGCGGTACAGCGGCTCGAGCGGGTCGGCCGCATGGGCCGTTGCGGCCGGGGCGAGGGTCTTGGTGTGCATGGGGTATCGCTTCAGAGAATCTTGCCGGGGTTGAGCAGGCCTTGCGGATCGAGGGCGGTCTTGAGCGTGCGCATCAGGCGCAGTTCGGCGTCGTTGCGGCAATGGGCCAGCCAGGGCTTCTTCTCCAGGCCTATGCCATGCTCGGCCGAGACCGAGCCACGCAGCGCCGCCAGCGGCGCGTAGACCAGGGCGTCCACCTGGGGGCGCGCGGCCGTGTAGGCCTGCGGCTGCAACTGCACCACCAGGTGCAGATTGCCGTCGCCCAGATGGCCGAAGATCCACAGCCGGTGCGCGTCGCCCAGCAGCCGGGACAGGGCCGCGGCGAGCTCGCGCGTATAGGCCTCCATCGCGCCGATAGGCAGCGAGATGTCGTAGACCAGCGGCATGCCGTCGCGCGCCACCTGTTCGACATCCTCGCGCAGCGCCCAGAAGGCCAGCGCATCCGCCTCGCTCTGGGCCAGTGCCGCGTCGGCCACCAGGCCGGCCTCCATGGCCAGGGCCAGCACGGCCTGGAAGCGCTCCGGCGCCACGCCGCGCGCCTCGACCAGGGCATAGAAGGGGTATTGCTGCGAGATGGGCGGCTGGCCGCGCGCCGGCGCGGTGCTGACGAGGCGGTAGTAGTCCTGCCACATCACCTCGAAGGCCGTGAGCTCGCCGCCCAGTTCGCGCTCCAGATGCTTGAGCAGCAGGGGCAGGTCGCCGAAGCGCGCCAGGCCGGCCAGCGCCAGCTGGCTGCTGCCGGGCTGCTCGCGCAGACGCAGCACCAGTCGCGTGATCACGCCCAGCGTGCCCTCGGAGCCGATGAAGAGTTGCTTGAGGTCATAGCCGCTGTTGTTCTTGATCAGCTCGTTCATGGAGCTGAGCACCGTGCCGTCGGCCAGCACCACCTCCAGGCCCAGCACCATGTCGCGCATCATGCCGTAGCGCAGCACCCGGTTGCCGCCCGCATTGGTGGCCGCATTGCCGCCCAGGGTGGCGGTGCCGCGCGCGCCCAGGTCCAGCGCAAAGGCCAGGCCCTGGGCCTCCACGGCCTCCTGCAGCGCCTGCAGGGTCACGCCGGCCTCGGCCACGGCCACGCGCTGCAGCACGTCAATGCGCTCGATGCGGCGCATGCGCTCCAGCGACAGGATCAGCTCCTGCGGCGCCGCGTCGGCGCCATGCACCAGGCCGGTCAGTCCGCCCTGCGGCACCACCCTGATCTGGCGCGCGCTGCAAAAACGCAGCAGCTTGGAGACCTCCTCGGTGCTGGCCGGCCGCGCCAGCGCCAGGGCCTGCAGATTGTCGCGGCGGAAGGCGCCGGCCGTGCGTGTGGCCAAGGCCTCGGCATCCAGCACGCCGGCCTCGCCGAGCAGGGCGCGCAGTTCGTCGATCAATGTCATCGCTTCGTTCCTCAAGCCAGCAGCCTGGCGCGTTCGGCGGCCACGGCCTCGGCGTGGCGTGCGCGCACATGGCCGTAGCCGCGTATCTTTTCGGGCAGGGCCGCGATCTGGAGGGCGTGCTCATGCGTCTGGGCGCTCAGGCCGGCCAGCAAGGCCTCGACGTCGGCCTCGTACTGGGCCAGCAGCTGGCGGGCCAGCTGGCGCTCGGCGTTGCCACGGAAGGGGTCCAGCCAGGTGCCGCGCAGGCCCTTGCAGCGCGCCAGCAGCCGGAAGGCCGGCATCAGCCAGGCACCGACCTCCTTCTTGACCGGCTTGCCGCTCGCGTCGGTGCCGCCAAAGGGCCAGGCGCCGACGTGAAAGCGCAGCCGGTAGTCGCCCTCGAACTGGGCGTCGAGCGCCTGGCGGAACTGCGGCGAGGCGTACAGGCGCGCCACCTCGAACTCGTCCTTGTGCGCCAGCAGCTTGAAGTAGTAACGCGCCACCGTGGCGGCCAGGCGTTCGCCCAGGCCCAGGCCCTGCTCGGCAGTGGCGACACGTTCGACCAGGCTGCGGTAGCGCCGCGCATAGGCCGCGTCCTGGTACTCGGTCAGCGCCGCCACCGAACGCTCCAGCACCGCGGCATAGGACATGTCCGGGCGCGGCACAAAGCGCACGATGCTGCCGCTGCCAGCCGCGGCGGCCTCCTCCACCGCTGCCAGATCCTGCGCGGCGCGCCGGCCCCACAGGAACGCGGCCTTGTTGAAGTCGATCTGCACCTTGTTGAGCTCGATGGCGCGCATCAGCGCCGCATGCGAGACCGGCACGCGGCCGCGCTGCCAGGCCGCACCCAGCATGAACATATTGGCCGCAATGGCATCGCCCATCAGCGCCTTGGCGATGCGCAGGCCATCCACGGCGAACAGCTGCTCGTCGGCGCCGCAGCGCGCACGGATGCGGCCGAGCAGGGCGCCGGCATCCATCTGCCAGTCGGGGTTGCGCGAGAACTCGCTGGTGGGCACCAGGTCGGTGGCCACAAAGACATGGCTGCGGCCGGCGCGCACGCGCGCCAGCGCCTCGTCGCCGGCGCTCACCACCAGGTCGCAGCCGATCAGGGTGTCGGCCTCGCCGGCCGCGATGCGGCTGGCGTGCAACTGCGTCGCGTCGGGGGCCAGGCGCACATGCGACATCACGGCGCCGTACTTCTGCGCCAGGCCGGTCACGTCCAGCACCGAGCAGGCCAGGCCGTCCAGATGGGCGGCCATGCCCAGCACCTGGCCTATGGTCACCACGCCGGTGCCGCCCACGCCGGTGATCAGCACCGAGAAGTCGCGGCTCAGGGCCGGCAGCGTCGGCTCGGCCAGGGCCGGGAACGCCTGCCCCGCCGCGCTGCCCGAGGCCGTCTTGGCCTTGCGCAGCTGGCCGCCATGCACGCTCACGAAGCTGGGACAGAAGCCGTCCAGGCAGGAGAAGTCCTTGTTGCAGCTGCTCTGGTTGATCTGGCGCTTGCGGCCGAAGGGGGTCTCCAGCGGCTCGACCGAGAGGCAGTTCGAGGCCTTGCTGCAATCGCCGCAGCCCTCGCACACGGCCGCGTTGATGAAGCTGCGCTTGGCCGGATCGACCCACTTGCCGCGCTTGCGCAGGCGGCGGCGCTCGGTCGCGCATGCCTGGTCGTAGACGATCACCGTGAGGCCCGGCACGCGGCGCATGCGCTCCATCTGCGCCTCAAGCTCGCGGCGGTCGAGCACCGGCACACCCATATCGGACTGCGCATGCCTGGCGACGTCGTCGCTCAGCACGACGATGTCGCGCACGCCCTCGGCGCGCAGCTCGGTGACGATCTGCTTGACGCTCAGTTCGCCGTCGATGGGCTGGCCGCCGGTCATGGAGACAAAGCCGTTGACCAGGATCTTGTAGGTCATGGTGGCCTTGGCGGCCAGGGCCTGGCGGATCGCCAGAAAGCCCGAGTGGAAGTAGGTGCCGTCGCCCATGTTCACGAACACATGCTGCTCGTGGGTGAAGCAATGCTGGCCCAGCCAGTGCATGCCCTCGGCGCCCATCTGGGTGAACATGGGCGGCGTCTTCAGCGGGTCGTTTAGCGCCGCCATGCCGTGGCAGCCTATGCCTATCATGGCCCGCGAACCGTCGGGCACCTTGGTGGAACGGTTGTGCGGGCAGCCCGAGCAGAAGCCCGGGTTGCGCGTCGGCGCGGCGGGATTGGGCAGGCCCGGCGGCAGCTTGCTGGCCGCCTGCTCGGGCAGGGTCAGCGGGCAGGCCGGGTCTAGGCGGCGCAGCGCATCCACCAGCACCCGGGCGATCAGCGGGGGCGAGAGTTCGCCCCAGCCCTGCAGCACGCTGGCGCCTCGCTCGGGCGCGTACTGGTTGGCGCCGTCGTATTTGCCGATGATGCGCGGCTTGTCAGCCTGGGGCAGGTCGTAGAGGATGGCCTTGAGTTGTTCCTCGATCAGCGGGCGTTTTTCCTCCACCACCAGAATGGCCTCCAGGCCGGCAGCGAACTCGGCGATGAACTGCGTCTCGAGCGGCCACACCAGGCCCAGCTTGCCCACTCGCAGGCCCAGCGCCTCGGCACGCGCCGCATCCACGCCCAGCTCGGCCAGCGCCTGCATCACGTCCTGGTAGGACTTGCCCGCCGACAACACGCCCAGGCGTGCCCGCGGCGCATCCAGCATCACGCGGTTGAGCTGGTTGGCGCGCACATAGTCCAGCACGGCCGGCAGCTTGTGGTGGTACAGGCGCTCCTCGCCCATCAGCGGCAGATCCAGCACGCGGGCATTGAAACCCTGCGGGCCGAGGTGGGCCGCGGGCTTTACATCGGGCAGCACGATGGCGGGGGAGTCGGGCGCCACATAGACCGAACCGCCCCCCTCCACCACATCGTTATGCACCTTCATGCCGACCCAGCAGCCCGAGAAGCGGCTCATCGCCAGGCCATGCAGGCCGAAGTCCAGCAGCTCCTGGGTGTTGGAGGGGTAGAGCACCGGCATGCCGGCGGCGATGAAGATCGGGTCCGAGAAGTTGTAGATGGTCGAGCTCTTGCAGCCGTGGTCGTCACCGGCCAGGGCCAGGGCGCCGCCGAACTTGCCGGTGCCGGCCACGCCGACATGGCGGAAGGCGTCGCCGCTGCGGTCGGTGCCCGGGCCCTTGCCGTACCAGATGCCGAACACGCCATCGACCTTGGCGCCGGGCAGCACGCCCAGGTATTGCGAGCCCCAGATGGCCGTGACCGCCAGGTCTTCGTTGACGGCGGGCTGGAACTTGATGTTGGCGGCCTGCAGCAGCTTGGCCTGCGACCACAGCTCCATGTCGTAGCGGCCCAGCGGCGAGCCGCGGTAGCCGGAGATATAGCCGCCGGTGTTGAGGCCGGCGGCGCTGTCGCGCTGGCGCTGTTGCAGCGGCAGGCGGGTGAGCGCCTGGGTGCCGGTCAGGTAGATCCAACCCTCCTGCACCAGGTATTTGTCGTCGAGGCTGACTTGTTCTCGGGGGGCGTTCATGGCTGGTCCAGCGCGTTGATGGCGCCGCGCAAGGCGGCATGGGGGGCGACGATGCGCCAGCAGGGCAGGCCCGCCAGATGCTCGCGAAAGCGCCCCTTGGCTTCGAAACGGGCGCGGAAGCGGGCGTGGTCCAGCAGCGGGCCGAAGTGATCCAGCACCCCGCCGCCCAGGTACACGCCGCCGCTGGCGCCGAAGGTCAGCGCCAGGCTGCCGGCAAAACCGCCCAGCAGATCGACGAAGACCTGGCAGGCCTGCAGCGCGCGGGCATCGCTGCCGGCGCGCGCGCGCGCCACGATCTCGGCCGGGCTGAGCTCGCAGGGGCGCCCGCCTTCCTGCTCGGCCAGCGCCGCATACAGATTGGCAAGACCTGGCCCCGACAGCGCGCGCTCGGCCGAGGCATGGCCGAAGCGCTTGCGCAGCAGCTCCAGCAGCTCGGCCTCGCGCGCATTGCCGGCCGCCAGGCTGGCGTGGCCGCCCTCGCTGGCCAGCACGCGCAGGCCCCCGCTGCCCTCGTGCAGCAGCGCGGCCACCCCCAGCCCGGTGCCGGGGCCCAGGCAGAGCTGGGTGGCGCCGGCCAGCGCCGTGCCGGCGCCCAGGGGCTCCAGCTCGGCGCTGCCGAGCGTCGGCAAGGAGAGGGCCAGCGCCGCGAAGTCATTCAGCACCAGCAGGCGCCGCAGGCCGAGTTGGGCGCGCAGCGCCTCGATGGAGAAGCGCCAGTGGTTGTTGACGAAACGCAGCTGATCGCCCTGCACCGGGGTGGCCACGCCCAGCGCCAGCTCGCGCGGCATCGCCAGGCCATGCTGCGCCAGGAAATGGAGCAGGGCCTCGGCCAGGCCGGCAAAGCTGGCACAGTCGAAACGGCTCACAAAGCGCAGCGCCTCGCCGGGCGCGGCCTGGTAGGCAAAGCGCGCGTGGGTGCCGCCGATATCGCCCACCAGGCGCGCTTGTATGGCAGCTGCGCTCATGGCTTGATGGTCCGCTCGGCCACGGCGAGCTCGGCCGGGGCGCCCAGGGTGTTGGCCGAGCTGCCTAATGCGAAGCGGTAGCTGCCGGCGCGCAGGCGCCAGCCTCGCTCGCTCCAGTCGGCCAGCAGGCGCGGGTCCAGCTCCAGGCTCAGCTCGCGTTGCTCGCCCGGCTGCAGTTCCACGCGCTGGAAGGCGGCCAGCCGCAAGCGCCTGGCACCGGCGGCCTCGACGAGGTAGAGCTGGGGCACGTCCGCGCCGGCCCTGGGGCCGAGGTTGCGCACGCTGAAGCGGGCCAGCAGGCGCTGGCCCTCGCGCTGCAGGCGCAGCCCGGCATGCTCGAAGCGGGTGTAGGACAGGCCATGGCCGAAGGCGAACAGCGGGGTCTGGCCGCGCGCCGCCAGGCCGCGGTAACCGACGTCCGAGCCCTCGTGGTAGTCGATGGCCAGGGCCGTGCCATCGGGCTCGCCCAGACCCGGCGGCAGGGGCCGCGCCGCCTGGCTCTCATCGGCCGGAAAGCTGATGGGCAGGCGCCCCGAGGGGTTGACGCGGCCGCTCAGCACATCGGCGATGACCGGCCCGCCCTCCTGGCCCGGATACCAGGCCTGCAGCACCGCCTTGACCTGGCCCAGCCAGGGCATCTTGACCGGGTTGCCGGTTTCCAGCACGACCACGGTGTTGGGGTTGGCGCGCGCAATGCCGGCAATCAGCGCGTCCTGCCCCTGCGGCAGGCTCAGGCTGGTGGCGTCCATGCCCTCGGTCTGCCATTGGGTGGCGAACACGATCACCAGATCGGCGCGCGCGGCCAGCGCCGCCGCGGCCTCGGGAAAGTAGCCGCTGTCGTAGCTGAAGCGCGACTGCGGCAGGGCCGCGGCCAGGGCCTTCAGCGGCGACGAGGCGAAGTAGGTCTGCCGGCTGCGCGCGGCGAAACCGCTGGGCGCGCTGACCGGAATCGTCGCCGCCACGCCGTTGACCGGCGTGACCTGGCTGGAACCGAAACCCGACAGCACGCCGATATGCGCCTGCCCGCCCACCAGCAGCACGCGGCGCGGCAGATCGGCCAGCGGCAGGGTGCCGCCCTCGTTCTTCAGCAGCACCATGCCCTGGGTGGCGGCTTCGCGGGCGAGCTTGGCATGTGCCGGGTAGTCGATCTCGGCCTCGGCCAGCGGCGCGTCGGCACCCACCGCGTACATGGAGCGCAGGATGCGCCGCACCGCATCCGACAGGCGGGCACGGCTGACGCGGCCGGCCGCCAGCTCGGCCTTGAGCGGCGCGTCGAACCAGATCTGCTTGTCGAGTACGGCGCCGCTTTGCTGGTCCAGGCCGGCGTTGAAGTCCTCCACGCCATGCACGGCGCCCCAGTCCGACATCACCCAGCCCGGGTAGCCCCAGTCCTTTTTGAGCACCTGGGTGAGCAGGTGTTCGCTGCCGCAGGCATAGGGCCCGTTGACGCGGTTGTAGGCGCACATCACGGAGCCGGGTTGGCCGCGCTCGATGGCGAGCTGGAAGGCCAGCAGATCGGATTCGCGGTGCGCGGCCTCGGTAATGCGCGCATCCGACCAGTCGCGCAGCGTTTCCTGCGCGTTGAGCGAAAAATGCTTGAGCGTGGCGATCACGCGCTGGCTCTGCGTGCCGCGTATCGATGCGCCAGCCAGGGTGCCGGCCAGCAAGGGGTCTTCGCCCAGGTATTCGAAATTGCGCCCGCCGTAGTAGTCGCGGCTCAGATTCGCACCGCCGCCCAGCAGCACATTGAAGCCCTTGGAGCGAGCCTCCACGCCCAGCATCACGCCCATCGCATGTGCGAGCTCGGGATTGAAGCTGGAGGCCATGGCCAGGCCCGAGGGCAGGGCGGTGGCCACATCGCCCTTGCGCAGGCCGAAGGGGTTGATGATGCCCAGGCTGGCGTCGGTTTCCGCCAGATCGGGAATGCCCAGGCGCGCTATGCCCGGCACGCGGCCCGAGGAAACCTTCCAGCCGGGACGCAGCGGCGGCAGCTCGGGGATGGGCAGCGGGATGTGCCCGACCAGCAGCTGCAGACGCTCGGCGTCGCTCATCTGCGCCTCGGTGGCGGCCGCGCGCGCGTCCGGGCTGGGTTCGCGCTGCGCCATCGCGAGGCTGCTGGCGCCCAGGGCCAGCATGATCAGCGTCAGGCGGGGGGACTTGGTGTGACTCATGACGTTGACCTTCAAGGCTTGCGTTGGCAAATGATGCGCACGGTTGCGGCGCCCAGGGCCCAGACCTGCAGGCTGTGGCCCTGGCCGGGTTCGGCGGCGCGCGCCGGCCCCTCGATGCTGAGCTCATAACCCCTGGGGAATTGCATGGCCGGCAGCATCAGCAGGGTGGGGGCGTCGATCGAAGGGTCGGCGCTGTAGCTGATCTCGAAGCGGCCGCTGGTGCGCTCGAAGCGCTGCGTCAGCAGACGACCCTGGGTGGCGGCGGCATAGGGCCGGGCAAAGCCCAGCACGGCGCGTCCGCCGGACAGCGGGTCGCCGGCCACGGCCTGGTCGCGCGAATAGATGGAGAGGTCTTCCTGGTTCCATTGATCGCCGATGCGCAGCTCGTTGCGGTTGCCGGCCGAGTAGTTCCATTGCGTGGCGCTGAGCAGCAGCTCGTCCAGGGCCTCGTACATCAGCTCCAGCGCCTGCACATGCGGGGCAAAGGCGCTGTCGTGCGCGCCCGCCGCCCATTGGCGATAGGCCAGGCCTTCGTCGAGGTCGTAGGGGATGCCGAATTCGCCTATCAGCGTCGGCAGACCCTGTTCGCCGGCCTGGGCCGATGCCGCCTGGATGGCGGCCAGTTGGCGGCGGTGGCGCGCGCGCAGGGCCGCCGGGCTGTCGGCATGCTCGCCGCTGAGCAGATCGACCGAGTCATGCGGATCGAAGCGCTTGCTCACCAGCATGCTCACGTCATACCAATGGCTGGCATTCACCGCCTGCGCCGGCAGGCGTGCCGGCAGGGGATGGTTGGTCAAGGCGCTGAGCGCATCGATCTGCAGCAGCACCAGCCAATCGGCGCGGCACTGCCGCAGCTGCGCGCTGGCCTTGGCGTAGAAGGGCGCGAACACCTCGTCGTTGATCGAGAGGCGTTGGAAGGCCTGCTCGTCCATTGCCTCGGCACGGCCCTCGTGCAGGCGGTAGACGCCGGCCGCTTCGAAGGGGCAGCGGGCGCCGCTGCGCCAGATCGAGCGCCCGGCCTTGTTGAGGCGCCGCAGCTGGCGCTCGCCGTCCGGCCCGGCTCCCTCCATGGGCACGTCCACGGGCAGGCCGCTGGCCATGGCCAGGGCATCGAGCGGGCTCAAACGCGGCGCATGCATGGCGCCGGCGCGGCTGCGCTTGGACAGCGGCTGGCCCAGCCAGCCCAGGCCGGGTTCATTCAGCAGGTCGAAGCCGATGACCTGGGGCAGATCGGCGAGCACGCCGGCCAGCGCCGTGGCGGCGGCGAGAAAATGGCCCTGCAAGTAGTTCTGCACGTTCTGGCCGTCGATGCGGAAGTCCGGTGTGATGCTGCGACCGGCCCAGAACAGCGTCCACATCAGGCCGTTGGCCGGCAGCCGATAGTTGAGGTGCCAGCTCATCTGCGGGTAGCCGGGCTGGCGGTCGCTCGTCTGGCTGTAGTCGAAACGCTGCTGCATCACCCAGGCGGCGTCGGCCGCGTCGAAGCAGCGGAAGTCCAGGCCCACGGCCTCGAACACCCAGCCGGGCGCGCCGCTGCCGCCACTCATGCGCGACCAGGCGTCCTGGTGCATGTCGGCGATGACGTAGAAGCCATGCTGGCCGGCGAGCTGGCACAGCGCGCGGATATAGCTGAGGTAGGCCTGGTCATGCGCGCCGGGCCCTGCATGGTTGATGGCCTCCCAGGTCACGATCAGGCGCAGGCAGTTGAAGCCCCAGGCGCGCAGGCGCGTGAAATGCGCGGCCGCCTCGCTCAAGGGGAAGGGCCGGCCCACAAAACTCACCGTGCGGTGATCGGCAAAGTCGCTGGGATACTGGGTGCCGCCATCGGGTGCGGGCACCTTGCTGTCGCCGCCAAGGCAGACGCCGCGCAGCATGATCTGGCGGCCGTGCTCGTCGAGGAACTGGTCTGCGCGCACGCGCAATCTGGAAACTGTCATGCCTGGTTTCTTGTAACTTACTTTGCGACATATTAGTATGTTGCTGTTGTTGTGTCGAGCCAGCCTGGGGTTTCTGCTGAGCCGCGGCCGATGGCGACCCTGTCCACCAAAATGCATGCCATGAGCACCAAGACCACCGCAGGCCACAAGAAGATCCGCACCACCAATGCCGAGATGACCGCCCAGACCCAGGCGCGCATCCTGCAGACCACCAAGCTCTGTCTGGCTGAGCTTGGCTATGCGGGCACCACGCTGACCGGCGTGGCCAAGCGCCTGGGCCTGACCCAGCCAGCCTTGTCCTACCACTTCGCCAACAAGTTCCAGCTGATGGCGGCCGTGGCCAACAGCATTTACGACGAGATGGCGGCCGATTTCCGGGTCGTGGCGCCGGCCTCGCTGACCGCGGCGGAGCGCATCCTGGCGGTGTTCGAGGCGGCGTTTCACCAGAGCGGCTCGGTGAATCAGATGGCGCTGGTCGAGCTGCTGCTGGCGGCGCACCGGGACCCGCAGTGCCGCGAGGCGGTGGCACCGGTGATCGCGCGGCGTGACCTTGAGTTTCAGGCCAGCTGGCAGGCCATCGTCGAGCAACTGTCGGTCAGTGCGGAGCGGCTGGAACTGTTGCGGGATTTCGGCGTCTCGCTGTACCGCGGCATGACGGTGTGCCGCTCCATGGTGGGCGATGCGCCCAGCTTTGCCGCGCAGCATGCCATCGTCAGGCGACTGGTGCTGGATGCGCTATAGGGCCTGATCCTGGCCCTGTCGCCGAGGCGACCACGCTTCGGGGTAAGTTCTAACTTGCTTGATTTACTTATGAGTAGCAAAGTAAGAGCATCGGTCGAACTGCAACCCAAGACGGAGACAAGCCATGCATCATTCCCCTCATTGGCCGCGCCACGCCATCGGCGCCGCCTGTGCCAGCCTGCTGCTTTGCGGCCCGCTGGCGGTCACCGGCGCACAGGCCCAGGCGGCCGAGCCCAAGAGCGCGGACGCCGCCGAGACGCAGAAGCTGGAGCTGGTGGTGGTGAGCTCGCAAAAGCGCCTGGAGCAACTCAAGGACGTGCCGCAGGCGGTGAGCGCCTATGGCGCCAACGAGCTGAAGAGCCAGGGTATTGCTGCGGCCACCGAGCTGCGCCAGATCTCCCCCAGCCTGCAGTTCGTGTCGGGCGCCGACTCGTCGAACCAGGGCTTCCAGATGCGTGGTGTGGGCACCTCGGTGTTTGCCAACACCATCGAGCAGAGCGTCGGCATGGTGGTGGATGGCGTGCCGCTGGCGCGCTCGGGCCAGGGCTCCGGCGGTCTGATCGACGTCGAGCGCATCGAGGTGATGCGCGGGCCCCAGGGCCTGCTGTTCGGCAAGAACGCCTCGGCCGGCCTGATCTCGGTGGTGGGCAAGCGCCCGCGCCTGGGCGAGGTCTCGGCCGAGATGTCGCTGTCCTATGGTGAAAAATTCGGCGAGCTGAAGACGCAGCTGGTCGCCAACACCCCGATGGGCGAGACCGGCGCGCTGCGCCTGGCCTATGCGTCCAACACCGCGGACGGCTTCATCACCCATGCCCCCAGCGGCAAGGCCCTCAACAACCAGGACGAGCAGATGCTGCGCGCCAAGGCGCTCTTCAATCTGAGCAATGGGCTGGATGTCTATGTGATCGCCGACTGGTCACGCAGCGCCGCCGACTGCTGTGCGCCGACGCTGCGCGAGGCGACCGGGCGTACCCAGCAAAGCCCACCGCTGTCCGGCTTCGCCCCCAGCCTGGCGGGGCAGCTGGGCCTGAACGGCATCGTGGCCGGGCCGCGCAATGCCGCCACCAATGCGGGCGGCAGCGATTTTAGCCAGGCGACCCGTGGCACCGGCCTGTCGGTGGAACTGGAGTACGACCTCGGCTGGGCCTCGCTGACCTCGATCTCTGCGCTGCGCACCTGGAAAACCAGCTCCAACAACGATGTGGACATGCTGCCGCTCAGCCTGGTGGACTACAACCGCGGCACCGGTGATCTCAAACAGCGCTCGCAGGAGCTGCGCCTGACCTCGCCCAGCGGCGGACGCTTCGAATGGGTGGGCGGCGTGTTCGCCTACGACCAGCGCAACCAGGGCAGCGACGACAAGACCCTGAATCTGCTGGCCCTCAATCCGCCCGCGATTCCGGTGGCGCCGGGCGTGACCCTGCCCATGTATCTCGCCTCCGTCTCAGGCGGTTGGGGCCAGGAGTCGCTGAGCAAGAATTCGGGCTCGGCCCTGTTTGGCCAGGCCGGCGTGCGCCTGGGCAAGCTCAAGCTCTCGGCCGGTGCGCGCTACACGCATGAGGCCGCCTCGATCGACTGGCAGGGGCGCCCCGCGCTGGTGAACGGCGCGCCCATGGCCAAGGTCAGACCCGGCTTCGGCACCGGCCAGACCTTGGGCCGGGTGAGCGACAACAACCTGTCCTGGCGCCTCACTGCCCAGGCCGATTTCAGCCGCGATGTGATGGGTTATGCCACCGCCGCGCGCGGCTACAAGGGGCCGGGTCTGAATTTCTCCGACCTCGGCTCCAAGCCGGTGGACCTGGTGCGCCCCGAGATCCCGACCACGCTGGAGGCGGGTCTGCGCGCCAGCCTGTTCGATGGCCAGGCGGCCATCAACGCCGCCGTCTTCAAGACGCACTTCGACAACTTCCAGACCCAGGCCTTTGTGCAGCAGGTGGATGCGGCGACGGGCGTCACCACCAGCAAGTTCGTGACCGCCAACGCGGACCGTCTCAACACCCAGGGGGTCGAGCTGGAGTTCAAGGCCCGTGTCGGCGCTGGCTGGATGCTGAATGCCGCGCTGGCCTATGTGGACGCGAGCTATGGCGACTACATCGCGCAATGCACCGGCGCCGAAACCGGCTGCGCCGCACCGGCCCCAGGCCTGACACCGGCCAAGAACGTCAGCGGCATGGCGCTGACCAATGCGCCCAAGCTCAGCTACAACCTGGGTGCGCGCTATGACACCAGGATCGGCGACCGCAAGGTGTTCGGCCAGCTGAACTACAACTGGCGCGACCGCGTGAGTTTCTCGGCGACGGGCGACCAGCGCCTGGTGCAGCCCGCCTATGGCTTGCTCAACGCCAGCGTTGGCATCGGCCCATCCGACGGGCGTTGGGAGGTCTCGGTGTTCGGCAAGAACCTGGGCAATCAGTGGTACGCCGAGACGCTCGTGCCTTACTACCTGGCCCCTGCCTCGGGCGTGCTGCAGTACCTGAGCCGCAACGCCTATCGCAGCTTCGGCATCAGCGCGACCTGGCGCCTCGGCGGCAAGGGCTGAGCCCGGCTGCTTGTTCGCGGCGGGCCCCGGGCCCGCCCATTGCCATTTCATCCGAGAACCTTTCGCATGCGTGCATCCCAAGCCTCGCCCGGCGCAGCGTCGCTGCAATCCGCAGTGACGGCCCTGTTCTTTCTTTGGGGCGGCATCACCAGCCTGAACGATGTGTTGCTGCCCAAGCTGAAAAGCGTGTTCGTCCTCAGCTATGCCGAGGCCATGCTGGTCCAGTTCGCCTTCTTTGCCGCCTATGCCCTGGTGTCGGTGCCGGCCGGGCGCTTGCTGGCCCGGCTCGGCTTCGGCCGCGGCATCGTGATCGGCCTGGTCGTGATGGCGCTGGGTTGTCTGCTGTTCCTGCCGGCCGCGGTCTATGCGGTCTATGCGGTGTTCCTGCTGGCGCTGTTCGTGCTGGCCGCCGGCATCACCATCTTGCAGGTGGCGGCCAACCCCCTGATCGCCGGCCTGGGCAGCGCCGCGAGCTCGCACAGCCGCCTGACGCTCGCGCAGGCCTTCAATTCCCTGGGCACGACCCTGCTGCCCCTGCTTGGCGCCCAGCTGCTGCTGGGCGGCGAGCATGACGCTGGCGGCGCCGCCGCCACGCAGCTGATCGGCCGCAGCTACCTGGGCATTGCCACGCTCCTGTTGCTGATGGCGGTCGGCTTCTGGTGGGTGCGCGGACGTTTGGCAAGCAGCCTGATGGCCGAGCCCATGCTGGGCGGTGCCTCCTGGCGCCTGCTGGCTCGGCCGCGCCTGGGCCTGGGCGTGCTGGCGATGTTCCTGTACGTGGGCGCCGAGGTGGCGATCGGCAGCCTGCTGGTCAACTTCCTGATGCAGCCGGATACCCTGGCCCTGGATGAGCGCCGCGCAGGTTCCGCCATCGCCCTGTACTGGGGTGGCGCCATGCTGGGGCGCTTTGCCGGTGCGGCCCTGCTGCGCCGCATTGCCCCCGGCGTGGCGCTGGCGGCCGTGGCCCTGGGTGCTGGCGCGTTGGCCTTGGTCGCCGCCTTCGCCAGCGGGCCGCCGGCTGCTTGGGCGCTGCTGAGCATTGGGCTGATGAATGCCATCATGTTCCCGACCATCTTCAGCCTGGCCGTCGAGGGCCTGGGGGCGCGCGTCGCGCAAGGCTCGGGCCTGCTGTGCATGGCGATTGTGGGCGGCGCCATCGTGCCGGTGGCGGTGGGGGCGTTGGCCGACGCGGCGGGGCTTGCGGCCAGCCTGCTCATCCCGGCGCTGTGCTATGGCGGCATTGCCGCCTATGGTCTGCTGGCCAGGCCGATGCCCGCGCCCCCTGGCCTTGCGGCGGATGCGGGTGCGGGCGCATCGTAGGTCGCCGGATCTGCCTCTCAGGCGGGGCCAAAGGCGCGGGCATCTGATGCGACACTTGCTGCCAGACCGCATCACGCCCATCTCGCATGCTTGTGTTCGTCAAACATCTGCTGGCCCCGGCGGTCGCCCTCATGCGCCGGCTGCGCTACCCCTACAAGTTTGCGCTTATCGGGGTGTTGGCGCTGAGCGAGATCCTGTTCCTGTTCTACCCGCTGGCGCGCAATCTGCAGCGCAGCCGGGAGCTGACCCGGCTTGAGCTCAATGGCGTGGCGCTTGACCGCGCCCTGCTCGCGTTGATTCAGCTAGCGCAGCAGCATCGCGGCTTGTCGGCCGGCATGCTGGGCGGTACGGCCAGCTTCAGCGGCCGGCGCGACGCCAAGCAGGAGGAGGTGGAGCGCGCCCTGGCTGAGGCAGACCTGGCGCTGGCTCGGTATGGCGCGGGCCTGCAGCTGGATGCGCAATGGCAGGAGGCAAGGGTTCGGTGGGAGCTGCTGCGCGGCGCCGCGGGCCTGAAGATGGGCGCGGCCGAGAACCGCCGGGCGCATACGGCCTTCATACAGCTGCTGCTCGACATGGTGGCCAAGCTGGGCGATACCAGCTCGCTGGTGCTGGATTCCGGGGCTGCCAGCTACCACCTGATAGACGCGGCCACCCTCAATATGCCGGGTACGCTGGAGCTGCTGGGCCAGCTGCGCGCCCATGGTGCCGCGGTGCTGGCCAGCAAGACCGTGGACGACAGCAGCCGGCTGAGCTTTGCGGGCGAGCTGGCGGTGCTGCGCAGCAAGCGCGAAGCGCTGGAAGTCAGCCTGGGCAAGGTGGCGCGCAGCAGCCCGCAACTGGCCGAGCCGCTGCTGCAGTTCTCCACCCAGTTCAATGCCGCCATCGACGCCCTCTTGAGCGTGGTCAACGAGGACATTGTCAAAGGCGACAGGGCCACGCCACCGGAGCGCTATGTCGAGATTGCCAGCAAGGCCATAGATCTGGGCTTCGAGCAGGCGCAGAACCTCCTGCTGCCGCGCCTGCAGGGCTTGCTGGAGCAGCGCGCCGAAGGCCTGGACGCCGAACTCAGGCAGGCGGCCCTGCTGACCGCCGCGTCCATGCTGGTGTTCGCCTACCTCGCCGCGGCGGCCTATCTGGTGGTGATGGCCTCGGTACAGACCCTGCGCACCGGGGCGGATCGCATGGCCACGGGCGACCTCACCACCCCCATCGAGCTGCAGGCCCGCGACGAGCTGCAACTGGTGGCGGCCAGCTTCAACCATATGGGCGAGCAACTGGCCGCGCGCACCCACCAGCTGCATCAACGCGACACGGCCCTGCTGGAGGTGCAGGCCAGCTATGAGCGCGCGCAGTCGCAGGCGGTGCTGGCCGCACTCGTGCCATCCATCGCGCATGACCTCGTCACCCCGATTGGCAACACCCGACTCGCGGCCAGCACCCTGACCGAGAAGGCGAATGCCTTTCAGGGCAAGTTGCAGGACGGCAGCCTGCGCAAATCGGAGCTGGAGGCGTTCTTGCGTCAGGTGCAAGAGGGTGTGGCCATCATCGAAAGCGCGGGCCAGCGCAGCGGCGAGTTGGCCACGCAGCTGAAACAGCTGTCCATCGACCAGGTCTCCGAGCGCCGGCGCGTGTTCGAGCTGGAGCAATTGCTGGACGAGGTGCTGACCCTGCTCAAGCCCACGCTTGCCAATGCGAGCTGGCGCATCGAGCGCCGCCTGCAGCAGGGCCTGCAATTTGACAGTTATCCTGGCCCCTTGGGTCAGGTCTTGCTCAATCTGATACAGAACGCTGCCACCCATGCCTTCGAGGGCAGAAGCAGCGGGCTGCTGCTGATCGAGGCGCAGGCCGACGCGGCGGGGACCATCCGCATCCTGTTGCGCGACGACGGCCGTGGCATGGCGCCAGAGGTGCTGGCACAGGTCTTCAAACCCTTTTTCACCACCAAGCCGGATCGGGGCGGCTCGGGGGTGGGCCTGGCCTATGCACGGCGCCTGGTCGAGTCGCCCCTGGGCGGCAGGCTGGATGTGGAGTCAGCGCTCGGCGTGGGCACGAGTTTTTGTATCGAGCTGCCTCGCGTGGCGCCGCTGCCGCGGCAGACCGGCAGCCTTGGCTGACCGACGCTTCACCCGCAACAAACCATCGGAGCTATCCCTATGCGCGCCGCCCTCAGCATCCTCGGCCTCGTGATCGCCTTTGCCGTCGTCATGTTCGTGATGAAGAAGCAGGTGCAGCAGCTCAACAAGCCCGCGCCATCCGCCGTGGCCGCCAGCGCGCCTGGCGGCCTGCCGGCGCCGCAAGCGGTGGGTCAACAAGTGCAAGGCGCGCTGGAGCTGGGGGCTCAGCGCGCTTCGGATGCCAACCCCTGAGGGGGCTTGGCAGCTTGGCTTAGATCGCTTCGGTGCGCAGCAGCAGCCAGTCCAGCGCCGCGCCGGCGACCAGCGGCTGCAGGCGCCGGCGCACCTCGGCGTGGTACTGGTTCAACCAGGCGATGTCCTCGGCGCCCAGCAGCTCGCGCGCGATGCAGCGCGTGTCGATCGGGCACAGGGTCAGGGTTTCGAAGGCCAGCATCTCGCCAAAGGCGCCGCGTTCGGGCGTGTCCAGCGCCACGTTCAGCACCAGGTTCTCGATGCGCACGCCCCATTGGCCGCTGCGGTAGAGGCCGGGCTCGATCGAGGTGATCATGCCGGGCTCCATCGCCATATTGGCGTCGGGTACCGCCTTGGAGATGCTTTGCGGGCCCTCATGCACATTCATGAAGTAACCCACGCCATGGCCGGTGCCATGGCCGTAGTCCAGGCCATGGGCCCACATCGGCGCGCGCGCGATCGCGTCCAGCATGGGGCTCAGCGTGCCGCGCGGGAAGCAGGTGCGCGAGAGCGCGATGGTGCCCTTGAGCACCAGGGTGAAGTCGCGCCGCTGCGCCGGCGTGACTTCGCCGATCGGCCAGACGCGTGTGATGTCGGTGGTGCCGCCCAGGTACTGGCCGCCCGAGTCGATCAGCAGCAGGCCGTCGCCCTCGATCACCGCATGTGCTTCCTCGGTGGCGCGGTAGTGAGGCAGGGCGCCGTTGGCATTGAAGCCGGCGATGGTGGAGAAGCTCAGGCCCTTGAAGCCCGGGCGTTTCGCGCGCGCGGCGCTGAGCTGCTCGTCGATGGTGAGCTCGGTGATGCCTTGTTCCTTGTTGGCCAGCGCGGCCTCGAACCAGGCGTAGAACTCGCACATGGCCGCGCCGTCCTGCTCCATGGCCTCGCGCACGAAGCGGGCCTCGGCCTCGGACTTGCGGCTCTTGGCCAGGGTGCTGGGGTTGATGGCCTCGATCACGCGCGCGCCGGCCGCAACCGCCTCGCGCAGGCCCAGGGTGACGCGGCGCGGGTCCATCAGCACCGTGGCGCCGACCGGCAGGGCGGCCAGGGCGGCGGGCGCCTTGTCATAGTCGGCCAGGCTCACGCCGTCCTTGGCCAGTTGTGCCTGCAGGGCGGCGTCGACCTTGCCGGGGGCGATGAACAGGGTCAGGGTGCTGGCATCCAGCAGCGCATGGGCGATGAACACCGGGTTGTAGGAGACATCGGCGCCGCGCAGGTTCAAGAGCCAGGCCACGTCGTCGACGCTGGAGATGAAATGATGGCTGGCGCCATGGCGGGCCATGGCGGCGCGTAGCTGGGCCAGCTTGTCGGCGCGCGTGACGCTGGCTTGCGGCGGCAGGTGCTCGTACACCGGCGCGCCGGGCAGGCCGGGCCGGCCTGGCCAGATGCGCTCGATCAGGTCGAGATCGGTGCGCAGCGTGATGCCGGCCTTGAGCATGGCGGCGCGCAGCTGCTGCGCCAGGCCCAGGCCCAGCACCTGGCCGTCCACCGCCAGGGTTTCACCGCGCTTGAGCTGCTCGGCGATCCATTCGATATGGTTGGCGGCGGCGGCGCTGTTGACCTTGAAGAGCTCAATGCCGGTGCCGTCCAGCTCGGCCTCGGCCTGGGTCCAGTAGCGGCTGTCGGCAAACAGCAAGGCGCGGTCCAGCGTCACCACCAGGGTGGCCACCGAGCCGGTGAAGCCCGACAGCCATTGCCGCGCCTGCCAGCGCTCGGGCAGGTATTCGGAGAGATGCGGGTCGGCGCTGGGCACCAGGCAGGCATGCACGCCGGCGGCGCTCATGGCATCGCGCAGGGCGGCGATGCGCAGGGTGATGGTGTGGGTGCGGGTGTCCATGGCGTTTGTCTGCTCCGTCGTCAGGCCGTAACGCCCACCTCTTGGGCATGCGCCGGCCTTGATATATCAAGGTGGCGCATTGTAGGGGGCGGGAGGGTGGGCCTGCTGTACCAGGGGTCATGGGGAGGGTGATGGCGCAAAGCCCGCTGCTTGCTGCCGGCTGCCCAGGTGTATTGGGGAGGTAAGCCAGGAATTTCGCCAGGCGCCTGGCAAGCCATCCGGAAAGGGCTGCGAACTGTGGCGGGATTTCCGCGTTGATTCGCGAGGCCCAATGATGTGCGTCGGCCCGTGGCACTCCGCAGTAGGAAGGCGTGCCGCCCGCGCTGCTGGAGGCTTGCGGCTATGGATTCGTCACGGCCCCGTACACGGTCTGCGTTCAGGCGCAGATGGCAGGTTGAGGGTTTTCTGTCTTGCGCCTGCCGGTCGGCTGGCAACGCAAGAGGGTATCTGACCCTCAGGTTCCTATGTGCCGCCACCCATCGAAGTGCGGCTCGCCTCGACTCATCGTCCGCCGCGGCCTCAATTCGGCGGCGATGGCCGCGAGGCCTAGACACATCAGTATCCAATTGGAGGGCTCTGGCACCGCCGTAGCAACAAAGGTTCCCTGGCTAGCCGGCAGGATCGGAGACGCAAAGGAAAGATTTCCAAGTGTGGTGTGGAGAAGGCCCGGATCGTAAAGCAAGCCCCCGGAGCCGGCAATTGGCCCGATGGGAGATCGAAGGTCATAACCAAGCAGGTTATTGGTTCCAATGATGCCGATGTCATTGTTTGTGGCGGTTGACGGCGGATGGTCCAAGACCGCTATGGATATATAGGGCAGATTCGGAAATCCCGGACTGCCAGGATCGAAGGGTGTGACCGTCGCGAAGACCGCGGTTGCGTCTGTCACTGTGCCGGTGCCAATGCCTGCGACGTTTACCGTTGTAGTTCCCAAATTGGCGACGCAAGTCGGACATATTGGCGAGGCAGCAACGCTGGACGTGTCGGCCGTCAGACTCAGTGTGACAAGCGAGTTGGAAAATGGGGAGCCGCCAAGAGTGCCGGACGCAACTGCGCTCACCTGGTAAACGATTGAAACCGCTGACGCTGGACTTCCGGAGCCAAGCATCACGCTTGCTGCAGCGACTGCAATCAGTCTATTTCTTGAATACTTCATCGGGTAACTCCTCAAGAGTGCAAAGCGACGAGGACCGACCAAATCAAAGCGCATTACCCGGGGTCTTCTAGCACCGCTGGGTGTTCATGGCACCCCCCGAAACGCGGGGGGTGTTTCGGTGTGCTCCCCACGTCGGTTCGTGGGGTTTCAAGGTTGAAGTGCGAGACCGCCCGGGGCGCGGAGCTTGAGCTCCGTAAGTGCTTTAGCTGGGGTTCGATACCCAGGAATCTTGCATCGGCTGTTATTCAGTGATGACTCGATGGCTTTGTGAGCTTGAAGTCTTCTGGTGGATACGTCGCACAATTGGCGAAGCAATGTACTCAGTGGTGGTGACGGATGATGAACCGCAGGGTTCTGATACTGGCTGCAATCGGACTGCCTCATGTGGCGTTGGCCCGGTACGCCGTCCTGCATATTTCAACCCTTGCAGATCCGGAACCAGCCTCCTTGGCATCCGAGCAATTGCTGCGGGACGCCTACCGGCAACTCGGCATCGAGATCCGGATCGAACGCATGCCCGGCGCGCGTTCGCTGCTGAGCGCCAACTCCGGAGCGACCGATGGCGAACTGCACCGCAAGGCCGGCTTGGAGCATGACTACCCCAACCTGATCCGGGTGCCGGTCGCCTTGCAGCAGTATGAGCTGGTCGCCTTTGCCCGCGACCCAGATCTCGACGTGAGCGACTGGCATCGCCTGAGACTGCTTAGGGTGGCGTATGTGCGCGGCATGCGCATCGTGGAAGAACATCTTGCCGACATGCAGCCAATGCCGGTCGCGTCGCTGACGCAGGCTTTCCAAATGCTTCGAAGGGGGCGTGTCGACCTGGTGCTTGCCAATCGCGTCAGTGGCATGACCATCGCGCACAGCCTGGGGGCGGATCGCGTGGTGGCGCTTGAACCACCACTGGCGGCTTTCCCGGTCTTTCACTACCTGAACAAGCGCCACGCCGAGTTGGCGGATCCGCTTGCGGCAGCCCTTCGACGGGTCTTGAAGCAGCACCCTCCATGACAAGCTTTCAGCCCCGCTGCGCCGGACCAGCGCGGGTCACCTGACAACCAAGCTTATGGAGGCGTCGATGAACTATTCCCGCCAATTGACTCTGTCGCTTCTCATTCCCGCCCTGGTCGTGCTGGCTGCGGGGCTGTTCGTTGCCGCTGGCACGTTCTGGGGGGCCGGCTATGTCGGCCGCTATTTTGCGCAGACCGACGCTTTCGCTGAAAGCACGGCCGAGTTGTATGCGCAGGGCCTGCAAATGGGCCAGGCGCTACGAAACGTGGTTCTTGAGCCGTCCAATGCCAAGGCCTTTGACAACCTTCGTGCGGCGGCGAAGGCCTGGGACGAGGCGGCACGAATGGCCAGGCAAGCCGCGCCCAGCGGGGCAGAACTTGCGCAGCTCGAGCAGATTGCGGCCTTGCGGCGCGAACAAGCGGATCTGCAATACAGGGTGATGAGTCTCGCAGGCTCGGAGCCGGACACCGTCAAGGATCTGGTGGTGAAGAAGGAAACGCCGGTGTGGCGAAAGATGCGCGAGATCCTCATGGATCTCAAGAAGTCCGCGGGTCATGAGAAGGACGAGGTGCAGCGCCTAAGCCAGGCCCGGCTGCGGCAGGCGGGGATCTTCGTGCTGTCGCTGGCGCTTGCATGCAGCTTGCTCTGCTTTGCGTTCCTGGTGTGGATGAGGCGAAGTTCGGCGCGCGAGCTGGGCGGCGAACCGGCGCAAGCACGCCTGGCTTTGCAGCGCATCTCTGGCGGCGACCTGCAGTCGGTCCTGTCGCTTGCGTCAGGGGCCGAGGAAAGTCTGATGGCCACCATCGAACAGACGCGTCAGGCGCTGCGCGACATCGTTCATTCCGTGCGCCAGTGCGCCGACCAGATCGAGCAGGCCAGCGCGGAGGTTGCCCAGGGCAACCACGATTTGTCATCGCGAACCGAAAGCGCGGCCAGCAGTCTGCAGCAGACGGCGGCATCGATGGAGAGTCTGACCTCGGCAGTTCGGGACAACGCCAATGGCGCGGCCGAAGCGGCAAGGCGGGTTCAGGACGCCGCCGACCTGGCCCAGCGCGGCCGGGCCGCGGTGAGCAATGTGGTGGCCACCATGGATGCCATTGATCAGAGCTCGCGCCAGATCGCCGACATCATCGCGACGATCGATGGCATTGCATTTCAGACCAACATCCTGGCTCTGAACGCTGCGGTGGAGGCGGCTCGTGCGGGCGAACAGGGGCGCGGATTCGCGGTGGTGGCGAGCGAAGTGCGCACCCTCGCGCAGCGCAGTGCGGCGGCGGCCAAGGAAATCCGCAGCCTGATTGGCGGTAGCGTGGAGCGGGTGGCAGCGGGTACACAGCTCGTGCGTTCGACCGGGGCGACGATAGGCGAGCTCGAGTCCAGCGTAATCGAGGTTCGCGATGTGATCGAGCTCATCAGCCGAGGAGCGTCCGAGCAAAGCCGCGGCATCAGCGAAGTCGGCTCCGCCGTGGCGCATCTTGACACCATGACGCAGCAGAACGCCGCACTGGTCGAAGAGTCTGCTGCAGCGGCCGAGAGTTTGAAGAGCCAGGCGGACCAACTCGTCGCCGTGGTGGGCCGGTTCCGCGTCTGAGCGGGACCGGACGGGTCAGCAGGAGCTCGCCGTGACCGTGCCTGGGGGCCACATGAAATGTGCGAAGCGCGGCGCCAACTGCCCAGCGAGCAGCCGCCTTGCCTGGCAGTCTTGGTGCGGCGCCGGCCGAGGGGCAATCCGGGCCATGCTCAGGGCCTTGTTGGGCCTGCTCCTGCTGTGGCCGGTGCTCGGACATTGCGACTATGCCTTCGCGGTCAATGCGCCAAGGCTCGGCAACAAGGGCGCTCAATGGGAGGAGCTGGCCAATCACTTTGCGGCATGGCTGGGTCAGCCGGTCAAGGTCGTCGGCCAGCCGCCCAATCGCATTGGGCGTGAACTCGCGACGGGCCATCTGGACTTTGCCCTGGTCAATCCGGTGACGGCGGTGGAACTGATTCAGGGCGGCACGGCGGTGCCGATCGCGTCCTTGAAGCTCAACGGCTCAACACAATTCGCCGGGGCCATCATCGTGCATCGCGACAGCCCCATCCAAAGCGTCCATGACCTTCGCGGCAGGCAGGTACTGGCGTATCAGGAGCGCTCGGCAGGCGCTTACCTTTTTCAGATGTACCACCTGATCCAGAGTGGCTACGACCCGCGTGTCTTTCTGGGGCGGGTTCGGCAAGGCATCAATCAGGACATCATTCCCATCTTGGTTGCCGAGCAACGCGTGGACGTGGGCTTTGTACGCAGTGGCATCCTGGAGGCGTTGCAGCGCGAAGGTCGCCTCGACACAAGCCGGATCCGCGTGTTGGACGAAAGGCGGGATCTCCTGGCGGAGCGCCACAGCACCGACCTGTATCCCGAATGGATTCTTGTGAGCGCTTCGCACGCATCGCAGGCCGTGCTGGAAAAGCTTCGACGTGCCGCGCTGTCCGTCACGCCCGAGATGAGTGCCGCGCGCGCGGCGGGCATCGACGGCTTCGTGCCTCCGCTCAAGCTGGATGGCGTTGAACGCGCCATGCGCGCCCTGGGCCTACTTCTGCCTCGGGCCAAGTGTTCGACCGAATCCGCCGGCGGCTGCCCGCGCGGGGTGGCCAGGCAGATGGGCGCGGGGCAGCTTGAATTGCCCAGGGGGCGGTAGGCTGCTGCCGGGGGTGCGCCTTCCTCATCTCATGCTTGCCTGTTGCAGGTTGGCAGGCGAGGAGGAACGCATTTGTCTTGGGAAGAAATGCAAGGCGCGAGACCTGCCCCTCGGGCGACCCTCTAGGCCGGAGTCTGAAGCTGCAAACCGACAATGCCCGCGACGACCATTCCAATGCAGGCAATGCGAGCGAGATTGGCTGGCTCTTGGAAGAAGAGCATGCCGACGACTGCTGTACCAGCCGCGCCAATGCCAGCCCAGACGGCATAGCCGGTGCCCACCGGAAGGATCCTGAGCGTGAGGCTCATGAGCCAGACGCTGAGGATGGCAGCCACGACCGAGATGACCGAAGGAAGCGGCCGTGTAAAGCTGTCTGAGAGCTTCATGCTGACGGAGAAGGCGATCTCCAGTAGGCCAGAAGCCAGGATGACCAACCAGGCTGAGTTTGTGTTCGTGATGGCGAGCATAGGCAGGGTGGTGGAGCGCAAAACATGAGACTCTGTCAGCTCGTGCTCAGTGCGTCCAGTGGGCGCCGTGCTCAGAGCGCTCTGGGGGTCAGATCTCCCAGCTTGCATTTCCCGCCGGTAAGCAAACGCAAGACCGCGCCCGACTGGCGTTACCGAAGTAACGACTGCGGGATCCCTGATCCGCGCGCGCCCTGCTCACAGCTCCGTCCTCACCGCCCACAGCTCCGGAAACAGCACCACGTCCAGCATCTTGCGCAGATAGCCCACGCCCGAGGTGCCGCCGGTGCCGCGCTTGAAGCCGATCACGCGTTCCACCGTGGTGACATGGCGGAAGCGCCAGAGGCGGAAGGCGTCTTCCAGGTCCACCAGCTCTTCGGCCATCTGGTAGAGATCCCAATGCGCCTGGGGGTCGCGGTAGACCTGCAGCCAGGCCTGCTTGACGCCCTCGCTGGCGGCGTAGGGCTCGGTCCAGTCGCGCTGCAGGTGGCTCTGCGGCACGGCGATGCCGCGCTTGGCCAACAGCTGCAGCACCACGTCGTAGAGCGAGGGGGCTTGGTAGGCGGCCTGTACCTGGTTCAGCAGGTCGGGGCGGTGCGCATGCGGCTTGAGCATGGCGGCATTCTTGTTGCCGAGCATGAACTCGATCTCGCGGTACTGCCAGCTCTGGAAGCCGCTGCTGTTGGAGAGGTAGGGACGGATCGCGGTGTACTCGGGGGGCGTCATGGTGGCCAGCACATCCCAGGCATGCACCAGCTGCTCCATGATGCGCGAGACGCGCGCCAGCATCTTGAATGCCTCGGGCAGGCGCGCCTCGGCCACGCAGGCCACGGCGGCGTGCAGCTCGTGCAGCATCAGCTTCATCCACAGCTCCGAGGTCTGGTGCTGCACGATGAAGAGCATCTCGTTGTGCTCGGGCGAGAGCGGGTGCTGGGCGGAGAGCACCTGGTCGAGCTTGAGGTAGTCGCCGTAGCTCATGTCCTTGGAGAAGTCGAGCTGCGCGCCCTCTTGTTGGACGATGGTCTCGGTCAGGTGATGTGGGCAAGTCATGTCACTGCAGCCTTCTGGTTGAATTGCTCCTGCTTCCACTCCTGGGTAGCAAGCACTTGCACGAGGTGCTCCACCGCGTCATAGACCTCGGTGTAGCCGATGTAGAGCGGGGTGAAGCCAAAGCGCAGGATGTGCGGCATGGCCGCCAGGTCGGCCGGGTCGCCGGCGCGGAAGTCGCCGATCACGCCGCGCGCGATCAGGGCCTGCACCACCGCATAGCTGGCATGTTCCAGCGGGGGCGCAAGGCTCAGGCAGACCTGGCTGCCGCGTTGCGCGGCCTGGCGCGGCGAGGCCACGCGCACGCCCAGCTTGGCGCAGCGCTCGTCCACCAGCTCGATGAAGAGCTCGGTCAATGCCACAGACTTCTGGCGCAGCGCCTGCATGCCGCCCATGGGCTCGGCCGCAAGCAGGGTGTCGACGCCGCATTCCAGCGCCGCCATCGAGAGCAGGGCCGGCGTGCCGCAGAGATAGCGCTGGATGCCGGGCGCGGGCCGGTAGTCGGGCGTGAACTGGAAGGGCGCAGCATGGCCCATCCAGCCCGAGAGTGGCTGCCAGAATCGGTCCGCATGACGCGGATGCGCCCACACAAAGGCGGGAGCGCCGGGGCCGCCGTTGAGGTATTTGTAGCCGCAGCCGATGGCGAAATCGGCGTCCGCGCCCTTCAGATCCACCGGCACCGCGCCGGCCGAATGGGCCAGGTCCCAGATCACCAGCGCACCGGCGGCATGGGCCGCGGCGGTGATGGCCTGCATATCGTGCTGGTAACCGGTGCGATAGTTCACGCCGGTGAGCATCAGCACCGCGAGTTCGCCATTGAGCATGGCGGGGATCTCGTCCACGCTGTCCACCAGCTTCAGCGTCAGGCCATGCTGCTGGGCCAGGCTCTCGGCGATGTAGAGATCGGTGGGGAAGTTGCTGCGCTCGGAGACGATCAGCTTGCGCGCGGGCGCGTCGCCTTGATTGGCCATGCTGATGCGCAGCGCGGCCGAGAGCACCTTGTAGAGGTTCAGCGAGGTGGAATCGGCCACCACCAGCTCGCCGGCATCGGCGCCCACCAGGCGCGCGATCTTGTCGCCGATGCGAGCCGGCAGGTCTATCCAGCCGGCGCTGTTCCAGCTCTTGATCAGGTCCTGACCCCATTCCTTGGTGATGACTTGCTGCACCCGGCCCAGGGTGGCGCGGGGCAGCACGCCGAGCGAATTGCCGTCCAGATAGATCACGCCGGGCGGCAGATCGAACTGGTGGCGCAGCTCGCGCAAGGGGTCTTCGGCGTCGCGGACGTCGCAGTCTTGTCTCGTGGTCACTTCTGGGTCTCCTTCAGAGTTCGCGCAGCACGGCGCGCACGGGTGATGCACAGGCCCCGGCCAGCTTGAGCGGCAGGGCGATGAGTTCGTAGTCGCCTTCGGGCACCTCGTCGAGCACCAGGTTCTCCAGCACGCGCAGCTTCAGGCGCAGCAGCTGCTGGTGGCTGTCAAGGCTCTTGCTGCTGGCCGGGTCCACCGAGGGCGTGTCCAGGCCGATCAGCCTGACGCCCTGCGCGGCCAGCCAGGCCACGGTCTCGGGCGCATAGGCGGTGAAGTCGGGGTTCCACACCGTATCGGCGCGCTCGCAGCAGCGCACCAGCACGCGCTCGGGCAGGGGCGCGGCGGCTAGCGCATGCTGCAGGTGCTCGATGCGGATCAGCGGCCCGCAGCCGATCGCGTGGATGACGCGGCAGGGGCCCAGATAGGGATGCAGGTCCAGCTCGGCGACCGCGGCCTCGCCCTCGGCATAGTGCAGCGGCGCATCGGCATGCGCGCCCACATGCGGAGACATGGTGACGGCGCTCAGGTTCACCGGGCAGCCGGGCGAGAGGCGTGCGGTCCAGCGCAGCGCATAGGGCTCGTCACCGGGGAAGATGGGCGCCTCGGGGCTGACCAGCGGGGAGATGTCCCAGAGTCGTTTATTCATCGGGATTCCTTCGATCGGCGCGCACCTTATCAAGGCTTGCGGCGGCGTGGTGTCGGTTAATTCCAACAGGAAACGCGGTGGCTGGAAAGCCCCGCTCGCCGCGCGCTGCGACTGCGGGAATGTCCCTAGTCTGGCATGTTTTCAAGTTAATTGACACCTAAACGATCTAGGCCTAAAGTTAACCGCAAGCTCAGCAAAAAGCAAGGTTGTGGATCATGCGTATCACCTGCATTGGCGGAGGGCCCGCTGGCCTGTATTTCGGCTTGCTGATGAAGAAGCTCAACCCGGCGCACGAGATCACCGTGGTCGAGCGCAACAAGCCCTATGACACCTTTGGCTGGGGCGTGGTGTTCTCCGATGCCACCATGGACAATATGCGCGAGTGGGACGCCGAGACCGCCGCAGAGATCCAGGAGGCCTTCAACCACTGGGACGATATCGAGCTGCACTTCAAGGGCCGTGCGATCCGCTCGGGCGGCCATGGCTTCGTGGGCATAGGCCGCAAGAAGCTGCTCAACATCCTGCAGGCGCGCTGCGAGGCGCTGGGCGTGAAGCTGGTGTTCGAGTGCGACGCGCAGTCCGACGAGGACTACGCCGACTCCGACCTCATCATCGCCAGCGACGGCATCAACTCGCGCATCCGCGGCCGCTACGAGCAAGTCTTCAAGCCCGACATCGTGACGCGCCCGAACCGCTATATCTGGCTGGGCACGCACAAGAACTACGACGCCTTCAACTTCCTGTTCGAGAAGACCGAGCATGGCTGGTTCCAGGCCCATGTCTACAAATTCGACGAGCAGACCACCACCTTCATCGTCGAATGCCCCGAGCATGTCTGGCTGGCCCATGGCCTGGACCGTGCCGACCAGGAGCAGTCGATCGCGTTTTGCGAGCAGCTTTTCGCCAAGAACCTGCAGGGCGCCAGGCTGATGACGAATGCGCGCCATCTGCGCGGCTCGGCCTGGCTGAACTTCCAGCGCGTGGTGTGCGAGCAATGGTCGCTGCAGAACAAGCATGGCAGCCATGTGGTGCTGATGGGGGATGCGGTGCACACGGCGCATTTCGCCATCGGCTCGGGCACCAAGCTGGCGATCGAGGATGCAATCGAGCTGACGCGGCTGTTCAAGCAGCAGGGCGACGACGCGGCACACATCCCGCAGGTGCTGGCCGACTACCAGGCGGCGCGCCGCATCGAGACCCTGCGCCTGCAGAACGCGGCCTGGAACGCGATGGAGTGGTTCGAGGTCTGCGGCCTGCGCTACTGCGACCAGCTGGAACCCGAGCAATTCATGTACTCGATGCTGACGCGCAGCCAGCGCATCAGCCACGAGAACCTGCGCCTGCGCGACAAGGCCTGGCTGGAGGGCTACGAGCGCTGGTTTGCCGCGCGCGCCGGCCTGGAGCGCGACCCGGCCCAGCCGGCCATCCCGCCCATGTTCACGCCCTACACGCTGCGCTCGGTGACGCTGAAGAATCGCGTCGTGGTCTCGCCGATGGCGCAGTACTCGGCGGTGGACGGCATCGCCGGCGACTACCACCTGGTGCACCTGGGCGCGCGCGCCATGGGCGGCGCCGGCCTGGTGTTTGCCGAGATGACCTGCGTCAGCCCCGATGCGCGCATCACCCCCGGCTGCCCGGGCCTGTGGAACGACCAGCAGGGCCAGGCCTGGCAGCGCATCGTGGCCTGGGTCCATGCCAACAGCGATGCCAGGATGGCGGTGCAGCTGGGCCATGCCGGCGCCAAGGGCTCGACCCGCCTGGCCTGGGAGGGCATAGACCGGCCGCTGCCAGATGCCGAGGCAAACTGGCCGCTGATCAGCGCCTCGCCGCAGCAATACCTGGAGGGCGTGAGCCAGACCTCGCGGGCCATGACGCGCGCCGATATGGACCGTGTAAAGGCCGATTTCGTGGCCGCCACGCAGCGCGCCGCCGCGGCCGGCTTCGACTGGCTGGAGCTGCATTGCGCGCACGGCTACCTGCTCTCGTCCTTCATCTCGCCGCTCACCAACCAGCGCGCGGACGAGTACGGCGGCAGCCTGGAAAACCGCCTGAGCTATCCGCTGGAGGTGTTTGCCGCGGTGCGCGCCGCCTGGCCGGAGAAGCTGCCGATGTCGGTGCGCATCTCGGCGCATGACTGGGTGGAGGGTGGCATCACCCCGGCCGACGCGGTGCAGATTGCCAAGGCCTTCAAGGCGGCGGGCGCCGACCTGATCGACTGCTCATCGGGCCAGGTCAGCAAGCAGGAAAAAGTCAGCTTCGGTCGCATGTTCCAGACCCCGTTTGCCGACCGCGTGCGCCAGGAGGCCGGCATCCCCACCATCGCGGTGGGCGCGATCAGCGAGGCCGACCATGTGAACTCCATCATCGCCGCCGGCCGCGCCGACCTCTGCGCCGTGGCCCGCCCGCACCTGGCCAACCCGGCCTGGACGCTCACCGAGGCGGCCAAGATCGGCTTCACCGAGCTCGCCTGGCCCAAGCAGTACCGCTCGGCCAAGCCGCAGATGGAGAGCCTGTTCGCGCGTGCGAAGGCCCAGTCATGAACAGCGAGCTGCAAGGCCTGCATGCGGTGGTGACGGGTGGCGGCTCGGGCATAGGTGCGGCGGTGGCGCGCGAGCTCGCGCAGCGCGGTGCCCGCGTCACGCTGATGGGGCGGGATCTCGCCAGGCTGGAGGCGCAGCGAGAACGGCTGGCGGCACTTGGCGAGCTTGCCGTCGAGCGCTGTGACGTCGCCGACGAGGCCTCCGTCAAGACGGCTTTCGAGAGCGCGCAATCGGAACTGGGGCCGCTGGACATCCTGGTCAACAACGCCGGCCAGGCGCAGACCGCGCCCTTTGTGAAGACCTCGCTGGCACAGTGGCAGCAGATGCTGCAGGTCAACCTCACCGGCACCTTTTTGTGCACCCAGCAGGTGGTGGCGGGCATGGCCGAGCGCGGCTTTGGCCGCATCATCAATGTGGCCAGCACCGCCTCACTGAAGGGTTATGCCTATGTATCGGCCTATTGCGCCGCCAAGCATGGGGTGCTGGGCCTGACGCGCGCGCTGGCGCTGGAAATGGCCAAGCAGGGCGTGACCGTGAATGCGGTCTGCCCCGGCTATACCGAGACCGAGATCGTCGAGCAGGCGGTGGCCAACATCGTCGCCAAGACCGGCCGCACGGCCGAGGCCGCGCGCCAGCAGCTCGCCGCGGGCAATCCGCAGGGCCGCCTGGTGCAGCCCGAGGAAGTGGCGCACACGGTGGCCTGGTTATCCTCGCGCGGCGCCAGCGCGATCACGGGCCAGGCGATTGCGGTGTGCGGAGGCGAATGGTCATGATGATGAATGCGCTCGACGCCATCGAAGGCCTGGGTCCCGACCTGGAGTCGCGCGTGGTGGCCGACGATCACCAGGCGCTCAAGCTCTGGCTGCGCCTGCTGGCCTGCACCACCCGCATCGAGGGCCAGATCCGCAAGCGCCTGAGCCAGGATTTCGCCACCACGCTGCCGCGCTTCGACCTGCTGGCCCAGCTGGAGCGCCACCCCGATGGCCTGGCGATGCGCGAGCTTTCGCAGCGCCTGATGGTCACCGGCGGCAATATCACCGGCATCACCGACCAGCTGGAGGCCGAAGGCCTGGTGCTGCGCGTGCCGCACCCGAGCGACCGGCGCTCCTTCAGCGTCAGGCTCACGCCCGCCGGGCGGCGCCAGTTCAAGAAGATGGCGGCCACCCACGAGGGCTGGATCGTCGAGCTGTTGGGCGGCTGGGCGCCCGAGCAGAAGGCCCAGGTCTATGCCCTGCTGGCCGACCTCAAGCAACACCTGGGCACGCTGGAGACCGCTCCGGCCATCGCCCCCAAGCAAGCCAGAAAAAGGAAGACCGCAGCATGAGCCGACCCATAGACGCCCATCTGGCCGGCGGCAACCGCCGCAGCCTGGCCGGCTACCAGCCCGCGCATTTCCTCTGGCGCCAGGAGGGCGGCGTGGGCGTGATCACGCTGAACCGCCCGGAGCGCAAGAATCCCCTGACCTTCGACTCCTACGCCGAGCTGCGCGATCTGTTCCGTGCGCTCTGCTATGCGGACGAGGTCAAGACCCTGGTGGTGCAGGGCGCCGGCGGCAACTTCTGCTCGGGTGGCGATGTCCACGAGATCATCGGCCCGCTGACCCAGATGACGATGCCGGACCTCTTGGCCTTTACCCGCATGACCGGCGATCTGGTCAAGGCCATGCGCGCCTGCCCGCAGCCCATCGTGGCGGCGATCGACGGCGTGTGTGCCGGCGCCGGCGCCATCATGGCGATGGCCGCCGACCTGCGCGTCGGCACCGCGCGCTCCAAGCTGGCCTTCTTGTTCACCCGCGTGGGCCTGGCCGGCTGCGATATGGGCGCCTGCGCCATCCTGCCGCGCATCGTCGGCCAGGGCCGTGCCTCGGACCTGCTGTACTCGGGCCGTTCGCTGGGCGGCGAGGAGGCCTTGCAATGGGGCTTTCACAACCGCCTGGCCGAGCCCGATGCCTTGGAAGCCACGGCCCTGCAATGGGCGCAGGAAATTGCTGCTGGCCCCACGTTCGGCCACGCCATGACCAAGAAGATGCTGCACCAGGAATGGTCCATGAGCGTGGACGAGGCGATCGAGTCCGAGGCCCAGGCCCAGGCGATCTGCATGATGACGCAGGATTTCCATCGCGCGTATCACGCGTTCGTAGCGAAGCAAAAGCCCGTCTTCGAAGGAGACTGATCGTGCATCTCACGCATCTCGAATGGCCGTTCTTCGACGACAAGCATCGCCGGCTCGCCGATGAGTTGGACGCCTGGTGCGCGCAATATCTGCACGCCGGCCATGGCACCGATGTGGATGCCGAATGCCGCAGCCTGGTCAAGGCGCTGGGCCAGGCGGGCTGGCTCAAGCATGCGATTGCCGGCGTGCAACTCGGCGGCGCGGCCGACAGCATAGACACCCGCGCCATCTGCCTGCTGCGCGAGACCCTGGCGCGTTACAACGGCCTGGCCGATTTCGCCTTTGCGATGCAGGGCCTGGGCTCGGGCGCGATCTCGCTGGCCGGCACCCCGGCACAGCGCGAACGCTATCTGCCGCGCGTGGCGCGCGGCGAGGCCCTGGCGGCCTTTGCCTTGTCCGAGCCCGAGGCCGGCTCCGACGTGGCGGCGATGCAGTGCAGCGCGGTGGAGGACGGTGACGCCTATGTGCTGAATGGCGAGAAGACCTGGATCTCCAACGGCGGCATCGCGGATTTTTATGTGCTGTTTGCCCGCACGGGCGAGGCTGCGGGTTCGCGCGGCATTAGCGCCTTCATCGTGGATGCCGGGCTGCCGGGTTTCGAGATCGCCGAACGCATTGAGGTGATCGCGCCGCATCCGCTGGCGCGCCTGAAGTTCACGAATTGCCGCGTGGCCAAGAGCCAGATGATTGGCGCGCCGGGCGAGGGCTTCAAGCTGGCGATGCGCACCCTGGATGTGTTCCGCACCTCGGTGGCCGCGGCCTCGCTGGGCTTTGCGCGGCGTGCGCTGCAGGAAGGCCTGCAGCAGGCCAGGGAAAGAAGGATGTTCGGCGCCACCCTGGCCGACCTGCCGCTCACCCAGGCCAAGCTGGCCGATATGGCCTGCACGGTGGACAGCTCGGCACTCCTGGTCTACCGCGCCGCCTGGCAGCGCGACCAGGGCCAGAACGTCACGCGCGAGGCCGCCATGGCCAAGCTGATGGCCACCGAGGGCGCACAGCGCGTCATCGACGCCGCGGTGCAGCTGTTCGGCGGCCGTGGCGTGAAGAGCGGCGAGATGGTCGAGTCGCTCTACCGCGAGATCCGCGCGCTGCGCATCTACGAGGGCGCCAGCGAGGTACAGCAGCTGATCATCGGTCGAGACCTGTTGAAGAACGGCTAGAAACAATCATGAGCACCACCGCACATGTCGATACCTTTGCGCGCGACAACCTGCCGCCACGCGAGCAATGGCCCGAGCTGGTCTTCGAGTTGCCCGAGCTGCAATTCCCCGCGCGCCTGAACTGTGCCAGCGAACTGCTGGACCGCTGGGTGGCCGAGGGGCAGGGCGATCGCCTGTGCATGCAGGGCCCGGGCCTGCGCTGGAGCTATGCCGATCTGCAGGCCCAGGCCAACCGCATCGCCCATGTGCTGGTCGATGAGCTGGGCGTGCAGCCCGGCAACCGCGTGCTCCTGCGCGGCGCCAACACGCCGATGATGGCGGCCTGCTGGTTCGCCATCATGAAGGTGGGCGCGATCGCGGTGGCCACCATGCCGCTGCTGCGCGCCAAGGAACTCGCCCAGGTGATAGACAAGGCGCAGGTCAGCCATGCGCTGTGCGATGCGCGTCTGGCCGAAGAGCTCAGCCTGGCGCAGGCGCAATGCCCGGTGCTCAAGACCGTGGGGCATTACATGAGCGAGGCCGCGGGCGGCATCGAGGCGCGCGCCGCCGCCAAACCTTCGGACTTCCGCAACGTCGACACCGCGGCGGACGACTGCTGCATCATCGCCTTCACCTCGGGCACCACCGGCCAGCCCAAAGGCACCATGCACTTCCATCGCGATGTGATGGCTATCTGTGCCTGCTGGCCGCCGCATGTGTTGAAGCCGGTGGCCGACGACATCTTCATTGGCAGCCCGCCGCTTGCCTTCACGTTCGGGCTTGGCGGCCTGCTGCTGTTCCCGATGAGCGTGGGCGCCTCCACCGTGCTGCTGGAAAAGGCCGGGCCCGATGCGCTGCTGGCCGCCATCGCGCAGTACCGCGCGACGGTCTGCTTCACCGCGCCGACGGCCTACCGAGCCATGGCGGGGATGTTGGGCCCCTCGCCTGCGGGTACGCAGGCGGCCCCCCGAGGGGGCCAAGTCGTTCTTGGGAGCGGCCCGGCGAACGACTTGCAGGTTCCCCAGCATGATCTCTCCAGCCTGCGCAAATGCGTCAGCGCCGGCGAGGCCCTGCCGGCCGCCACGCGCAAGCTCTGGAAGGAAAGCACCGGCATCGAGATGATCGACGGCATCGGCGCCACCGAGATGCTGCACATCTTCATCTCGCACACCGAAGACGAGGCCCGCCCGGGCGCCACCGGCAAGCCTGTGCCGGGCTACCAGGCCTGCGTGATGAGCGACGAGGGTCAGGTCTTGCCGGCCGGCCAGGTGGGCAAGCTGGCAGTCAAGGGACCGACCGGTTGCCGCTACCTGGCCGACGAGCGCCAGCGCGGCTATGTGATGAAGGGCTGGAACCTCACCGGCGACGCCTATCTGATCGACGCCGACGGCTATTTCGTCTACCAGGCGCGCACCGACGACATGATCATCTCCGGCGGCTACAACATCGCCGGCCCCGAGGTGGAGGCGGCGCTGCTGGCGCACCCGGCGGTGGCCGAATGCGGCGTGATTGGCGTGGCCGACGAGGAGCGCGGCCAGATCGTCAAGGCCTTCGTGGTGCTGCGCCCCGGCCATGCGGAGGACGCGGCCATGGTCAAGACCCTGCAGGACTTCGTCAAGGCGACGGTGGCGCCCTACAAATACCCCCGTGCGATAGAGTTCCGCGCCAGCCTGCCGCGCACCGAGACGGGCAAGCTGCAACGTTTCAAGTTGAAGCAATCCATCTGACCCTTCAGGAGACCAAGACGATGACCAAGACGAGGACGATGCTTTGCGCCGCCGTGGCGCTGCTGGCGGCTCAACAAGCGGCTCATGCCGCCGACAAGGTCAAGGTGGGCATGCTCAGCACGCTCTCGGGTCCCGGCGCCGGCCTGGGCGTGGACATACGCGACGGTTTCAACCTGGCGCTGAAGGCCCAGGGCGGCAAGCTCGGCGGCCTGCCCGCCGAGGTGATCACGGCCGACGACCAGCAGAACCCCGATGTGGCCAAGCAGACCACCGACCGTCTGCTCAAGCGCGACAAGGTCGATTTCATGACCGGCATCGTGTTCTCCAACATCATGCTGGCGGTGGGCCAGGGCGTGTTTGACAGCAAGACGCCCTATATCAGCGCCAATGCCGGCCCCTCGCAATACGCGGGCGAGCAGTGCAACCCCTTCTTCTTCAACGTCGCCTGGCAGAACGACAACCTGCACGAGGCGGTGGGCAAGACGGTGCTGGACAAGGGCTTCAAGAAGGTGGTGGTGCTGGCGCCCAACTACCCCGCCGGCAAGGACGCCATCAGCGGCTTCAAGCGCTTCTACAAGGGGCCGAATGCGGTGGTGGCGGAGGAGATCTACACCAAGCTCGGCCAGCTGGACTATGCCGCCGAGCTGGCCCAGGCGCGCGCCGCCAAGCCCGACGCGATGTACATCTTCCTGCCCGGCGGCATGGGCATCAACTTCATCAAGCAGTTCGTCGGCGCCGGCCTGTCCAAGGACATCACCCTGTTCGGCCCCGGCTTCTCTGCCGATGAGGATGTCATCAAGGCGGTGGGCGAGCCCATGCTGGGCATGTTCAACAGCTCGCATTGGGCGCACGACATGGACAACGCCGCCAACAAGAAGTTCGTGGCGGACTTCCAGGCCGAGTACAAGCGCCTGCCCTCGCTCTATGCCAGCCAGGGCTATGACGCGGCGCAGCTGATCAGCGCCGCGGTGCGCGACGTGAAGGGCAAGATCGAGGACAAGGACGCGCTGCTGAAGGCGCTCAAGGCGGCCAGGTTCGAATCGGTGCGCGGCCCCTTCAAGTTCAACAACAACCAGTACCCGATCCAGGACTACTACCTGCGCGTGATCGGCAAGGACGCGCAGGGCCGCGTCACCAACAAGACCCTGGGCAAGATTTTCACCAGCCATGCGGATGCCTACGCCGCTTCCTGCAAGATGAAGTGAGCGGAAGAAGAAGCGCGCCATGGACTGGATCCTCGTTGCCGAGCAGGCCTTGAACGGCCTGCAGTTCGGGCTGATGCTGTTCCTCTTGGCGGCCGGGCTCACGCTCGTGTTCGGCATCATGGACATGATCAACCTGGCCCATGGCTCGCTCTACATGGTGGGGGCCTATCTGGCCGCCGCCACGGCGCTGGCGACGGGGTCTTTTGTGCTGGCCGTGGCGGCCGCGGTGCTGGGCACCGCGCTGCTGGGCATGCTGCTGGAGCTGGCGCTGTTGCGCCGCCTCTACCAGCGCGACCACCTCAGCCAGGTGCTGGCCACCTTTGCACTGATCCTGATCAGCAACGAGGGCGTGCGCATGATCTGGGGCGAGCAGCCGCTGATGCTCAACACGCCGGCCGCGCTCTCGGGCCCGGTGGAGCTGTTGCCGGGGCTGATGTACCCGGCCTACCGCCTGCTCATCATTGGCGTGGGCCTGGCCGTGGCCATGCTGCTGTTCCTGCTGGTGACGCGCACCCGCATCGGCATGTGGGTGCGCGCCGGCGCCTCGAACCGCGCCATGGCCACCGCCATGGGCGTCGATATCAAGCGCCTCTTCACCCTGGTGTTCGGCTTCGGTGCGGCGCTGTGTGCGCTGGCCGGTGCGCTGCTGGGGCCCTTGCTGGCGGTGCAGGTGGGCATGGGTGAGAGCATCCTGATTCTGGCCTTTGTGGTGATCGTGATCGGTGGCATCGGCTCGATCCGCGGCGCCCTGGTGGGCGCCCTGCTGGTGGGCCTGGTGGACACGCTCAGCCGCACCCTGCTGCCCGCCGTGATGCGCCAGCTGGCCACGCCCGAGGTGGCCTCCAACCTGGGCCCGGCGCTGGCCTCCATCCTGATCTATGTGCTGATGGCGGCCGTCCTCTTTTGGAAACCGCAAGGCCTGTTCCCGGCCAGGGGTTGATGCATGAGTCATAGCAGTTCGTCTTCAGCATCCTTGCACCACGCCGGCCTTGGCCCCTGGGGCGCGCCGGCCCTGCTGCTGGCGCTGGCCGCCTTGCCCTTTGCGCTCGGGGCGCTGGGCTGGGAGTTCTACACCGGCGTGGCCACGCGCGTGCTGATCTTCGCGATGGCCGCCACCAGCCTGAATCTGATCCTGGGCTTTGGCGGCATGGTGAGCTTTGGCCATGCGGCCTTTGTGGGCCTGGGCGCCTACACCGTGGGCATCCTGATGGACGCGGGCGTGACGAGCGCCTGGATCGCCTGGCCGGCCGCGATGGCGGTGAGCGCCATCGCAGCGGCGCTGATCGGTGCGGTGAGCCTGCGCACGCGCGGCGTCTACTTCATCATGATCACGCTGGCCTTTGCCCAGATGTTCTATTACCTGATGGTCTCGCTGAAGGCCTATGGCGGCGACGACGGCCTGCCGCTGCCGCAGCGTTCGGCCCTGCTTGGCCTGGACCTGAAGAACGACCAGAGCTTTTACTTCACCGTGCTGCTGCTGGCCGCCCTGGTGATGGCGGGCGTGCAGCGCCTCCTGAACTCGCCCTTTGGCTGGCTGCTGCAGGGCGTCAAGGAAAACGAGACCCGCATGGCGGCGGTGGGCACGCGCGTGTTTGCGCTGCAATGGCAGGCCTTCGTGCTGGCAGGCGCGATCGCCGGCCTGGCCGGCGCGCTGCTGGTGAATCTGAACGGGCTGGTGACGCCGCACCTGATGCATTGGTCGCAATCCGGTCAGCTGATGATCATGGTCATCATCGGCGGCGCCGGTGCGCTGTGGGGTGGCGCCTTGGGCGCGGTGGTGCTGCTGTTGCTGGAGGAACTGCTCTCGGGCTATACCCTGCATTGGCAGATGGCGCTGGGCCTGCTCTTGCTGGCGGTGGTGCTGTTTGCGCCGCAGGGGCTCACTGGCCTTATCCACAGAAGGGTGCGCCATGGCTGAGTTGCTGGAAGTGCAGGGCCTGGTGAAGCGCTTTGGCGCGCTGGCCGCCACCGACCATGCCAGCTTCGAGGTGCGCCGCGGCGAGGTGCATGCGCTGATCGGCCCCAACGGCGCCGGCAAGACCACGCTGATCCACCAGATCTCGGGCGCGCTCAGGCCCGACGCCGGCCGGGTGCTGTTCGCCGGGCAAGACCTGACCCTGGCGAGCGTCGACAGCCATGTGCGCGCCGGCCTGGTGCGCTCCTACCAGATCACCAGCATCTTCAAGCGCTATAGCGTGCTGGACAACCTGCTGCTGGCGGTGCTGGCGCGCCAGGGCGGCCAGCGCAGCGCCTGGCGCGTGGCTTGCCGCGACCATGTGGCGCATGCGCGCGCCGAGGCCCTGGCCCAGCGCGTGGGCCTGACCGCCCAGCTGGACCGCGCCGCCGGCAGCCTGGGTCATGGCGAGCAGCGCCAGCTGGAGCTGGGCCTGGCGCTGGCGGCCGAGCCGCGCCTGCTGCTGCTGGACGAGCCCATGGCCGGCATGGGGCCGGACGAATCCGAGCGCATGGTGGAGCTGCTGCAGCTGCTGCGCGAGAAGCACACGCTGCTGCTGGTGGAGCACGATATGGCCGCGGTGTTCAAGCTCGCCGATCGCATCTCCACCCTGGTGTTCGGCCGCATCATCGCCACCGGCAGCCCGGACGAGATCCGCGAGCATCCCGAGGTCAGACGCGCCTACCTCGGTGACGAGTTGGAGAATCTATGAGCGCCGTGCTTGAGATCGATGGCCTGGAGGCCGCCTATGGCAGCAGCCAGGTGCTGTTCGGCATTGATTTGCGCATCCGCCAGGGCGAGGTGGTGACGCTCTTGGGCCGCAATGGCATGGGCAAGAGCAGCCTCTTGAAATGCCTGACCGGCTGGCTCGCGCCCAGGGGCGGGCGCATCCGCTTTGCCGGCGCGGACGTCACCGGTTGGAGTGCCGACCGCATCGCGCGCCTGGGGCTGGCCATCGTGCCCGAGGGCCGGCAGATTTTTCCGAACCTGAGCGTGCGCGAGAACCTCGAGGCCTTTGCCGGCAACCGCTGCGCGGCCCGCGAGCCCTGGGATCTGGAGCGCGTCTATGCGCTGTTCCCGCGCCTCAAGGAGCGCAGCGCCAATATGGGCAACCAGCTCTCCGGCGGCGAGCAGCAGATGCTCGCGATCGGCCGCGCCCTCGTCACCAACCCGCACCTGCTGGTGCTGGACGAGGCCACCGAAGGCCTGGCGCCGCTGATACGCGAGGAGATCTGGCGCTGCCTGCGCACCCTGCGCGAGGCCGGGCAGACCATTCTGGTGGTGGACAAATATGTGAAGCGCCTGATCGCGCTGGCCGACCAGCACCATATCGTCGAACGCGGCCGGGTGGTGTGGAGCGGCGACTCCACGGCGCTGGATGCCGATCACACGCTCTGGCAGCGTTATCTCGGAGTCTGAACAAGCATGAGCTACCAACGACAGGAACTGGTGCGCTTCGGCCATTGCGACCCGGCCGGCATCGTCTTCTACCCGCGCTATTTCGAGATGCTCAACGCCTGCGTGGAAGACTGGTTCACGCAGGGCCTGGGCATCGACTATGCGGAGCTGCTGGGCCCGCGCCGCGTGGGCATGCCCACCGTGCAGCTGAACACCGAGTTCAAGCGCGTCAGCCGCATGGGCGATCTGCTGACCCAGACCGTCACCATCCGCAAGCTGGGCCGCACCTCGCTGACGCTGGACATCCGCTTTGCCGGCGCCGGCGGCGACGAGCGCGTCGCCTTTCACCAGGTGCTGGTGTGCACCTCGCTGCACAGCCACCTGCCCCAAACCTTTCCCGATGACCTGCGCGCCGCATTGGAGCTGTGCCTTGCGAGTGCGCCCAAGGAGCCCTGAATCATGACTGACAACAACAAGATCGTTCTTCAACCCGTCGGCTGGGCCACCCCGCGCGGCTATGCCAATGGCGTCGCCGCATCCGGGCGGCAGGTCTTCGTGGCCGGCCAGATCGGCTGGAACGGCCAATGCCAGTTCGAGAGCGACGATTTCGTCGACCAGGTGCGCCAGACGCTGGTGAACATTAAGACGGTGCTGGCCGAGGCCGGCGCCGGGCCCGAGCATATGACGCGCATGACCTGGTATGTGATCGACAAGCACGAGTACCAGGCGCGTGGCCGCGAGGTGGGCCAGGCCTACCGCGAGGTGATGGGCCGCGAGTTCGGCGTGGCGATGAGCGCGGTGCAGGTGGCGGCGCTGATGGAAGACCGCGCCAAGGTGGAGATCGAGGTCACGGCGGTGCTGGGCTGAAGGCCTTTCCATATTTCCTTCAACCCCGCAACACCAGGAGCCAGAGACAAATGCAGATCACCATCCGCCGCGCCCAAGTCAGCGATGCCGCCGGGTTTGCCGAACTGATGAGCCATCCCGAGGTGTTTGGCGCACTGCTGCAGACTCCGTACCCGACGCAAGAGCAGTGGACGCATCGCCTGCAGGACGGCGCCGCGCCGGGCAAGGCGGATCTGCAGCTGGTGGCGCTCAATGCCGAGGGCAGGCTGGTGGCCAGCGCTGGTTTGCACTCGGTGGGCGCGGCCCTGCGCCGGCGCCATGTCATGGCCCTGGGCATCGCGGTGGCGCGTGACGCCCAAGGCCAGGGTGTCGGCAGCGCCATCCTGCAGGCCCTGCTGGACTTTGCCGACAACTGGGGCCAGGTCTTGCGCGTCGAGCTGACCGTCTACGCCGACAACGCCCGCGCCATCCGCCTGTACGAGCGCTTCGGCTTTGTGCAGGAGGGGCGCATGAAGGCCTATGCGCTGCGCGACGGTGCCTATGTGGATACCCTGGCGATGGCGCGCCTGCATCCCAAGCCGCCGCGCTGGTCCTAGTCCAGCGCCAGGCGCAAGGCCGCCCTGAGCAGCTCCAGCGCCGCGTCGATCTCGCCGCGGGCGATGTTCAAGGCCGGCATGAGGCGCAGCAGATGCGGGCGCGGCGCGTTGATCAAGAGCCCGACCGGGCTCAGCTCACGCGCCGCGGCCACCACCGCGTCGGCCCTCTCGACCGGCAGCTCCAGCGCGCGCAACAGGCCGGCGCCGCGCTCGGCGACCAGGCCATGCTCGCGCACGATGTGCCGCAGCCCTTCGGCCAGATAGGCGGCGGACTCCCGGACCTGGGCGAGGAAGTCGGGCCGGCAGACCTCGCCCACCACCGCCAGGCCCACCGCGGCCATCAGCGGATTGCCGCAAAAGGTGCCGCCCTGGTCGCCCGGCTCGAAGCAGTTCAGCCGCTCCCTGCAAAGCAGCGCGGACAGCGGCACGCCGCCGCCCAGGCCCTTGGCCAGCGTCATCAGGTCCGGTTCGATATCGAACAGCTCGTAGGCAAAGGCCTGGCCGCAGCGGCCTATGCCGGTCTGCACTTCGTCGGCGATCAGCAGCAGCTGGCGCTCGCTGCAGAGTGCGCGCAGCTCCCGCACAAAGCCGGGATCGGCGAGATTCACCCCGGCCTCGCCCTGCACGAACTCGATCATCACGGCGACGCTGTCGGGCGTGATGGCGCGCGCGACCGACTCGATGTCGTTGAGCCTGGCCTTGGCAAAGCCGCCCGGCATGGGCGCATAGATCTGGTCCCAGCCCGGCTTGCCCGAGGCGCTCATCATGGCCAGGGTGCGGCCATGAAAGCCTTGCTCGAAGCCGATGATCTGGTGCGCGCCGCCGCGCATCTTGCGGCCCCAGCGCCGCGCCAGCTTGACCGCGCCCTCGTTGGCCTCGGCGCCGGTGTTGGCCAGGAACACGCGGTCAAAACAGCTCAGCTCGGTGAGCCGTTGCGCCAGCTCCAGCATGGGCCGGCTGTAGAAAGCCGGGCTGGGATTGAGCAGGCGCTGGGCCTGCGCTGCCAAGGCCTGCGCCACCACGGCCGGGCTGTGGCCGAGACTGTTGACGGCCCAGCCCTGTACCAGGTCCAGGTAGCGCTTGCCGTTTTCATCGCGCAGCCAGCTGCCCTGGCCTTCGGCGAACACGATCTCGGGGCGTGCGGTGATGGTGATGAGGGCTTGGTCGATGGCTGTCATGGCTCGGGCTGTCCTTTGCGTTTGCACTGCGGGGCGGTAGGCGGCAGGCCCGCAGTGTGCGCAAAGCAGGCCTTGGCAGCCATGACGCTGTTCCCACCTTTTCTGCCAAGGTGGCGGCAGCCAGGGCTGGCAGAATGCGCCATGGGCTGTCGCATCGTGTTCCTCTTGTTCCCCGGCTTTCAGCAGCTGGACCTGGCGGGGCCCATGGCCGTGTTCGAGCTGGCGCGCCTGCAGCGGCCGGGCAGCTACAGCTGGCGTTTGGCGGCGAGCAAGGCGGGCAGCGTGCGCAGCTCGGCGGGCGTGGACTGGCCCGTTCAGTCGCTGCCGCGCTCATGCGGCAATGTCGATCTGGTGATGGCGATCGGTGGTGACGGCGTGGACACTGCCTGCCGTGACGCGCAGCTGCTGCGTTGGCTGCAGCGCGCCGCCCAGCGCGGCGCGCGCATCGCCAGCATATGCAGCGGCAGCCTGCTGTTGGCGGCCGCTGGTCTGCTGGACCAGCGCAGCGCCACCACGCATTGGTCACGCAGCCGCCAGTTCGCGAGCGAGTTCCCCTCGGTGCGCCTGCAGCCGGATCGCATCTATGTGCGCGAGCCCGCCGCGCATGGCCACGCGAAGGTGCGGCCCGAGCTCTGGACCAGTGCCGGCATGACGGCCGGCATCGACCTCTGCCTGGCCCTGGTGGCGCATGACTGCGGCGAAGAGGTGGCGCGCGAGGCCGCGCGTCAGCTGGTCGTGGAGCGCCGCCGGCCCGGCGGACAGTCGCAGTTCTCGCCCCTGCTTGAGCTGCGCCAGGCCGAGGGGCGCTTTGGCGAGCTGCTGGACTACATCCGGCTCAACATCGGCCTGGAACACCGCGTCGAGCAGCTGGCCGAGCGCATGTGCATGAGCCCGCGCCACTTTGCGCGCTGCTTCCGCGCCGAGACCGGCGCCACGCCTGCCCAGGTGGTGGAGCGGCTGCGGGTCGAGTCCGCCCGCGTGGCGCTGGAGGCGGGCCAGCCCTCGGTACAGCGCATCGCCGCGGCCGCGGGTTTTGGCAACACCGAGCGCATGCGGCGTTCCTTCCAGCGCCTGCTGGGGCGTGCGCCGATGGCGTTTCGCAAGGCGGGGGGCTGAGCCGCCGTTTCACATTGGCAGGCCGAACCTTGTCAAGGTGCAACGAGCACGCCGCGAACGCCGGCCCCCTCGATCGCGCGCTGAACCAGCCCGCGCTTCTTTGCCTCGTCCACGAATGCCCGGAGGTAGGCCAGGCCGGCCGGATCGCGGCCCTTCGGGATCGACAGCGCCTGTTCCTCCGTGCCGGGGCGTCCGTCCAGCACCAGCGATCCAGGGATGCGCGGAGCGATGTCGTACAGGTTCGTCTTCTGGGCGCCTATGACGTCGGCATCGCCCTGCCTGAGCAACTCGATCAAGGCCGACAAGTCGCGACCGCGAACGATCGAAGCGTGCATAACCGTTCCGGTGAGAGCGAGGTCGGAGGAGCTGCTCGCCACGAGCGCCAGACGTACACCCTGACGGTCGACCTCGCTGAGCGATCCGATGCCTGTTCCTGCCGGCACGAGGTAGCCGTATTCAACCACGAGGTGTGGCTGAGCAAAGTCAAACAGGGACTGACGTTCCTGCATCACCCCCAGGGAGCCGACGTCCCATTCCCCCGCTTGGCCTGCCGCCAGGTACGCCTTTGGATTGGGATACACGATGGGCTGGTAGGCCACACCCAGACGCGCGGCGAGTTCCCGCCCCAAGTCATGCGACACGCCCCTCAACTCACCGGAGTAGGGGTGACGAATGGCGTGGACCGGAACGCTGATGAGCCCGACGCGGAGCGCCCCCGTCGGCGCGAGCGCACGGCGGGCCGCTTCGCCTGGAACCTCTGGGCTGACTGCGCAGGCAGCGATCAGCAGCGAGAAAAGAAAGCTAACGGCAGTTCGCTTGAACGACATGGCCCACCTTTCGCGTTGCGCCAGGCGGCGCCGTCAATTCGACGACGCCGACAGGGGCGACCATGCGATGCTAGCCTGCGGCACTGCCGGCGCAAAGCAAGACTGGACAGGGCGCTGCCACGACCGCGGGCCGCCCCAGCTTCAGCCGCCACGCCTGGCCGCCAGAAACGCCTCCCGCAGCGCCGGTGCCGAGTTCTGCCGCCAGGCCGCAAAGACGCGGCTGCGTTCGATGGTCTCGGCCAGCGGCTTGAACACCGCGCCCTGGATGCCGGCGTCCTTGAAGGCCGCCGGCACGATGGACACGCCCAGGCCGCGCGCCACCAGCGACACCACCGAGAGCCAATGCCGGCCCTCGTGCTGCAGGCGTGGGTAGAAGCCCTGCTGGCGGCACATCTCGATGATGCGGGCGTGATAGTCGGGCGAGCCGCGGCGCGAGAACAGGATGAAGGGCTGCTCGCTGAGACTGGCCAGCGCCACGCGGCGCCTGGCCGCGGCCGCATGCGTCGCCGGCAGGCAGGCCAGGAAGGGCTCGTCATAGAGCGCCTCGCAGGCCAGAGCCTGCGGCAGGCGGTCGGTGTGCAGCAGGGCCAGATCCAGCTCCTCCTGCAGCAAGGCCTGGATCTGGTCCTGCGAGTTCAGCTCGATCACCACCACCTCCACGCGCGGATGCGAGGCCTGGAAGGCCTGCAGCCAGGCCGGCAGGCCATGGAAGAGGGTGGAGCCGACGAAGCCCAGGCGCAGCCGGCCCACCTCGCCGGCCTGCACCTCGCGGGCCTGGGCGCAGGCGTCCTCGAAGCGCCCCAGCAGGGCCTGGGCGCTGCTGCGAAAGCTTGCGCCCGCTGGCGTCAGGCGCACGCCCTTGCTGTCGCGGTCCAGCAGGCGCGCGCCCACCACCGCTTCGAGCTGCTGCAGCGCCACCGACAGTGGCGGCTGCGACATCGCCAGGCGCTGCGCCGCTCGGCCGAAATGCAGCTCCTCGGCAAGGGCCAGGAAGTAGCGCAGATGGCGCAGTTCCACGCGGGACAGGGCGGCGGCAGCGGCGGAGGTGACCATATTCCTTGCCTATCGTTGAATGGTTAGAGAGTATTGGACACGAATCGTCGCGCGGGGAATACTGGCGCGCAGACGAGCACCGGGCCAAGCCCTGGTGCAGGGCAGACCTCACAGGAGACGAACATCATGGCCAGCAAGGCAAGCTTCCATTGGGACGACCCGCTGCTGCTGAACGAGCAGCTCAGCGACGACGAGCGCATGGTGCGCGACGCCGCCGCCGCCTACTGCCAGGAGCGTCTGGCGCCGCGCGTGCTGGAGGCCTTCCGCCATGAGCGCACCGATGCGGAGATCTTCCGCGAGATGGGCGCGATCGGCCTGCTGGGCCCCACCATCGCCCCCGAGTACGGCGGCCCCGGCCTCAACTACGTGGCCTACGGCCTGATCGCCCGCGAGGTCGAGCGCGTGGACTCGGGCTACCGTTCGATGATGAGCGTGCAGAGCTCGCTGGTGATGGTGCCCATCAATGAATTCGGCAACGAGGCCACCAAGCAGAAATACCTGCCCAAGCTCGCCAGCGGCGAGTGGATAGGCTGCTTCGGCCTGACCGAGCCCAACCATGGCTCCGACCCCGGCTCCATGGTCACGCGCGCCAAGAAGGTGGCGGGTGGCTACAGCCTGTCGGGTTCCAAGATGTGGATTACCAACAGCCCCATCGCTGATGTTTTCGTGGTCTGGGCGAAGGAGTCCGACGCCAACGGCGTTGGACAAATTCGGGGTTTTGTCTTGGAAAAGGGCTGGAAGGGCTTGAGCGCCCCCGCCATCCACGGCAAGGTGGGCCTGCGCGCCTCCATCACCGGCGAGATCGTGATGGACGAGGTGTTCTGCCCCGAGGAGAACGCCTTCCCCGAGGTGCGCGGCCTGAAGGGCCCGTTCACCTGCCTGAACAGCGCGCGCTACGGCATCGCCTGGGGCGCCCTGGGTGCGGCCGAGGATTGCTGGCACAAGGCCCGCCAATATGTGCTGGACCGCAAGCAGTTCGGCAAGCCGCTGGCCGCGAACCAGTTGGTGCAGAAGAAGCTGGCCGATATGCAGACCGAGATCACCCTGGGCCTGCAGGGTTGCCTGCGCCTGGGTCGCATGAAGGACGAAGGCACGGCGGCGGTGGAGATCACCTCCATCATGAAGCGCAACAGCTGCGGCAAGAGCCTGGAGATCGCCCGCACGGCGCGCGACATGTTGGGCGGCAACGGCATCAGCGATGAATTCGGCATCGCCCGCCATCTGGTGAACCTGGAAGTGGTGAACACCTACGAGGGCACGCACGATATCCATGCGCTGATCCTGGGCCGCGCGATGACGGGCATCGCGGCGTTCTGAGTAAACGTCAGGCCAGCTATTTGTAGCGCGCCAATACCTCGGCGATACGTCCGGAGGCGCGCAGCGCCTCCATGGCCGCCTGCATCCGCTGCACCGCCTGCTCGCTCAGGTCCTTGCGCGCGTAGAGGGTGTAGCGCTTTTCGTTGACCACGAAGGGCGTGCCGAAGTCGGCCGTGACCACGCGTGCCTGGCGCATCGCGTGGCTGAGCAGATAGTCCGACGAGATCACCGCGTCCAGGCGGTCCAGTGCCAGCATGCGCACGCCCTGGAACGGGTCGGTGATGCCGAACTTGCGGATCTCGGGGTCGTTGTTGATGCTGTCGGCGTAGAAGGCTCCGCGCGCCACACCCAGCAGCTTGCCGCGCAAGTCGGCCACGCCAGCGATGGCAGAGGCCTTCTTGCTCAACACCACGAACTTGAATTCGTGAAACGGCGCCACCCGCTTGCCGATGGCATCCAGATCCGGCCCCTCCACCGCCACCACCATATCGGCGCTGCCATCCGCCAGGGATGCAGGCAGGCGCACATAGGGGCCCACGTTGACATCGAATGCGAGCCCCAGCTTGTCCTCCAGCAGGTGCAGGATGTCATGATGCATGCCGTAGAGGGCCGCTTCGGCGCGCATGGTGTAGGGCGCCACGTCATTGAGCAGTACGCGCATGGGTGGCTGCGCATGCGAACCCAGCGAAGGCAGGCACAGGGTGGCGAGCAGTAGGCCAAGGCGCCAGCGTGCTGAATGGTTTGGCGGGTGCATGGAATGCAAGTCGATGACCAGGGCCTGAATCAGTGTAGTGGCAAGAGGCCGGGCAACCTCGGCGCGCCGCCAGCCAGCGAAAGCGAGTTCACCATGACAACAACATCAAGCATTGCCTTCATAGGGGCCGGCCGCCTGGCGCAATGCCTGGCACCGGCGCTTGCCGCGGCGGGCTGGCCGGTGCTGGCGGTGGGCAGCCGGCGCAGCGAGACGGCGCTGGCGCTGGCCGCGCGCCTGCCCGATTGCCAGGCACTGCCGATGGCACAGGCGGCGGCCACGGCCGAGTTGGTCTTCATCACCACGCCCGACGACGCGATCGCCGACACGGTGGCCGCCTTGCCCTGGCGGCGCGGCCAGATGGTGGTGCATTGCAGCGGCGCCACGCCGCTGGACGCACTCGACGCGGCGCGCGCCGCCGGCGCGCTGGCGGGCGGCTTTCACCCGCTACAGATCTTTTCCGACCCCGAGAGCGCGCGTGCCCTGCTGGCCGGCACCAGCGTGGCGATCGAGGCCGAGGACGAAGGCTTGCGGGCGCTGCTGCATCGGCTCGCGCATGACATGGGCATGAAGCCCTTCGGCTTGCCGGCTGGCAGTCGTGCGGCCTATCACGCGGCGGCCAATCTGGCGGCCAGCTTTATGCTCTCACTGCTGGACGAGGCCTGCCAGGTCTGGGCCGCGGCCGGCCTGCCGGCCGAGCAGGCGCTGCAGGCCTTGCTGCCGCTCTCGTGCGGCACCTTGGCGGCAGCACAGCAGCGCGGCCTGGCGGGTGCGCTCTCAGGCCCGATCTCGCGCGGCGATGCGGCCGTGGTGGCCGGCCACCTGCAGGCGCTGCAGCCCCTGGGCCATGCGGACTTTTATCGGCAGTTGGCGCTGCGCCAGCTCAGCCTGGCCGAGCAGGCCGGTCGCCTGGACGCATTGGCGCTAGCGCGCCTGCGTCAAGCCCTGTCGCACAAGCGCTGACTCAGACGCTCGGCCACACCCCAGCCTGCACATCCAGGCGTGTGTACCAGTCGGAGGGCAGGGTGCCGGCCCAGACCAGGTTGTGGTGCGGCAGCAGGCGCTTCTTGGCAAAGGTCATGCGCGCATCGGCCAGCGAGAGCAGGCTGCGTGCGCTCCAGTCCTTGCCGGCCGGGCTGGCGGCCACGCCCAAGGTGATGGTCAGGCGCGCCGGGCTCTCGGTAGCTGCAAACGTGGCCTCGACGGTGGCTCGCAGCTGCTCTGCCACGGCCGAGGCCGCCACCACGTCATGGCCAGGCAGCAGCAACACGAATTCGTCGCCGCCAAGGTGACTCAGCGTGGCGCCCGCGGGAGTGTGGGCGGCCAGGGTCTGGGCCAATTTCAGCAACGCCGCCTGTGCGGCTTCGCTGCCCTGGCTGTCCTGATAGGCCTTGAAATGGTCCAGGTCCAGTGTCAGCAGGGAGAGCGCCTTGCCACTGCTGCGCGCCTGCGTCGCGGCTTGCTCCAGTTGTTCCAGCATGGCCTTGCGGTCGGGCAACGAGTTCAAAACTACATCCATGGCCATGGCAGCGCTCATCGCAGGCTCCAGAGTATTGATGGGCCATGCTAGCACCGGGCCACCGGCACAAAGCCACCATTTTCCCTAGGACTGCGCCGCCCTTGATCCCGGCCAATGAGGGCGCAAGCGCTCAGTCGTTGAGCACGAAACGGCGCCGCATGTCTTCGCTGTCGCGGGCTTGCTCCACGGCCTGCCAGAGCTGCCGAGCTTGGCTCGCATACTGCTGCATGAATGCCTTCGAGAAGGCGAGGAAATAGTTCTTTTGCAGCAAGGGTGGGCCGGCGAGCTCGGCCCCTTCGGGCCATTCGGGCGGCGTGGTGCGGCCCGCCATATGCGATTGACTCATCAGCAGACCCTCCACGCGACCGAGTTCGAACTTCTTCAGCAAGGCGGCAGCTGTCAGGGCGCCGTCGTCAACCTTCAGGCCCATGGCCCGCACATGCTCGGCAATGGAATAGCCATGCTGGGCCCCCAGGGCCCCTTGCAGATTCCGGAATTGCTGGCCGTCCCAGCTCAGACTGCTGCCACGCGGGCGCAGCAGCACGTAGCCAAGGCTGTACATGCGTTTGCTGCGGTCTTCGCTGCCGTCGGCCAAGGCCGGAAAGACCATGGTGGACGCACGCTCCGCGGTGATGCTGGCGCCCATCACAGCGTCTTGTTCGCCCGCAGCGACGTCACGCAGGCAACGCAGCCAGGGCATGGCCTCAAACCTCAGCTTCAAGCCGCTCCAGCGTTGCGAGGCGGCCTGCATGATGGCAAAGCCAATCTGCGTCGAGTCCACCGGCCCGAGGGTTTCGTTGTAGCAAACACGCAGGACTTGCGCGGCTGCACCGCCTTGGGCTGCATGCGGTGACCTGGGGGCCGCGGCGGCGCAGCTCGCCGCGAGCAGCAATATCAACCCGGCCCTGCGGCAGTGCATTCCGCTTGTGCAATGCCTCTTCAACGCCATGCGTGAACCGGATGTTTGCGCGTTCAGCGGCTGTGCGAGGTCAGCTTGGCCAGCGGTGATGCCAGGCTGATGCCGGGTGCGGCGCGGCGTGCGCGTTGCGGGCTGGGGGTGGGATCCTGCTCATCCAGGTCGGCCTGCGCCGAGCCGCTCAGCAGCAGGCCCACGCCGTCGGGGCTGCGGCGCATCGCCACGCCCACGGTGAGGATGTCGATCACCAGCAGGTGCAGGATGCGGCTGACCATGGGCAGATGGGTGGAGACGTCTTCCACATGGTCGACGATCAGGGCCGCATCGGCCTTGCGCGCCAGTGGCGACTGGCTGGCGGTGATGGCCAGGATGGCGGCACCGCGTTCGCGTGCCGCCTCGGCCACCGCCATCAGTTCGGGCAGCTTGCCGCTGCTGCTGATGATGACCGCCACGTCCTTGGGCTTGAGCGTCTGCGCGGCCAGCAGCTGCAGGCGCGGATCGGTGTAGGCGCCGCTGGAGATGCCGAAGCGCAGGAACTTGAACTGCGCATCCTGCGCTACCACGCCGTAATGGCCGACGGCGAAGAACTCCACGCGCGGCGCGTGCACCAGCAGCTCGATGGCGCGGTCAATCATGTCGCGGTTCAGCTGGCTGCGCACCTGCAGGATCGCCGAGGCGGTATTGCCCAGCACCTTGGCGCCCAGCTCGATCATGCTGTCGTCGTTGGTGACCTGGGTGTGCGTGAGCGGCACCGTGCCGGTGAGGCCCGAGGCCAGGCGCAGCTTGAAGTCAGACAGACCCTCGCAGCCGAGCGAGCGGCAGAAGCGGATCACGGTGGGCTGGCTCACCGCCGCGGCGCGCGCGATCTCGGCGATCGGGTCGTTGAGCGCCTTGCGCGGATGCGCCAGGACATGCTCGGCCACGCGCAGCTCGGCCGGCGAGAGCTCGCTGCGGGCGCGCCGGATCTGCTCCAGGATGGCCGAGCCCGGCGCTTGCTCGAGGCTGCGCAACTGCGCCTGCAGGATCGCCGAGGCGCCCTTGAAGGTGGCATGCTCGGCGGTGATCACAAAGGTCGGGATCTGCGCCACATAGGCGCTGAAGCGGCCCTTTTGCTCGAAACGGGCGCGGAACTGCGAACGGTCGAAATACTCGCCCAGGCGCGGCACGATGCCGCCGCCGATATAGATGCCGCCCAGGGCGCCCAGCGTCACCGCGAGGTTGGCCGCGGCCGTGCCCAAGAGTGCGCAGAACAGCTCCAGGGTCTGCACGCACACCGGGTCGCTGGCGTCCAGCGCGCGTTGGGTGATGTCGGGCGCATGCAGCTCCTGCGCGGGCGCCTGCAGATAGTCGGCCATGGCGCGGTACATCAGCTCCAGGCCGGGGCCGGAGAGCAGGCGCTCGAACGAGACATGCTCGAACTCCTTCCAGGCATGGCGCAGCAGCGCGATCTCGCGCTCGTCGCGCGGCGAGAAGCTGGTGTGACCACCCTCGGTGCCCAGCGCAATCCAGCCGTCGCCGGCCGGTATCAGGCCCGACACGCCCAGGCCCGAGCCCGAGCCGAGGATGCCGATCACGCTGTTGGGGCGCGCTTCGCCGCCGCCCACCTGGCGCAGCTCGCTGCCACGCAGGCGCGGCAGCGCCATCGCCAGTGCGGTGAAGTCATTCACCACCACCAGGGTGTCCAGGCCGAGGCGCTGGCGCATGTCCTCGATCGAGAACTCCCAGTGGTAGTTGGTCATGCGTACCTGGTCGCCCTCCACAGGGTTGGCGATGGCGATGGCGGCATGGGCGATGCGCACCGCCGGCAGGCTGCCCAGGTAGGCGCTTACTGCGGCGTGGAAGTCGGCGTGGTCGGCGCAGCGCAGCGATGAGATATGACCGAACTCGCCCGGCGCCGTCTCCAGCGCGAAGCGGGCATAGGTGCCGCCGATGTCGGCGATCAACCGGGGGCTGTCGAAATCAAGCATGAATGAAAGTGTGATGCGCGGGCTCGGGCGTTGGAGGGCGAACGGCGCTGGGCCATGAGCGCGTGATTATGGCCGCGCCCGTCCGTGCTGCCGAAAGGGTTCGCCCCAGGGCCGGTTCGGGCAGCGCAGGCCATGGAAATGTAGTGCGACTACAGATTGGATTCAATGGAGCCGGGTGATGAGAGCGCCGAAATATTGGCGCGGTTTGGGGTGAAGAGGCCGTTTTCTTCAGTGAAAACCCGTGAGATGAAGCTGCCTGGGGCTGCATTTCTCGCTCAGCCCTTGTGTTGGGGATGTAGTTTTGCTACCTTTCGGGCCGTACACAAGACGCCGCTGGAATTGATGACCGTGCCCCATCTGTCGAACAACGCAAGCCCGAGCGCTCAGGCCTATCCCTGGTTGGTCGCCGATGTGGGCGGCACCAATGCCCGCTTTGGCTGGGTGGCCGGCCCGGATGCGGGGGTGCAGCATGTGCAGGCCCTGTCGGTGCCGGCGCATCACGGCCTGGCGGAGGCGGCGCGCGCCTATCTGGCCGGGCTGGCGGGCCGGGTGCCGGCGACTCGGCCGCGCCGCGCCGCGCTGGCTGTGGCCACCGCAGTCACCGGTGACTGGGTGGACTTCACTAACAGCCACTGGGCGTTCTCGCGCCAGCAGCTGCAGGCGGAGCTGGGGCTGGAGGCCTTGCTGGTGTTGAACGACTTCGAGGCGCTGGCGCTGTCGCTGCCAGGCTTGCGTGCCGCGCAATTGCGCGCCCATGGTGAGCTGCCCCTGCCAAGCGGTTGCCTGGCAGTCATCGGCCCGGGTACCGGGCTGGGTGTTGCCGGCGTGGTGCAGACGGCGCATGGCTGGGTGGCGCTGCCGGGTGAGGGCGGGCATGCCACGCTGGCCGCCACCAATAACTTCGAGAGTGAGTTGTTGGCGCTGGTGCGCGAGCAGTACGCCCATGTGTCGGCCGAGCGCCTGCTGTCGGGCATTGGCCTGCCGCTGCTGCATGGCGCGATGGCGCGCCTGCTTGGGCAGGCGCCGCTGCAGGCGTTGAGCCCTGAGGTGATCGTCGAGCGCGGGGTGGCGGCGCAGGACGAGTTGTGCGCACGCACGCTGGATCAGTTCTGTGCCTTCCTGGGTGGCTTTGCCGGCAATGTGGCGCTCACGCTCGGCGCGCGCGGCGGCGTCTACATCGGTGGCGGCATCGTGCCGCGCCTGGGCGAGCGCTTCTTTGCTTCCGAGTTCCGTCAGCGTTTCGAGGCCAAGGGGCGCTTTGAGTCCTATCTGCGCGGCATCCCGAGTGCCTTGATCACCGACACCCTGGCGGCCCTGGGTGGCGCAGCGCTGGCGATCGAGCAGCTGGGGGCTTAGGCCAGTGTTCGCATGGGTCTGGGCAAGCGTGTAGTCAAAGTACATGCGCGACGCCTGCCAAATCCGACAAAGGGTGCTGAAGGTCATGAAATATAGGCAATAACCCTTGGTTACCGGATGGAATGCTCGAAAAATGTGGCGAAAAAGTGAGATTAAGGGTTTGTGTTAGCTAGTCTTATGATCTAGTTTTAGTACAAAATTCCTGTCATCGTTGGTTCTGGATTCCCTGTAGGCGCGTCGCGCGTCGAATCTCAGCAGGGGCATGTGTTGTTGTGGCAAGAAGCTTCAGGAGACAAGCAATGAAGAGTTCGCAGATAACGAAGCGCGAGTTGTTCCGGGTCAATCCCGTCACGGCTGGCTGCATGGTCTTGATGATTGCTGCCGGTGGGGCGCAAGCGCAGACCACCGACAAGCTCGACACCGTGGTCGTGACCGGTATCCGCAAGGGCATCGAGGAAGCGATCTCGGTCAAGAGGAACTCCGATTCCATCGTTGAGGCAATCTCGGCCGAAGACATCGGCAAGCTGCCGGATTCGAGCATTGCGGAATCGATGGCACGCCTGCCGGGCCTGACCGCGCAACGCGTTGCTGGTCGCGCATCGGGCATCAACATTCGCGGCATGTCGCCGGACTTTTCGACCGCGCTGCTGAACGGCCGCGAACAGGTCAGTACCGGCGACAACCGCGGCGTCGAATTCGATCAATACCCCTCCGAGTTGCTCAGCGGCGTGGTGATCTACAAGACGCCTGATGGCGCTCTGATCGGTCAAGGTCTCTCTGGCACGGTGGATCTGCAGACCGTGCGGCCGCTGAACTTCGGCAAGCGTACGGTGGCAGTGAACCTGCGGCGCGAGAAGTCGGGCGTGGGCACTGAGTTCACTGGCACCGGTGACCGTTTCAATTTCTCCTACATCGACCAATTCGCTGATCGCACCGTTGGCGTGGCACTGGGTTTTGCGCGCCTGAAGTCCAATGTGGCTACCGCGCGCAACGAGACCTACAGCACCGACGACAACTTCAGCTACAACGGCGCGACCATCAAGGTCAACAACGGCTTCAAGTTCTTCAACGACGATACCAAGCAGACCCGCGACGGGGCGATGGGTGTGTTCGAGTTCAAGCCGAACAAGGACTTCCACTCGGTGGTCGACCTGTACTACTCGAAGTTCGACAAGGACGTCGTCAAGCGCGGCCTTGAGATCCAGGTTGCTGACAGCTGGAAGAGCTGCTGCGACAACCTCGCCTTCCAGGTGCCTTCGCTGGCGCCCGGCGCGGTGGTGCAGGACGGCCGCCTGATCAGCGGCACCTGGCAGAACGTCAACCCCTTGTCGCGTCACATTTGGGAGCCTCGCAAGGATGAGCTGAAGTCGGTGGGCTGGAACTCCAAGCTGCGTTTCGACGACAAGTGGACCGGTGTGGCCGATTTCAGCCATTCCTCGGCCACCCGTGTCGAGCAGATTGCCGAAATGGAAGCGGGCGTGTACGACACGGTGCTGAAGCGTCCCATGCCCGAAACGGTGACGGTTTCGAACTACAACCAGATCACGGCGCTGCAGTATGACCATGGCAATCCGGCCATCATCCGCCTGACCGACCCGGAATCCTGGGGTCAGAATGGCTACAACAAGGTCTTCCACACCGACGACCGCATCAATGCGGTGCGCCTGACGGCGGAGCGCGAGCTTGAGGGCTTCTTCAGCAAGGTGGACTTCGGCATCAACGTGGCTGAGCGCAAGAAGGCCAAGTCTGCGGCCGAGGAGTTCCTGCGCCTGCCCAGCGGCAGTTCGTCTGGTGGCGCGCTGCCTGCCGAGACGAGCACCATCGCGGTGGGTGGCACTGCCTTCAATTCGATCTCCTTCAATCCGGCGTCGGTCTATCCGTCGGCCTATACGCTGACTCCGAATGTGCACGGCGACATTCTGAAGAAGGGCTGGGATGTGAAGGAGAAGACGAGCACGGCGTTTGTGAAGGCCGGCATCGATTCCGAATTCCTGGGCCTGCCCCTGCGTGGCAATGTGGGCGTGCAGGTGCTGAACACCGACCAGAGCTCGACGGCGCCGTCTTTCAACAGCTCAGATGCGTCCAAGTTCACCATGGTCACGGTCGGCAAGACCTATACCGACGTGCTGCCCAGCGCCAACCTGAATCTGGACATCGGCAACCAGCAGTCGCTGCGTATGGGCCTGGCGCGCGTGATTGCGCGGCCTCGCATGGACCAGTTGAGCGCATGGCAGAACACCCGCATCGATGCGGGCAAGTTCAAGGGCGACGGCGGTAACCCGAAGCTGGATCCTTTCCGCGCCGACGCGATCGATCTGTCGTACGAGAAATACTTCGGCAACAAGGGCTACTTCTCGGCCGCGGCGTTCCACAAGACGCTGAAGAGCTATATCTTTGACTACAAGGACATGGCCTTTGACTTTGCCAACCTGCCCGACCTGAAGGGCGCGGGCATTCCGCCGGCGACCTTCGTCGGCGAGTACTCGCAGCCTCGCAACGGCAAGGGTGGCAAGATCAACGGCGTGGAGCTGGCGGTGTCGGTGCCCCTGAATCTGCTCACCGACATGCTCGACGGCTTTGGCGTGGTGGCCAGCTATGCCAACACCTCGAGCGCGATCAAGCCCTTTGGCGATGCCGATACGCGCTCGCTGCCCGGCTTGTCCAAGCGCGTCTCGACGCTGACCGCCTACTACGAGAAGTACGGTTTCTCGGCCCGCGTGGCACAGCGCTCGCGTTCGGACTTCCTGGCTGAAATCCAGGGCTTTGGAGGCGATCGGGATCTGGGCAAGTATGTCAAGGGCGAGTCCATCGTCGATGTGCAACTGGGCTACGAATTCCAGAGCGGCCCGGCCAAGGGCTTGTCGTTCCTGCTGCAAATCAACAATGCCAACAACGCGAAGTACCAGGAGTACACCGACCCTGTGACCAAGCTCATCAGCAAGACCGACATTTACGGCAAGACCTATCTGTTCGGCGCCAACTACAAGTTCTGAGCGAGCCTGTAGTCTTCTGACACCCGCGTCGGCATGCCTGCCGACGCGGGTTTTTCACATAATGAACGGCTCGCCAACGGTGGGCCTTGCGTCTGGCTTCACGGGACATAGAGCATGAGCAACTCTCACATCAAGGACATCGTCATCGTCGGTGGCGGCACCGCTGGATGGATGGCCGCTGCCGCACTGTCCAAGGTGCTGAGTCCGGCATGGAATATCGTGCTGGTCGAGTCGGAAGAGATCGGCATCGTGGGGGTGGGAGAGGCTACGATCCCGCTCATCAACATCTACAACTCGGCCCTCGAAATCGACGAGGCCGAGTTCATGCGCGAGACCAAGGCGACCTTCAAGCTGGGCATCGAGTTCGTGAACTGGGGGCAGTTGGGCGACTCCTATATTCACGGTTTCGGGCCCCTGGGCCCCGATATCGGCATCACCAAATTCCATCAATACTGGCTCAAGCTGAGGCAGTCGGGCGAGGCCGCGGCGCTCGAGAACTACTCCATCAACATCCTGGCGGCGCGCGCCAACAAGTTCATGCGCGCGCGCAAGGATATGGGCAACTCGCCGCTGGCGGAGATTGCGCATGCCTTTCATTTCGATGCGTCGCTGTATGCCGCGTATTTGAGGCGCTATGCCGAGGCGCGCGGCGTGCGCCGCATTGAGGGCAAGATTGCCGGCGCCACCACCCGACCCGACGACGGCCATGTCGACGCCGTCGTGATGGAGAGCGGCCAGCGCATCACGGGCGACTTGTTCATCGATTGTTCGGGTTTCCGGGGCCTGCTGATCGAGCAGACCCTCAAGACCGGCTATGAGGATTGGTCGCATTGGCTGCCTTGCGACCGTGCGCTCGCGGTGCCCTGCGAATCGGTGGAACCACTCACGCCATACACGCGCTCGACGGCACGCGACGCCGGCTGGCAGTGGCGCATTCCGCTGCAGCACCGCATCGGTAACGGCCATGTCTATGCGAGTGGCTTCACCACCGATCAAGTGGCCGCTGATCAACTGCTGACGAATCTGGACGGCAAGCCGCTGGCCGATCCGCGCCTGCTGCGCTTCACGACCGGCAAGCGCAAGAAGTTCTGGAACAAGAACGTCGTGGCGGTGGGCCTGGCAAGTGGTTTCATGGAACCATTGGAGTCGACCAGCATTCACCTGATCCAGTCCACCATTTCCCGGCTGGCCACCTTCTTTCCGGACCAGAGTTTCAATCCGGCGGACATCGACGAGTTCAATCGGCAGGCTGACTTCGAGTTTGAGCGCATTCGCGATTTCCTCATCCTGCACTACAAGGCCACGCGTCGCGATGACAGCGCGTTCTGGAACTACTGCCGGAACATGCCGATTCCCGACACCTTGCAGGCCAAGATCGAGCTGTTCGAAAGCAATGGCCGGGTGTTTCGCGAGGCCAATGAGATGTTCTCGGAGATCAGCTGGGTCGAGGTTTTCCTTGGCCAGCACATCGTGCCGCGCAGCTACCACCCTCTGGTGGATGCGATGGACAAGGGCAAGATCATCGATTTCATGCGCAATGTCGAGACCACCATGAAGCGCTGCGTCGAGGTAATGCCCTCGCATGCCGACTTCGTACAGCAGTACTGCCGCGCCTGAGCCAAGGCCGTGTTCAATCCCAGGCCCACCATCGTGAGCGTGTCCATAGGCGCGGGCCGCGAGGCGCTGGTTGTCGACGACGCCCTCCAGGATCCAGAACGCTGGGTTGAGTTTGCGCTGGCGCAACAGCATGCATTTGCGGCCGCGCCCTTCAATGCCTACCCGGGACGCGAGCTGGAGCTGCCATCTGACGTGTCGGCGTATCTGGCTGACTTTTTCGCGCAGCACATCCGCCGCCGCATGCAGGGCCGCCGCACCCTGACGATGTACAGCCGGCTGTCGCAGGTCACGCTGGCACCGCATGAGCTTGCGCCCATTCAATGGCTGTGCCATCGCGATCGCATGGGCGTGCTGCCGAACCAGACGGTCGCCGCCTCGGTGCTCTACCTGTTCAAGGACGTGGACCTGGGTGGAACCAGTTTTTTCGAGCCCAGGCGTTCGCCCGAGGAGACCGAACAGCTGATGCGGACCGCCGCGACCGCTGATCCGGCGCGATTTGCGGCGGACTACGGTGTGGAGCGCGCCTATCTGGTGGACTCCAACGCCTATTTCACGCACACCGGCAGCGTGGCGGCGAAGTGGAACCGCATGGTCTTCTATGACGGCAGCATCTTCCATTCGCCCGCCATCCGTCGGCCTGAGCTGCTGAACCGGGAACCTGGGCGTGGGCGGCTGACCCTGAACGGGTTCTTTACCTGCAGCCGCGTGGCGAGCTGACTGCCCACGCGATGAGTAAAACCGCTGCCCCTCGGGCGGCCCTTGTGACAACCTATTGCACCGGCCAGTAGATGGACCATCACGGCAAGGCCATGACGACCGGCCGTGCCGCCAAGTTTTGCGCCAGCAGCGAATTGAGTGCCTATCATGGGGCTCCGAACACCGCGCAGGAGCAAGATTCATGAGTCAGCAAGAAAAGTACCGCCTCGTCACCCGCAGCGATTTCGACGGCCTGGTGTGCGCCGTGCTGCTCAATGAACTCGAGATGATCGACGACATTCTGTTCGTCCACCCCAAGGACATGCAGGACGGCAAGATCGCCATCACCGGGCGCGACATCACCACCAATCTGCCCTATGTGGCTGCTGCGCACCTGGTGTTCGACCACCACGAGTCCGAAACCCTGCGCAATACCGGTGAGCGCCCCAACCACATCATCCGCGCCGACGCACCCTCGGCGGCGCGCGTGGTGTTTGAGCATTACGGCGGCCAGGCGGCCTTTCCGCGCATGAGCGCGGCGATGATGGACGCGGTGGACAAGGCCGATTCGGCCCAGTTCACGCGCGACGAGATCCTCGACCCCAAGGACTGGCCGCTGCTGAACTACCTGATGGATTCGCGCACCGGCCTGGGCCGTTTCCGCGACTTCCGCATCAGCAACTACGCGCTGATGATGGACCTGATCAAGTACTGCGCGAACCACGGCATTGACGAGATCCTGGCCCTGCCCGACGTGAAGGAGCGCGTGGACCTGTACTTCGAGCATGCCCAGCGCGCCAAGGAACAGATCCAGCGCTGCACCCAGGTGCACGGCAATCTAGCCGTGCTGGACCTGCGCGGCGAGGAAACCATCTGGGCTGCCAACCGCTTCATGATCTATGCGCTGTTCCCGCAGTGCAATATCTCCATCCACGTGATGTGGGGCGTGCAGAAGCAGAACACCGTGCTGGCCACCGGCAAGTCCATCCTCGACCGCAGCAGCAAGACCAATGTGGGCGAGCTGATGCTGGCCTATGGCGGCGGCGGCCACCAGGCAGCGGGCACCTGCCAGATCGCCAACGAGCAGGCCGACGAGGTGCTGCGCGCGGTGATTGCGCGCATCAATCAGGATGGCTGAGAGGCGCGGCTGGACGCGCTGCCTGGCCTTGCTGGCGTTGCTGCTGGCTGCCGCGGGCTCATGTGCCGCGGCCGAGATCCGCTGGTACACCTTCAACCTGCCGCCGCTCTATATTTCCGCGGGCGCACTCAAGGGCGAAGGGGTGATAGACCAGGCGCTGCTGAAGCAGCTCATCCCCGCCTTGTCGGAGTACCAGCACCATGTCGAGGAGGTGCCGCTCAAGCGCCTGGAGCTGAACCTCAGGCAGGAGGCCCATGCCTGCGCCCTGGGCTTGCTGAAGAATGCCGAACGCGAGCGCGAGCTGCTGTTCTCGGAACCCTTTCTGGTGCAGCTGCCGCCGGGCGTGCTGGTGCGGCGCGACGCCTACGAGCAGTTCAGGCCTTATCTCAATGCGCAAGGGCGGCTGAACCTGGGGCGGCTGATGGCCGAGGCCGAATTCACGCTGGGCATTGCTGCCGGTCGCAGCTATGGCGCCGCGGTCGATGCCTTGCTGCTGCCCTACCGGGGACAGAAGCAGCTGTTCGTGAGCAGTGCCGCGCAGCCCACCCGCAGCATGTTGCAGATGACCAAGCTGGGCCGCCTCGACCTGGTAGCGAGCCTGCCCTACGAAGCCGCCTACCTCCAGGCCGCCGAGGCGGAGGACAGTGCCGGCCTGCGTTTTCTGCCGCTGCAGGAGCAGCCGGAGCTGATCGTCGGCTATGCCGCCTGCGCCCAAGGCGCGGCGGGCACGGCCGCCATTCGGCGCATCAATGAGGTGCTTGCCAGGGCCGAGGTGCGCGAGGCGATTGCGGCCTACTACGAACGCTGGCTTGATGGCGAAGCACGCTTGCTGGCGCGCGCCGCCTACCGCAAGGGCACGGCCTGGCGCTAGCTCAGACCCAGTTTGCTATTCAGTTCCGCGTCAGGACGCGACCGAACAGCGCCGGCACGGTGAGTTGCAGGCGGCCCTGGCGGGCCTGGATCCGTTCCTGGTTCAGCGCGTCGCTGAATTCCGCCTGGGCCAGCGCCGGCGGCAGCTGAAGCGTGACGTTGCGCGGCGTGGCGGCGTTGTTGCTGGCGCTGATCGCCCATTGCCGGCCATGCCGGCGCGCCAGCACGATCACATGCTCGTCCTGGTAGAGCGGTGCGTCGATGCTGCCATGGCGCAGCACCGGCAACGCATGGCGCAGCGCGGTGAGGCGCTTGAAATCGGCCAGCAGCGCCTCGTCGGGCCGGCCGCCCTGGTCGGCCCAGGGGTAGGGGGCGCGGTTGTAGGGGTCGTCGCCACCGGCCACACCGACCTCGTCGCCGTAGTAGATCGCCGGCGCGCCCGGGTAGGTCATCTGGAAGAACAGAGCCAGCCGCAGGCGCTGCTTGGAGTACTTGAGCTTGGCATGGTCTCCATCATCTCGGTAACCGAAGTGATGGAGGGCGCGCGCCTGGTCGTGCGAGGAGATCAGGTTCATCAGCGCGTAGAAGGCCTGGGGCGGATAGGCCTCGCGCATCAGCTCCAGCTGGGCCACCAGCTTGCGCGCGTCGCCGCCGGCCGCGTAGTCCAGCAGGGCGTTGCGGAAGATGTAGTTCATCGTCGAGTCGAAGCTGTCGCCGAGGAAGAACTTGCTGGCATCGAACCAGGTCTCGGCGATCGTGATCGCGTCGGGCTTGTGCGCCTTGATGGCGGCGCGCCATTCGCGCCAGAAATCGTCCGGCACCCAGGGCGCCACGTCCATGCGCCAGCCGGCCGCGCCGCGGTCCAGCCACTGCTTCATCACCGAATCCTTGTTGCCATAGGCAAAGGCGCGGAAGGCGGGCGAGGCCTTGTTGAGCTCGGGCAGGTCGTTGACGCCCACCCAGCCCTTGAACTGCTTGTCTGGCTCGGCCTGGCTGGCGTCGAAGCTGAACCAGCCGGCATAGGGCGAGGCCGGATTGATCTTGGCGCCTTCGAAGGCGCCGCCGGATTTGAAATTGCCGAAGCGGTCGAAATAGATCGAGTCGCTGCCCACATGGTTCAGCGAGGTGTCGGGAATGACGCGGATGCCGCGCCTGGCGGCCTCGGCGCACAGGCGCGCGAAATCGGCATTCGTGCCGAAGGCCGGGTCCACCTGGGTGTAGTCGGCGGTGTCGTACTTGTGGTTGCTGGCGGCGCGGAAGATCGGCGTCATGTAGATCGCGTTGGCGCCCAGGCTCTGGATGTAGTCCAGCTTTTCGATGATGCCGGCGAGGTCGCCGCCAAAGAAGTCGTTGTTGTAGACCTCGTCCGAGCCATCGCCCGTGCCGGGTTTCCAGGGCTTGTCCAGCCAATTGGCGTGCAGCTCGACGTCCTTGTCCTGGTAGCGGTCGCGGCCGGGCCGCGGATCATTGCTGCGGTCGCCGTTGCGGAAGCGCTCGGGGAAGATGTAGTAGTAGACCGCGTCGCGCGCCCAGTCGGGCACCCTGAAGTCGGCGGCGTAGACGGTCTGGCGGTAGCGGCGCAGCGGCTGTGCCGCCAGGGCAGACTGGACCTGCGCAACGCCCAGCCCCATGCTGCCGGCCTCCTTGGTCCAGTGCACCGGCTCGGCATTGTTCTGGTAGACATAGGGCCGGCCGGCGATGCGCAGCTCGAAGTGGTAGCCATAGATGGCCGGCTCGGCAAAGCGGTAGGGCACGCTCCAATGGTCGAGCCCGCGATGGCCACGCCTTTGCATCGGCAGCCTGGCCAGCTCGCGATACTCGATCAGGTCCTGGTTGCCCTCCAGCCGGCGTTTGGCGACGACCAGGGTAGCCTGCTCCACGCCGGGCAGGGCCTGCAGCGTGAAGCGCAGCTCGCTGCCCGCGGTGACGGCGCCGAAGGGCTTCTTGTGCTGCGGCGAGCGCGAGTCGAAGCGCAGGCTTTGCACGATCTTTTGCTCGCTGTTGCCGGCCGCTTGCGCGCCCAGGCCGGGCAGCAGGCAGGCTGCCGCCAGCGCCGCGAGGCGTTTCACATGCTTCTTCATCAAGACTGTGTGCTCCTTGTTCGGCCACCCAGCCAGCCGGCTTGCAGGCCGGCTGTCCTTCGATGGGCGTCGCCCAGTCCGCAGTAGACTGGGCTCGGTCCCATCTCAGCCCTTTACGCCACCAGCCGTCAGGCCCGAGACGATCCAGCGCTGCGCGAGCAGGAACACCAGCGTGATCGGCAGGCCCGAGAGCACCGCCGCGGCGGCAAAGTCGCCCCACAGGAAGCGCTGGTCATGCAGGAAGTATTTGGAGCCCACCGCCAGCGTGAGGTTGCCCTCCTCGCGCAGCAGCACCGAGGCCACCGGGTACTCGATGATGGTGCCGATGAAGGCGAGCACGAACACCACCATCAGGATGGGCACGGCCATCGGCAGCAGCACGAGCCGGAAGGCCTGCCAATGCGTCGCGCCATCGACCTTGGCGCATTCCTCGATCTCCATCGGGATGGTTTCGAAATAGCCCTTGATGGTCCAGATATGCGTGGCCACGCCGCCCAGATAGGCCATCACCAGGCCCGCATGCGTTTCCAGCCCGAGCGCCGGCACATAAGTCCCTATGGTCTCGAAGATCGCGTAGATGGCCACCAGGGCCAGCACCGGCGGGAACATCTGCAAGAGCAGCATGCTGTTCAGTATGGGCGTCTGGAAGCGGAACTTCAGGCGCGCAAAGGCATAGGCCGCGGTGGTCGAGATCGCGACGATCAGGGTGGCCGAGAGCGTCGCCACCTTGATCGAGTTCCACAACCAGCTCAGCACCGGGAAGGGCGGCTGAACCAGGCTGCCGTCGCTGGCCTGGTAGGGCAGGCCCAGGGCCAGCTTCCAATGCTCCAGGCTGATCTCGGTGGGAATGATGCTGCCGGTGGCGAAGTTGCCCGGCCGCAGCGAGATGCTCACCACCGCCAGCAGCGGGAACAGCGTCAGCGCCAGGAAGATCCACAACACGGCATGTGCCGCAAAGACGCGCCAGTGCGCCTGTTTGCCTCGAACGATGGCCATGACGCTCCTTATTGCTGGGTCTTGCGCATCAGGCGCAGGTTGATGAGGGACATCGCGGCGACCAGGAAGAAGATCAGCGTCGAGATCGCGGCGGCGAGGCCGAAGTCCGAGCCCGAGTCCTTGAAGGCGATGCGGTAGGTGTAGCTGACCAGGATGTCGGTCTGGCCGGCCGGGATCTTGGTGCTGAGGTAGTCGGGGCGGCCGTCGGTGAGCAGGGCGATCAGCACGAAGTTGTTGAAGTTGAAGGCGAAGGCGCTCACCAGCAGCGGTGCCAGAGGCTTGATCACCAGGGGCGCGGTGATCTTGAAGAAATTGGTGAGCGGCCCGGCACCGACGATGGCCGAGGCCTCGTACAGGTCCGAGGGGATGGCCTTCAAGAGACCGGTGCACAGAATCATGATGTAGGGGTAGCCCAGCCAGACGTTCACGATCAGCAGCATCAGCTTGGCCAGCAGCGGGTCGGCAAACCAGGCGGGCTTGACGCCGAAGAGCGCGTCCAGGATGGCGTTGATCTCGCCGAAGTTCTGGTTGAACAGGCCCTTGAACACCAGGATGGAGATGAAGCCCGGCACCGCATAGGGCAGGAACAGCAGGGTGCGGTAGGTGGTGCGGTACTTGAGGTCTTCCCAGTTCAGCATTACCGCCAGGAACATGCCGATGGCGGTGGCGCAGGCCACGGTGGCGAGCGAGAACATCACGGTCCAGGCGAAGATGCTCAGGAAGGGGCCGCGGAACTCGGCGTCCAGCACCATGCGGGCGTAGTTCTGCCAGCCCACCAGCACCTTGAAGCCGGGTTGCATGGCCTCGCCCTTGGCGTTCTCGTAGTAGCCGCTGTCCAGGTTCGGCTTGTAGACCTGGCCATCGCTCGTGCGCGTCAGGCTGCCGTCGGCATTCGCCTGCCAGTGCCGCCGGATGGGTCCGAATTCGCGCAGGCCCAGGTAGTGCAGTTCGCTCAGCCCAGCCGCGGCCGGCAGCACCAGCTGCAGCTGCTTCAGCGCATCGCGGTGTCTGATCAAGTCGCGCAGCGGCAGGGGCTCGCGCAGCTGCGCGCCATCGGCCGCGGCCTGCATCATCTCCACGCGCAGCGGCGTCTTGGAGGGGAGCAGGGCCAGCGGTGGCGAGACCCATTGGGCAGAAGACTTGCCCTCGTCGTCGGCGCCGCGCAGCACCAAGCGGTAGGCCGGCCCGTCGGCATGCAGCGTGAATCCCTGCACCTGGGACTCGACGGCCTCGTGCTGGTCCAGCAGGTAGTCGCGCACGCGCTCCTGGCTCAGCAGATGCGCCGAGGAGTAGTTGGTGAAGCCGATCTGCGCGGTGTAGAGCAGCGGAAAGGCGATGAACACCAGCATGCCCGCCAGGCCCGGGAACAGATAGCGATAGGCAAAGCCGGCGTTCGAGACGTAGACATAAAAGCCCGCCGAGAACAGCATCAGCGCGCCCACCGCCCACAGCGTCTGGCCGGCGCTGTGGATCATGAAGACGAGGTAGAGCGCCGCGAGCATGGCGGCACCGGTCAGTGGCCATCTGAGCAGGCGCGCGGCCTTCTCAAACGCGGATGGCGGCGTGCGGCCGTAGCCAACAGAGGGGAGGGTGGCGCTCATTTGTTCAGCAGCATGCGGCCGGCCGCGCCGTCGAGCGCGTCCTTGGGCGATTGCAGTCCGTTGGTGATGGCCTCCAGGGCCGCGTCCATGGCGGTCCAGAAGCGGCCGACTTCGGGCACGTTCGGGATCGGCTCACCCAGGCGGGCGTTCTCCATGCTGGCGCGTATCAGCGGATTCACCGCCAGCTCGGCATAGAAGGCCTTGTTGGCCGGCACGCCGATCGGCACATCGGCATCCAGCATTCTCAGCGCCTCGGGGCGCATCAGGTGGTTCTCGATGAACTCGCGCGCGATGTCCTTGAGCTTGGAGGGGGCGGCAATCATGCAGCCCAGCACACCCACGAAGGGCTTGGAGGGCTTGCCGGCGACCACGCCCGGAATCGGCGCGACGCCGAAGTCGATCTTGGCCTTGCTGGCGTTGTCCCAGGCCCAGGGGCCGGAGATCATCATCGCGACCTCGCCGCGCGCAAAGCCGGTCTCCATCTCCGAGTAGCGCGCGCCCTTGGGCATATGGCCCTCGCGGATCAGGCGGTTGATCATGCCGGCACCGGCCAGCGCGCCGGCGTTGTTGACGCCTACCTTGGTGCTGTCGTACTCGCCCTGGGCGTCGCGCGGGAAGATCTCGCCGCCGGCGCCGGCCAGGAGCGGCCAGCTGAAGAAGCTCTTGTTGTAGTCCCAGAGGATGGCGTGCTTGCCCTGGCGCTGCAGCTGCTTGTCCAAGGCGATCAGTTCGTCGAAGCTGGCGGGCGGCTTGGGCACCAGGGCCTTGTTGTAGATCAGCCCGGTGGTCTCGATGGCGATCGGGTAGCCCCACAGCTTGCCCTGGTAGCCCAGCGCCTTCCAGGCCCAATCCTCGGACTCGGCGTAGAGCTTCTTGCCGGGACGGATGGCGGTGAGCAGGCCGGACTTGGCCCACTCACCCACGCGGTCATGCGGCCAGCAGAACACATCCGGCCCCTTGCCGGCACCCACGGCCTGCTGGAACTTGTCGGTGGCGTCGACCGGATGCTCGACCACCACCTTGACGCCCGAGACTTCTTCAAAGGCGTTGCCCACCTTCTGCAGCCCGTTGTAGGCCTTGTCGCCGTTGATCCAGACCAGCAGCTTGGGAGCGGTCTGTGCCAGCGCCGCGCTCGACAACAGCGACAAGGCCAGCAGGCCGATGCCGGCCCTCATGCCCCCAGCTCCGGTGCGGCCAGGCGCTGGAAGGCGCGGCCCTCGGCGTCGAACAGATAGATCGCCTCGGGTGGCAGGTGCAGCTGCAGCGCATCGCCGGTGCGCAGCCGGTCGCAGCCATTGCGGCCCTCGAACTGGCAGGTCAGGGGCTCTTCGAGGCCGGGGTAGGGGCAGTAGGCAAAGGTCGTGCCGCCCAGCGACTCGACGAAGGCGACGGTGCTGTCAAGGCGGTTGCCCGCACCGCCGATGCGCAGGTGTTCGGGGCGTATGCCCAGCGTCAACATGGCGCCGGGCTTGGCGCGCCTGGCGTCGACGCGTGCGCGCATGGTCTCGCCGCCGGCCAGCTTCAGCTCGGCCTCGCTGTCCGAGGCACCGAGCAGCTCCGCCTGCAGGAAATTCATCTTCGGGCTGCCGATGAAGCCGGCGACGAACAGATTGTCGGGGTGCTCGTAGAGCTCCAGCGGCGTGCCCACCTGCTCGATACGGCCGGCCGAGAGCACCACGATGCGGTCGGCCAGCGTCATTGCCTCCACCTGGTCGTGGGTCACATAGACCATGGTGGTCTTGAGCTCATCGTGCAGCTTGGCGAACTCGTAGCGCATGCGCACGCGCAGCGCGGCGTCGAGGTTGGAGAGCGGCTCGTCGAACAGAAAGACATCGGGCTTGCGCACGATGGCGCGGCCGATCGCGACGCGCTGGCGCTGGCCGCCGCTCAGGTCCTTGGGCTTGCGGTCCAGCAGATGCTCGATATGCAGGATCTTGGCGGCGTTGCGTACCAGGGCTTCGGTCTCGGCCTTGGGCACCCTGGCCAGCTTGAGGCCGAAGGCCATGTTGTCGAACAGATTCATATGCGGGTAGAGCGCATAGGACTGGAACACCATGGCAATGCCGCGCTCGGCCGGCGGTACATCGTTGACCAGGCGGCCGCCGATGCGCAGCTCGCCGCCGGTGATTTCCTCCAGGCCGGCGATGCTGCGCAAGAGGGTGGACTTGCCGCAGCCCGAGGGGCCGACAAAGACCATGAACTCGCCATCGCGAATCTCCAGGTCAATGCCATGCAGGATCTTGGTCTCGCCGTAGGCCTTGGCCACGGCTTGCAGTTTCACGTCCGCCACATTCGGTCCTCCGCGCCATGGTCCCAAGGGGCGTCCGGCGCTTGTCTCACGCGGTGCCACCCGGGCCGGGTGGCGCTGTATTTGTAGAGAATATACAGGTCAAAATGTAGTCATACAACAGAGCTGCACCCTAGGTTCGATGATCAATTCATTGCAAATCAACGGGTTAGAATGCCGTTCGGGATTACCAGATGTAGTGAAACTACACAAATTCCAAGTCGTGGGCGATACTTTACCCATCGCTGCCGCTGCTGCGGCTTCTTGTGCCCCCGGCCAAGCGCTCGCGCTTCCGCTGCCCGCCCTGCGGGTGATCTTCGTGGAGACGCTGTCATGGCCCCATTGCTGAACACCCTATGACCGCCTCCGCCCTCCACGCCATCAAGGCAAGATTCAAGAGCGTCACCACGATGAACACACCGCAATCCGAGATGCAAGCCCAATTCAAGGCCGCGCTGCAGCGCGAACTGAGCCAGTCGGCGCAGGCGCCCAGCCGCGAGACCCTGATGCGTGCCGCTGCCTGTGCCTGCCGCGAACTGTTGAGCCAGCGCTGGGCCGCGACCCAGGCGGCCGACGCCCAGCGCGGCGCGCAGGCGCCGGTGCGCCGCGTGCACTACCTCTCGATGGAATTCCTGATGGGCCGCGCGCTCGGCAATGCGATCGCCGCGCTGGGCCTGGACGAGACCCTGCGCGAGGCCTTTGCCGCCCAGGGTCAGGCCTTGCCCGATGTGCTGGAGCGCGAGCACGACGCCGCGCTGGGCAATGGTGGCCTGGGTCGGCTGGCCGCCTGTTTCCTCGATTCCTTTGCCGAGCTGGGCCTGCCATCCTTCGGCTACGGCCTGCGCTATGAATACGGCATGTTTGCTCAGGCCATCCAGGACGGCCGCCAGGTCGAGGCGCCTGACGATTGGCTGGCCCTGGGCCAACCTTGGGAGGTGCCGCGCCCCGAAGTGCGCTATCCGGTGGGCTTTGGCGGCCGCGTGGTGGTCGAGGCCGATGGCAGCCGCCATTGGCAGCCCGCCGAGCAACTGCTGGCCCAGGCGGTGGACTTCATCGTGCCGGCCCACCACAGCGAGCGCGTCTCGACGCTGCGCCAGTGGCAGGCCAGCGCCGTCGCGCCCATCGACTTCAACGCCTTCTGCCGCGGCGACTATGCCGCCGCCGCCCAGCACCGCGTGGCCGCCCAGGCCATCAACTGGGTGCTCTATCCCGACGACTCCACCGACGCCGGCCGCCAGCTGCGCCTCAAGCAGGAGGCCTTGCTGGTGAGCGCCTCGCTGCAGGATCTGATTGCGCGTCATCTGCGCGAATTCGGCTCGCTGCACAACTTGGGCAAGTGCAATGCCATCCATCTGAACGACACGCACCCGGCCCTGGCGCCGGCCGAGCTGATGCGCCTGTTGCTGGACCAGCATGGCCTGGCCTGGGACGAGGCCTGGGCCATCACCCGCGACGCGGTCTCCTACACCAACCACACGCTGATGCCGGAGGCGCTGGAGAAATGGCCGCTGGCCATGATGGAAGCGCTGCTGCCGCGCCATCTGGAGATCATCTTCGAGATCAACCAGCGCTTCATGGACGAGCTGCGCCAGCGCTTCCCGGGCGACGAGGCACTGTTGGGCCGCGTCTCGCTGATCGAGGAAGACGGCGGCTACGGCAGCGGCGGCGAGCGCCGCGTGCGCATGGCCCATCTGGCCATCGTGGCCTCGCACCGCGTCAACGGCGTGGCGGCCCTGCATTCGGAGCTGATGGTGCAGACCATCTTCGCCGACTACGCGCGCATCTGGCCCGAGCGCTTTCATAACGTCACCAATGGTGTGACGCCGCGCCGCTGGCTGCAGCAATGCAACCCCGGCCTCTCGGCGCTGCTGGACCAGCGCATCGGCCAGGGCTGGCGCCAGGACCTCGCCGAGCTGGCCAAGCTCAAGGGCCTGGCCAAGGATGCCACGCTGGTGCAGCAGTTCCTGGCCGTCAAGCGCGCCAACAAGGAAGGCCTGGCCGCGCTGATACGCCGCGAGCTGGGCCTGGCGGTGAACCCCGACAGCCTGTTCGATGTGCAGATCAAGCGCATCCACGAGTACAAGCGCCAACTGCTCAACATCCTGCATGTGATCGCGCGCTACCAGGCCATCGTCGCCAACCCAGGCGCCAACTGGACCCCGCGCACCGTGGTGATCGCCGGCAAGGCGGCCTCGGCCTACTTCATGGCCAAGCTCATCATCCAGCTGGCGCACGACGTGGGCCGCGTGGTCAACAGCGACCCGCGCGTGGGCGACAAGCTCAAGCTGGTGTTCCTGCCCAACTACGGCGTCTCGGTGGCCGAGACCATCATCCCGGCCGCCGACCTCTCCGAGCAGATCTCCACCGCCGGCACCGAGGCCTCGGGCACCGGCAATATGAAGTTCGCGATGAACGGTGCGCTCACCATCGGCACCTGGGACGGCGCCAATATCGAGATGGCCGAAGCCATGGGCGTGGAAAACATGTTCGTCTTCGGCCTGCGCACCGACGCGGTGGCGCGCATCAAGGCGCTGGGCTACGACCCGCGCCTGCATGTGGAAGAGAACAAGCAACTGCAGGCCGTGATCGACGCGATTGCCAACGGCGATTTCTCGGCCGGCGACAGCGCCCGCTACCGCCCGCTGGTGGACAAGCTGCTGGGCAGCGATCCGTATATGCTGATGGCCGACTTTGCCGACTACGTGGCCACCCAGGCGCGCGTTGATGCGCTCTACCAGGACCAGGCGGCCTGGGGGCAGCGCGCGGTGCTGAACGTGGCGGGCATGGGTTGGTTCTCTTCCGACCGCACCATCGCCGACTATGTGGAGCGCGTCTGGTCGGTCAAGAGCCTGGGCTGAACGGAGCCTGATCCGATGCTGGATGCCGAGCAGATCAGCGCGCTGCTGGAGGCGCGCCACAGCGATCCCTTTGCGGCCCTGGGCCTGCATGAGGACGCGGGCGGCCGCCTCTGGCTGAGGGCGCTGCTGCCTGGTGCTTTGCGGGTGAGCGTGCTGGAAGCCGGCAGCGGCAGGCCGTTGGCGCTGCTGACCGAGCGCGCGCTGGGCTTCTTCGAAGCCGCGATCCCGCGCCGCAGAAAGCGCTTTGACTACCGCCTGGCGGTGCAAAGGGCGGACGGTACCGCCAGCGAACTGGCCGACGCCTATGCCTACGGCCCCCAGCTCGGCGAGCAAGACCTGACCCTGCTGCGCGAGGGCACGCATCCGCGCCCCTACCTGGCCCTGGGTGCGCAGCCGCTGCAGCATGGCGAAGTGACCGGCGTGCGCTTTGCCGTGTGGGCGCCGAACGCGCGCCGCGTCAGCGTGGTGGGCAGCTTCAACGGCTGGGACGGCCGCCGCCACCCGATGCGCCTGCGCCACGAGGCCGGCGTGTGGGAGATCTTCGTGCCCCATGCGGCTGCGGGTGATCTCTACAAATACGAACTGGTGGGCGCCGATGGCACGCTGCTGCCGCTCAAGGCCGACCCCTATGCACGCGCGGCGCAGCTGCGGCCCGACACCGCCAGCGTGGTGGCCGCGCTGCCCGCGCCGACGGCCTTGCCTGCCGCCCGTGCGGCCGCCAACCGCCGCGATGCCGCCATCGCCATCTACGAGGTGCACCTGGCCTCCTGGCGCCGCGGCGACGGCGCCTTCCCGACCTGGGACGAGCTGGCCGCCAGCCTGCCCGGCTACGCGGCGGACCTGGGCTTCACGCACCTGGAGCTGATGCCCATCAGCGAGCACCCCTTCGATGGTTCCTGGGGCTACCAGACCCTGGGCCTGTACGCGCCCTCGGCGCGCTTCGGCCCGCCGGAGGGTTTTGCACGCTTCGTCGCCGCCTGCCATGCGCGCGGCCTGGGCCTGCTGCTCGACTGGGTGCCGGCGCATTTCCCGGCCGATGCCCATGGCCTGGCGCAATTCGACGGCACGCATCTGTACGAGTACGCGGACCCGCGCGAGGGCTTCCATCGCGACTGGAACACGCTGATCTACAACTTCGGGCGCCGCGAGGTTCGGCAGTTCCTGGCCGGCAACGCGCTGTTTTGGGCCGAGCGCTGGGGCGTCGACGGCCTGCGCGTGGACGCGGTGGCTTCGATGCTTTACCGCGACTATTCGCGCCCCTCGGGCGAGTGGCTGCCCAATGTGCACGGCGGGCGCGAGAACCTGGAAGCGATCGCGCTGCTGCGCGCGATGAACGAATTGCTCGGCCGCGAAGCGCCCGGCGCCATCACGGTGGCCGAGGAGAGCACCAGTTTCCCGGGCGTCTCGGCGCCCACCTACAGCGGCGGCCTGGGCTTCCACTACAAGTGGAATATGGGCTGGATGAACGACACCCTCGGCTATATGCGCGAGCAACCGGTGCATCGCCGCTGGCACCACGACAAGATGAGCTTCGGCCTGGTCTACGCCTTCAGCGAGAACTTCGTGCTGCCGATCTCGCACGACGAGGTGGTGCATGGCAAGGGGTCTATGTTGGGCAAGATGCCGGGCGATGACTGGCAGAAGTTCGCCAATCTGCGCGCTTACTACGGCTTCATGTGGGGCCACCCGGGCAAGAAACTGCTCTTCATGGGTCAGGAGTTCGGCCAGCCCGACGAATGGAACCACGATGCGACGCTGCCCTGGGAGCTGCTCGACGATGCGCGCCATGCCGGCGTGCAGCAGTTGGTGCGCGACCTCAACCGCATCTACCGCGAGCAGCCGGCCCTGCACAAGCTGGACTGCGAGGCCGCGGGTTTCGAGTGGCTGCAGCAGCAAGACCGCGAGCAGTCGGTGTTCGCCTGGGCGCGCCATGACGGCGCGGGCGGCAGCGTGATCGTGGTGAGCAATTTCACGCCGGTGCCGCGCCATGGCTACAAGCTGCCCCTGCCCAGTGGCGCTGCCACCGCCTGGCGCGAGCTGCTCAACACCGACTCGGCCCATTACGGCGGCAGCAATGCCGGCAATCTCGACGCGTCGCTGCCGGTGGAGCAGGGCGTGTTGACCCTCAGTCTGCCGCCGCTGGCGACCCTGTTTCTGCTACCCGCATGACGCTCACCCCTTTGCCCAGCCATATCGAGCCAGGCCGCCACGAGCCCCTGGGCGCGTTGGCGCGCGACGGCGGCATCAACTTCGCGGTGTTTGCCGAGCACGCGCAGGCCGTGGAGCTGTGCATCTTTGACGCCAGCGGCCAGCGCGAGCTGCGCCGCTATGCGCTTGACGGCCCGCACGACGGCGTGTTCCATGGCTTTCTGCCCGGCCTGGGGCCAGGTCTTGTCTACGGCCTGCGCGCGCATGGCCCCTACCAGCCCGAGGCCGGCCAGCGCTACAACCCGCACAAGCTGCTGCTGGACCCCTATGCGCGCGAAATCGTCGGCCATTTCGGCTGGCATGCCGAGCACCATGGCTACGAGCTGGGCCATCCGGAGGGGCCGCGCTCCTTCGACGCGCGCGACAACGCCGCCCAGGCCCTGAAGGCGCGCGTGGCGGCGCCGCTCGAAGGCCTGAGCCCGCGCGCCAGCGCGCCGCGCCATGCGGCCGCCGACCTGGTGCTGTACGAGGTGCATGTGAAGGGCTTCTCGCAGCTGCACCCCGGCATTCCCGAGCGTTTGCGCGGCAGCTATGCGGCGCTGGCGCATCCGGCCGCGATCGCGCATTTCAAGGCCCTGGGCGTGAGCACGCTGTCGCTCTTGCCGGTGCAGTACTGCGTGGACGAGCCGCATCTGGCCGACAAGGGCCTGCACAACTACTGGGGCTACAACACCCTGGGCTTCTTCGCACCCGACCCGCGCCTGGCGCAGGCCGCGCACCGCCAGGACCCGAGCGCCGTGGTGGCCGAGTTCCGCGCCATGGTCCAGACCCTGCACGAACATGGGCTGGAGGTGGTGCTGGACGTGGTCTACAACCACACGCCCGAGGGCAACGAATTCGGGCCCACGCTGTCCTTCCGGGGCCTGGACAACCGCAGCTACTACCGCCTGGTGCCGGACGACGCGAGCCGCTGCGAGAACCTCACCGGCTGCGGCAACACGCTCAACACCGCGCATCCGCGCGTGGCCCAGTTCGTGCTGGATTCGCTGCGCTACTGGGTGCAGGAGCTGGGCGTGGACGGTTTCCGCTTCGACCTCGCGCCGGTGCTGGGCCGCACCCGCCATGGCTTCGACGGCAATGCCGCCTTCTTCACCGCGCTGCGCCAGGATCCGGTGCTGGCGGGCGTGCACCTGATCGCCGAACCCTGGGATGCCGGCTATGACGGCTACCAGCTGGGCCGCTTTCCGGGCCGCTTCCTGGAGTGGAACGACAAGTTCCGCGACGCGGTGCGCGGCTACTGGTTGGGCAGTGGCAAGGTCGGCCGCGGCGAGTTCGCGCGCCGCTTCAGCGCCTCCAGCGATCTGTTCCACCATGCCCAGCGCAGCCCCAGCGCCTCGGTGAACTTCGTCGCCGTGCACGACGGCTACACCCTCAACGACGTGGTGAGCTACGACCACAAGCACAACCACGCCAACGGCGAAGACAACCGCGACGGCCGCGATGGCGAGCTGAGCAGCGGCTTCGGTGCCGAGGGCGCCAGCGACGATGCCGGCATCCGCGCCACCCGCGAACGCGTGCGCCGCGCCATGCTGGCTACCCTGCTGCTGGCCCAGGGCACGCCGATGCTGAACGCCGGCGACGAGATCGCCAACAGCCAGGGCGGCAACAACAACGCCTACTGCCAGGACAACGCGATCGGCTGGCTCAACTGGGACAGCGCCGACCACGGGCTCGCCGCCTATGTGGGCGAGCTGCTGCGCCTGCGCCGCGAACATGGCCTGCTGCGCCATGCGCGCTGGTATGCGGGCCCGGGCTGCGGCGGGGCAGGGGATGCCTGCATCAGCTGGCACAGCCCGGCCGGCCAGGAGATGCAGGTGCATGACTGGCACCATGGCGGCGAGCATGCCTTCGCATGCATGCTGCGCGCCGCCGGCGCTGCCCAGGCCCGCCTGGCCATCCTCTTCAACCCCGAGGCCGCGCCGCAAGGCTTTACGCTCACGCCCCAGCCCTGGCGCCTGCTGCTCGACAGCAGCGGCGAGCTGAGCCCGCAAGACCTGACCCCGGCCAGAACCCTGCAAGTTCCCGCACGCAGCATCTTGCTGCTGCTGCACTCCTAGAAAGCCGCTATGGATCTGACCCAACGCACCGCCGGTGTGCTGCTGCACATCACCTCCTTGCCCGGCCCGCATGGCATGGGCGATTTCGGTCCCGACGCCTATCGCTATGTGGACTGGCTGGCCAGCGCCGGCCAGGGCCTGTGGCAGCTGCTGCCCACCACGCCTATCGGCCCGGGCGACAGCCCTTACCAGGGCGTCTCGGCCTTTGCCGGCAGCCAGTGGATGGTGGCCTTCGAGCCCCTGGTGGCCAAGGGCTGGCTGGCGCCGCCGCGCCTGCCCGAGGGCGGCTTCGATGCCCAGCGTGTCGACTACGGCCGCGTGCTGCCCTGGCGCGAACAGCAGCTGCGCCTGGCCGCCGCCGGCTTCTTCGCGCAGGCCGATGCCGCCGACCGCAGTGCCTTTGCCGACTGGTGCCAGGCCAACGCGAGCTGGCTGGACGATTACGCGCTCTTCATGGCGATACGCTCGCCGCTGCACGGCCAGCCCTGGTGGAGCTGGACGTCGGCGCTGGCTAAGCGCGAGCCCGCCGCGCTGGCCGCGGCGCGCCAGAGCCATGCGGCCGAGTTCCAGTTCTGGCAGTTCGTGCAATGGCAGTTCGATGCGCAGATCGGCGCGCTCAAGGCCTATGCGAATGCCAAGGGCGTGCACATCATGGGCGACCTGCCCATCTTCGTGGCGCATGACAGCGCCGACTGCTGGTCGCGCCCCGATCTCTATCACCTCGACGAGAACTTCCAGACCACGGTGGTGGCCGGCGTGCCGCCCGATGCCATGTCCACCGAGGGCCAACGCTGGGGCAACCCGCTCTACCGCTGGGACCGCATGGCGGCCGAGAACTACGCCTGGTGGACGGCGCGCGTGCAGCGCGCGCTGAGCCAGGCCGATGTGTTCCGCATCGACCATTTCCGCGGCTTCGCCGGCTATTACGAGATCCCCGCCAGCAGCCCCGATGCCAAGCAGGGGCGCTGGGTCAAGGGCCCGGGCAAGGCGCTGTTCGACGCCATCGAAGCCACGCTGGGCAAACTGCCCATCGTGGCCGAGGATCTGGGCTTCATCACCGACGATGTGCATGCACTGCGCGACGGCTGCGGCTTCCCCGGCATGAAGATCCTGCAGTTCGGCTTTGGTGGCGACGCCACGCATGAGTTCCTGCCCCATATGTGGCCGCGCAACAGCGTGGCCTACACCGGCACGCACGACAACGACACGGTGCGCGGCTGGTGGGACAGCGCCAGCCCGCGCGAGCGTGCCTTCGCCGGCAGCTACCTGGCCTGCGGCGCGCACGATGTGCACTGGGCCATGATCCGCGCCTGCTGCAACTCGGTGGCCCATATCGCGGTATTCCCGATGCAGGATGTGTTGGGGCTTCCCAGCTCCCACCGCATGAATATTCCTGGCATCCTGGGCGGCAACTGGGGTTGGCGCTTCGGCTGGGAGATGCTGGGCGCGGAACCCGGCCGGGTGCTGGGGGTGATCAGCGCCGCCAGCGGCCGCGCGCCCCTGGCCCTCTTGCATTTGCCTTGATCATCGAGCCCGCAGCGTGAACACCACCGAAATCTTCCTGATCGCCATGGCGATCATCTTCACCGTGCCCTATCTGGTCTGGCGCCTTGGCGGCACCGACTATTTCGCGCCGCTGGTGGTGGTGCAGATCATTGCCGGCATCCTCTTGGGCCCGGGCGTGCTGGGCCGCGCCTTCCCCGACTATTACCAGTTCGTCTTCAACCCCCAGGTGGTGCAGTCGCTCAACGGCATTGCCTGGTGGGCGGTGATGCTGTTCGTCTGGATCGCCGGCATCGAACTCGATCTCAAGAAGGCCTGGCAGCACCGCGTCGAGAGCGGCATCACCGCCGGCCTGGCGCTGGGCGCGCCGCTGGTGCTGGGCTGCGTGGTGGCGCTGGGCATGCTGGCCGGCGCGGGCTGGATGGGCGCCAAGGCGCTCAGCTGGCAGTTCGTGCTGGGCGTGGGCATGTCCAGCGCGGTCACGGCCCTGCCCATCCTGATACTGCTGATGGAAAAGCTCGAGATCCTGCGCCAACCGATAGGCCAGCGCATCCTGCGCTATGCCAGCGTGGACGACATCGCGATCTGGGGCGTGCTGGCGCTGATCCTGATGGACTGGGGCCGCGTGGGCAAGCAGGCGCTGTTCCTGGCCGCCTTCGGCGCGCTCACCTGGGGCTTTCGCAAGCTGATGCGCGCCATCCCCGAGCGCGACCGCTGGTTCGTCGGCCTGATCTGGCTGGCCCTGTGCGCCTTTGGCGCCGACTGGTCGGGCCTGCACTTCATGGTGGGCGCCTTTCTGGCCGGCGCGGTGATGGACGGCGACTGGTTCGACCAGGCCCAGATGGACCTGCTGCGCCAGCATGTGCTCTTGGTGCTGATGCCGGTGTTCTTCCTCAGCACCGGGCTGCGTACCAACTGGGACGTGGGCGGTGCGGCGGTGTTCGTTGCCGCGGCTGCGCTGCTGCTCGCCTCGGTGGTGGGCAAGCTGGCAGGTGTGCACCTGGCCGGCCGCATCCTGAAATGGCAGCCGGGCGAGGCCTCCATCATCGGCTGGCTGCTGCAGACCAAGGCACTGATCATGATCATCTTTGCCAACATCCTGCTGGACAAGCAGATCATCACCAGCGAGACCTTCACCGCGCTGCTGCTGATGGCCGTGGCCAGCACCATGCTGACCGTGCCGGTGGTGGCGCCGCGCCTGCAGCGGTTGAAGGCGCTGATCTTCCGCTCCGCCTGAAGCCGCGCGCTCAGCGCGCGCGCTTGGCGCGGTACATGTCGGCGTCGCTGCGCTCCAGCAGCGCTTCCAGGCCCTCGCCAGGGCGCAGCTCGGCCAGGCCCAGGCTGATGCTCAGCTGCAAGCCGGGCGCCAGCCGGCCCCAGTCGTAGGCACGCACGCTGGCCTGCAGGCGCTCGCAAACCTGTTGGGCGCGCCCCAGCCCGGCGTCCACCAGCAGCAGCACGAATTCGTCGCCGGCCAGGCGCGCGGGCAGGTCCAGCTCACGCACATGCTCGCGCAGCAACTGGGCCAGTGCCTTCAGCACCGCGTCGCCGACGCCATGCGAGAAGTTGTCGTTCACCTGCTTGAAATGGTCCACGTCGATCAGCGCCAGGCAGGGCGGCATGCGCTGCTCCTTGAGCAGCAGCAGGCGCAGATGCTGCTCGAAGTGGCGGCGATTGGGCAGGCCGGTGAGCATGTCTCGCATCGCCAGCTGCTCCAGCTGCTGGACATCGCGCCGGTGCTGGCGCAGCTGCAGCTGCCAATCGATCACATGGGCGCGGTTCTGCAGGCTTTGCTTGCGCGTCTCCTGCTCGTGGCGCGAGAGCTCGCGCAACGCCTCCAGAGCCTCGCGGTGGCGGCCCTGCAGTTCGCACAGATAGCTCACCAGGCTCTGCCCCAGCTGTATGAAGCCCTCGTGGCGTGCCTGCTGGCCGCAGGCGCTCATCAGGCGCGCGGCGCCCTCGGCGCCGGCCAGCTCGCCGCGCGCCAGCGCCAGCTCGGCCACGCACCAATGCGCGGCGGCGCTGACCCAGGCCTGGGCGAAGCTGCTTTCGTAGTCGCGCAAGCGGTTCAGCTCGGCCTGGGCCTGTGTGGTGTCGAGCCGCCAGCAATGGTGCAGGGCGCGCGCCAGCGTGGCCTTGACCTGCAGCGCATGCAGGCTGCCCGGCGCCATCGCATTGAGTTCATGCGCCTGGTGCGGGCTGAGGGCGGCATCGTCCAAATGGCGGGCCAGGCGCGGCAGCGCCGTCGGCGTCTGGCCGAGACGGCGCTCGTTGGCATGGTCGGCAATCGCCACCAGGGCCATATTGATGTGCAGCTCGTAGGTGTTGAGCGGCGGCTCGCAGCGGCGCGAGATCGCCACCGCATTCTCGAAGGCGCGCTCGGCCTCGGCATAGTTGCGGCCGCTGTGCGCGGCCACCCCCAGCGCATGGTGGGCCATCACCTGCTCGCGGCCCGGCGGCAGCGCCTCGCTCAGGCGCACTGCCAGCAGGGCACTTTCCACCGCCTCCTCGTAATGGCCCAGGCGGGTGGAGGCGATGGCATGGGTGCACAGCGCGAGCGCCTCGTCGGCGGCGAGGTCGCAGCGTTCAAACAGCAATGCGGCGCGCTGCGCCAGTTCATGTGCCTGGCGGTAGCCGCCCAGCAGGCGCAGCTGGCAGCTCGACAGGCACAGCATCGCCTGTGCCTGGGTCTCGATGTCGCCGCTTTCCTGCCCCAGCGACAGCGCCTGCTCGGCCAGCTGCACCGCCTGCGCGGCCTGGCCGATATTGGCCAGGGCTTCGGCCCTGGCCAGCAGTTCGGAGCACAGGCCCCTGGACTTCATTCCGGCCGCTGCAGGCGCTTGGCCACCGGGTTGGGGCGCAGGCGGTAGGCGTCGGGCATGCCCGATCCCAGCAGCGGGCGCAGATAGAGGCGGAAGGCGTCGGTGATGTCGGTGCCGCAGGGGCTGATGAACTCGTCTTCCATCACGCGCGTCTTGCCGGCCACCGCCTGCAGCGGCAGCAGCTCGTAATCGGCCGAGTAATAGCCGTTGCGTTTGATCGCCACCGAACCGTCGCGGTCGCCCCAGATCGCGTACTGCACCGCCTTCTCGCCGACCTCGCGCGCCTCGCGCTGGTCCACATCCGAGACGCAGCCGACGAAGCTGCGCTGCAGGTAGCCGAAGGTGTCTCCGCGCACGCGCTTGATGCCGAGCTTGCTCTTGATCTCCTCGCACAGCAGGTCGGCCAGCGCGCCGCTGCCCGAGAGCTGCACATTGCCATGCGCATCGTGCTCCAGGTCCTTCACCAACTGCGCCGCGATCGGCTGTCCGCTGGCGTCGTGTATGCCCTCGGAGACGGCGATCACGCAGCGGCCGTGGCGCGCATGGGCGGCCTTCACGTCGGCCAGAAACTTCTCCAGCTCGAACACGCGCTCGGGCAGGTAGATCAGGTGCGGGCCGTCGTCGGGGAACTTCTTGCCCAGGGCGGCGGCGGCGGTCAGGAAGCCCGCGTGCCGGCCCATCACCACGCCCACATAGACGCCGGGCAGGGCGGCGTTGTCGAGGTTGGCGCCGGCAAAGGCCTGGGCCACGAAGCGTGCCGCCGAGGGAAAGCCGGGCGTGTGGTCGTTGCCGACCAGGTCGTTGTCTATGGTCTTGGGGATGTGGATGCAGCGCAGCGGGTAGCCGGCCTTTTTGGCCTCCTCGCTGACGATGCGCACCGTGTCGGAGGAGTCGTTGCCGCCGATGTAGAAGAAATGCTCGATCTCATGCGCCTGCAGCACCTTGAAGATCTGCTGGCAATAGGCGAGGTCGGGCTTGTCGCGGGTGGAGCCCAGCGCCGAGGCCGGCGTGCCGGCCACCAGCTCCAGGTTGTGGCTGGTCTCCTGCGTCAGGTCGACAAAGTCCTCGTTGATGATGCCGCGCACGCCTTGGCGGGCGCCATAGACCAGGCTCACGCTCTTGTGGCGGCGCGCCTCCAGCACCACGCCCACCAGCGACTGGTTGATCACCGCGGTGGGGCCACCGCCCTGCGCGACAAGGATTTTTCCGCTGCCCATGTTCAAGCTCCCGATTCCATAAGGTGGGTGCATTGCATCACAGGCGCGGCGGGGTGGACATGGGACGCGCCCGCGGCGGCGCGCCCGCAGCGCCGCATTTGCAACTTGGGGGTGTACAAGCGGTGCGCGTTCCGTCAGGCTTTGCCGGCTTGGCACGCGGCCGCGTGCCGCCACCTGATTCGCCTGGAGAGGAGAAGTCATGCAATTGAAGTCCCGGCTGTTTTCCGCCATCGGGCTGGCGGCTGCGCTTTTTGCCGGTGGCGCGGGTGCCGCAACGATTGACTACGGTGCCTTCCGGCTCGATTACGACAGCGGCACGGTGTTCGGCTCGCCGAGCTTCAGCTTCAGCGCCGGCGGTGGCGTGACCGGCTTTGGCTGGAATGTGCCGACCGCTGTTCAAGTGGTCAGCGAGGGTACGCCGGCCGAGGCGGTTTTTGAGCTGCCATCCTTCACGCTGAGCGCCAATCCCGGCTGGACCTTGAGTGGCCCGCTCACTTCTTTTCTGGGCAATCTGGTATTCAGTGAGTTCAAGGGCAGCACCTCGGCCTCGGTGAGCGGCGTGGTCATGCTGGACGGCAATGCCATGTCGATCAATCCAAGCTTGACCCGCACGGTGACCAACAGTTCCGGCAATTTCAGTACCGGCTACTACGCGACCGCTAGCAGCCAGCCCGTCGGCGCTTTCAGCAGCTTCAGCTTCAGTGGCGGCAGCCTGACGCTGTCGGCGACCTCGGGGCCAAACTCCTTTGCCTCGATCACGGCGCAGCCGCAAAACGAGCTCAAGGTTGGCCTGGTGGCCAATCCCGTGCCCGAGCCCGCGAGCTATGCGCTGATGCTGGCGGGACTGGCGGTACTGGGCGCGCTGGTGCAGCGCCGCGCTCGCAAGACCTGACCCCGCGCTGCCAACGGCATGCCAAGAGGCCCGCAAGGGCCTCTTGCTCGTTCAGGGCGCGCGCGGGCCTATCTCCAGCACCTGGGCCGAGCGCGCCGGTAGGCTGAGGATGCTGCCCAAGGGAAAGGTCTGGCCGCTGATGACGTCGGTGACCTGCGCCCCGGGCTGGCATTGCTCGGCAAAGCGCGCCAGCTCAAGCCGGGTTTCGCTGGCGTTCTTGTTCAGCACCACCATCACCCGCTGCCGCTTGTCGGCTCGGAAATAGACATATACGCCGTCCAGCGGGTTGTAATGTGTCAGCGAACCCTGGTGCACCGCGCTGGCGCTCTTGCGCCAATTCAGCAGCTTGCGCAGCCAGACCTGGAATTCGCGCTGTGCGGGGGTCAGGCCTTCGGCGGTAAAGCCGTTGCTGGTATCGCCGGCCCAGCCGCCGGGGAAGTCGCTGCGCACCACGCCGTCATCGCGCTGCAGCGGGCTTTTCATCAACAGCTCGGTGCCGTAGAAGAACTGCGGCGTGCGCCGGGTGGTGGCGATCACGGCGGCGGCCATGCGCATCAGGGCCTCGTCTTCGCCTAGCGCCGAGAAGATGCGGTTGGTGTCGTGGTTGCCCTCGAACAGCACCATGCGAGCGGGATCGGGGTAGAGGGCGTCGTTCATCATGGCCTCGTAGAGCTTGCCCAGCCCCACGCCATAGCCGCGCCCCTCGGGCTCGCTGAGCGCGTCGCGCAGGCGGCCATGCAGCGGGAAGTCCATCATGCTGGGCATGGCCGAGACATAGCCGTCGGCATTGCGCCGGCCCTTGAGCCAATACGCCACCATCAGCGGGTTGTCGCTCATTTCCTCGCCCACCATGGTGAGGGCGGGATACTCGGCCATGATGGCGGCCGACCAGCGCGCCAGGAAGGCCTTGTCCGAATAGGGATAGGTGTCGACGCGCAGGCCGCTCAGCCCCGCATACTCGATCCACCAGATGGCGTTCTGCACCAGATAGGTGGCCAGCAGCGGCTGGCGCTGGTTCAGGTCGGGCATGCTGGGCACGAACCAGCCGTCCTGGAAGTGGCGGCGGTCGCTGGTGGCCGCATAGGGGTCCTGCACCGTGCTGTGGCGGTGGTTGGTTTCCAGATAGGGCTGGCCGGGGTTGACCCAGTCGCGACTGGGCGGGTCCTGCATCCACCAATGGCCCGAGCCGATATGGTTGGGCACGATGTCCTGGATGAAGCCCAGGCCCAGGGCCTTGGCGCGCGCCACCAACTGCCGGTAGTCCTCGTTGCTGCCGAAGCGCGGATCGATCTTGTAGAGGTCGGTGGGCGAATAGCCGTGGTAGGAGTACTCAGGCTGCTTGTTCTCCAGCAGCGGCGTGGGCCAGACCTGGGTGAAGCCCATCGCGGCGATGTAGTCCAGATGCTGGGCCAGGCCGGCCAGGTCGCCGCCATGGCGGGCGCCGGGCTTGTTGCGGTCGAGGCGGTCGCCCAGCGCGTCCATCTGGTCGTTGCGCGGCTCGCCATTGGCGAAGCGGTCGGGCACGATCAGGTAGATCGCGTCGCGTGGGCCGAAGCCCTGGCGCCGTGCCGAGCCGGGCGTGCGTGCCCACAGCGGGTAGGCCGGGCTCAGCACCGCCTTGCCGGCGCGCTGCAGTTCCAGCTGCAGGCTGCCGGGGCGGGCGCCGGGCTGGATCTCCAGGTCCAGGAACAGGTAGTTGGGGCTGTCGCTGCGCTGGCTGCCCAGCATGCGCACGCCGGCATAGGGGCGCAGCCGCGGCTTCAGCTCGGCAATGCCCTGGCCGTGCAACATCAGCTGCAGGCGCTTTTGCTTCATGCCCACCCACCAGTTGGCGGGTTCGATGCGCTCGAGTTGCTGGCCGCTAGCCTGGCCCATGGCCAGGCACAGCAGGGCGGCGGCGAGCAGATTGGCTCTCTGGAGGTTCATTTTGCGCGGCTGCTGGAGAAGACTTGAACGGATTGCGGCGGCAACTCGAAGCGTCGCCCTTGCTGGGCGCGCGTAGCTGCGGTCGGATACTGGCGCGTCAGGCCGCCGGGCTGCGGCCCCAGCTCGATCTGCCGCGCCTGCTCGCCATAGTTGATCAGCACCAGGCTCAAGCGGCCGCCGAGGCGGCGCTCGAAGCCCAGCACCTGGCCATCGGCAAAGGCTAGCCGGTAGCTGCCGCGCGTCAGTTCGGGCCGGCCATTGCGCAGCCTCAGCATGGCCTTGTAGAAGTTCAGGATCGAGTTCGGATCGGCTTGCTGCTGCTGGGCATTGTGGCTGGCGGCGTTGGGCGAGGCCGGGCGGAAGGGCGTCTCGCTGCGGCTGAAGCCGCTGGCATCCGCGCTCCAGCTCATCGGGCTGCGCAGCGGCTCGTCACCCGCCAGCCCTGGTACGCCCGCCATGCCCACCTCCTCGCCGTAGTAAATGAAGGGCGTGCCTGGCAGCAGCAGGTAGGTGGCCGCCGCCAGCTTGTACTGCGCCTCGTTGCCGCCGAACTGGTCCCAGGCGCGCGCGCCGGCAAAGATGTCGTGGTTGGAGAGCATGGTTGCCATGTCCAGCGGTGCGCTCTCGAAGTATTGCCCGACCGCCTTGATCGCCTCGGCATCGCCCTTGGCGGCCTTGACGATCTTGCCCTCCAGGCCGAAGGCGAAGGCGCTGCCGCAAATCGACGGCGCGGCGTAGACCTTGGGCTCGGCGGTGGCTTCGCACACCACATGGCGGCGCGCATAGCTGCGTATCAGGCGGCTGAAGTCGCCGGTCAGGCGGCGACTCTCGGGTTGGTCGTTCCAGTCCCGGGCGTTGTTCTCGATCAGATGCGGTACGGCGTCGAGGCGGTAGCCGTCGAGCCCGCGGTTGAGCCAGAAGCGCAGGCTGTCGCCGTGGTAGGCCACGACCGCCGGGTTGCGCAGATTGAAGTCCGGCATATGGGGCCCGAAGGTGCCGAAGTAGTGGCTACCGCCTTCCGCGTACCAGGGGTTTTGGCCCCAGATGTCCCAGTCCTTCAGATCCTCGCTCGGCTCGCGCCAGACGAACCAGTCGCGGTAGGGGCTCGCCTTGCTGGCGCGCGCCTCGGCGAACAAGGGATGGGCCTGGGCACTGTGGTTGAGGATGTAGTCGATGATCACGCCGATGCCGCGCGCATGCGCCTGCTTGATCAACTCGTCGAAGTCCGCCAGGCTGCCGTAGGCGGGTTCGATGCTGCGGAAGTCGGTGGTGGCATAGCCATGGTCGTGGTCGGCGCTGCTGAAGATGGGCATCAACCAAATGCCCTTGATGCCCAGCTCCTTCAGATAGTCCAGTCGCTGCGTCAGGCCGCGCAGATCGCCTATGCCGTCGCCGTCGCTGTCGTGGTAGCCGCGCACAAAGATCTCCATGAAGGCGCCATGGGCCCAGCCGGGCCGCAGGGGGCTGGCGCTGGGGCGCTGCGGTACCGGACTCAGGTCCACCGGCGCGGCATGGGCTGTTGCGGCTGCCAGAGCCAGGCCCAGGGACAGAAGTTTCAGAGGCGCGCATTGCTTCATCATGTTGACCTGGAGAATGTAGTAAAAATACTTTTCATTGAATGTGCCGTTCAGATTCAAGCATGCCATTCATCGTGGTGTTTCGTGTTGGTGAATTCATCGCTTATGAAATGTGTGTAGTTTTGCTACTATGTTTTTGGTGGCGTGAACGGCTGAGAGGGCGAGGAGATGCGACGCAACATGATGGTGAAGCAATGGGCGGCCGTCCAGATCGGCTTGTGCCTGGGCGTCGCGAGCATGGCGGGTGGCGTGCGGGCCGAGACCGCCGCGGCTGCCTGCGATGCGCCGGCCGACCAGCTCTTGCAGGCCGCGCCCGCCATCGAGGCCAGGGCGCATTGGCTGGATGCGCGGCAGATCGCCTGGCCCGGCATGGCAGTGGCTGGCAGCTACAAGCTCTACCACTCGGCAGCCGGGCGCCTGACGCTGGCGCAGGGGAGGGTGAGCGGAGCCGACGGCGTGCTGAGCCTGCAAGCGCAAGGCCTGACCTCGGCTGAACTGGCGGGCACGCCGCGCCAGCATCTGGGCGCCGGTGCGCGCCTGAGCCTGCCCGCCGGCATGCCGCGCGAGACGCTGCAGGAGCTGCTGAGGCAACAGTTGCTGCTGGTCCACGAGCCTGCCGATGGTGCCGCGCCGCAGGCCACCGGCCTGCAACTGGCCGGCGCGCTGGACGATCTGTATGCCGCTGCCGCCCAACTGCCCGACCTGGGCGTGAGTCTGCCAACGGGTGCCGGCACGCGCTTCAAGCTCTGGGCGCCGACCGCGCAGGCGGTGTCGGTCTGCATCTACCCGCGCGCGCAGGGCCGGGCCAGCCGGCTGCTGCCGCTGAGCCTGGATGCCGCCACCGGCGCCTGGAGCGGCGGCCCGGCGCAGCGCCTGGACGGGCAGTATTACCGTTATCTGCTGCAGGTCTTTGTGCCCGGCGTGGGCCTGGTGCGCAACCTCGTCACCGATCCCTATGCGCTCAGCCTGAGCGCCGACTCGCAGCGCAGCTATATAGCCGACCTGGCTGCCGCGCGTCTGCAGCCGCCCGGCTGGGCCGCCAGCCGCATTCCGGCCGGCGTCGAGGCGCCCACCGACATGGCGATCTACGAGTTGCATGTGCGCGATTTCTCCATTGGCGACGACAGCGTGCCCGCGGCGCATCGTGGCAAATACCTGGCCTTCACCGATAGCGGCTCGCGCGGCATGCGCCATCTGCGCGCGCTGCGCCGGGCCGGCATCACCGACGTGCACCTGCTGCCGGTGTTTGACATCGCCAGCATCCCCGAGCGCGGCTGCCTGCGGCCCAAGGTGCCCAAGGCCGCGCCCGACAGCGAGCGCCAGCAGGCCGCCGTGATGGCGCTGGCGGGGCGCGATTGCTACAACTGGGGCTACGACCCCTGGCACTACAACGCCCCCGAGGGCAGCTATGCCAGCGATGCCGAGGATGGCGCGCGCCGCGTGCTGGAGTTCCGCCGCATGGTGATGGGGCTGCACCAGGCCGGGCTGCGGGTGGGCATGGACGTGGTCTACAACCACAGCGCCGCATCGGGCCAGGCGGCGCAGTCGGTGCTGGATCGCATCGTGCCCGGCTACTACCAGCGCCTGGATGCGGCCGGACGGGTCGAGCGCTCGACCTGCTGCGACAACACCGCCACCGAGCACCTGATGATGGGCAAGCTGCTGCTGGATTCGGTGCTGCTATGGGCGCGCGAGTACAAGATCGCCTCCTTCCGCTTTGACCTGATGGGCCACCAGCCGCGTGCCCTGATGGAGCAGCTGCAGGCGCGCCTGCGGCGCGAGCTGGGCCGTGAGGTGCAGCTGATCGGCGAGGGCTGGAATTTCGGTGAGGTCGCCAACGGTGCACGCTTTGTGCAGGCCTCGCAGCTCTCGCTCAACGGCAGCGGCATCGGTACCTTCAGCGACCGCGCGCGCGACGCCATCCGCGGCGGCAGCGCCGCCGACAGCGGCGAGGCCTTGCGATCCCGCCAGGGCTATGTCAACGGGCTGGTCTACGACCCAAACGGCCATGGTCAGCATGACCCCGAGGAGTTGCTGCGGGCTGCCGATCTGGTGCGGGTGGGCCTGGCCGGCTCGCTGCGCGAGTTCGAGCTCGAGACCTGGACCGGCGAGCGCAAAAGGCTGGACCAGATCGACTATGCCGGCCAGCCCGCCGGCTATGCCTCGCAGCCCGCCGAGGTGGTGAACTACGTGGACAACCACGACAACCAGACCCTGTTCGACATCAACGTCTGGCGCCTGCCGCGTGCCACCAGCGCGGCCGAGCGCGCGCGCGTGCAGGTGCTGGCCGCGGCGCTCAACAGTTTCAGCCAGGGCGTGGCCTATTTCCATGCGGGGCTGGAGCTGCTGCGCTCCAAGTCGCTGGACCGCAACAGCTATGAATCGGGCGACTGGTTCAACCGGCTCGACTGGAGCCTCAAGACCAACTTCTTCGGCAGCGGACTGCCGCCCCAGGCCGACAACGGCGCCGACTTCACGCTGATGCGGCCCCTGCTGGCCGATCCGGCCATCAAGCCGGGGCCCGTCGAGATCGCCTGGACGAATGCCGCGCTGGCCGACCTGCTGCGCATCCGCGCCAGCAGCACGCTGTTCCGTCTGCGCAGTGCGGCGGAGGTGCGGCAGCGTCTGCAGTTCCTCAACACCGGCCCGAGCCAGAACCCGGTCGTGATCGCGGCCAAGCTGGATGGGCGAGGCCATGCAGGCGCCGGCTGGCGTGCGCTGCTGTACTTCGTCAACGTCGACAAGCAGGCGCATGAGCTGGTGCTGCCGAGCGAGGCAGGCCAGGCCTATCGCCTGCATCCGGTGCAGGCCGGCGCCGCTGCTGCGGACCGGCGCGTGGCAACCGGGGCTGCCTATGCGCCGGCGCAGGGGCGCTTCAGCCTGCCGGCGCGCAGCGCCGTCGTCTTCGTGCTGGACTGATCTCCGTCCCGCAAACACGTCGTTCGTCAGCCCGGCGGGGGCGCTCGTCGCCTCGTCGCACCGATGGTCCCGAATCGCACTAGCATAGGGTCGATTGCCTGCCGGAGGGCCGCCATGAAGACGCTGATCTCGCTCCTGCTCGCCTGTGCCGTCGCCGCCTGCGCAACGGCGCCGCAGCCGACCATCGCGACCGAGACTTTGTTGCGCGACGCGGCCTTTGCGCCCAGCACCGAGACCATAGACGCCGGCCAGGTGATGGCGCTGAGCGACGAGATGCGCGGCTATCTGAGGCGAGAGCTCGGCGCGCAACTGCGCAGCAGCGGCACCCGGCAGGGCCTGCTGGATGCGCTCTATGCCAAGAGCCAGCTCAAGCTCGAGTACGACACCGCGATGACGCGCACGGCGGCGCAGGCCTTCGAGGCACGCGCCGGCAACTGCCTGTCGCTGACGCTGATGACGGCCGCCTTTGCCAAGGAGCTGGGCCTGCCTGTGCATTACCAGAACGTGCTGGTGGACGAGCTCTGGAGCCGGGTAGGCAATCTGCAGTTTGTCTCCGGCCATGTGAATTTGCGACTGGGCCGGCGCCCAAGCGACTTCAGGATTCTCGGCGATGAGGCCGAGAACCTGATCGTGGATTTCATGCCCGGTGCGCAGATCCGCAGCCAGCGCAGCCTCGACATCAGCGAGTCAACCATCGTCGCCATGTATATGAACAACCGCGCCGCCGAGTCGCTCAGCGAGGGCAAGGTGGACCAGGCCTATTGGTGGGCGCGTGCCGCGGTTTTGCACGAGCCACGCTATCTGGGCGGCATCAACACCCTGGGCGTGATCTACCGCCGCCATGGCGAGCTCGATGCCGCGGCGCGTGCTTTCCGAGAGGTGCTGCAGCGCGAGCCTGCCAACACGCCGGCGCTGGCCAATCTGGTGGTGGTGCTGCGCGAAACCGGCCAGACCGAAGAGGCCGATCGCTTGAACCTGCGCCTGGCCGAGATCCAGCCCTATCCCCCCTTCATGTTCTACGATCAGGGTCGAGATGCCATGCGCGTGGGCGACTTCGAGCGCGCGCGCAATCTCTTCCGTCGGGAGATCTCACGCAACGCCTATTTCCATGAGCTGCACTTCTGGCTCGCGCTGGCCAACTATGCGCTGGGTGACATGGCTGAGGTGCGGCGCGAGCTGACCCTGGCCAAGGACAACAGCACCACCTCGCGCGACCGCGAGCTCTACAGCGCCAAGCTCGACAGCCTGCGTGTCAAGCGCAGCTATTGATCAGAGCGGCGCCAGGCCATGGCGCGCGCGGGCGCGCGTGCAGGCTTCGTCGCCCAGGCCCAGCGGCGCGCGCAGCCCGAACTCGCGGCAGGGCGCTGGCCGCCATTCGTAGATGCCGCAACTGGCTTGCACGCCCACCTGGCCCACCAGGGCGGCGCAACGCGGTTGTACATGATCGGTGCCGCGCATGCGGCAGCTGCTGCGGGTGAGTTCCACGGTCAGGCCGTCGGGCACTTGGCCGCCCTCGCTGAGCAGTTCGGCACGCGCGAAGTCGACGCGAAAGCTCGCGCAGCAGGCGCCGCAGCGGGTGCAGGGGTTGTCGGCCGCGCTCATGGCGCAGCCCCGGCGGCCACCGGGCGGCGCAGCAGCACCGCCAGCAGCGGCACACTGAGCGCATAGGCCGCCACGCCGGTGGCCCAAAAGGCCTGCATCGCCGCTGAGGGCGCAGCCTGCAACAGCCAGGCGCAGGCCAGCGCGCTGGTGATCAGGCGCAGCATTTCGCCAGCGCGCCTGGTCTGCGGGTCCTCCAGCAGCTGGGTCAGCAGCACCAGGCTAGCGGCAAGCCCGAGCGCCAGGGGCAGGGCGGTGAACAGCGCCAGGCCCGGCGCCTGCGCCAGGAACAGCACGCCCAGGCCCAGTTGGATGAACAGGTGCAGTAGACCGTAGGCGGGCAGGCCCGCAGGCAGCGGCGGTGCGTAGCGCTGGAACTGCCGCAGGTCCGCTATCGGCTTGGGCGCCAGCCGCTCGAGATCCGCCGGGCGCCAACCCGGATGCCGGAACCAGAGCGCGAGCTTGTCGCCCCAGCGCGCGGTCATGCGCATATCGCGCCAGCGCTCGGCATAGACATGCAGATTGGCCGAGAGCGGGTTCCAGTGCCGCAGCTGACCCAGCACGCCGTAGACGATGGGCTCGTCCGGGCGCTCCTCGACGAAGCTGCCGAACAGGCGGTCCCACAGGATCAGGATGCCGCCGTAGTTGCGATCCAGGCAATAGGCGTTCTGGCCATGGTGGACGCGGTGGTTGGAGGGCGAGACGAAGACCCGGTCGAACCAGCCCAACCGACCCACCAGCCGCGTATGCACCCAGAACTGGTAGAGCAGATCGATCAGCGCTACCGCGCCGAACACCAGCGGCGGCACGCCCAGCACGGCCAGCGGCAGGTAGAAGATCCAGCCGAACAGAAAGCCGGTGCCGGTCTGGCGCAGCGCGGTGCTGAGGTTGTATTCCTCCGAGCTGTGATGCACCGCATGCGCGGCCCATAGCAGGGCCACCTCATGGCCGAGGCGGTGATGCCAGTAGTAGCAGAGGTCGTACAGCAACAGCGCCAACGGCCAGACCCACAGCGCGTCGGTGCGCAGCGGCAGCAGCGCCAGTTGCTGCCAGGCGAGCGTGTAAATGCCCAACGTGAAGGTCTTGCTGAACACCTCGATGAGCTGACTGGTGATGCCGGCCGCGAGGCTGGAGACGGTGTCGGCTGCGCGATAGATGGCCTGGCCGCGCCAGCGCCCCCAGGCGAATTCCAGTCCGATCATCAGGACGAACACGGGAGCGGCATAGACGATGGGGTTGAGCATGGGCAGACGCCGTCGTGAGGAGTGCGAGCGCTATTGTCCCGGCCCGTGCCGCCTACCGCACGCAGGAATGCGACACTTGCCAAACCCCCGCATCATGCGCAGAGGAGGCCTCGATGTCGCATCACGTATTCCCGCCGTCCGCCGTCCTTGCTGCGGCGTTGCTGGGCGCATCGACGCGCCTTTGTGCCGCCGACCTGAGCTTGCAGGTGCTGGACCGCAGCGGCAAACCGCTGCCCGATGCGGTGGTGCTGCTGGATAGCAGCCAGCAGGGGGCGCGCCCGGTGGCCAGGGCCGAATACCTGATCGCGCAGGAAAAAATGAAGTTCGTGCCGGCGCTGTCGGTGGTGCCGGTGGGCGCCAAGGTGGTGTTCAGCAACCTGGATCGCTGGGACCACCATGTGCGCGGCGGCCAGATGGGGCCGGGCGGCGTCTATCTGGACCCCAGCCAGGGCTTTGCGCTGCGCCTGGCCGGCCGGGTGGAGGGCAAGGCCCCCAGCAGTGCCAGCCAGACCTTTGTCCAGCCAGGACCGCAGCTGTTGGGCTGCCATCTGCATGGCTCGATGCGCGGCCATGTCTATGTCAGCGATTCGCCCTGGGCGGCGGTGAGTGACGCCGAGGGCAGGCTGAGTTTCAGCGGCCTGCCCGAGGGAGCCGCCCGGCTGCGGATCTGGCACCCGGATCAGTTGCTGGATGGCCAGGCGCAGAACATCCAGCTCGGTGCCGGAAGCAATAGCCTGAGCCTGCCAACCCAGATTGCACCGCGCCGCGCCGCGGCCGCACCCAGCGCCCAGCCCTAGTGACGCGGCGCCGGCTCAGCCCAGCTCGGCCAGCAGCTTGGTGACCTCGGCCTTCTCCGGATAGTTCTTCTTGCCTTGCTTGTCGAGGTTCTTCAACTCGGTGATCGCTGAGGTCTTGTCGCCCGACAAGACATGCAGCTTTGCCAGGTTAAGGCGGTAGGCGTTCGATGCTGGGGCCATCTCCACCACCTGCTTCTGGATTTCCAGCGCCCTGGCGACTTGCTTGTTCGCGCCCAGCACGGTGGCCAAGGTGTCCATCAGGGCCGGCTGGCCGGGCGCGGCCTTGGTGGCCTTCTCGGCCGCGACCAGGGCGGGCGCGAGCTTACCCTGCTTGAAATAGGTCCAAGCCAGGTTGTTGAGGGCGATCGGGTAGTCCGGGCGCAGGCTCAGCAATTGCTCAAGGCGCTTCTCGGCGCTGGCGTAGTCCTGCCGCGCCAGCGCCTGGTCGCTCAGATAGAGCAGGAACAAGGCGTCCTTGGGATGATCCTTGGTCCAGCTGTCGACGAACTTGGCGGCCTCAGCATCCTTCTTGGCCCTGGTCAGCACGAAGTGGTACTGGGCCGGCGCTTGCGCCGGATTGGACTTGCCAAGGGCATTGCGGAAAGCCGCGGCGGCTTGCTCAAGACGGTTCTGGGTTTGCTCGATTTCGCCTTCCAGCATGAAGCCCAGCGCCTGGTTGGGGAATTTCTGCTGCACACGCCGGGCGACCTTCAACGCGTCATCGAAGCGCTGCTGGCGCAGTGCCAACATGATGGCGGCACGCTGGGTCTGCAAGGCGTCGGGAGCCAGATCCAAGGCGCGTTTCACCGACCTTGCCGCGCCGTCCAGATCCTTGCTGGCGAGCTGGGTGTCGGCCAGGCCCAGCAGGGCGCTCACCGAGCGCGGTTGCACCGAGATGAGCTTGTTGAAGGTGGCGAGCGCCTGGTTGGCATCGCCGGCGTTCAGCTGCGCGCGCCCGAGGCGCTCCTGCAACTCCGGGTTGTCGGGCAGGGCCGCCGTGGCGGCCTGGGCGGCCAGCAGCGCTTCCTGCGCCTCCTCATGGGCCAGATGGTGCTCGATCAAGGTGCGGCGCGCATTCGGGTCCGAGGGATTGGCCTTCACCGCGTTGCGCAGCATTTCGGCCACTTCCTTGGGCGAACCGCCGGAGCGCATACGCAACTCCGCCAACGCAACCATGGCACGGCTGCTCTTGGGGTCGGCCTTGACGACGGCCTCAAGCCGTGCCTTGGCGACGTCAGGCTTGCCTTCCAAGAAGTCGAGCGCGGCCAGGCTGGCGATGGCCGGGAAGAAGTCTGCGCGCGCGGCCAGCGCCGCCTCGAAGGCCTTGCGTGCCGCGGCATTGTCCTTGCGCAGCAACAGCACCTGGCCGCGCAGATTGGCAGCGATCGATTTGTCCGCCTGCTTGCGCTCCATCGCATCGATGGCGGTCAGCGCCTTGTCCAGATCGCGCCGGCGCACATGGGCGCTGATCAGTGCCATGTCGGCCGATACGCCGGTATCGCTGGCGGCGATGCTGCGCAGATCGCTGAAGCCGGCGTCGGTCTTGCCTTGCGCGATCTGGGACATTGCCAGCGCCGTACGCGCCTTGGCGCTGTCGGGCTTGCTCTGCACCGCCTTGGCAAAGTAGGTTTCGGCATTCTTCAGGTCGCCGATGGCCAGGTAGGCCTGGCCCGCCAGGGTCAGCGATTCGGCATCCGCATGGCCGCTTTCGAGCACCGGGCGCAGCGCGTTGATGGCCTTGTCGGGTTGGTTGGACATCATGTTGGCGCGTGCCAGCAAGCGGCGTGCACCCAGGTCATTGGGCATGGCCTGGACGGCGCGCATCAGCAGGGTTTCGGCCGGGGCGCTCGCGCCCAGTTGCAACTCGACGGCTCCGGCCAGCAGCAGCATGCGCGGATGGTCGGGCATGCCACGCAAGCCCTTTTGCAGCAGCGCCTGCGCCTCCTTGTACTGGCCCTTGCCCAACATCATCTGGGCTTCGAACACCAGCGTGTCCGGATGGCGCGGCAGTGCCTTGCGCATGGCTTCCAACTGCTTGTTGGCGGCGTCCACATCGTTGGCCGCCAGGTGCATGGTCATCAGCGCGCTGTGGGCGCGTGCCAGGTCGCCGCGCAGCGCCAAGGCCTTCTCGAAGGCGGTGCGTGCAGCGGCGCGGTCATCCTTGGCCATCAGCAGGTCGCCGCGCAACATGAAGGCCTGGGCATTGCCGGGTTCGCGGGCGGTCAGATCATCCATCAGCTTGAGCGCTTCATCGAGCTCGCCGCCGCCCGCCTTCAGCCGGGCCTGCAAAATCATGGCCGCGCCATAACCGGGCACGAGCTTGAGCGCCTCGTCCACCGCCGCCTGGGCCCGCTCGCGCGCACCCAGTCCCGCGTGGGCCGCGGCAATGCTGGTCTTGAAGTCGGCCATGGCCTTGGGTTCGTTGAAGGAAAGCAGGCCAAACTCGTCCACCAGCTTGCGGCTCTCGCCCTGGGCCAGCAGGGCGCGCGCCAGCTCGGGCATCACCTGCTCGTCGGCCACTTTCAGGCGGCGCGCCTGGCGCAATTCGATTTCAGCCCCGGCCGCATCGCCCTGGCCCAGCAAGGCCTTGCCCAGCAGCAGGCGCGCCTCCGCCGACTCGGCATTCTTCTGCAGGACGTTCTTCAGCTGGATGGTGGCGGCGCTGTAGTTCTCCAGGCTCAAATACTCTTTGGCCGCGGTGATCAATTCCGCCTCAGTCTTTCCGCCGCAGGCAGACAACATGATCAGGGCGGCGAGCGACAGGCTCGCGAGACCTAGCTTGGACCGGTGGCTGGATTTCTTACTCAAGACTTCCCCTTGTGTGTTGGGGCCGCAGCGCTGGCGGCCTAGCTGCGCGCGAGTATGGCCGAGGCCATGCGACCCAACAAGCGAGCACAAACCAGCAGCGTGACTAAATGCGGAGGAGGGGTGCTCAGGCGCTGGCCACTTCGCGCACCACGGTGACGGTGCAATCCGATTCCGCCACCACCTGGGCCGAGACGCTGCCCAGATAGCGCCGCAGCGCCGAGTTGCCGCGCGCGCCCATCACCACATGATCGACGCGGTTCTTGGCGGCAAATTCGATGATGGCATTGGCCGCGTCCGGCGCTTCCAGTACATGGAAGGTGAGCCGACCATCCTCGAGCTTGAGCGCGCGGGTGACAGGTCTTGCCCAATGCTTGAGGGCGATCAATTGCTTGACATGCAGGCTCTTGCCGTCCTTGTCGGTCAGCTCGTCCATGCCGATACGGGCGGTCTTCATCACGCTGACGCAGGCCAGGCGGGCGCCAGGCTCGGTCTGCACAATGCGGCGCACCGTCTCGCGCAATTGCTCTAGCAGGCCCGGGGTGGCATGGTCGATGTCCACCGCGGCCATGATGATGGGGCTGCGCGCCACCTGCTCGGTGACCGTGGCCTGGGCCGTGGGTTCGGAGCCGAGCGCGAAGAACCAGCGCTTGAGGGTCTTGATGGTGCCGCTGGTGTGCAGGCGTGCGGCGCGCTTGCTGAGGGTGATGCCCTCGGGGCGCTGCAGGTCCAGCGCCAGCTGGGCGGCGCTCTGGTAGCGCCGCTCCGGCTTGACCTCTAGGCAGCGCAGCACCACCTCCTGGAACCAGGGCGGGATGCTCGCGTCGATGGCGCGCGGCGGCACCGGGTCCACGTAGAGGCGGCGGCGCAGGCCGCGCACCGAGGCGGGCTGGCCGAAGGGACGCTCGCCGGTGGCAAAGTGGTAGAGCATCACGCCCAGGGCGAACAGATCGCTGCGCGGATCATTGCGCACGAACTGCACCTGCTCGGGCGACATATAGGGCCCGGTGCCCATGGGCAGCGAGAACTCCTCCTCCAGCAGATCGGGCAGCTGATCGTGACGCGACAGCCCGAAGTCCACCAGCACCGCCTCGCCGCTGGGGCGCAGCATGATGTTGCTGGGCTTGATGTCCAGATGCACCACATGCTGGCGATGCAGATCATGCAGGGCGGTGGCCACGCGCGAGCCGATCTCGATCACCTCGTCCAAGGGCAGCGGCGCCTCGTCCAGGCGCGGACGCAGCGACTGGCCGGCGATCTGCTCCATCACGATATAGGCTTGGCGGGTCCAGTCGCCGCGCGCCACGAAACGCGGCACATGGGGGCCCTTGAGTGCCGGCATCAGCATCTGCTCGACCTCGAAGCCGACGATGGTGGCGGGGTCCTCGCCGCCCTTGATGCGGGGCACCTTCATGATGAGCGGGAAGTCCTCGCCTGGCACCGGCTCCAGTCGCGTGACACGCCATAGATTGGCCATGCCGCCCTGGTGCAGACGCTCTTCCAGCCGGAAACCGTCCAGCACCAGGCCGGGCTCTAGGCTGGCGATCGGCAGGGGGGCGGGGACGCTGGCGGGACCGCTGGACTGGTCTGGCATGGATTCCTCGATCAAAAGGCCTATGGGCGCTAGTCGCCGGTGAGCAGGCGCTGCGCCAGGCGTTCGGGCAGGCCGGCGGCACGGATGCGTGCGGCGGCACCATCATGGTCGTAGGGCACGCGCTGGAAGCTCAGCTCGTGACTCACGGTGTCGAACAGGGCGTAGCAGGCGGCCGGATTACCGTCGCGCGGCTGGCCGCAGGAGCCGGGGATGGCCAACCACTGGCGGTTGGGCAGCAGCGGTATCGACATGCCAGGCACTGGTTTGAAGTCGCCCGCCTTGCCGGTCCCGGAGAGGTGGTAGAGCATGGGCTCGTGCATATGGCCGCAAAAGGTGTAGCGGCATTCGGTGGCATGCAGACTGCGCATTGCCTCCAGGCGCCCCTGGATGTACTCCCAGGCGCGCGGGTCGTAGGCATTGGCATGCACATAGAGCCGGTCTTGCTGGGTCTGGCTGATCGGCAGTGCGGCCAGAAAGGCGAGTTGCTCGGCATTCAGCTGGGCACGCGTCCATTGCACGGCTGCGCGGGCATCGTCGCGCATGCTGGGCAGCGGGCCTTCCAGCACGGCGGCGTCATGGTTGCCCATCACCGCGACGGCACCGGCCGCGACCATTTGGCGCACGCGATCCACCACCCAGGCAGGATCGCCGCCATAGCCCACGAAGTCGCCCAACAGGGCATATTGGCCGGCATGCTGCGACTCGGCATGGTCGAGCACCGCGCTAAAGGCTTCGCGATTGGCGTGCAGATCGGTGATCAGGGCGATTTTCATGACCCGCATAGCTTGCCATGTTTGACTGACGGCTGGCTGATCCTTGCCGCCTGCGGCTTCGGTTATCCTGCACCGAACAGGACGGCAGTACAGACATGTGGCGCGCATTTGGATTGACAGCACTTTTCGCGCTCGCACAAGGCGCCAGCGTGGCCAGCCTGGCCGCCTGCAGTCGCGTGATCGAGGCGCCGCTGGCCCCGGTGGGACTGAGCGTCACGCTGGATGGCGTTCAGCCAGGGGGCGTTTATCCCGAGTTGCTGCGCGGTTTTGCCAAGGAAGGCTGCGAGTTCGCCTTCAGGGCGGTGCCAAGGGCGCGCCAGGAGGCCATGTTCGAGTCCGGCAAGGCGGACCTGCTGATACCGGCGAGCCGGTCTTCCCGGCGCGACCAGTTTGGCCTGTTCGTGCCCTTGATCATTGCGCGCGCGACGCTGATTTCCCTGCGCAGCGATCGCCCTGCCATCGCCAGCCTGGATGAACTGCTGGAGCGCAAGGAACTGCGCGTAGCCCTGGTGCGAGGCTTCGACTATGGCGATGCCTACCGTTCCCTGCTGTCAGAGCTGCGCGAGCAGCGCAGGCTGGCGCTGGAGGTGGATGCGCTGGCGGTGGCGCGCTCGCTCAGCAGCGGCATGTCGGACCTGACCATCATGGCACCTTCGATTCTGGTGGGTGCGATCTCGACCGAGCCGCGCTACCAGGCCATGCTGGAGCGGCTGCGCTATGAACCGGTGGACGAACTGCCCTGGGCCGACAGTGGCGCATATCTGTCGCGGTCAAGCCTGAGCGAGGGCGATCGGGAGACGCTGCGCGAACTGCTGGAGCGCAGCGCCAGGTCGGGGGAGGTCTGGAAGGCGTTCCAGCGCAACTACCCCGCTGGCAGCCTGAACGGCAGCATCCGCCCCCGTTGAGCCTTAGCCGATGCGGCCGAGCAAAAGGTACTCCATGAGTGCCTTTTGCACGTGCATTCTGTTTTCCGCCTCGTCCCAGACCACGGACTGCGGACCGTCGATCACGTCTGCCGTCACTTCTTCGCCGCGATGCGCCGGCAGGCAGTGCATAAAGAGCGCGTCCGGCTTGGCCTGGGCCATCATGTCGGCGTCCACGCACCAGTCCGCGAAGGCGCTGCGGCGTGCCTCGTTCTCGGCCTCGTAACCCATGCTGGTCCAGACGTCGGTGGTCACCAGGTCGGCGCCGCGGCAGGCCTCATTGGGGTCCTTGAAGACCTTGTAGCAGGCGCGGTTCTGGATGCCGGCCACCGCCGGGTCCACCTCGTAGCCGCTGGGGGTGCTGACATGCACGGTGAAGCCGAGGATCTCGGCCGCCTGCAGCCAGGTGTTGGCCATGTTGTTGCCGTCGCCCACCCAAGCCACCACGCGGCCCTTCAGGCAGTCCATGTCGATGGCACCACGGCGGTCCATGCCGCGCGCCTCGATGAAGGTGAATAGGTCGGCCAGGATCTGGCAGGGGTGGTACTCGTTGGTCAGGCCGTTGATGACCGGCACGCGCGAATGCGCCGCGAAGCGCTCGATCTTGGTCTGCTCGAAGGTGCGGATCATGACGATGTCGACCATGCGGCTGATCACGCGTGCGCTGTCCTCGATCGGCTCGGCCCGGCCCAATTGGCTGTCCCCGGTGGTGAGGTGCACCACCGAGCCGCCCATCTGGTACATGCCGGCCTCGAAGCTCACGCGCGTACGCGTGCTGGCCTTCTCGAAGATCATCGCCAGGGTGCGGTCGGAGAGCGGCTGGTACTGCTCGTAGTTCTTGAAACGCCGCTTGATGATGGCGGCGCGCTCGAACAGATAGGCGTACTCCTCGGCGCGGAAGTCGCGGAATTGCAGGTAATGGCGCATCAGGCTGTTCCCCGGCTTCATGCTGGCACCGCCAGAAATTCCTTGATCAGCGGCACCAGGATGGTGGCAATCTGAGTGGCCTCGTCGCTGCTCAGGATCAGTGCAGGCACCAGGCGCACCACGCGGTCGGCGGTGACGCTGATCATCAGCCCGGCCTCGGCCGCCTTGGCCAGCAGCGCGCCGGCCGGGCGGTCGAGCTCGATGCCCAGCATCAGCCCCTGGCCGCGGATCTCCACCACGCCGGCCACGCCGGCCAGGCCCTGCGCCAGGCTAGCCTTGAGTTCGGCACCGACCTTGGCAGCGTTGGCCAACAGGCCTTCCTCTTCCATCAGGCGCAGCGTCTCGACGCCGGCGCGCATCGCCAGCGGATTGCCGCCAAAGGTGGTGCCATGGTTGCCGGGCTGCATCACCTTGGCGGCGCGCGGGCCGCACACCACCGCGCCGACGGGCACGCCGCTGCCCAAGCCCTTGGCCAGGGGCATCACATCCGGCTGGATGCCAGCCCATTGGTGGGCAAACCACTTGCCGGTGCGGCCGATGCCGCATTGCACCTCGTCCAGCATCAGCAGGATGTCGCGCGCGTCGCAGACGCGGCGCAGCGCTTGCAGGAACTCGATGCGCGCCGGATTCACGCCGCCTTCGCCCTGGATGGTCTCCAGGAAGATGCCGGTGATGTTGGGATGGGCATCCAATGCCGCCTCGACGGCGCCGATGTCGTTCAAGGGCACGCGCACAAAGCCCGGCACCAGCGGGCCGAAGCCGGCATGGATCTTGGGATTGGCGGTGGCTGAGAGCGTCGCGATGGAGCGGCCATGAAAGGCGCCCTCGAACACCAGCAGCTCGGGGTTGTGGTTGCCGCGGTCGTGGCCGAACTTGCGCGCGATCTTCAGCGCGGCTTCGTTCGCTTCCAGGCCGGAATTGCAGAAGAACACATTCGTCAGGCCGGAGAGCTCGCAGAGCTTGGCGGCCAGTTGTTCCTGCAGCGGCACATGGTAGTAGTTGCTGGTGTGGATCAGCGTGGCAATCTGTTGCTGCAGCGCCGGCACCAGCTTGGGATGGGCATGCCCCAGGGTGTTGACCGCAATACCGCCCAGCCCGTCCAGGTATCGTCGGCCGTCCACGTCCCAGACCCAGCAACCCTGGCCATGCGACAGCGCGATCGGCAGTCGGCCATAGGTTTGCATCACATGCGGTTCGGACGGGGGCACGGACGATACGGCGGCGTTCATCAAGTCTCCATGAAAGGGGAGGGAAGGTGACACCCGGCGCCAGCCGGGAGCGATCGATTCTAAGTGTGCGCCGCAGCAAACCCGGGTTTGCGCGTACAAAGCCGCAGCAGCGCGCTGGAAAGTTCGAGGCGTGCGATGCCACGTGCTGCGGCGCAACACATCCAGGGCACAATAGCGCTTTCGCCGCGGCCGCTTGAACGCCGCGGTTGCCGCTTTCACGTTATGAGCCAGCCCCCCAAACCGCGCGAAGTCTTCATCCAGGGTGTGACCCTGGAGGGACGCACCTTCCGGCCGAGCGACTGGGCCGAGCGGCTCGCAGGGGCGATGTCCTGCTTCCGCCCGGGCGGGGCCAAGGGCCGCATCGGCGCCCATATCGGCTACTCGCCCTACTGCGTGCCGCGCGTCATCAACGGGGTGAAGTGCGTGATCGTCAACGAAGAGTTGAAGAATGTCGAGCCCATGGCCTGGGACTTCGTAATGAACTTCGCCCGCGACAACCACCTGCAGGTGGCCGAGGCCTGCCTGCTGCCCGAGCGTGGCGCTCGCGACTGATTCAGCCGCGCCAACGCGCCCGCAGCAGGGCGTACAACTCCAGCAGTCCAGCGCAGAACGCGAGCGCAAGAGCCAGGTGTGCCTTGTTCGTGGCGGTGCGTTCGTCCATGCGCTGCAGCGTAAGTGTCAACGGTGACGACAGTGTGAATGTCCGGGTGAGCCAGTCGGCTCATGGCGCCGGCTGAAGCGCTTGGCTATGCTCCATCGCTTTGCATGCTCATGGACAGAGACGGCAAGTCCGTGCCGGTGGCATCGGCGCTGGCGTGGGTGGAGGAGTTGCGGCAATTGGCAGCGGCAGGCGCGCCGCATGTCGAGTTGCGTCATTTGGGTGATGTGGGTGCGGGCGCACAGCGCTGGCCATTGTTGGCATTGATGCTGGGAAGCCGCGCTCCGGATGCGCCGGCAATCGGCTATTTCGGGGGGGTGCACGGGCTGGAACGCATCGGCACCGAGGTGGTGATGGCCTATCTGCGCAGTTTGTTGGTGCGTTTGCGCTGGGACGCGCTGCTGCACCAGCAACTAGCGGGGCTGCGCATGGTCTTCATGCCGCTGGTGAATCCGGGCGGCCTGGAGCGTGGCACCCGGGCCAATCCGCAAGGTGTGGACTTGATGCGCAACGCGCCGGTCGAGGCGCTCGGGCCAGTGCCGTGGCTGGTGGCCGGGCAGCGCCTCAGTGCCAGCCTGCCCTGGTATCGGGGGGCGCTCGGTGCATCAATGGCGCCGGAGAGCCTGGCCCTGTGCGCGCTGGTGCGCGAGGAGTTGCTGACGCATGAGGTGGCCATCACGGTGGATTGCCATTCCGGCTTCGGCCTGCGTGATCGCATCTGGTTTCCGTTTGCGCACACGGCCAAGCCGATCGAGCATCTGCCGGAAATACATGCCCTGTGCGAGATCATGGATCAAACCCATGCCCAGCATCGTTACCTGTTCGAGCCCCAGAGTCGCCAATATCTGACGCATGGTGATCTCTGGGACTATCTGTATCTGCAGTCCCGCGCTGAGCCGGGGCGGATGCTGCTACCCTTGACCCTGGAAATGGGCTCATGGATCTGGGTCAAGAAGAATCCTCGGCAGCTATTCTCGCGCTTGGGCATCTTCAATCCGCAGATCCAGCATCGGCGGCAGCGTGTCTTGCGTCGCCATGTGGCCTGGCTGGATTTCATGTCCCGCGCTGCCAGCAGCGCCGGGCGGTGGTTGCCCAGCGGCGATCAGCGGCGCGCGCACTACGACTTGGCGGTGCAGCGTTGGTATCGTCGCTGAGGTTGGCGTGAAGCTGTACAGAGGTAGGGATGACCCGGGCAATTACCTGGATTCTGTTGCGAGGTTTGACCCGGGAGAGCGGGCATTGGGGACGCTTCCCTGGAGTGCTCGCTGCCGAGTTGCAGAGACAGCAACCCGGGGCGCAGCTTGAGCTGCTTGATCTGCCCGGCAATGGCAGCCTGCATCGCCAGACCAGCCCCAGCAATGTGGCGGACATGGTCGAAGCCTGTCGCGACGAGATGCTCAGGCGCGGCCTGCCGCCGCCTTACCACCTGCTTGCGATGTCCCTGGGCGCCATGGTGGTCAGCGAGTGGATGCGCTGCTACCCGGACGAGGTGTCGGGCGCGGTCCTGATCAACACCAGCTTGCGACCCTTCAGTCCCTTTTTCAGGCGTTTACGCCCCAGCAACTACTGGCCACTGCTGTTGCTGAGCATGTTCAGGCTCAGCCTGCGTCGGCGTGAGGCCAAGGTGTTGGCGCTGACCACGCGCCTGCTTGAAAGGCCCGAAGCCGTGCTCGACAACTGGGTCGAACTGCAGCGCAACCATCCGGTGGGGCGGCGCAATGCGCTTCGCCAGCTATTGGCGGCCGTGCGTTACCGGGCCAGTTACGCGCGTCCGCGTGCGCCCACCTTGTTGTTGTGCAGCAAGGGCGATGAGTTGGTGGACTGGCATTGCTCGCAGGCTATCAGCCGTGCCTGGGGCGTTCCGCTACGCCTACATGCCAACGCGGGACACGACCTGCCGCTGGATGATGGCGACTGGGTCGCGCGTTCGGTGGCCGATTGGTTGCGCGCCCAGCAGGTGCTGGCGCCCGTGGGCGCGATGCACAAGTAAAAAGGTCCGCCGAAGCGGACCTTTTGCTTTGCACCAGGCTGGCTATTAGGCGGCCAGGGCCTTGATCTTGGCCGACAGGCGGCTCTTGTGACGGGCAGCCTTGTTCTTGTGGAAGATGCCCTTGTCAGCGACCGAGTCGATCACTTGCTGGGCGGTCTTGAACAATTCAGCAGCCTTGGTCTTGTCGCCAGCGACCACGGCCTTTTGCACGTTCTTCACGACCGTGCGGAATTTGGAACGCAGCGCCGTGTTGGCTGCGTTGAGCTTGACGTCCTGGCGGGCGCGCTTGCGGCCCGATGCCAAACGGACGGTTTTCTTCTTGGCTTTGGAAGAGCTTGCCATGTTATAGGTCTACCAGTTGGTGCAAAGACCGCGAGTGTAGCACTTTTCCAGCGATGATCAAAGGCTTGAAGCGATTTGTCGACCAGCCCAGGCACAAATAGATAATGCGCCGGCCGTCGAATGGTCGGCAAACCCAGTTCCCCATGAATCTGCTGCGCGCCGCTTCCCTTGTTTCCATCCTGACCCTTGCGTCGCGCATCACCGGACTGGTGCGCGAGCAGATGGTGGCGGCGCTGTTTGGCGCCAATGCCATCACCGACGCCTTTCAGGTGGCCTTTCGCATTCCCAATATGCTGCGCCGCCTGTTCGCGGAGGGCGCTTTTTCCCAGGCCTTTGTGCCGGTGCTGGCGGCGACCCGGGCCAAGGAGGGTGATGCCGCCACCGGGCTGCTCATCAGCGCCGTGGCCACCGTGCTGGCCTGGACGCTGCTGCTGACCTGCCTGCTGGGCGTGCTGGGTGCGCCGCTGCTGGTGTGGCTGCTGGGCGCCGGGCTGGCCGATGATGCGCGCCGCGCCGCCATCGTCATGACGCGCTGGATGTTTCCCTACATCGGCTGCATGTCGCTGGTGGCGCTGGCGGCGGGCATTCTCAACACCTGGAAGCGCTTTATGGTGCCGGCGGTCACGCCGGTGCTGCTGAACCTGGCGGTGATCGCGGCGGGTTGGTTGCTAGCGCCGCGCTTGCAGGCCTTGGGCTACCAACCCATCTATGCCATGGCCATCGGGGTGATGCTCGGCGGGGTGCTGCAGCTGGCGGTGCAGATTCCGGCGCTGCGACGGCTGGGTCTGTTGCCACGGCTAGGCTTGAGCTGGGGTGGGCTGCGGCGCGCCTGGCGGCACCCGGGCGTGGGCCAGATCCTGCGCCAGATGGGGCCGGCGCTGCTGGGCGTGGGCGTGGCCCAGCTGTCCCTGGTCATCAATACACAGATTGCAATCTGGGTGGCGCCCGGCGCCGCCTCCTGGCTGACCTATGCCGATCGCCTGATGGAGTTTCCGATCGCCTTGCTGGGTGTGGCCCTGGGTGTGGTGTTGACGCCGCAGCTCTCGGCCGCCCAGGCCAAGGGCGAGACGGCCCAGTACTCGGCCATGCTCGACTGGGGGTTGCGCATGGTGCTGCTGCTGGCCCTGCCTTGCGCGGTGGCGCTGCTGCTGTTTGCCGGGCCGATGGTGGCGGTGCTGTATCACCGGGGTGCCTTCAAGGCTGACGATGTGCTGCATACCAGCAGCGCGGTGATGGCTTATGGCGTGGGGCTGATCGGCCTGGTCGCGATCAAGGTGCTGGCGCCGGGCTTTTACGCGCGGCAAGACACGCGCACCCCGGTGCGCATTGCCGTCGGCGTGCTGGTGCTGACACAGCTGCTGAACACCTGTTTCGTGCCCTGGCTGGGCGCGGCCGGGCTGGCGCTGTCGATCGGCCTGGCGGCCTTGGTGAATGCCGGTCTGCTGTTGCGCGGGCTGCGCGCGCGCGGTAGCTACACGCCCGCGCCGGGCTGGTGGCCCTTTGTCCTGCGCGTGCTGCTGGCCAGCCTGGCGATGGGGCTGCTGCAGCACCAACTGGCCGTACGGCTGGACTGGGTGGCGCTGGGGGCCACCGAGCTTTTGCGCGCGCTGTACATGGCGGGCAGTCTGGTGGCTTCGGCACTGCTGTACTTCGCGGTGCTGATCTTGAGCGGATTGAAGCTGCGCCAATTCGTGCGGCGCGCATAAACTCGGCCCATGAGTGCCTCCCTGAGCCTGCGTGCACCAACGCCGCTGGAATACTTTGCGGCCCTGGTGGCCGATGAGCAGAGCCTGAACCTGCTTGAGGCGGCGATCACCATCGCCCAGGACGAGTTCCCGCAGCTGGATGTGCAGCAGGTGCTGGCCGAGGTCGATACCCTGGCGCAGCGCCTGAAGCGGCGTTTGCCGGCCGATGCCGCCGCCGCCTACCGACTGCGCGCACTCAACCAGTATTTCCATCAGGAGCTGGGCTTCGCCGGCAATGTCAACAACTACTACGAGGCGGGCAACAGCTTTGTGCACCATGTGCTGGCCACCCGGCGCGGCATCCCCATCACCCTGGCGGTGATCTATATGGAGCTGGCGGCGCAGATCGGCCTGCGCGTGCAGGGCGTGGCCTTCCCCGGGCATTTCCTGCTCAAGCTGCGCCTGCCGCAGGGCGAGGTGGTGCTGGATCCCTTCAGCGGCCGCTCGCTGACGCGCAATGCGCTGGAGGAATTCCTGCTGCCCTACCGGCATGGCGCCGGCCTGCCGGACGACCAGGAGTTGCCCATGGAGCTGTTCCTGCAGGCCGCCAGTCCGCGCCAGGTGCTGGCCCGCATGCTGCGCAACCTGAAGGAAATCCACCGTTCGGGCCAGGACTGGCCGCGCCTGCTGCAGGTGCAGCAGCGCCTCGTCACCCTGCTGCCCGGCGAGGCTGCCGAGTGCCGCGACCGCGCCATGACCTGGTTCGCGCTGGGGGACTTGCAGGCGGCGGCGGTGGATCTGGCGCATTACCTCGCCGAGGTGCCGGACGCGCCGGACCGGCAGGCCTTGCAGGTCATGCTGCACGAGTGGCGCGCCAAAAGCGCCAGGGGTGGCCCCACCTTGCACTGAGCGTGCGGGGGCGCCGCGCACTTAGAATCCGCGCCGCAAGCACCCACCAGCCGCCACGGCCATCCCCTATGACGCTCAGTACCCCGCAACGCCACGCCCTGGCCTGGGCCGCCCTGGCCCTGTTGGCGCTGGCGCTGCTGCGGCTTCTGCAGCCTGTGCTGGCGCCCTTCATCGCCGCAGCTGTGCTGGCCTATGCGCTTACGCCAGCGGTCGAGTTGCTGGTGCGCCGCCGGGTGCCGCGCCTGCTGGCCGTGCTGCTGGTGGAAGTGGTGGCAGTGCTGCTGTTGCTGGCCCTGCTGCTGCTGATCGTACCCATCCTCAGCAAGGAGCTGCCGCTGCTGCGCGAGCAGATTCCGGTGCTGGCCAACGCCCTCAACACCCATGCGCTGCCCTGGTTGCAGCAGCATGGCGTCAACGCGGCACTGGACACCGCCAGCATCAAGAGCTTTGTGCTCAAGTACCTGGACGCCAATCTGGAAGAGTGGCTGGCCACGGCGCTGAGTTCGGCGCGCATCGGCGGCAGCTTCTTGCTGGCCATCGTTGGCAATGCGGTGCTGCTGCCGGTGGTGCTGTTCTACCTCTTGCACGACTGGCCCGAGCTGATGCGGCGCGCCTGGTCCATGGTGCCGCCACGCATGCGCGAGCGCGTCGGTGGTTTTCTGGGCGAATGCGACCAGATGCTGGGCCAATACCTGCGTGGCCAATTGCTGGTGATGCTGATACTGGCCGCCTACTACAGCGTGGCGCTGGCCCTGGCCGGCTTCGACCTGGCATTGCCGGTGGGCGTGTTCACCGGCCTGGCCGTCTTCATTCCCTATCTGGGCTTCGGCCTGGGGCTGCTGCTGGCCCTGCTGGCCGGCGTGCTGCAGTTCGCCAGCCTGTACGGCCTGCTCGCGGTGGCGCTGATCTTCGGTCTTGGTCAGCTGATCGAGGGCTTTGCGCTCACCCCGCGCCTGGTGGGCGAGCGCATCGGTCTCTCGCCCTTGATGGTGATCTTCGCCTTGCTGGCCTTCGGCCATTTGTTCGGCTTCCTGGGTGTGCTGATTGCCCTGCCGGTCAGCGCCCTGGGCGTGGTGGCCGGACGCCGCGTGCGCGAGCTGTATCTGCGCAGCCCTCTTTACAAGGCTTGAGTGGCAACAATCCTGCAGTGACCACGCTCTTGAAACAGATCCCTCTCTCCCTCGGCCCCGAGCCGGTCTACAGCTTCGACAACTTCATGCCGGGCGCCAATGCCGCGGCGCTGGCGCAGCTGCACAACTTGCAGCCCGGCTCGCCGCCGGTGTTCCTGTGGGGACCGCCGGGCTGTGGCAAGACCCATGCCCTGAAGGCGCTGGCGCAGCGCTGGCAGCAGGGCGGTGCCCAGGTCGGCTGGTACGACGCCGACACTCCCTTGCCCTGGGAGCTGCCCGCCAACCCCAGCCTGCTGCTGCTGGATGATTGCGACCGTTTCGACGCCGGCCAGCAGCATGCGGCCTTCACGCTCTTCGTCGAGGCCGCCACCCATGGCCTGGCTGTGGTGGCCACCGGCACCGCACCGCCGGTGGACCTGGTGTTGCGCGAGGACTTGCGCAGCCGCCTCGGCTGGGGGCCCACCTTCGGCCTGCAGGCCCTGTCTGAGGCCGAGATGCGCGCGGTGCTGCGGCGCGAGGCGGATCGCCGCGGTATCTTCCTCGCCGACGAGGTGATGGACTACCTGCTGACCCGGTTTGCCCGCGATCTCAAGCACCTGATGAGTTTGCTGGATCGCCTGGATGAATTCGCCATGGCCAGCAAGCGCGCCGTCACCGTGCCCCTGCTGCGCCAGATGCTGACCGATGGAATGAGCGACGAGCAATCCCAATGAACCTGACCCTCTTCGACCTGGACGGGACCCTGATTCCGATGGACTCCGACCATGCCTTCGGTGGCTTCATGGTGGAGATCGGCTGGGCCGACGGCGCTAGCTGGGCGGCCCGCAATGACGAGTTCTACGCCCAGTACCAGGCCGGCCGGTTGGACCTGGACGACTACATCGACTTTGCCACCTCGGTATGGCGCTCGCGCCCCCTGGACGAGGCGCTGGCGATGCGCCGGCGTTTCATGGACGAGGTGCTGGCGCCGATGTTGCGCGACAATGCGCGGGCCCTGGTGCGCAAGCATCAGGAGGCGGGTGATCTGGTGGCCATCGTCACGGCCACCAATGAATTTGTCACCGCCCCTATCGCCGAGGCCTTTGGCGTGCCGCACCTGATCGCCGTGCAATTGCAGCGCGACGAGGCGGGGCACTACACCGGCGCGGTGCAGGGCGTGCCCTCCTACCAGGCCGGCAAGATCACGCGCGTGCGGCAGTGGCTGGCGGAGCAGGGCAGGGCCTGGGATGAGTTTGAGCAGGTGCACTTTTACAGTGACTCGATGAATGATTTGCCCTTGTTGGAATTGGTCAGCCACCCGGTGGCCACCAACCCGACCCCGGCCTTGCAGGCGCTCGCACTTGAGCGCGGCTGGCCCATACTGAAGCTCTTTGCATGATCAAGAAATTCATAGACAAGCTGCTGGGCAAGCCCGGCGCCGCCAAGTCCGGCAAGACCGTGCTGGGCAAGCGCATCGAGGTGGGGCCGACCGAACACGGCATCGACCCCGAGTTGCTCGACGAGCGCGCGGTGCGCGTGGTCAAGACGCTGACCGAGGGCGGTTTCGAGGCCTATATCGTCGGTGGCGCGGTGCGCGACCTGCTGCTGGGGCGGCGCCCCAAGGATTTCGACGTGGCCACGAATGCCACGCCCGAGCAGGTCAAGGGCCTGTTCCGGCGTGCCTTCATCATCGGTCGGCGCTTTCGCATCGTGCACGTGGTCTATGGCCGTGGGCGCGAGCATGAGGTGATCGAGGTCTCGACCTTCCGCGCCCTGCTGGCCAACGAGTCGGCCGAGCAGGTGGCCGGCAACGAGAAGACCTCCAGGGACGAACTGGCCGGCAAGTCCCATGTGGTGGACGCCAGCGGCCGGGTGCTGCGCGACAACGTCTGGGGCCCGCAGATCGAGGATGCGGCGCGGCGCGACTTCACCGTCAATGCGATGTATTACGAGCCGGTCAAACAGATGGTGGTGGACTACCACGGCGGCCTGGCCGACGCCAAGAAGCGCGTGCTGCGCATGATTGGCGACCCCGAGACGCGCTACAAGGAAGACCCGGTGCGCATCGTGCGCGCGGTGCGCTTCGCCGCCAAGCTGGGCTTCGAGTTGGAGCCCAAGACGCGCGCGCCGGTCAAGGCCTGCGCACAGTTGCTGGCAAATGTGCCGATCTCGCGCCTGTTCGACGAGATGATCAAACTGTTGCAGACCGGCCATTCGCTGGCCAGCCTGGAGGAGTTGCGCAAGCAGGGGCTGGCGCGCGGCGTCTTCCCCATCTTGGATGCGGTGCTGGACGAGCAGGGCAATCTGCACGCGGGTGCGCGCGGCCAGTTCGTGCGCCGCGCCTTCGAGGACACCGACCGCCGCGTCGCCGAAGGGCGCAGCGTGGCACCGAGCTTCATGCTCGCCTGCATGCTCTGGCACGAGGTGCAGTCACGTTGGCAGCGCCTGCGCGAGGCCGGTGAGTCGCCCATCCCGGCGCTGCAACAGGGCATTGACCTGGTGTTCGATGCCCGCATCGGCGACATCTCGGGTCGCGGCAAGCTGGCCGCCGACATGCGCGAGATCTGGATGATGCAGCCGCGCTTCGAGCGCCGCAGCGGCAACGGCCCCTATAGCCTGGTGGATCAGCCACGCTACCGTGCCGGCTTTGATTTCCTGCTGCTGCGCGCCGAGGTCGGCGAGGTCGAGATGGGCCTGGTGGACTGGTGGGAGGACTTTGCACTGGGCAGCGACGAGGAACGCCGCGCCCTCATCGACGAGGCCCGCGAAGCCGACAAGGCGCGCCGCGGCAGCAAGGTGCATCAATTGCCGCGCGGTGCACTGAGTGGCCAAGCGCCCGCCGCGGAGGCCGAGGAAGGGGGCGAACCCCAGCCCGAAGGGGCCAGCGCCCCAGCGAAGAAACGTCGCCGTCGCCGCAAGCCGGCCAGCAAGGCGGCGCCGGCACAGGACTGAGCATGGAACAGGCCTATATCGGCCTGGGTGCCAACCTCGGCGCGCTGCGTGCCAACCTGGAGGCAGCATTGCGGGATCTGCACGCGCTGCCGCAGACGCGCGTGTTGGCGGTCTCCAGCGCCTACCGCAGCGCTGCCCTGGACTCCGACGGGCCCGATTATCTGAACGCCGTGGCCCGCATCGAGACCGCGTTGGCGCCGATAGAGTTGCTGGACGCGATGCAGGCCATCGAGCTCAAGCACGGGCGCGAGCGGCCCTACCGCTACGCGCCGCGCACCCTGGACCTGGACCTGCTGATCCATGGCGATGCCAGTATGCAGCGGCCGCGCCTGGTGCTGCCGCATCCACGCCTGCACGAGCGTGCCTTCGTGTTGCTACCTCTGCTGGAGCTCGCGCCGGCCTTGAGCCTGCCCGTGCTGGGGCCCTTGGCGCCGCGCCTGGCCGGGCTGGTCGACCAGCGCGTGGACCGCGAGCCCCTGCCGCTGAACTGGACCTGAAGGAGACTCATGTTCACCACTGCCGCCGGCTGGCAGACCCTGGGTCTGCTGATGCTGTCCAACCTCTTCATGAGCTTCGCCTGGTATGGGCATCTGAAGGACCTGGCCGCCAAGCCCTGGTGGATCGCCGCCCTGCTGAGCTGGGGCATTGCCTTGTTCGAATACCTGCTGCAGGTGCCGGCCAACCGCATCGGCTATGGTGCAGGCTTCGACCTGGCTCAGCTCAAGATCACCCAGGAAGTGGTGACGCTGGCGATGTTCGTGCCCTTCTCGATGCTCTATATGGGGCAGGGCTTCCGCAGCGATTTCCTCTGGGCCGGCCTGTGCCTGATGGGGGCGGTGTACTTTATTTTCAGGGGCGCCTGAACGCGGCGGATTTCGTTTGTGCGCTGCTCGCAATTACACTCCAGCCCGTGCCGCGTGACGCGGCGATGACATTTCCAAGAAATCTGCGTTGTTGGTGCGAGCTGGACGCCTTGGTCCGGCACCTCAGGAGAACCCATGCTGTTTGGCAAGTTGCTGCCCCGAGAGGGCAATTTTTTCGAGCTCTTCAATGAGCACGGCGACAAGATCGCCCTAGGCGCACGCGCCTTCATGTCGATGATCCAGAACTATGCAGATCCGCAGTTGCGCGAGAAATACGCGATCGAGGTCGACGACTATGAGCACCAGGCCGATCGCATCACCGCCGAGGTGAACCGCCTGCTGCACCGTACCTTCATCACACCGATCGACCGCGAGCAGATCCATGGCCTGATCAACGCCATGGACGACATCCTGGACCTGCTGCAGGACTCCAGCGAAACCATGCAGCTCTACGATGTGCGCAGCATCCCCGAGGAAGTGCTGCGCCTGGGCGAGCTCTCGGCCAAATGCTGCGAGCGCGTGCAGCATGCGGTTTCCCTGCTGCCCAAGCTGAGCGAGCCCAAGACCGCCGAGGCCGCCATCAAGACCTGCGAGGAAATCGACAAGCTCGAGTCTGACGCCGACCGCGTGATGCGTGCCGCCATGTCCAAGCTGTTCCGCGAGCAGGAGGATGTGCGCGAGCTGATCAAGCTCAAGGCCATCTATGAGCAGCTCGAGTCGATCTCGGATCGTTGCGAGGATGTTGCCAACCTGATCGAGGGCATCGTCCTCGAGAACTCCTGATCGGATCCTCTTCATGGAATCGGTACAGGTAGCGTTCTGGGTCGTTGCAGTGCTGGTCGTGTTGGCCGTGCTGTTCGACTTCATGAACGGGTTTCACGACGCGGCCAACTCGATCGCCACCGTGGTGTCCACCGGTGTGCTGAAGCCGCAGCAGGCGGTCTTGTTTGCGGCCTTCTTCAACGTCATCGCGGTGGCCTTCTTCCAGCTCAAGGTGGCGGCCACCATCGGCAAGGGCATCGTCGACCCCGGCGTGGTCGATCACCATGTGATCTTCGGCGCGCTCATTGGTGCGATTTGCTGGAACGTCATCACCTGGTGGTATGGCATCCCCTCCAGCTCCTCGCATGCGCTGATCGGCGGCATCGTGGGCGCGGTGATCGCCAAATCCGGCGCTGGTGCGCTGGTGGCCGGTGGCGTGGGCAAGACGGTGCTGTTCATCTTTCTCTCGCCGCTGCTGGGTTTCCTGCTGGGTTCCATCCTGATGGTGATCGTGGCCTGGGTGTTCAGGCGCAGCTCGCCGCTGCGGGTGGACAACTGGTTCCGGCGCCTGCAACTGGTCTCGGCCGGCCTCTACAGCCTGGGTCATGGCGGCAATGACGCGCAGAAGACCATCGGTCTGATTTGGATGCTGCTGGTGGCTTCGGGCTACGCGGCCGCGGCCGACAAGGCACCGCCGAGCTGGGTGATCTGGGTCTGCTACACCGCCATCGGCATGGGCACTATGTTCGGCGGTTGGCGCATCGTGCAGACCATGGGTCAGAAGATCACCAAGCTTAAGCCGGTGGGCGGCTTCTGTGCCGAAACCGGTGGCGCGATCACGCTGTTCCTGGCCACCGCACTGGGCGTGCCCGTGTCCACCACCCATACCATCACCGGCGCCATCGTCGGCGTGGGCTCGGTGCAGCGCGCCTCGGCGGTGCGCTGGGGCGTGGCGGGCAACATCGTCTGGGCCTGGATCTTCACCATCCCGGCCTCGGCCTTTGTTGCCGGCGTGTGCTATTGGATAAGCTTCCAGCTGTTCTGAGCACGGCGGCGGCTGCCTTGCTGAGGTGAACAAGGGCCCGCTGCGTCGGGCCCTCGTCACGTCATTGGCTGATTTCCTGCGCCGCGTCGACCTGGCTTTCGAAGTAGCGCTGCGCGCTGAAGGCGATCGTGGTCATCAGGCATGCGCCGCCCACCAGCAGGCATCCCACCACGCCGATGATGGGAGCCCAGCCGGTGGGTCGCGGCGGCAGGCCCGGGTTGCGTTGCGCGTCCCATTTTTCATCGGGCGTGAGGCCGTAGACGATGCCGGTGAGCATGCTGATGCTCAGCATCAGTCCCAGCACGGGCATCAGCACCCAGGCCAGGCGGTCGTCCTGACCCAGCAGATCCATGCGCTGCACGCCATACAGGCCCAGCAGGGTGGGCAGGGGATGCAGCCAGGCTAACTTGTCGGTGAGGCCATGCAGGTAGAAGCGATGCAGGCCCAGGCTGCCGCCCGCGAAGGCCAGCCAAGTAGCGATGGTTTTGGATTTGTAGCTGTTTTCGCTCATATCTGCCCCTGCGCGGGGCTGCTCTGGTCGCCCTGGCCCAGTTGGCGCTGCATCAGCACCACGTCCAGCCAGCGGTCGAATTTCCAGCCCGTGGACTTGAGCAGGCCAGTGTGCTCGAAACCCAGCGCCTTGTGCAGGCCGACCGAACCGCGGTTCTCGGCATCGCCGATCACCGCCAGCATCTGGCGCGCGCCCAGCGCCTCGCAGCGTGCGATCAGTTCGGCCAGCAACAGGCGGCCAACACCCTGGCCCTGGGCGGCGGGGGCCAGGTAGATCGAGTCCTCCAGGCAGAAACGGTAGGCCAGGCGAGGACGGAAGTAGTTCGCATAGGCGTAACCCAGCACCTGGCCATCGCGCTCGGCCACCAGATAGGGCAGACCGCGGCCCAGTACCTCGGCGCGCCGACGCGTCATCTCCGCCACATCGGGCACCTCGGTCTCGAAGGTACCGGTGCCTTCCAGCACGGCCACCTGGTAAATCTGCTGAATGGCGGCCAGATCGGCCTCGCTGCTGGGGCGTACGAGCAGGCCGGAGCCTGGGTTTTCTGGCGTTGTCATGGGATTTTGTGCATGAATGCTGGGGAATATCGCTGGGCCGAGTTTATAATGCCGGGTTTTGGTGCTGGTCGGTGGGGACGCCGGCGTATCTACAGTGCCATGCCATGGTGGTCAATTTCGACCACCGACCCGATCTGCTCGCCCTGAGTGTCTCCTGGTGCGGTGGAACGCTAAAGATCAAAGGAAACATCATGGTCGTGATTCGACTTGCACGCGGCGGCTCCAAGAAGCGCCCCTTCTACAACATCGTTGTGGCCAACAGCCAGCAGCGCCGTGATGGCCGCTTCATCGAGAAGGTCGGCTTCTACAACCCCGTGGCTTCCGGCGCTGCCGAGTCGCTGCGCGTGGCCACCGACCGCGTTGCCTACTGGACCGGCGTTGGCGCCCAGCTGTCGCCCACCGTGGCACGTCTGGTCGACCAGGCCAAGAAGGCTGTCGTCGCAGCCTGAGTTTGACGGTGACGCCCACTGACAACCGCCCCGCCGCGAACGCCTCTGACGAGACGGCGTGGCCGGCTGACGCGGTTGAGGTCGGGCGTGTGCTGGACGCCTGGGGTATCAAGGGCTGGATTCGCGTCCAGGCCTATTCCACCGATCCCCAGGCGCTGTTCGCGTCGCGCCGCTGGTTTCTGAAACCCGGCGACGCCGCACTGGGAGCGAAGGTTCAAGCCATTCCCTCCCTGCTCAAGATTCTCGCGGTACGAGATCACGGCGACGGCATCGTGGCCCAAGTCGAAGGCATCTCGGATCGCAATGGCGCCGAAGCCCTGCGCGGCGCCAGCATCCACATCTCCCGCGCCAAATTCCCCTCCTCGGACCCGGATGAGTATTACTGGGTCGATCTGATCGGCCTCACGGTGCTGAACCGCCAGGGCGAGACCCTGGGCGAGGTGATCGGTTTGATGGAAACCGGCCCGCACAGCGTGCTGCGCATCGCGCCGCCCGGCCTCACGCCGCCGATCAAGCCCGACCAGGAGCGCCTGGTTCCCTTCGTGGCCGCCTTCGTCGACGCGGTCGACCTGGAGCAGCGCGTCATCACGGTGGACTGGGGCCTGGACTTCTGAGTCCAGGCGCTGCAGCGCAGGCTTCGCGTCGCAATGCGCTTTGATCTGATCACCCTGTTCCCCGAGTTGTTCGGCCCGCTGCTGACGGCAGGCGTGACGCGCCGTGCCTATGAGAGCGGCCAGGTCGATGTGAAGCTCTGGCAACTGCGCGACTTCGCCGAAGACAACTACCGCCGCGTCGACGACCGCCCCTATGGTGGTGGCCCCGGCATGCTGATGCTGGCCGAACCACTGGAACGCGCGCTCGCGGCGGTCAAGCTGGCGCGCGCCGAAGCGGCCGCGGATGCCGGGCCGCCGGCCATCATCCACTTCAGCCCCACCGGCCGGCGTATCGACCAGGCGCTGGTGCAAGAGCTGGCGCAAGGGCAGGGCGGCGTGCTGCTGTGCGGCCGCTACGAGGGCATCGATCAGCGCGTTCTCGACAAGCATGTGACGCTGGAACTGAGCCTGGGTGACTTCGTGCTCTCGGGTGGCGAACTGCCCGCCATGGCCCTGCTCGATGCCATCGCGCGCCTGCAGGAAGGCGTACTGAATGACGCCGCCTCGCACCAGCAGGACAGCTTTTCCGATGGCCTGCTGGACTGCCCGCATTACAGCCGCCCCGAGGTGCTGGATGGCGTTGCGGTGCCGCCGGTGCTGCTGTCCGGCCACCATGCCCAGATTGCGCGCTGGCGCCGCGAGCGCTCGCTGGAGCTGACCTGGCGCCGCCGGCCCGAGCTGATCGAGGCCGCACGGGCCGCTGGCCGGCTGAGCAAACAGGACGAAGCCTTCCTGCGCACCTTGAGCGTGTAGCAATTTCGGCTATAATGATCGGCTTTTCCGATCCTCTGCCGGGCAAAAAAGATCTGTCAAAGATCTGGGCGCCGCCCTTGAATATTCACAGCGCTGGCACGATCACTTGGAGTGAAAACATGGACTTGATCCAAACCCTTGAGCAAGAAGAAATTGCTCGCCTGAACAAGACCATCCCCGTGTTCGCCCCTGGCGATACGGTGATCGTCAGCGTGAACGTCGTTGAAGGCACCCGCAAGCGCGTGCAGGCCTACGAAGGCGTCGTGATTGCCAAGCGCAACCGCGGCCTGAACAGCAGCTTCATCGTGCGCAAGATCTCCAGCGGCGAAGGCGTGGAGCGTACCTTCCAGCTGTACAGCCCCCTGATCGCATCGATCGAAGTCAAGCGTCGTGGCGATGTGCGCCGCGCCAAGCTGTACTACCTGCGCGAGCGTTCGGGCAAGTCGGCACGTATCAAGGAGAAGTTGGCCTAAGGTCAGCTTGTGGTGCGAACCCTTGCGGTTCGCGCCCAACCAGAAGCCGCCCGGGCCTAGCGCCTCGGCGGCTTTTGTTTTGTCTGCCCGTTGACCCCGCGCCGCCGCCGCCGCTCGCTTCCGCCCTATGCTCAAGCCATCATGTCCCGACCGCCGATTCTGAACGCGCAGGCCGTGCCCGTGGTGGGCAGCGATGCCCATCTGCCGCCCGTGCCGGCCGCGGCCATGCAGGCCGAGGCGCTGCGCCAGCGCTTTGCGGCGCCGCCGGTCTGGCAACCCGAGTTCCCGGGTGACGGCGGGACCTGGAGCCAGCGCGAGCCGAGTGCCGCCGCGGTGCTGCTGCCGCTGGTGCAGCGCGCCGAGGGCCTGCAGGTGCTGCTGACACGGCGCACCGCTCACTTGCGCGACCATGCCGGCCAGATCAGCTTCCCGGGCGGGCGTAGCGAGCCCGAGGACGGCAGCGCGGTGGCCACGGCCCTGCGCGAGGCCGAGGAGGAGATCGGCCTCGGCGCCGAGCACATCGAGGTGATGGGCGAGCTGCCTCTGTACACCACCGTCACCGCCTTCCAGGTCACCCCGGTGGTGGCGCTGGTGCGGCCGGATTTCGAATTGAGGCTCGATGCCTTCGAGGTGGCCGAGGCCTTCGAGGTGCCGCTGGCCTGGCTGATGACGCCTGCCCACCATCGCCGCCACCGCTTCAGCTGGGAGGGCGGCGAGCGCCATTTCCTCTCCATGCCATGGACGGGGTCAGATCTTGCCGGCCAGGGCGGCGGCGAGCCGCGCGAATACTTCATCTGGGGCGCCACGGCCGCCATGCTGCGCAACTTCTATCGTTTCTTGCGCGCCTGAGCCCGCTATCATCCCGGGCCATGAACTTCTTTGCGGTCTTGTTCGCGCTGCTTTGTGAACAGCTCAAGCCCTTGCCCCATGGCAACGCGGTGCACCATGGCGTGATTGGCTGGGTGCGCTGGACCGGGCGCAACTTCGACGCCGGCCGCGAGCACCATGCGGCGGTGGTCTGGAGCATCACCGCGTTGGGTCCGGCCCTGCTGGCCGCGCTGCTCTACATCACGCTGCGCCACTTCAGCGTACTGCTGGCCCTGGCCATGGATGTGGCGGTGCTGTATTTGACCCTGGGCTTTCGCCAGTTCAGCCACTACTTCACCGACATCCGCGATGCGCTGGAGCGCGGCGATGAGCTGGAGGCGCGCCGCCTGCTGGCCGAATGGCGCCACCTGGATGCCAGCGAGCTGCCGCGCACCGAGCTGCTGCGCCATGTCATCGAGCATTCGCTGCTGGCCGCGCACCGCCATGTGTTTGGCGTGTTCTTCTGGTTCATCCTGCTCTCCACCCTGGGCCTGGGCCCGGCCGGCGCGGTGCTCTACCGCATGGCCGAATTCGCCAGCCGCTACTGGGCCTTCAAGAGCCGCACCATCGACGCACCCACCAACGAACGCCTGATGCAGCTCTCGCGCAAGCTGTTCGGCTGGATCGACTACGTGCCCTCGCGCCTCACCGCCACCGGCTTTGCCATCGTCGGCAATTTCGAGGAGGCGGTGAACGGCTGGCGGCGCGATGCCGCGCTGTGGATGCATGCCAACGAGGGCATCATCCTGGCCTCGGCAGCCGGTGCCCTGGGCGTGCAGCTGGGCGGCTCGGCCGCGCCGGGCATCACGCCCGACCGCAGCAAGACCTTCAATGCCGGCGGCGACATGGACGCCACCCTGGCCGATGGCTCCACGCCCGGCCAACTACCCTCGCTGGGCGCGCTGCAGAGCGTGGTCGGCCTGGTGTGGCGCTCGGTGGTGCTGTGGATGCTGCTGCTGGCCCTGCTGACGCTGGCCAACCTGGTCGGCTGAACTACCGCAGCACCGTCTGCTGCATGAACAGGATCGTCGCGTAGAACTGGAAGTCCTGGTTCTCCTTGCGGGCGAAGCCATGGCCCTCGTTCTCGGCGCGCAGATACCAGACCGGCGTGCCGTTCTCGCGCACCTTGGCGACGATCTGCTCGGCCTCGGTATAGGGCACGCGCGGGTCGTTCTTGCCCTGCACCACGAACAGGGGCTTGGTGATCTTGGCGGCATTGCTGAGCGGTGAGATCCTGTCCTGGAACGCGCGCATCGCCGGATCGCGCTCGTCGCCGTACTCCACGCGGCGCAGGTCGCGGCGGTAGCTCTCGGTGTTCTGCAGGAAGGTCACGAAGTGCGAGATGCCCACCACGTCGATGGCGCCGGCAATGCGCTCGGCGTAATGGGTGGCCACCGCCAGCGTCATGTAGCCGCCATAGCTGCCGCCCGTCACCAGCACGCGTGAGGCGTCCAGGTTCGGCTGGGTGGCGATCCAGTCCAGCAGGGCGCCGATGTCCTTCACCGAGTCCTCGCGCTGGAAGCCGTTGTCCAGCGCCAGAAAGCGCTTGCCGTAGCCGGCCGAGCCACGCACATTGGGCTGGATCACGGCCATGCCCAGCTCCTGCAGGTAGTAGTTGTTGCGGCCCAGAAAGCCCATCGTCGCCTGCGATTCGGGCCCGCCATGGATGCTGATCAGCACCGGGCGCTTGCCCTCAAACTGCGCCGGCGGCAGGCTCAGCAGGCCGGAGATGCTGAGGCCGTCAAAGCTCTTCCAGCGCACCAGCTGCTGCTCGCCGAAGCGGCTGGTGTCGATGCCCCGCGGCACATAGGCCTGGGTCCAGGCCTGGGGCGCGCCCCAGCCGGTCTTGGCGCGCGCCATGCTGAACACCTGGCTGGGGCTCCGGGCATGGCTGACGCCCATCACCAGCTCACCGCGCTGCTGATCGAAATGCAGCGCACCGATGCTGCCGGCAGGCAGCGGCGGTGTGGGCAGAGGCCTGAGGCTCAGCGCGTCGAAGAGGCGCAGCTCGCCGCGCCCGTCGGCGTTCACGCGCGCGGCCAGCAGGCGGCCATCCCGGCTCAGCGTGGCACCGCTGACGTCCCAGGGAATGTCGGCCGAGACGCGCACCAGCTTGCCGCTGCGCAGGTCCAGGCGCGCCAGTTCACGGAACTCGCTGTGGCGGTCGGTGAGCACCCAGAGCTGCCGGTTGTCGTGGCTGAACTCGCCGGCAAAGTAGACCGCGCGCGCACTGTCGCCGGCGGCCGGCAGCAGCTTGCGCCGCGCGCCGCTGGCGAGGTCCAGCAACCAGAGTTCGGACTCGTTGGCCGAGATATAGCGCGTCAGCGCGAGCTGCCTGTCGTCGCGCGAGACCGAGCGCACGCCCCAGCCGCCGCCTTCCAGCTGGGCCAGGCGGCGCTTGCCCTCGGGCTTCTCGGGGTCCATGACCCAGATGTCGGTCGTCACCTGGGCGCGTGTGCCGCCCTGGGCGGTGCGGTCCAGCGGCAGCGAGGTGTAAACCAGCTGCGCGCTGCGATGCAGCCAGGCGCTCATATGGTGGCGTTCGTCCGGCTTGGTCAGCAGCACCGGGGCGGCGCCCTTGCCATCCAGCCGGTACAGCTGCGCCACCTCGGAGCCGCCGCTGCTGCGTTCGAACACGATGTAGCGCCCCTGCCTGGGTTCGTAGCTGGCCTCACCCACCGGGTCGGCGCCGTCGGTGAGCTGCTCCAGCTCGCCCTGCGGGTTCGTCAGGCGGTAAAGCTGGGCCGTGTTGGCGCCGGCCTTGCGGTGGCTCACCAGCATCTCGCGTTGCTTGGGATGCCAGGCCACGAAGGCGTGGCCGCGGAAGTCGTTATAGGCCGTGACCTTGTCGGCCAGGCTTTGCGGTATCTCCGGGATGCCCTGGGCCAACAGCTTGGGGTTGGGTGACACGAACTGGGGCGCCTGCGCCTGGCTGGCCTGGGTCAGGCCGGCCAGCAGCAGGCTCAGCGCGATCAGCGCGGTGCCGCGGCAGCGCTTGGAAGAGGAGTGGGGCATGTTGGGTACGCGGAAATGAAAAGGCCGCGCCACCCCTGCGGTGCGCGGCCCGTGATTGTGGCAACAGCGGCCGGGTCTGAGCTGGGTCAGAGCCCCGGGTTTTGCCTCACTGCGTCTGTTGAATGCCGGCAATCGCCCATTCGCGGCTGCCGTCCAGCGGGCGCACCAGATGCCAGATCTCGTCGAAGGACTCGGCGGCGGCTTCGCTCTCCTCGCGGATCAGGCCCCAGAAGCGCACGCTCACCACCTGCTGATCCTGCTCTTGCGCGCGGTCGAGCAGCTGCGCATTCAGCTGGAGCACGTCGGTGCGCTGCGCGCCCTTGCGATCCAGCAGATCCTGCTGCACGGCGGCATACATCTGCGGCGTGGTGAACTTGCGCAAATCATTCTGGTCGCCCGCATCGTTGGCGGCTTGCAGGCGGATGAAGACGCGCTTGGCGACCTGCACGAACTCCTCGTCTTCGGCACTGCTCACCGGCGCCGCAGCGAGTGGGGCTGTCGCAGCAGCGGCGGCGGCCGGGGCATAGCCAGCACCCGCACCCGCACCCGCATACTGCAGGCCGGCGCCCTGCGCCGGCTTGGCCGCAAAGCGGCGCATCACAAAGCCCACCAGCAGCATCAGCGCCACGCCGATCAGCAGCATGGTCATGACATTGGCGAGCGCGCCGCCCATGCCGAAATGGCTGGCAAGCGCGGCAATGCCAAGGCCAGCGGCCAGGCCGGCGATCGGGCCCATCCAACTGCGCTTGGGTGCGGCGGCGGGCGCTGCCGCACCGCCCGGGGCCGGGCTGGGCGCGGCCTGCTGGGCCGGCACCCCTGCACCCTGCGGAGCCGCGCCTTGCTGCGGCGCCGGGCTGGCGGGCTGGGTGGGTACGCTGCGCTTCATGCCGGCCGAACCGCCACCGCCGATGCGCTTGGCTTCGGCGCCCGGGCTCAGCATGCTCAGGCTCAGGGCGGCCACCAGGGTGGCGATCAGCAATCCATGTTTCACGTCTTCATCTCCTTGCGGCCATCGTCGGCCGTGGCGGGCATATGGGGTCGGTCAGCGGCAATTCAAGCGTCGCGCACATCAGCCAGCACCTTGCTGCCGAAGTCGGGGCGCGCCAGGAACTTGAGGATGCGCGCGGCCGCCTCGTCGGGGCTGGCCAGCAGGCCCTCGCGCTTGAAATCGGCAAACTGTGCCTGATCGGGGAATTTGCTCGGGTCGCCGCTGCGCAGCTGGGTCTGCATATCGGTGTCGATGATGCCGGGCGCCAACGAGACGACTTGCGCGCCGTTCAAGCCCTGGCCGCGCTTGTGGGCCTCGTCCAGTGCCATCGCGGCGGACAGATTGTCCATGCCGGCCTTGGCGGCACAGTAGCCGGCACTGGCCGCCATGGCGCGGCGCCCCAGGCCGGATGAGATATTGAGGATGCGCTTGGCGCCCGGCCAGGCGCGCGTGGCGTCGAGGAAGGCGGCACTCAGCAGCAGCGTGGCCTCCAGGCTGACGCGCAGGGTGCGCGAGAGTTCGGCCAGCGGCAATTCGTCCACCGGGCCGGGCGGGCTCACCGCGGCGGCGTTGTTGATGAGGGTGAGGCTGCGGTAGCCCTGGCCGTCCTGCTGGCTCAGCCAGCTGCGCAGCTGTTCGGCGGCGGGCAGGGGCTCGGACAGATCGGCCGTCCATTGCTGCAGCGGTGCGCCCAGGCGCGCCGCCTCGGCCTGCAAGGCCTGGCTGCGCTGGCGCGCGATGCCGATGAGCTGGCGCGAGGGCGCCAGCAGCTGGCGGGCGATCGCCTCGCCCATGCCGCGCGAGGAGCCGGTGATGATGGTGAGATCGGTGAGGGTATTCATCGGCGCATGTTAGAGCGTGTTGATTGGAGCAGGCTACAGTGCCGCCCATGAAACGGAATCTGTTCGTCTGGCTGGCGCTGATCGTGGCCCTGATCTTTGCGCTCGCCTTTGCCCCGGCCTTTTGGCACATGCTGCGGGGCGTGGCGCCCGATGCGGTGGCGGAGCGCGACCTGCCCTGGCAGGTGCAGGCCCTGCCCGATGGCAGCAGCCGCGTGTTCGGACTGGCGCTGGGCTCCGGCCGGCTGGCCGATGCGCGCGCACGCTGGAGCGACAGCTTCGAGCTCGCGCTGCTGGTGGACGGCAGCGACGCCGCGACGCTGGAAGCCTATGTGGAGAACGCCCAGCTCGGTTTCGTCAGCGGCCGCCTGATCTTCAGCGCCCAGTTGCCGGCGGCGCAGATGCAGGGTTTGCGCGCGCGCGCCAGCAAGATCGAGCCGCTGGCCAGTGGGGCGCATCGCTACACCCTGGCGGCGCAAGACCTGGCCCTGGCCGATCAAGCGGTGTTGCTGGGCATCAGCTTGATTCCCTCCTTGCAGCTGGATGCGGCGCTGGTGACGCAGCGCTTTGGCGCCCCAGCCGAGCGCCTCACGCTGCAGGGGCTGGAACATTGGCTCTATCCCGCGCAGGGCCTGGCCATCAGCCTGGACCCCAAGGGCCGGGAGTTGCTGCAGTATGTCGCGCCGGCTGAGTTTGCCCGCCTGCGCGAACCCCTGCTGACTGTTCAGAAGTCCGGCGCGCAGTAAAAGCGCTGGCCGCTGTCTTCCAGCAGCAGCTCGCTGGCATGCAGCAGCAGGCGCGCTGCGCGCGCCGCGTCCGCGGGGCTGGCATAAAGGGCATCACCCAGGATCGCATGGCCGATCGCCATCAGGTGCACGCGCAGCTGGTGGGTGCGGCCGGTCAGGGGTACGAGCTCCACGCGCGTGTGGTCGGCCGCGCGCGCCAGCACGCGCAGCCGCGTCTGCGAGGGCTTGCCACGCTGCGCATCCACCATCTGCCGCGGCCGCTTGGGCCAGTCGGCGAGCAGGGGCAGGTCGATCTCCAACTCGTCCTGCGCCACGCAGCCCGCCACCACCGCCAGATAACGCTTGGCCACGCGGCGCGTGGCGAAGGCCTGGCTCAACTCGCGCTGCGCCACGGCCCCGCGTGCCAACAGCAGCAGGCCCGAGGTCGCCTGATCCAGCCTGTGCACGATCAGCGCGTCGGCGAATTGCTGTTGCACGCGCGCGCTGGCGCAGTCCTGCTTGTCGGGGCCGCGGCCGGGCACCGAGAGCAGGCCGCTGGGCTTGTGGACGACGACCAGCCTGTCGTCCGCATGCACCAGGGGCAGCGGTGCCATCAGAACTGGTCGACCCAGCCGGACTGCAGGGCCGATTGCGGATTCGAGCCTGCGGCTCGCACCGCCGCCAGCGCGGCCTCGCGCTCCAGCCCCAGGCCCTTGAGCACGCAGGCCGCGACGGTGCCGGTGCGGCCTATGCCCGCGGCGCAATGCAGCAGCACCTGCTCGCCCAGCACCAGGCTGTGCGAGAGCTGCTCCACGCCCTGGCGGAAGGCTGCCGGGTCGGCGCCCAGGCCGAAATCGCGCATCGGCATATGCTGCCAGCGGAACGGCAGGCGGCCCTCGGTGATGGCCTTGTGATAGGCCGGCGAGAGCTGGGCCACTTCGTCGAGCGGATTCAGGCACACCACCAGATGCAGCTGGCGCTGGCGTGCCTCGTCGAGAAAAGCGCCCCAGGGCTCCAGGCGGCCGGGCATGGACTGCAGCCAGAGGCGACCGCGGATGGCAGAGGGCAGGGGCAGGGAGCGAAATGGCATGGCCGGATTGTCTCTTGCAGAGCGACAGCTTGTCAGCCCGGCAAGCACCTGCTGCGCCCATGGTTTATAAACAGATGGTTTATATATTTGTGTGACGCAGGCATGATGCGGCCATCGAAGTGAAGCGTGGGAGGCGGTGATGAGCGTCGCGAATCTGCAGGTGCTGGGGCTGGACCATGTGGTGCTGAGGGTGCGCGACCTGGCGGCCTCGCTGGCCTTTTATGTGGACCTGCTCGGCTGCCAGCTGGAGCGCCGGCAGGACGAGATCGGCCTCGTGCAGCTGCGCGCCGGCGCGGCGCTGATCGACCTGCTGCCGCTGGACGGCAAGCTGGGCCGTGCGGGCGGCGGCGCGGCCGGCGAGGAGGGGCGCAATATGGATCACTTCGCCTTGCGCGTGGGGCCTTTCGACGAACCCAGCCTGCGCCGCGCTTTGGAGGCGGCCGGCGTCGCGGTGGGCAGCTACGACCAGCGCTATGGTGCGCAAGGCGAAGGCCCTTCGCTCTACATCCGCGACCCCGACGGCAATGGTGTCGAACTCAAGGCGACGACCCTGTCGGAGGCGCAACATCATGCAGCTTGAGCAGCACCACGCGCTGCACCTGGTGCTGGACGAGGCGCTGCGCTATGGGCCCAGCTATACCAGACAGGGCCTGCGCCTGAGCAGCCACCTGCCCATGCGTTTGACGGCGCTGGCGCGGCTGGGGGCCGACGCGGCGCAACTGCAGGCACAGCTGCGGCAGGGGGCCGCGCGGCTGGAGCCGACCGGCGCGCTGAGGGCGGGTCTGGACCTCGACGCCTTGCTGCCGCGGCTGCTGCTGCAAGCGCCCGAGGCGATGGCATTCCACGGGGCCATCCGCATGGCCTATGCGCTCGATGCCGGCCATGCCGGCGAGCAGGCGGCGGCGCTGGACGCCTGGCTGGCGGGGGCGGTGCCGGCACCCGTGGACACGTCGCAGGCCGACGGCAGCCTGAGTCTGCGCGACACGCTGGACCGGGTGCGCGCCGACCCGGCGCTGGCGATGCAGCTGCGCATCGGCACCACCATCATGTCGGACCTGCAAGTCGCCCAGCGCCTGCCGGGCTTCTCGGCCTATCTGGCGCTGCCGCGCCTGAGCCTGGAAGCGCTCGCCGAGGCCTCGCTGGCGGCCTATCTGGCGGGGCGGGATTTCACGGCCCTGCACCTGGTGACCGGCGTGCACGCGCTGCGCGTGCTGCTGGCGCATGTGCGCAAGCGCGGCCTGACCGTCGACGAGGGTCAGGTCTTGCGTGGCCTGTGGCGGGCCTGGCTGGCGGCCTATGTGGCGATCGAGCGTCCGGCGCTGCCCTGGGCCCTGGTGCATGCCGGCACGGCCAGCGAGGCCGACTGGCAGGCGCAGCTGCCCGCGCTGCACCGCAGCGGCGACGAACACCGCATCAAGCTGGCCGACACGGCGCGCGAGGAATGGCGCTTGCGCGGCTGGCCGGGCTATGCCCTGTGCCTGCAGGCAGCGGCTGCCGCGGCCTGATCGAGAATTCACGATGAACTATTGGAGCGATTTGTCATGACGGCTGCTGCCGTGAGCCTGGCGGCCGAACCGCCACCTATCAAACACCCGCAGTTGGTGCTGTGGGCCGTCTGCCTGCTCGGCCTGATGAGCACCATGGGCGTGGCCATGCCATACCCCATCCTGGCGCCCATCTTCGTGAACGGGCCGGCCGATGCCTTCACCCGCTTTGCGGGCCTGGACCCCAAGCTGCTGATGGGCCTGGCGCTGGCGGCCAACCCGCTGGGCATTCTGCTGGGCAGCCTCTTCATCGGGCCGCTGTCGGATCGCTATGGCCGCCGCGCCGTGCTGGCCGTGACCCTGCTGGCCACGCTGGGCGGCTATCTGCTCACCGCCTATGCGCTGCAGCAGCGCTGGTACCTGCTCTTCGTTGCGGCGCGCTTTGTCACCGGTCTGACCGAGGGCAATGTGGCGGTGGCACGGGCGCTGCTGGCCGATATGCACGGCCAGATCGATCGCACGCGCGCCTTCGCGCTGCTCAACGCCTTTCTCTATATGGGCTGGTTGCTGGGCCCGCTGGTGGGCGGGCTCACGCTGCATTGGGGCGAACCAGTGCCCTTTGTGCTGGCCGGCCTGGCCATGCTGCCTTGCCTGATAGTGCTGAGCCTGGGTGTGCCGGCCTCGCCACGCGCCAGCGGCCCCATGCATCTGCTCAAGGCCATGCGCGAGCAGCAGGCGCTGGGCCTGCTGGCGGGCAACCCGGTGCTGGCCGCGCTGTTCGCGCTGCAGCTCTGCTTCACCCTGGGCGTGAATTCGCTGTACGAGTTCGCGCCCCTGTGGATGCTGGAACAGCTGGGCCTGGACGGTCGCGGCATTGCCTGGGTGACGGCCGGCCAATGCGCGGTGATGACCGCGGCCAGCATGCTGGCCGGGCGCTGGCCGCTGCGCCTCTTGACCCAGGGCCACCACCCGCTGCGTAGCTCGGCCCTGGCGGCGCTGAGCGGCGCCTGCTGCATCGGCGCCTTGGCCCTGGTGCCCGGTCAGGCCGGGCTGGCGCTCATCATGCTCAGCGGCTTGCCGCTGTCGCTCTACAACGCCTTCCTGCCGGCCTGGATGTCCGAGCGCTTTGCCGAGCATGGCCAGGGGCGCGTGATGGGCCTGCTCTCGACGGTGTTCTGCGTGGCGAATGTGGCGATTGCGCTGATCGGTGGCGCGCTGGCCCTGCTCTCGGTGCGCTGGATCATGGCGCTCGGTGGCCTGATGTGCGGCGTGGCCGCGCTGCTGCTGCTGCGTCTGGCTGCGCGTGAAGAAGAAGCGCGGGCGCTACGGCCATGAACAGCACCAGCGAGAGGCTGCTCTACCAGCTCAAGAGCCGCGGCCCGCAGAGCGCGGCCACCCTGGCCGCCGCCTGCGCGATCACGCCCATGGGCGCGCACAAGCAGTTGCAGGGCCTGCTGGCGCAGGGCCTGGTGGAGGCCGAGGACGAGGCGGGTGGTGGCGCCGGACGGCCCAAGCGTATCTGGCGGCTCAGCGCGGCCGGGCATGGCCGCTTTCCGGATCGCCATGGCGAGCTCGCGGTGCAGCTGATACGCCAGACCGCAGAGCTGCTGGGGCCGGCCGTGCTGGAGCAGCTGATCGCGGCGCGCGAGCGCGAGATGCTGGCCAGCTACCGCCAGCGCCTGGCGGGCGCGCGCAGCCTGCCCGCCAGACTCAGGCGCCTGGCCGAGCTGCGTGCCGAGGAGGGCTACCTGGCGCGCGTGGAGCGCGATGGCGGCGACTGGCTGCTGATCGAGGACCATTGCCCGATCTGTGCCGCGGCCACCAGCTGCCAGGGCTTCTGCCGTTCCGAGCTGGCCCTGTTCCGCGCCCTGCTGGGCCCGCAGGCGGCCAGCGTGGAGCGCTGCGAGCACCTGCTGCAGGCCGGTGCCAGGCGATGCGCCTATCGCATTCGTGCGGCCGCATCCGCGCGTCAGGCCGCTCAGGAAACGATGTAGGCCGCGGCGCCGGTGGCGAGCAGGCGGCCCTGCGCGTCAAGGAATTCCATGCGCGTACTGGCGACGCGGCTGCCCAGGCGCAACACCTGGGCGCTGGCACGGAACAGCGGCCCGGTGGCGGGGCGCAGATAGTCGATGCGCAGGTCTATGGTGCCCAGCTTGCCGAAGCGCTGCAGGCGCTGCAGCGGCGGCTCGTCCAGATGGCGCGCACCAATCGCGGCCATCACCGCCAGCCCTCCCATCGCGTCCAGCGTCGCGCTGATGACGCCGCCATGCAGGCGCTGATGCGTGAAGTGGCCGATCAGCTCGGGCCGCATGCCGATATGGGCCAGCACCTGCTCGGCCTCCAGCGCGTCGATCTGCAGGCCCAGCACGCGGTTGAAGGCAATCTGATCTTCGAAGATCTCGCACAGGCGCTGCGTGAACTCGGGCTCGAAGATGCTGTGGCAATCGGACATGGCGGGCTGGCTTGGGCTGAGGACTGCTGAGTTGGACGTGCTGGCGAAGCTGCGTCGAGCCTAAGGCATGCGCGCGCATCTGCCTGCTGGGGGCTGCCCTGACACCAAGGTGACAGCACATGAATTGGCACGCAGCTCGTGACTTCAGACGCTGCCGGCCGGCACGCCCAGCCGCAAAGTCGGTAGCTACCTGCATTGGTTTGCACGCTTTGTCCACGCGTATGGTGTGCTGCGACATTGGGTGCGGGCAGCCAATTGGGCTGTGAATACACTGCACAAGTTCACCCGGCTGCCGCTCATCAACCGGTACTCGCGGCTCAGTTCAGACTTTTGGTATCAAGGGCAATATGGCGAAATACAACCATGCCAGCTGGCATTCCGGCGGCGGTTTCGCTGAAGGGCAGCGATACCGGGTAGCAAGCCTGAACGGCGAACTCATGCGTTGGCCTGTTCCTGAGGCATGGCGATGATCGAAATGCGCGACGTCGACCCGCAGGGCGAAGATGCACTTGCCTTGCTGCGCGAGGCCGCGGCGGACGCCCGTGCGCTGTACCCGGAGTTGTTCGTCGGGGCGCTCACGGCACCGACGAACGGGCCGCTGCCAGAGCGCGGGGTCTACGTCGTGGCCTATCTGGACGAACGGCCACTTGCCTGCGGTGCATTTCGTCCGCTTGACCAAGGCAGCGCCGAAATCCGTCGCATCTATGTGCATCGTGAGCACCGGCGGGCCGGGCTTGCCAAGGCGCTGCTGGCACACCTGGCCATGCGGGCGGCCGGCCTCGGCTATCGACGCCTGGTATTGGAGACCGGCTACAAGCAGCTGCCGGCCATGCGCTTGTACGAGTCCTGCGGATATTCGCGCATTGCTGCCTTTGGCGAGTATGCAAACGATCCGACCAGTGTCTGTTACGAGCGCCTGCTCCAATCGGACGAGCAGGACGCTGGGCGTGCAGGCGATCTGAACGAGAACGGGTAGGGCCGACGACTCTAGGCATGTGCTTGCGCGGCGGCACCGCGCAAGCAAGGCGATGCCTGCTTGCATGGAAGCCCTCGTCCGAATGCATCGATGACTACATCCGTAAGAAAGTGTTGGCCCCGGTCGGCGCAGGCCCGCGCCGCAGCGTTGATGTGCTATTGCTGCCGGAGATGGCCATGAGATTGAAGCCCCTGTTGCCCTACGTTTTGCTAGGTTGCGCCGCCTTGGGCGCAGGCCATGCGCAGGCGCATGAGTATGGGCGCGCGCCCGAGCTTGGCCTGAGCCTGACGCTGGCCCAGCCAGGCGTCTATGGGCGCATCGAGATCGGAGCGCAGCAGATGCCGCGCGTCTACTACCCGCAGACCGTGGTGGTGCAGCCGGCGCAGCTGGGCTACCGGCCGGTCTACATCTATGCGCCGGAGTGGCAGGTACGTCACTGGCCGCGGCACTGCCATCACTACGGCGCCTGCGACCGCCCGGTCTACTTTGTGCGCGATGACTGGGTGCGTGAGAACTATCGCCAGGAGCACCGCCACGAGCACCGCCGCGGGCATGGCCATGGCCATGACTGACTGACTGAACGATCAGCCGGCCCGCTCCAGCATCGCCTGCAGCAGCACGTTGCAGCCCGCAGTGATGTGTTCGGGCTTGGCGTCCTCGATCTCGTTGTGGCTGATGCCGTCCTTGCAGGGGATGAAAATCATGCCTGCCGGCGCCAGGCGCGCCATGTAGACGGCATCGTGCCCGGCGCCCGAGACGGCCGGCATGTGCGAGTAACCCAGGCGTTCGGCCGCGCGCGCCACCGCCGCGATGCAGTCGGGGTGGAAGGGCTGGGCCGGGTAATGCGAAACCAGCTCGATCTGGATCGGCAGGCCGGTCTCGGCGCTGATGCGCTGGGCGCAGGCACGGATGTCGGCATCCATCGCGTCCACCAGCGCGTCGCTGGCATTGCGCAGGTCGATGCTGAACTTGACGCGGCCCGGTATCACATTGCGGCTGTTGGGGTGTACCTGCACCATTCCGACCGTCCCTCGGCCATGCGGCGGATGCCGGCGCGCCACCGCCACCACGTCCTGCATCAGCCGCGTGGCCACCTGCAGCGCATCCTTGCGCAGCGCCATCGGGGTAGGGCCGGCATGGGCCTCCATGCCGGTGACGGTGCAGTCGTACCACTTGATGCCCAGCACGCCGCTCACCACGCCGATGGTGACATCGTGATCCTCCAGCACCGGCCCCTGCTCGATATGGGTCTCGAAATAGCTGCCGATCGGGTGGGCGCCGGGTTCCTCGGGGCCGATATAGCCGATGCGTTCCAGCTCGTCCTTGACGCTCTTGCCCTCGGTATCGGTGGCGGCATAGGCATGCTCGAGCGTGAAGGCCTTGGCGAACACGCCCGAGCCCATCATCACCGGCACGAAGCGCGAGCCTTCCTCGTTGGTCCAGAAGGCCACCTCGATCGGCGCCTCGGTCGCTATGCCATGCTCGTTGAGCGTGCGCACCACCTCCAGCCCGGCCAGCACGCCGTAATTGCCGTCGAACTTGCCGCCGGTGGGTTGCGTATCGATATGGCTGCCGGTCACCACCGGGGGCAGGGTGTTGTTGCGGCCCGGTCGGCGCATGAAGGCATTGCCGATCTTGTCTATCGTCACCGTCAGGCCCGCCTCGCGCGCCCAGCGCAGCACCAGGTCGCGGCCCTGGCGATCCAACTCGGTCAGCGCCAGGCGGCACACGCCGCCCTTGTCGGTCTTGCCGATCTGGGCCAGTTCCATCAGCGAGGCCCAGAGGCGCTCGCCGTTGATGCGCAGCTTGTCCATGTCTTTGCTCCTCAACGCGGCACCGGCGCCGGGGCCAGGTCTTGCGCCCTGGCCTTGGCAGCCTGGAAGTTCGGTCCGAAGGCGGGGCGCTTGAGGTAGCGGCCGGCGCCGGGCTCGGCACGCAAGTCGCCCTGGGCGTAGACCACGCGGCCCTGGCTGACGGTATGGCTGGGAATGCCGCGCACCTGGCGGCCCTCGAAGATATTGAAGTCGCCCTTGGAATACTGCGTCTTGGCCGAGATCGTCTTGGTACCCTGCGGGTCCCACAGCACCAGGTCGGCGTCGGCGCCCTCGGCGATGCAGCCCTTGCGGGGATAGAGATTGAAGAGCTTGGCGGTGTTGCTTGAGGTGATGGCCACGAACTCACTGGGCGTGAGCCGGCCGCTGTTGACGCCGGCGTCCCAGATCACCGCCATGCGCTCCTCGATGCCGCCGCAGCCGTTCGGGATCTTGGCGAAGTTTTCGCGCCCGGCGGCCTTTTGCTCGGCGCAGAAGGTGCAGTGGTCGGTGGCGGTGGTGTGCAGCTGGCCGCTCTGCAGGCCGCGCCACAGAAACTCCTGGTGGATCTTGGGTCGGAAGGGCGGGCTCATCACATGGGCCGCGGCGCTGGCGAAATCGGGGTGGCGGTAGACGCTGTCGTCGATCAGCAGATGGCCGGCCAGCACCTCGCCATAGACGCGCTGGCCGCGGGCACGTGCCCGCGCAATCGCCTCGGCGGCCTCGATGCAGCTGACATGCACGATATAGATCGGCACGCCCAGCACTTCGGCAATCGCGATGGCGCGATTCGCTGCCTCGCCCTCCACCATGGGCGGGCGCGAGAGCGGATGACCCTCGGGGCCGCTGATTCCCATCTTGGCAACGATTTCCTGCTGCAGCAGATAGACCAGCTCGCCGTTCTCGGCATGCACGGTGGGCATGGCGCCCAACTCCAGCGCACGCTTGAAGCTGTTCACCAGGGTCTCGTCATCGCACATGATGGCGTTCTTGTAGGCCATGAAGTGCTTGAAGCTGTTCACGCCTTCCTGCTGCACCAGGGTGGCCATGTCGGCATGCACGCTCTCGCCCCACCAGGTGATGGCGACGTGAAAGCCGTAGTCGGCGGCCGACTTCTCGGCCCAGCCGCGCCATTGCCGGTAGGCCTCCATCAAGGGCTGCTGCGGATTCGGGATCACGAAGTCGATGATGGAGGTGGTGCCGCCGGCCAGGCCCGCCGCCGTGCCGCTGAAGAAGTCGTCCATTGTCACCGTGCCCATGAAGGGCAGCTGCATATGGGTGTGCGGGTCGATGCCGCCGGGCAGCAGGTACTGGCCGCTGGCATCCAGCGTTGCCGCGCCCGCCGGGGCCAGGTCTTGCGCGCGCGCGCCCACGGCGACGATCCGGCCGTCCACGCACAACACATCGGCAGCAAATTCACGGTCGGCGTTGACGACGGTGCCGCCACGTATCAGCAATGCAGCCATGAATGACTCCTTGTCAGGCGCGCTTGAGCGCCAGCCCATGTTCGTTGACCTTGCCCACCATCGCCAGGCGATAGACCAGGGCGGCAATGGCCAGGCCGATGAACCAGGCATAGGTATAGACCTGTTTGAAGACCTCCGCCACCTCGGGGAAGGCGGCCGGGAAGGCGGCGTTCAGAAAGCCCGGCACATTGGGCGCCACGCCCAGCACGAAGGCGGCCACCGCGGCCCAGTTCCAGCCGCAGGCGTAGCTGTAAGCACCACGCTCCTGGTAGAGCTGGGCCACGTCCAGCCGGGTCTTGCGCAGCAGGTAGTAGTCGACGATCAGGATGCCCGCCACCGGGCCCAAGAGGGCCGAGTAGCCGATCAGCCAGGTGAAGATATAGCCCTGGGTGGACTCCAGGATCTTCCAGGGCATCATCAGGATGGCGATGCCGGCGGTGATGTAGCCACCGGTCTTGTAGCTGATGGCCCGCGGCGCCAGCGCGGAGAAGTCGTAGGCCGGGCCCACCAGATTGGCCGCCAGGTTGACGCTCACGGTGTCGATCAGCAGCACGATCAGCGCGATCAGCACCGCCGCGCCGCTCATGCGGCTGGCCAGGTCCACCGGGTCCCAGATCGCCTTGCCGTAGATCACCACGGTGGCCGAGGTCACGAACACCGCCAACGCGGCCAACAGGCCCATGGGCGCGGGCAGGCCTATGGCCTGGCCGACGATCTGGTCGCCTTGCGACTTGGCGAAGCGGGTGAAGTCGGGGATGTTGAGCGCCAGCGTGGCCCAGAAACCCACCATCGCGGTCAGCGAGGGCCAGAACACCGCCGCGAACTGGCCGGCCTTCTTGCCGCCGGCCACAAAGGCCGAGGGCTGATCCAGGATGGGGCCGAAGCCACCCGCCTTGTCGTAGGCCCAGTAGAGCAGCACAAAGCAGATGATGATCTTGACCGGCGCCGTGTAGGTCTCGAGCTTGCGGATCGCGTCGATGCCATGCACCACGTAGTAGAACTGCATCGCCCAGAAGGCCAGAAAACAGCCCAGCTGCGCCAGGTTGATGCCCAGGCCGGGCAGTTTCTCGCCGTCCAGCGGCTGGCCGATCAGCACGCCCACCAGGGTGTAGATCATCATGCCGCCGAACCAGGTCTGGATGCCGTACCAGCCGCAGGCCACCAGCGCGCGCAACAAGGCGGGTAGCCTGGCGCCGCGGGTGCCGAAGGAGGCGCGCGCCAGCACCGCATAGGGGATGCCGTACTTGGCACCGGCATGGCCGATCAAGAGCATGGGCACCAGCACGATCAGATTGCCCAGGAACACCGTCAGCACCGCCTGGCTCCAGCTCATGCCCGAGTCGATCAGGCTGGCCGCCAGGGTGTAGGCCGGGATGCACATCACCATGCCCACCCACAGGGCGGCGAAGTGGTACCAGCGCCAAGTGCGCTGGGCAGCGCTGGTGGGGGCCAGGTCCTCGTTCCACAATTCGCTGCTGCTCGCTCTTTGTTCGACCATGCTGCTGACTCCGTGTGTGGGTATTCAGGGTGAGCAAACTCTGTGCCCGGGCGCCGTGAGGCGCCATATGGATAACCCTGTCAGGCGGGCGTTCTCATGGGGTTGTTGGGATGCGTGGTCCAGTTGGCATAGCCGCCGCGCACCGCCTCGCCGCTGCGCGCGTCGATCTCGCCGGGCGCCAAGGCGCGCATCGTGATGGTGTCGGGCACCGGGCAGATCGAGACGCACAAATTGCAGCCCACGCAGTCGGCCTCCTTGACCTCGAAATGGCGCCGGCCGTCCTTCACCGCGGTGATGGCCTGGTGCGAGGTGTCCTCGCACACCACATGGCAGCGCCCGCACTGGATGCAGCTCTCCTGCCTGATGACGGCCTTTTCCACATGGTTGAGGTTGAGCTGGTTCCAGTTCTTCACCGAAGGGACGGCCAGGCCCGTCATCGCGTCGATGTTGGCGTAGCCCTTTTCGTCCATGAAGTTGGCCAGGCCCGAGCACATGTCCTGCACGATCTTGAAGCCATAGACCATGGCGGCGGTGCAGACCTGCACCGTGCCGCAGCCCAGCGCGATGAACTCGGCCGCGTCGCGCCAGTTGCCGATGCCGCCTATGCCCGAGATCGGCAGCCCGGCGGTGGCGGGGTCGCGCGCGATCTCGGCCACCATGTTTTGCGCAATCGGTTTCACCGCCGGCCCGCAGTAGCCGCCATGCGAGCCCCAGCCATCGGTGCTGGGGTTCATGCGCATGCGCTCCAGGTCCACGCCCATCACCGAGTTGATGGTGTTGATGAGCGAAACCGCGTCGGCACCGCCGGCCTTGGCGGCGCGCGCAGGTTGGCGCACATCGGTGATATTGGGAGTGAGCTTGACGATCACCGGCAGCCTTGTGTACTGCTTGCACCAGGCCGTGACCATCTGGATGTACTCGGGCACCTGGCCCACCGCCGAACCCATGCCGCGCTCGCTCATGCCATGCGGGCAGCCGAAGTTGAGCTCGATGCCGTCAGCGCCGGTGTCCTCGACCAAGGGCAGGATGGCCTTCCAGCTCGCCTCGGTGCAGGGCACCATCAGCGAGACGATCATGGCGCGGTCGGGCCAGGCGCGCTTGACCCTGCGGATCTCCTCCAGATTGGTGCGCAGCGGCCGGTCGGTGATCAGCTCGATATTGTTGAGGCCGATGACGCGCCGGTCCTGACTCATCAGCGTCGCATAACGCGGGCCGCTGACGTTCACCACCGGCGGATCCTCGCCCAGGGTCTTCCAGACCACGCCGCCCCAGCCGGCCTCGAAGGCGCGCGTGACGTTGATCTCCTTGTCGGTGGGCGGGGCCGAGGCGAGCCAGAAGGGATTGGGGCTTTGGATGCCCAGGAAATTGCTGCGGATGTCGGCCATGGTTCAAGCCCTCAGGAATTGATCGATGGAGGCAGCGGCCTGCTTGCCATGCTCCACGGCTTCGACCGTGAGGTCGCGCCCACCGAGGCGGCAGTCGCCGCCGGCCCAGACCTTGGGGTGGCTGCTGCGGCCATCGGCATCGGTCTTGATGCGGCCGTCCTGCAAGGCGATGGCCGGCGCGAGCGGTTCAGAGATGAGCTGCTGGCCTATGGCCTTGAGCACCATATCGGCGGCCAGCTCGAACTGCTCGCCCGTGTCCACCAGGCGGCCGTCGCGCTCGGCGGTGACGGCAAAGCGCATGCCCGTCACGCGGCCTTGCTCACCCAGGACCTGCAGCGGCCGCGCCCAAGTGCGCAGCGTCACGCCCCGCGTCTGCGCCCATTGCTGCTCATGCGCCGATGCCCCCATCTGCGCCTGGCCGCGGCGGTACACCATGCTGACCTCGCGCGCCCCCAGCAGCCGGCTTTGTACCGCGGCATCCACCGCCGTCATGCCGCCGCCAATCACCAGCACGCGCTGGCCCACCGCCAGCTCGCGGGGATGCTTGGCCTGGCGCAGCTCGGCGATGAAGTCCACCGCGTTCCTGAGCCCCTCCAGCGCCGGCTCGGCCACGCCCAGCGCGTTCACGCCCGCCAGGCCCAGGCCCAGGAACACGGCGTCGTACTGCAGGGTCAGGTCTTGCAGGGTGAACTCGCGCCCCAGCGCCTGGCCGGTCTGCGCCGTGATGCCGCCGATGGAGAGCAGCCATTGCACCTCCCGCTGCGCAAAGCCGTCGGTGGTCTTGTAGCTGGCCAGGCCGTATTCGTTCAGGCCGCCCAGCTTGGGGCGGGCCTCCAGCAGCGTCACCGCATGGCCGGCGCGCGCCAGGCCATGGGCGGCGGCCAGGCCGGCCGGCCCGGCGCCGACCACGGCCACGCGCTTGCCAGTGGCGGCGGCGCGCGTGAACAGCGGCGGGTGTTGCGAGGAAACGGGTTTGGCAAAGAACGCGTCGGTGGCGTAGCGCTGCAGCAGGCCGATCTCGACCGGCTTGCTCTCATTGCCATGACGCACGCAGCCCTGCTCGCACAGGATCTCGGTGGGGCAGACGCGGGCGCACATGCCCCCCAGCGGGTTGGCGCTCAGGATCGCCTCGGCCGCGCCGCGCTCGTTGCCCTGTGCGATGCGGGCGATGAAGCTGGGGATGTCGATGCCGGTGGGGCAGGCGGTGCTGCAGGGCGCGTCGAAACAGTAGTAGCAGCGCTCGGCCTCGATGAGGGCCTGGTGGCGCGTCAGTGGCGGATGCGCATCGGCAAAGTTGTGCGCGTATTCGGCCTCGCTGAGGCGGGCGGCCTGTATGCCGCTGGGGCTTCTCGACTCCATGGGATCTCCCTGGTCTGGGCGGGCCGACAACAGCAGCCGACGTGGTAATGATTTACCAACTGGTAAAAACTAACCAGCTGGTAGATTCCCCTAGCGCCATGCCGCCGCCCGTGGCCGCTCTGATAATCCGCGCCATGCCAAGCAACGCGTCCGCCGCCCCTGCCAAACCCGCCACCGCGCCGCGTGCCGCGCGCCTGCAAAAAGAGGCCCAGATCCGCGGCGAGGCCGAGCGCCAGTTCGCGCAATACGGCTTCGAAGGGGCCTCGCTGGAGAACATCGCTGCCGCCCTGGGACTGAGTCGCCACAACCTCCTGTACTACTACCCCAGCAAGGAGGCGCTCTATCGCGTGGTGCTGGACGAGGTGTTGAAGGAGTGGCTGGAGCGCATGGCCGGCATCGTCGGTGGCGCCGACCCGCAGGCGGCGCTGCGCGACTACATCGCCGCCAAGCTGCGCTTCTCGCGCGAGCGGCCTGCCGGCTCGCAGGTGTTTGCGCGCGAGGTGATGGCCGGCGCACCGCGCTTTCGCGATGCGATCGAGGGTCAGGTCTTGCCGGCGCTGAACGCGGACGTGCAGACCTTCGAGCGCTGGGCGCGCGAGCGGCGCGTGGCGCGGCTGGACTTCCGCCACCTGATGTTCAGCATCTGGTCCTGCACCCAGGCCTATGCGGACCTGGGCCCGCAGTACGCCATGCTGCTGGGCAAGGCGGCGCTGGACGAGGTGGATTTCGGTGCAGCCGAACGCACCATTTTCGCGATGGTCTGGGGCGCGCTCAGGCCCTGACAGGCTGCTAACCGCCTGTCAAAGGCTGCCGCTGATGCGCAGCGCTTCCAGGCGCAGGGCGATGGCCTGTTCGAGTTCGCTCAAGCGCTGCTGCAATCCCTGGCTCTCGACCGGATCGACGCAGCCGCGCAGGGCATCGGCCAGGGCGGCGCGTTCGCGCAGCCGCTCGACCTCGGGGGGCACGAAGCCGGCATTCTTGAGGATCTTGAAGGGCATGCGCAGGCCCTCTGGCGTCTCCAGATAGCCGAAGTCTTCGTCCAGCGGTTTGCCGAAACTCTCGGCCTGGCGAAGCTCGCCGGACTTGCGCGCTTGCTCCAGGTGTAGGGCAATCTCGTCGTCTTGCATGGAGCGATTCTGCCTTGGCCCGACGCCGGCAGGGGCCGCCCAGGCCTGCCAGAATGCCATCCATGCAAGATCCGAATATCAGTACCCGTCCCGAAGGCTTTCAGCGCGTCGGCGCCGCTCTGCGCGAACGCCGCCATGGCCATGCACCGCTGTGGCTGGAAGTTGCCGCGCGTACCTCCCAAGAGGCCGCCGATGCGCTGGGCGTGAGCCTGGGCCAGATTGCCAAGAGCGTGGTGTTCCGCCGCAAGACCGACGAACAGGCGGTGCTGGTGATCGCCTCGGGTGACCGGCGCGTGGACGAGAAGAGGCTCAAGGAGCTGACCGGCCCGCTGGGCCGGGCGGACGCCGACTATGTGAAGGCGCGCACCGGCTTCTCGATCGGTGGCGTCTCGCCGCTGGGCTTTGCGCCGGCAGGCGATGCCGCGCCCCCGCTGCTCTTCATCGACCGCGAGCTGTTCCGTTTCGAACTGATCTGGGCCGCCGCCGGTCATCCCAATGGCGTGTTTCGCATGAGCCCGGATGAGTTGGTGCGGCTCACCGGCGCGCCGGTCATCGACGTGGTGCAGGCATGATGATGAACGAGTCGCCCGCACGCGTCGCCTCGCCCTGCACCAATGTCTGCCGCATGCACGAGGCCAGCGGCTTTTGCGAGGGCTGCGCGCGCACCATTGCCGAGATCGCCGCCTGGTCGCGCGCCGACGATGCGGCGCGCCTGGCCATCCTCGCCGAGCTGCCGCCGCGCCGCGCGCTGCTGGTGGAGCAGGGCATCTACAGCGCCGCCGAACCCAATGTGTGAGCGTCCCCTATGAAGCACATCCGCTTTTACTTCGACCCGATCTCGCCCTATGCGGCGCTGGCCTTCGAGCACCTGCCCGAGGCGCTGGCGGGCCAGAGCTACAGCGTCGATTACCTGCCCATCCTGTTCGCGGCGCTGCTCAAGGCCGGCGGCCAGAAGGGGCCGGCGGAGATCCCGGCCAAGCGCGCCTGGACCTATCGGCAGATCGCCTGGCACGCACACCAGTTGCAGATTCCGATGCAGCTGCCGACCCCGCATCCCTTCAATCCGCTGGCGCTGTTGCGCCTGGCCTGGGCCAGCGCCGAGCCGGGCCGCACGCCCAGCCGTTTGGTGGTGGAGCGCATCTTCCGCCATGTCTGGCGCGGCGCCGGTGCCGACCCCAACGATCCGCAGCGCCTGGCCGCCCTGCGGCAAGACCTGGCCCCGGTGCAGGACCCCGAGGGCGAGCCGGTCAAGCAGGCGCTGCGCAGCGCCACCGACGCAGCGCTGGCGGCGGGCGTGTTCGGCGTGCCCACGCTGGAACTCGACGGCCGGCTGTTCTGGGGGCTGGACGCGCTGCCCATGGTGGCGGCCTGCCTGCGCGGCGATGCCTGGTTCGAGAGCGGCAGCTGGGAAGCTGCCGCCGCCGCACCCATGGGCCTGCAGCGGAAATGACGTTTTTTTGACGGGTCGGGCGCAATTTGCGCCCAAGATTTAAGGCTTTTCCCTTGATGCATGTCATGTTCGTCTGTCAGCATGCGGGCCACAACAGGGAGAAGTTATGTCAATCAATCTGGGCATGCGTGCGCGCATGCGTTTGTTCGCGGCCGCCTTGACGGTGTTTACCTTGCTGGCGATGGGTGTGGGTCTGCTGCGCATGCATCAGCTGCAGCTGGGCCTCAGAACCGTCTATGAAGACCGGGTGCTGCCATTGCGTCAACTCAAGGCGGTGGCGGACGCCTATGCGGTACAGATCGTCGACAGCGCGCACAAGGCCGCGCATGGTGGCCTGAGCAGTGCTCAGGCACTCAAGAATCTGCAGCGGGCGCGCGTGACGGTCGGGCGCGAGTGGCAAGCCTATATGGCCACCTCCATGGATGCACATGAGCTTGGCCTGGCACGCCAGACCGAGCAGGCGATGCGCGGCGCCGAGGCCAGCCTGGACGAGTTGCAGCTGCTGCTGGACGCCGGCGATGCGGCCGCCTTGCACGCCTATACCTCGCAGCGCATGTACCCGGCGCTGGATCCGATCGCCGAACGCGTGGATGCGCTGGTACGCCTGCAGGAAGACGTGGCTGCCCAGGAGTTCGCGCGCGGCGAGCAGAGCTACGAGCACACACGCTGGATCCAGGCAGCACTGATGCTGGCGACCCTGCTGGTCGGCTGGCTGGCATCGGAGTGGGTGGTGGCCTGGTTGAGCCGGGCCCTGGGCGGCGAGCCCGAGCAAGTGGCCGATATTGCGGCGTCGATTGCACGCGGCGAGCTGCATGCCGACATCGAGGCACCGCATCGCTATGGCGACAGCGTGATGATGGCGATGAGCCGCATGCAGCAAAGGCTGCGCGAGGTGATTGGCGACATCGCCATCGCCTCGGGCTCGGTGGCGAGCGCTTCCGAACAGATCGCGATGGGCAACCAGGACCTAAGCGCACGTACCGAGAGCCAGTCGGCGAACCTGCAGCAGACCGCCGCCACCATGGACAAGATGGCCGGCGATGTGCGCGGCAATACCGATGTGGCACAGCGCGCCCGTGGCCTGGCCGAGGCGGTGGGGCAGAGCGCCAGCCGCAGCGCTGAGGTGGTGGGCCAGGTGGTGGACACCATGCAGGGCATACGCACGGGCAGCCAGCGCATCGCCGAAATCACCTCGGTGATCGATGCGATCGCCTTCCAGACCAATATCCTGGCGCTCAACGCCGCGGTGGAGGCGGCCCGCGCGGGCGAGCAGGGCAAGGGCTTTGCGGTGGTCGCCAGCGAGGTGCGCAACCTGGCACAGCGTTGCGCGGCGGCGGCGCAGGAAATCAGCGCGCTGATCGCCAGCAGCGTCAGCCAGGTCGAGGATGGCTCCACCCTGGTGGGCGAGGCCGGCGTCAGCATGAAGGAGCTGGCCGAACAGGTGCGGGCGGTGAACGCGCTGATCCTGGAGATGAGCCACAGCTCGGGCCATGTGGATCGCGGCATTGGCGAGGTCAATATGGCGCTGAGCGAGCTGGATGCGCATACCCAGCACAATGTCGCGCTGGTGGAGGAGTCTTCCGCCGCGGCGGCGGGTTTGAGCCAGCAGGCGCGCCGCCTGAGCGAGATCGTGGGCTATTTCAGGCTGCACCGGCGAGGCGGCTGAGAGGCGGTGAAGCAGCGCAGCCTGCAACGCATGCGGGGCTTGCTGCATTTGGTCGCAAGCCGCGGGCTTTGAGGAGGCTGCCTGCCTAGCATGGCTCCATTCGTTTGGGAGCCATCGTCATGCAGACCTCCGATCTTCATCTGCGCGCGCAGCCGTCCACGCCCTGCCTGGAACTGCAGGGCCTGGGCAAGCAGTACGCCGGCGGCCGGTGGGGCCTGCGCGATTTCAGCGCCACGCTGCGGCCCGGCATCACCGGCATCCTGGGGCCCAACGGCGCCGGCAAGTCCACGCTGCTGCGCATGCTGGCCACGCTCAGCACGCCCAGCGCCGGCACGATCAACTGGCGCGGCGAGCGCGTGCCCACCGCCGGCCTGCACTGGGGTCAGGTCTTGCGCGAACGGCTGGGCTATCTGCCGCAGGACTTCGGCGTCTACCCGCAGCTCAATGCGATCGAGTTCCTCGGCTACCTGGCCGCGGCCAAGGGCCTGTCGCCGCGCGGCGCCCGCGCGCGCATCGACGAGCTGCTCGCGCTGCTGAATCTGCAGCATTGCGCCAAGCAGGCCCTGGGCGGCTATTCGGGCGGCATGCGCCAGCGCGTCGGCATTGCCCAGGCGCTGTTGAACGACCCCGAGCTGCTGATCCTGGACGAGCCCACCATGGGCCTGGATCTGGCCGAGCGGGCGGCGCTGCGCCAGTTGCTGGCCGAGCTGGCGCAAGACCGCATCATTCTGCTCTCCACCCACATCGTCTCCGACCTTGAGGCCAGCGCCGAAGACATCCTGATGATGGCCGGCGGCCGCCTGCTCGCGCGCGACTCGGCCGAATCGCTGGCGCTGGCGCTGCAGGGCCAGGTCTGGCTCTGGACCGTGCCCTTCAAGGACGTGGAGGCGCTGCGCCGGCGCTGGCTGGTGGCGGGCATGCTCAAGCGGCCGCAGGGCATGCAGCTGCGCGTCATCAGCGCGGTGGCGCCGCATATCGACGCGCGCCCCGCCGAGCCGAACCTGGAAGACGCTTATCTCTCGGCCACGCGGGCGCGCGCCGCCCAGGCGGAGGCGGCATGAGGGCGCGGAGCTGGCTGGCGCCGGTCTGGCAGGTGGCGCTGGCCGACTGGCGCGAGCGCAGCCGCGGCCGCGGCTTCGTGCTGGCGCTGCTGCTGTGCGGCGCGCTCGCCGGCCTGGTGCTGCGCGGCGACATCATGCTGGCCGTGGGCGGCTGGCGCGGCGCCCACAACGCGGCCTGGGTGGGCGCACAGATGGCGCTGGTGTTCAACACCATGATGAGTCTGTTCGGCTACTTCCTGGTCAAGGGTGGCGTGCAGCGTGATGCTGCCTCGGGCCTGGCCGACATTCTTGCCAGCACCGGCCTGGGGGCGCTGCGCTATATGGCCGGCAAATGGCTCAGCCATCTGATGCTCTTGCTGTGCATGCTGCTGGTGATGCTGGCGATGGCGCTGCTGCAGCAGTTCTTTGTGCCGCCCGCCGGCCTGCAGACCCTGCCCATGGGCAGTGCCTGGCAGGCCACGGTGGCGCTGCTCGGGCCGTTTGTGGTCCTGTGTCTGCCGCTGGCCACGCTGCTGGCCGCCCTCAGCCTGGTGTTCGAGAGCCAGGCCTGGCTGCGTGGCGCCCTGGGCAATGGGCTGGTGTTCCTTGTCTTGGTGTTCTTGATGAGCCAGGCCGTGATGAGCGCGGAGCGTGCTGCGCCCGAACCCCTGGGCATGGGTGTGCTGGTGCCCGATATGCAGGCCACGCTGCGCGCCCAAGTGCCGCAGGCCAAGACACAGGGCTACACCCTGGGCGGCGGTTTCACCAATGCCAGGCACGCTCAGCAGGTGTTTGTGTGGACCGGCATGCGCTGGACGGCCGCGCAGGTGCTGCGGCAGTGGCTGTTCCTGCTGCCGGCGGGCGCCTTGCTGCTGCTGGCTGCCGGCCTGCATGCGCGCGCCGTCGGCCATGGCCGTCAGGCTGGCGGGTGGGCCGATCGGCTCGATGCGCCCGAGCGCGCGGCGCCGCCGCTGGCCGCGGCAACGCCGCGCGGCACAGGCATGGCGGCCATGCGGGCGCAGCGCTTGCTTGCGGGGCCGCTGGCGCTGGCCTGCCTGGGCTGGGCCGAGCTGCGCCTGCTGCTGCGCCAGCCGCGCTGGTGGCAGCTGGGCGCGCTGGGGCTGCTGGCCGCGGGTGCCTGGCTGAGGCAGCCGGCGGCGCTGCACGATGTGATGCTGGCCAGCCTGGCCTGGGCCACGCTGATGCTGGCGCCCGCGGCTGGCCGCGCCGCGGCGCATGGCGCGGGCGCCTTGCTGGGGAGCTGTTCGCTGGGTGCCCGTTCGCAGCGCTGGGCCTTGCTGCTGGCGGGCTGCCTGCTCTGCCTGTTGCTGTGCAGCGGGGCCATGCTGGGCATGCTGGCGCTGGGCCGCATCGATTGGCTGTTGGCCAGCCTGGCGGCCTGCCTGTTCCTGCCGGCCTTGCTGCTCAGCCTGGGCGCCTGGAGCGGCGGTGCGCAGCTGGGCGAGATCGTCGGCGTGCTATGGCTCATGGTCGGATGGCAAGGCCTGACCCCCTTGGATCCGCTGGCCGCGGGCGCGCTCGCCTATCTGGGGCTGGCGGTGGCGGCGCTGGTGGCAAGCGAACTCGTGCCGCGCCGGCGACTGGAAGCCGCCTGGGCATGAGCCGCGCTCGGTGCTTACCCTTGATGGGGCTCAAATTTCGCATGGAGAAATATTGCCCTAGGGTTGCTGCGGGTTTCGTCAGCCAGCGTTCAGTCCCGCGTCAGAGAGGGGTCAGAGGAGAGGCACACAGTCGCCATCAAGGATCACCGGGCGGTGGTTCTCCATGATTCACCATTTGGAGACTTCTCACATGGCAACTGCTGCTGCAGTGTCGACCAACACGCCGATGACGGCGGAAGAGAAGAAGGTCATCTTCGCCTCTTCCCTCGGCACGGTGTTTGAGTGGTACGACTTCTACCTCTACGGTTCGCTGGCTCCGATCATTGCCAAGCAATTCTTCTCGGGCCTGGACCCGCAGGCGGCCTTCATCGCCTCGCTGCTGGCCTTCGCCGCGGGCTTCATCGTGCGCCCCTTCGGCGCACTGGTGTTTGGCCGCCTGGGCGACATGATCGGCCGCAAGTACACCTTCCTGGTGACCATCCTGATCATGGGTCTGTCGACCTTCATCGTCGGCGTGCTGCCGTCCTATGCCACCATAGGTGCGGCCGCGCCGGTGATCCTGATCGGCCTGCGCATGCTGCAGGGCCTGGCGCTGGGCGGTGAATATGGTGGCGCCGCCACCTATGTGGCCGAGCATGCCCCGCAGGGCAAGCGCGGTGCCTACACCTCCTGGATCCAGACCACCGCCACGCTGGGCCTGTTCCTGTCGCTGATGGTGATTCTGGGCACCCGCACCGCGATCGGTGAGCAGGCCTTCGCCGACTGGGGCTGGCGCGTGCCCTTCATCGTCTCGATCCTGCTGCTGGCCATCAGCGTGTGGATCCGGCTGTCGATGAACGAGTCGCCCGCCTTCCAGAAGATGAAGAGCGAGGGCAAGACCTCCAAGGCACCGCTGTCCGAGTCCTTCGGCCAATGGAAGAACCTGAAGATCGTGGCACTGGCGCTGTTCGGCCTGGTGGCCGGCCAGGGCGTGGTCTGGTACTCGGGCCAGTTCTATGCGCTGTTCTTCCTGACCAGCGTGTTGAAGGTGGACTCGTCCACCGCCAACATCATGGTGGCGGTCTCGTTGCTGCTGGGCACGCCCTTCTTTGTGGTGTTCGGCACGCTGTCCGACAAGATCGGCCGCAAGCCCATCATCATGGCGGGCCTGCTGCTGGCCTGCGTGACCTACTTCCCGCTCTTCAAGGCGCTCACCAACGCCGCCAACCCGGATCTGGCCCGCGCGCAGGCCTCGGCGCAGATCTCGCTGACGGTCGACATGAGCACCTGCTCCTTCCAGGGCAGCCCGATCGCCCGTGAGGTGGACTTCACCAGCTCCTGCGACATCGCCAAGCGCGCGCTGGCGCAGTCCTCGGCCAGCTACGACACACTGCCCGGCCCGGCCGGCAGCGTGGCGGTGGTGAAGGTGGGCGACAAGGTCATCAACGGCCTGAACGCCACGCTGATGGCCGGCGGCTACAAGTTCGACGAAGCCAGCGCCAAGGGCATTGCCGCATTCAAGAAGGAACTGGGCGACGCGATGAAGGCCGCCGGCTATCCCGCCAAGGCCGATCCGGCCAAGGTGAACCAGCCGATGGTGATCGCGATCCTGTTCGTGCTGGTGCTGTACGTGACCATGGTCTACGGCCCGATCGCGGCCATGCTGGTGGAACTGTTCCCGACCCGCATCCGCTACACCTCGATGAGCCTGCCCTACCACATCGGCAATGGCTGGTTCGGTGGCCTGCTGCCCTCCATCACCTTCGCGATGGTGGCGCAGAACGGCAACATCTACCACGGCCTCTGGTACCCCATCGGCGTGGCCGCCATGACCCTGGTGATCGGCCTGCTGTTTGTGCGCGAGACCAAGGACGTGGATATCTACGCGCACGATTGAACGACGCGACGCGTCTGCAGCCAGGCTGCAGGCAAATACAAGAGGGGCAGCTCAGGCTGCCCCTTTTTCATGGTTCACGCTGGCAGATGGTGCTCAAGCGCCGGGCCCGCCGGCCGATGCACAGCTTAAGCAGCGGGCCGCCGCTTGTCCTGCCCTGCCGGCCATCCATCGCCTGGGCGGTCCGGTCCGTGCCATATGCACAGCCGCGCCGGCGGCGGACGCCGACAATTCGCTGCACGGATGGCGGTTTCACCCACGCTTTGACGGGACATGTGGATGTTGCACAGTTTTTCTTCTACGCAAGACCGGCGCGTCGCCGGCTTCACTCTGGTCGAGTTGATGATCACGGTGGCGGTGGTGGCCATCCTGGCCGCGGTGGCCATACCCTCCTACCTCTCCCAGGTGCGCAAGGGACGCCGCAGCGATGCGGTCGATATGGCGGCGCGGGTTATGCAGGCGCAGGAACGCTGGCGCAGCGAGAACAGCAGCTACGCGACGCTGGCCCAGCTCAGTATCAGCTCGCCCACTGCCGGGGGCTATTACTCCTTTGCGCTTTCCGGCGTCGCCGCCACCGGCTACACCCTGACCTTCACCGGCCTTGGTAGCCAGGCCTCCGACAGCGGCTGCACCACGCTGACGTTGACGGTTGCCGCCGGCAATGGTGCCTATACCCCTGCCGCCTGCTGGAGCCGCTGATGCGCCGTACCAGCAACCGCGGCATGACGCTGGTCGAACTGATGGTGACCGTGGCCGTGGTCGTGATCCTGCTGGTGATCGCCGTGCCGGGTTCGGTGGATATGTTCAGGCGGCTGCGCGTCGAAGGTGTGGCCAACGAACTGGCTACCGACCTGCAGTACGCCCGGTCCGAGTCCATCCGGCGCCGCGAAGACGTCACCCTGGTGAGCAGCGCGGATGGCAGTTCCTACACTCTGACCGGAGTCCCCAGCGCCACCATGCTGAAGACGGTGACCCTGCCCAGCGGTACCAGCCTGAGCGCTGCCGTGACGATTCGGTTTGAAAGCCTGCGTGGCAGCGCCACGGCAACGGGCACGATCGACGTCAGTGCGGCAGGCAGCACGGGAAGGCTCAGGCTTGCGGTGGATGAGGTCGGGCGCGTGAGCACCTGCGTCGCCGCGGGCACGTTCATGGGGAGTGCCAAGCCATGCTGAACATGACGATGACGACGCGATCGTCGACCAGCCAGCGCGCACGACCAGAGCGTGGCATTTCCCTGGTCGAGCTGATGATCGGGCTGGCGGTGGGCCTGATGGTGACGGCCGGTGCGATATCGCTGTTCGCGACCAATGTCTCGCAGAGTCGGCGTGTGGTGGCGAACGCCCGTGTGGAGCAGGATCTGCGCAATATCGCGGATCTGATCACGCGCGACCTGCGCCGCGCCGGCTATTGGGGCAATGCCATCAAGGGCACGCTTGCCGTCGGCGCCGGAGCGGCCGCGGCGTCCAATCCCTATGCGTCGGTAGCGCCCGCCAGTTCGGCAACGGATGGGCAAATCGTCTATTCCTTTTCGCGCGACGCTGACAACGCGTCCGACGCTCTCAAGGATGCAAAGAGCGATGCCGAGATTTTCGGTTTCAGGCGCAACAGCGAGGACGGTACGGTCGAAATGCAGACAGGTAAAGATACCTGGAAGAAGCTCAACGATCCGAACTACACCACCATCACCGCGCTCAGTCTGAGCGACGCCAGCCCGGCCAGCATCCCGCTTGGCTACCGCTGCCCGACGAATTGCGCCGCGGGTACGCCAAACTGCCCCGAGGTCAAGGTGCGCCGCTACGACCTGGTGCTGACGGGGCGCTCGGTGCTGGACAGCACCGTGGTTCGCACGCTGCGCACCAGCGTGCGGCTTCGCAACGATCAAATGTCGGGCCAATGCCCGCCCTGAGTGGGGCGTGAGGATAGCAAGCATGACGCAACATCCATCATCGAATGCGCGACAGCGCGGCGTCGGCACCCTGGTGGTCACCTTGACGCTGATGCTCAGCATGTCACTGGTCGTGTTCTATCTGAACCGCAATGTGATTTTTGAGCAGCGTACCGCGGCCAACCAGATTCGTTCCACCGAGGCCATGGAACTCGCCGAGGGCGGCATGGAGTGGGCGCTGGGCATGCTCAATACCCCCAAGGAAATCGATACCGCCTGCGTTCCCACCAGTTCTGGGACCACGTTTCGAAAACGCTACCTTGCTCCCAGTGGCACCACCTTCACGCCCTTGGTCGGGGTAACTGCGGGCTGCAAGCGCAGTGGCGGCGCATGGACCTGCAGTTGCCCGACCAGCGGCAATGCCAGCCTTGGCTCGGCCAGCGAACGGAGCTTCACCGTCGTGTTTGCGGCCGTGGCGGGTCAGCCGGGTGCGGTTCAAATCAGCTCTTACGGCTGCACGGCCCAGTCCGACGCCTGCCGCGAAGGGCAGACTGGCAGCGCCGACGCGAGTGCGATGGTCAGGGCGGTGCTCAAGGCCAGCCCCTTGCTGCCTGGCAAACCCGCCGGACCCATCACCTGCGGAACCTCGTGCGCCATCGGCGGCTCCTACAACATCGTCAACAACGATGTGGAAACCAATGGCGTGCTGGTCAACGCGGGCACGACGATCTCGACCAGCCCGGGCACCTCGCTCACGACCATTCCGGGCCAACCCGCTGCCAATGCGCTGGTCGGTGCCGACAAGTCACTGGCGGACCTCGCCAGCGCCGATCCGACCTGCAGCAATTCGCGCATGTTCAACGCCTACTTCGGTACCACCATGGATGAGTACCGGACGTCCCCGAATACCACGGTGCTCTCCTGCGGCAGTGCCAGCGATTGCAAGAACCAGTTGACGACGGCCTACGACCAGGGCAAACGCGCCTTCTACTTCACCTCCGATGTGCAGTTGAGCGGCAACGGCAGCCTGGGCACGGCGGCCGACCCCGTGGTGTTCGTGACGCCCAATGCGCTGAAGGTGAACGGGAACTGGGATCTCTACGGCATGGTGTTCTCGAATTCGGCCGACTACAACAACCTCGGCACCGGTGCGGCAAATATCCACGGTGCCATCGTCAGTTGCGCGGCCTATTCGAACAACGGCAACGGCACGGCAGCGTACGACCCTTCTGTGCTGGACAACCTGAATGCGAATAACGGCACCATCGTGCGCGTGCCCGGCAGCTGGCGCGATTGGTGAGTGGAGACCCTCATGATGAATACCTACCGGCTTCAGACCACGGCCAGGCAGCGGGGCTTTACCCTGATCGAGGCGCTGGTGGCCTTGCTGATCATGGCGTTTTGCATGCTGGGCCTGGCGGGCATGCAGATGGCGATGTCTCGCAACGCCGATCTGGCGCGCCAGCGCAGCGAGGCGACCAGGCTGGCGCAGGAGAAAATCGAGGAACTGCGGGCCTTCAATTCGATCGAGACCGGTGCGGGCAAGGAGGCCTGGGATGCACTGGCGAACGACAAGGACGAGATAACGACGGGCTCCAACGCGACCTTTACGCGGCAGGTCACCATGGGTGGCAGCAGCGCCGATTCGCAGCGCACCATCCAGGTGGCGGTTTCTTGGGTCGATCGCAGCGGCGAAACCAAGACGGTGACGCTCAACTCCTATATTGCCAAGACCGATCCGGCCTTGTCGGGGGCGCTGGGTTTTCCACTGCCGGGCAACGGCAATATCAAACGGCCTAAAAACCGCAATCTGAACATCCCGATTGCCGCGACCGACCTCGGGCATGGCTTCAGTGCCGTGCCTCTGAACAATTTTGCAATCGTCTTCAGCAATGACTCGGGCTATGTGGTGAAGCGTTGCCCCTACATGATCGCCTCTGAGGCCCAGCTGGGAGTCTGCAGCGACTACCCGGCCTACATCCTGGCGGGTTATGTGTCAGGTTCCAACTCTGCGGTCACCGGTCTCAATTTCGGCGGACTCACGGGCACGGCATCGCATGGCGCGGTGGACTGCAGCTTCGGCAACGCGATCAATCAAAACACGCAGGCGGCCATCGCAGGCTACAAGTACTACCTGTGCGTGATGCAGGTGGCGAGCGCGGGCGATGCCTGGTCCGGCACGGTGCGCCTGGCCGGCATGGCCTCGGGCAGCAACTACCTGGTCTGCCGGTTCCAGTACGCGGCCACCAATGGCCTGAGCGACAACCAGCGCAATGTCCAGGCCTACAGCAATGTGCGGGAATCGCTGGATCAGCAGAACTACTACCTGACCACCAGTGGCTCCTGCCCGACGGTGGGCGGCCTGGCGACCACCTTGCATCAGCGCTGCACCAGCAGCAACGCCAGTCGTGCGACGGATTGCCCGGCCAACCCCGACCCCGCACCGGCACCCTAATGTGCAGCTAGACGGCATCGGACGGCCGCGCTCAGCCCGGTGTCAGCAAGCCCGGCAAGAATGCGGCATCGACTCCATGAATCTTTGCCGGGAACTCTGACATGTGGAAACTGCTCCTCGCCTTCGTGATCTTTGCCGCCCTGGCGCTGTTCGTGCTGACCAAGAGTGGCGGCAATATCGACATGGGTGGCGAGAAGCACGAGGTCGCCGCGCCGCATGCCGAGGCCCCGGCATCCGCTGCCTCCAACTGAGCCTCGCTTGATCTTCGTCAAGCCATAAGCCGGCGCGGCACCTTAGGGTGTCGCCATGCGCACGCTCCTACGTAGCCTGGCGGGCAAGCTCGCCCTGATCCAGACCACCTTTCTGACGGTGGCCCTGGCCTCGATCGCCTTCACTGTCTGGGTTTCCTGGCAGCTGGAAGGCGGCGCCGGCGCGATCAACGAGGCCGGGCGCATGCGCATGATGACCTACCGCCTGACGCTGGCGCACGAGACTGGCGGCCAGGCCGAGCTGCCCGATGGCGTCGCGGCCTTCGACGCGATGGTGCGCAATCTGCGCGAGGGCGACCCCTCGCGCCCGCTCTTCATTCCCGACAATGAGGCCTGCGTCGAGCGCTTTGCCGAGGTTGAACGCGCCTGGCAACCGCTGCGCGCAAAGCTGCTGGCGGAGCAGGGCGGGCCTGCGCTGCGTCAGCAGGCCGACCGTTTCGTCACCACGGTGGACGGCTTCGTCTCGGCCATCGAGCATGCCATCGCCACCCGCACCGCGCTGCTGGGCGGGCTGTGTTTCGGGCTGGTCGTGCTGGTGGCGGCGGCCTCGGTGGTGTTCGTCTCGGGCACCCTGATGTGGATCGTGCGGCCGCTGCAGCGCCTGCGCGACGGCCTGGCCAATATGGCGGCGCGTGACTTCTCGCAGCGCATCGACGAGCGCAATTCGGTCGAGGAGTTCGCCAGCCTGGCCCAGGGCTTCAACCAGATGGCCGACGCCCTGCAGCGCTCCTATGCGGGCCTGGAGGCCAAGGTGGCGGCCAAGACCGCCAATCTGGCGCAGCAGAACGAGCGCCTGGCCGCGCTCTACGACGTGGCCCTGCTGGCCGCGCAGAACCACGACAGCATGGAAGAGCTGGCGCAGAGCTTTGCGCAGAAGATCTGCCGCATCGCCGGGGCCGACGCCGCCGCCGTGCGCCTGGCCACCGAGGACGGCGAGCGCCTGCTGCTGCTGGGCCAGGTGCGCCTGCCGCAGCAGATGCGCGATGCCGAGCATTGCGTGCGCGTGGGCGAATGCGCCTGCGGCGAGCACCTCGAAACCGCGCCGGGTGCGCGCGTCATTCCGATCCGCCAGCTGGGCCCGCGCACGCTGCGGCATTGCGAGGCGGCCGGCTACCAGACCGTGGTCGCCATCCCCATGCGCACCCAGCAGCGCACCCATGGCGAGGTGGAGCTGTTCTTCTACGGCGAGCGCCCCATCCCCGACGCCGAGCGGCATCTGCTCGATGCCCTGGTGGGCCAGGTGGCCTCGCAGCTGGAGAACCTGCGGCTGGCGGCGCGCGACCGTGAGATGGCGATCAGCGAGGAACGCAATCTGCTGGCGCAGGAGCTGCACGATTCGATCGCGCAGTCGCTCGCCTTTCTGAAGATCCAGGTGCAGCTGCTGCGCAGTGCCCTGGCCAAGCAACGTGCCGAGGAAGTGGAGCGCACCCTGGGCGAGATCGATGCCGGCGTGCGCGAGAGCTATGCCGATGTGCGCGAGCTGCTCTTGCACTTCCGCACCCGCGCCGGCCATGAGGACATCGAGCATGCGCTGCGCACCACGCTCTCCAAGTTCGAGCTGCAGAGCGGCCTGACGGCGCGCCTGGTGGTCAGCGGCCAAGGTGTGCCCTTGCCGCCCGACGAGCAGATCCAGGTGCTGCACATCGTGCAGGAAGCGCTGTCCAACGTGCGCAAGCATGCCGGTGCGCGCCGCGTCGAGTTGCGCGTGCTGGCGGGGCCGCAATGGCGCTTCGAGGTCTGGGATGATGGTGCCGGCTTTGATGTGTCGGGCAATGCCGCCGACGAAACCCATGTGGGCCTGCATATCATGCGCGAGCGCGCCGCCCGCATCGGCGCACGCCTGGAGATCCGCAGTTCGGCCGGCCAGGGCACCCAGGTCAGCCTGCTGTTGCCGCCGCGCCAGGAGCGCCAGGCCGACACGCATGAACCGCAACGAGAAAGCGCATGAGCCAGCTGCCCGAGAAGATTCGCGTCATGGTGGTCGATGACCACAGCCTGTTCCGCCGCGGCCTCACCGCCCTGCTGGCCCATGAGGAAGGGCTGGACGTGGTGGGCGAGGCCAGCGACGGCAGCGAGGCGCTGCGCCATGTGGCCGCGCTCAGGCCCGACGTGATGCTGCTGGACAACCATATGCCGGGCGTGCGTGGCGTCGATCTGCTGCCGGGCCTGCTGGAGGCCGCGCCCGAGACGCGCTTCATCATGCTGACCGTCAGCGAGGACGAGGACGACCTGGCGGCCGCGCTGCGCGCCGGTGCGGTGGGCTATCTGCTCAAGACCATCGACGGCCAGGAGCTCGCCGCGGCGATACGCCGCGCGGTGTGCGGCGAATCGGTGGTCAGCCCCGAGATGACGCACAAGCTGGTGCGCGCCTTCAAGGCCAGCGTGGCCGCGCCGACGGCGGGCGCGGCGGCCAGCGGCCAGGCCGAACGCGATGCAGCCCTCGCCACGCTCTCGCCGCGCGAGCAGGACATCCTGCGCGAGATCGCGCGCGGTGCCAGCAACAAGGAGATCGCGCGCGCCCTCGACATCGCCGAGACCACCGTGAAGATCCATGTGCAGCACATCCTGCGCAAGCTCGACCTCAGCTCGCGCGTGCAGGTGGCCGTGTGGGCCAGCGAACGGGGCCTGTTCAGCGGGCAGTGAGGGCGCGCTTGATCGCGAGCAAGTCGGGCTGTTGAGACAGCACAAAACCATGCCGCGGGCATGCGCCTAGATTTCACAGCCTTGCCGCGCCGCGGCGACTACCTGTGATTCATGGCCTCGCCCGCAACCCACCACAAACCCGATCTCGTCTGCCCCGCCGGCTCGCTGCGAGCCCTCACCCTGGCCATCGACGCCGGTGCCGATGCCGTCTACCTCGGGCTCAAGGACGCCACCAACGCGCGCAATTTCGCCGGCCTGAATTTTGACGATGCCCAGGTGCGCGAGGGCGTGAGCTATGCGCATGCCAGAGGCCGCCAGGTGCTGATGGCGCTCAACACGTACGCCGATGCGCGCGATGACGGGCCCTGGCGCCGCGCCGTCGACCGCGCCGCCGAACTCGGCGCCGATGCGCTGATCGTGGCCGACAGCGCGGTGCTGGCCTATGCCCGCGCGCACCACCCCGAGCTGCGCCTGCATCTCTCGGTGCAGGCCTCGGCCACCAGCTACGAGGCGATCGAGTTCTACCGTGAGCGCTACGGCATCCAGCGCGCCGTGCTGCCGCGCGTGCTCACGCTCAGCCAGGTCCAGCATGTGATACGCCACACCGGGGTGGAGATCGAGGTGTTCGGCTTCGGCAGCCTATGCGTGATGGTGGAGGGGCGTTGTGCGCTCTCGTCCTACGTCACCGGCCAGTCGCCCAATACCGCCGGCGTGTGCTCGCCACCCGCGGCGGTGCAATGGCTGGAAGGGCCCGAGGGCGTGGATGCGCGCCTGTCCGGCGTGCTGATCGACCGCTACGCGCCGCAGGAGCCGCGCGGCTACCCCACGCTGTGCAAGGGCCGCTTCCTGGTGGAGGGCGAGCGCGACTATGCGCTGGAGGAGCCCACCAGCCTGAATACGCTGGCGCTGCTGCCGCAGCTGATCGAGGCCGGCGTCAAGGCCATCAAGATCGAGGGGCGGCAGCGCAGCCCCAGCTATGTGGCGGGTGTCACCAAGGTCTGGCGTCAGGCCATCGACATGGCCGCGTCGGGTGCACGTTATGCCGTGGCGCCCGCCTGGAGCGCCGAACTGGCGCGCTGGGCCGAGGGCCAGCAAAGCACCCTGGGTGCGTATGAGCGGCCTTGGCGCTAAGGGATCCATCATGGAAACAACAAAACGTCTGGGCCTGACGATAGGGCCGCTGCAGTACTGGTGGCCGCGCACGAGCATGCTGCAGGCCTATGCCGAGCTGGCGGAGGGGCCGGCCGATACCTTTGTGCTGGGCGAGGTGACCTGCTCGCGGCGCAACGAGTTCACCCTGCTGGACTGGCTGGCGCTGGCGCGTGACCTCGTCAGCGCCGGCAAGCGCGTGCGCCTGGCCACGCTGCCGCTGCTGATGTCCGAGGCCGAGCTGCGCCAGCTGCGCCGCATTGCCGAGCAGGGCGAGTTCGCGGTCGAGGCGGGCGATGCCGCAGCGCTGCAGCGTCTCGCCCAAGTACCTGAAACGTCGTCTGAAGCGTCGCCTGAGCGCCTGCCATTTACCCTGGGCCCGCACCTCAACATCTACAGCCGCGTGGCCCTGGTCGAGCATGCCGGCCTGGGCGCCGACACCTGGGTGGCGCCGCTGGAACTGGCGCTGGACGCGGTGGCCCGCATCAACCCGCCCGAGGCCCGCGTGCAGGGGCAGCGTGGAGCGATCCAGACCGAGGTGTTTGGCTTTGGCCGCATGCCGCTGGCCTTCTCGGCGCGCTGCTTCACGGCCCGCCACCACCGCCTCAGCAAGGACGAGTGCGAATTCCGCTGCCGCGACGATGCCGACGGCCTCTTGCTCTCCACCACCGAGGGCCAGCCCTTCCTGGTGCTGAACGGCATCTCGACTCAGTCGGCGGCCCTGCATTGCCTGATCGGCGAAGGCGCGGCCTTGCGCGCCGCCGGCGTCGACCGGCTGCGGCTCTCGCCCTGCAGCCAGGGCTTCGCCCGCGTCGTTGAACTGTTCGACGCGGTGCTGCATGCCGGCCTGCCGCTCGCCGAAGCGCACGCCGAGCTGCAGGCCCTGCCGCTGCCGGGTGCGCTGGTGAATGGATTTGCCCACCGCCAGGCGGGTATGGTGCAAGAGGATTTGGCTCATGTTTGAACTGCCGCACAACCTGAAGGCGCTGCTGCGCCGCCTGCCGCTGCAGCCGCCTTCCTTCGTGGCGGCGCGCGCGCTGGACCGCCTGCTGCTGCCGCGCCTGGACGCCGAGCAGCGCCGCCTGCTGGCCGGCCGCGTGGTGGAGCTGGAGTTGCTGGAACCCGGCCTGCGCGTGCGTCTGCTGCTGGGGCCCAGGGGCTTCATGCCCGCCGCCGGCGGCGCGCAACCGGCCGTCACGGTGCGCGCGCGCAGCCTGGCGCTGTGGCGCCTGCTGCGCGGCGAGGAAGACGCCGATCGCCTGTTCTTCGAGCGCGCCCTGGTGATGGAGGGCGACACCGAGTACGGGCTGATGCTGAAGAACACGCTCGACGCCATCGGGCCGCTGCTGCCCGTGCGTGCCTGACATGATGTGGACCAATCTCACCGAACAGCTGCTGCATGCGTTGAAGGCGCGTGGCGCCACCGAGATCTTCGGCATCCCGGGCGACTTTGCCCTGCCGCTGTTTCGCGCCATCGAGCGCGCCGCCATCCTGCCCCTGCACACGCTATCGCATGAGCCGGGCCTGGGCTTTGCTGCCGATGCCGCGGCGCGCGTGCGCGGCGGCCTGGGCGTGGCCGCGGTCACCTATGGCGCGGGCGCGCTCAATATGGTGAACCCGGTGGCCAACGCCTTTGCCGAGCGCGTGCCGCTGGTGGTGCTGTCGGGTGCACCGGCCGCGCACGAGGCGGCCAGCGGCCTGCTGTTGCACCACCAGGTGAAGGCGCTGGATTCGCAATGGCGCATCTTCGAGGAGCTGACGGTGGACCGCGCCCGGCTCGACGACCCCGTCACCGCGCCGGCGCTGATCGCGCGCGTGCTCGACAGCGCGCTGCACCGCGCCGGCCCGGTCTACCTGGAGATCCCGCGCGACATGCCCGAGCGCGCCTGTGCCGCGCCGCCCGAGTTGCCGCCCCCGCCGCTGGACCGCGAGCGCCTGGCCGCCTGCGCCGACGAGCTGCTGGCGCGCCTGCGCGCGGCGCGCCATCCGCTGCTGCTGGTGGGCGTGGAGATCCGCCGTTATGGCATCGAGGCCCAGGTGGCCGAACTGGCGCGCCGCCTCAACATCCCGGTGGCCACCACCTTGATGGGCCGCGGCCTGCTGGCGGACTCCGGCGTGCAACATCTGGGCTGCTATCTGGGCCTGGCCGGCGATCCGGCGCTCACCGAGGCGGTGGAGGGCTCCGACGCCTTGCTGCTGCTGGGCACCATCGTCAGCGACAGCAATTTCGCCGTCTCGCGCAAGCGCATCGACTTCCGCCATGCCATCCGGGTCTGGCAGGGCGAGGTCGAGATGGGCCACCATGTCTATCGCGAGTTGCCCATCAAGGAGCTGGTGGAGGCGCTGCTGCTGCGCGTGATGACGCGCCCGCCCCAGCCCTTCATCGAGGCGGCGCGCGCCACGCCCGAGCTGCCCGCGCCGGATGCGCCGCTCACCCCGGCGGCGATCGCCGCGGCGGCCAATGCCCTGATGCAAAAGCATGGTGCCATGCCGGTGGCCTGCGACATGGGCGACTGCCTGTTCACCGCCATGGACCTCGCGCCCACCGAGCTGATCGCCCCCGGCTACTACGCCACCATGGGCTATGGCGTACCGGCGGCATTGGGCCTGCAGGTGGCCACCGGCCGCCGGCCCCTGGTGCTGGTGGGCGACGGCGCCTTCCAGATGACGGGCTGGGAGCTGGGCAACGCGCGCGCGCTGGGCTGCGACCCCATCGTGCTGCTGCTCAACAACGCCAGCTGGGAGATGCTGCGCACCTTCGAACCCGAGGGCCGCTACAACGACCGCGGTGCCTGGGACTTCGCCGCCATGGCCGCCGGCATGGGCGGGCGCGGCTACGAGGTCCACACGGTGGGCCAGTTGGTCGAGGCGCTGGCCTGCGCCCAGGCCGAGCGCGGCCGCTTCCAACTGCTGGACCTGCGGTTGGCGCCCGGCGTGCTGTCGCCCACCCTGCAGCGCTTCGTCGGCGCGGTGAAGCGCCTTTCCATGCCCGGCTGAGCGGCCCGCAAGGCCGGGGTCAGATCTTGCTTGCAGGATCTGAAACCCTGGTCGGTGTGGAGCTCCATCCCTATACTGGCCGGCACCCCAATGCCGGGGTCACGGTTTGAGGATGGTGTCCGGGAGGTCGCGATGCTTTCGTTCGAGAACCTGAGAGTCGGAGTCCGACTCGCCATGGGCTTTGGCACCGTGATGGTGCTGCTGATCGTCATTTCGGTGCTGGGTGCCCTGGGCGCGCGCGAGATCGCCGCCAGCACCAGCCAGATCTACGAAGACCGCACCGTGCCGCTGCAACAGCTCGCCCGGGTCAATTCGCTGATGCTGCAAAACCGCGTGTTGGTCACCGAGATGATGCAGGCGCCGGGCAAGCTGGACGAGCTGAACGCGGTCTTGCAGGGCAATATCGAGCAGGTCAGCAAGGCCTGGAAAGCCTACGCGGACAGCGGCATGACGCCCGAGGAGGCGCGCCTGGCTGCCAAATTCGTCGAGATGCGGGGGCGCTACGTCAAGGACGGCCTGCTGGCCGCGCGCGATGCCGTCAAGGCCGGCGCGGCCGAGCAGTCCGGCCAGATCTATGCGAACCAGATCGTGCCGCTGGGCAAGCAGACCCAGGAGGCCATGGACGCGCTGCAGGGCCTGCAGGTCAGCGAGGGCGCCAAGGACTATGCCGCGGCACAGCGCGGCAGCAGCAAGGTGATGTGGGTGAGCCTGCTGGGCACGCTGCTGGCCATCGCCATGGGGAGCAGCTTGGCCTGGGCGGTGAGCCGCTCCATCACCGCGCCGGTGCGTGAGGCCCTGGAGCTGGCCGAGCGCGTCGCCGCGGGCGACCTCAGCGCCACGCTGCAGGCCCAGGGCCGCAACGAGATGGCGCAGCTGCTGCAGGCACTGGGCCGCATGACCGAAAGCCTGCGCGCCATCGTCGGCCAGGTGCGCGACAGCAGCGAGAGCATCAGCACCGGCTCGGCCGAGATCGCCACCGGCAACGCCGACCTGAGCCAGCGTACCGAGACCCAGGCCAGCAATCTGGAAGAGACCGCCGCCACCATGGAGCAGCTCTCCAGCACGGTGCGCAACAACGCCCAGACCGCCGTCCAGGCCAACGAGCTGGCCCACAGCGCCAGCGCCGCGGCCGGCCGCGGCGGCGCCGTGGTGGGCGATCTGGTCAGCAATATGGCGGCGATCTCGCAGAGTTCCAACCGCATTGCCGAGATCATTGGCGTGATCGACGGCATCGCCTTCCAGACCAACATCCTGGCGCTGAACGCCGCCGTGGAAGCGGCGCGCGCGGGCGAGCAGGGCCGGGGCTTCGCGGTGGTGGCGGGCGAGGTGCGCAGCCTGGCGCAGCGCAGCGCCGAGGCGGCGCGAGAGATCAAGTCGCTGATCGGCGACAGCCAGAGCAAGGTCGAGAACGGCAACCGCCTGGCCGAGCAGGCCGGCGGCGCGATGCAGGACATCGTGCAGGAGGTGGGCCGCGTCAGCACCCTGATCGCCGAGATCGCCAACGCCAGCGGCGAGCAGTCGCGCGGCATTGCCCAGGTGGGCGCGGCGGTGGGCCAGCTCGACCAGGTGACGCAGCAGAACGCCGCCCTGGTCGAACAAAGCGCCGCCGCGGCCGAAAGCCTGCGCAACCAGGCGCAGCAGCTGGCGGAGCTGGTGGCGAGTTTCAGGTTGAGGTGAGGGGGGCGGGGTTGCTTTGCGAGGAGGCGGCCCTGCGTCTTGCCTTAGTCGCCCAACAGGGCCAGCAGACGCGCGATGGCGTCGTCGATGACCTCGTGAGGCACACGCTCGACCTTGCGCGCCTTGCGGGCCGCTAGGTCGAGCATGCGGATCTTGTTGACCAGGGCAACGCCCTGCGTCTTGCAGCCGGTGCCGGTCAAGCTGACCGCGAAGCCGGCGTAGCGAGCGAAATCGCCACCCTGCGTGATCGGTCCCACCAGCACATCGCCGAGCACATTGAACGCCTTGGTGGTCAGCACCAGCGCCGGCCGCGCGCCGCGCTGCTCGTGGCCCCGCGCCGGGTCCAAGGGCACGCTCACCACGTCGCCGCGGTCGAAAGCAGCTGCCATCAGAACACCTCTTGGCCGGCGGGGCGGGCAAAGTCCCACACCGCCAGATCAGCCGGCGGCGTAAGCGTCCCGGCAAGTCATGTTGACTCGCCTGACTAGCGGGCAGTCAGTGGTCGAAGCCGATGGCTGCCAACGATGCGGCAGGAGGTCGCCGAGGTCGCTATGCTGGCCTCAAGCTGATATGGCACGACGAAGTCTGCCTGCCGACTAGCGTGCGCGTCCGCGGTACCGCACCGCTTCCAGCGGCTCGGACCTGTCGGTGAGTTCGACGGAGGCCCCTTCATTGGCGAAGGTCAGGCGGAAGCGGCGTTTATTGATGTTCCCCACCTCGTCGTAGTCGAGGATAAACGTGCTGTCGTTCTCCCATGCACCGCTTGCTGCAACCGGCAGTCCGAATCGCCCATCGGGCGAAACGCGGGGGACGCCGTCCAAGCCGATCGGTCGGGGTCCGTCGTGCCGGTCAACCAGTTCCAACTCGAACTGGGCCGAACCACTCCCCGAAAAGGTGAGCGAGAACGACCTGATGTCGAAAGGATTCGCGTCGAGCGCGTAGGCGCGGCCCGAGATCACCTCTGCCAACAGCGGCGCTTGGGTGAGCGGTCGCGCAGCCGGCGGCTCCGTCGCAGCCCGTACGACACTCGCGAGTCGCCTCGCTCCTGCCGGGTTCTCGGGCAACGCGCGGTCGGATTTGATTGCGCGGCCGATGAACTGGCCGATGTCGCCCGGCTCGAACTCTCCTCCCGTGAACACGACAACGAGGTTCTTCGCCGGCACGACGCTTATGCGCTGCCCGCCTCGACCGAGTCCTTCGAACATCGGCGGGCTCCTGTCGGGATAGATCCAGAGACCGTAGCCGTACCCCGTTGCTGTGCTGCTCCCCGGGTAAGCGTGCGCCTGGACGGCGGCTCGCATCCACTCTGTTGGAACGAGTTGCCGATCCTCCCACTGGCCACCTCGCAGCCAGAGATAGCCGATCTTCGCCATGTCGCGAGGCTGAAGGTGCAAGTCGCCCCAGCCGTGCGAAATCCCCTGGGAGTCGGACGGCCACGCGGCGTCGCCAATACCGAGGGGAGCAAACAACGTGCGCCGAGCGAAGTCGAGCGCGCTCCCGCCGGTCGCTTTGGTGATGATCCCGGAGAGCAGGTGCATGCCGCCGGAGCAGTACTCGTAGACGCTACCGGGCTCGGCCACCATCGGGAGATCAAACATGAACCCTATCCAATCTGGACTCTTCCTCATCTGGGTCAGAGTGATCTCCCCCTGCTGCTGGTGGCAGTCGAGCCCGGATGTCATCGTGAGCAGGTGTTCCACCGTCAAGCGCGTCTTGCGCGAGTCGAGCTTGGCGGTGGCCCGCGCGCCCAGAATCTCCATCATTGCTTGCGCCACGCTGCTCACCTTGTGCTGTCCGATGGCGACGCCGACGAGCGTGGAGGTGACGCCCTTGGTCACCGACGCCATGTCGTGCATGAGGTTGTCCTGGAACGGCCAGAAGTACGCATCCAGCACGAGGTATCCATCGCGGACGATCGTTAGGCTGTGAATCGCGATCTGGCGCCGGCGAATCTCGTCGAATGCTTCGGCGAGGACTTCCGAGTCCATTCCTTGCGCTTCGGGTGAGGAACGGGGCCAGCCTTGCGTTGGCCACTTCTCCTGCTGCGCTGCCGCCTTTACGCCGGTGATCGCAAGCGCGGCCAGGTAAGCAACGATGGCGATCCGTTCGAGCACTCTCACGTTCTTCACTCACTCAAGTCTGCGAGGCGGCGACACCGAAAGGCCAATTCTTGCAGTTGACTCATCAAAGTGAGGCAAGACCGCCGCTGCACCGAAGGCGTAGAGGAACGATTCAACATGCATTTGACAGAGCGAATGCCGCCAAGTGATCTAAAGGTGTCGCCGCCAGGTTCCCGTCATCGTCCAATGCAATCGTGTGCCCGCCGACAATCGGTGCGCGTCAGGTAAATGACTCGACCCGAAGAATATCGTGCTCCATAGCAAGAATCTGGCGCTCAATGGCTGCCTTCGCATCTTCGTGAGGGGCCAGCGCACGCTCCTTTGCGTAAACGATGCTTCGCCGCTCGGCAGCAGTGTATTTGCGATTAGTAAGGATTGCCGTAATGGACGTTGCCGCGCTCGCTGACCGCTGACGTGCTACGGTGCGAATGTCCTTCATGCGTACAGCGAGTTCCTTCTTTTGCAGTTGAAGGTCCTTCTTGACCGCCTTTAGCTCTTTCACGAGCAGCACCTGTTCTTCCTTGGTGCTGGGTGTATCGTCAATCTTGCCTTGAAGCTGTTCAGCAGTAGTGGCGCACAGCGTTGACCAATTGCGGCGCTCGACGCATCGCTTTGAGCGATGCGCAAGCTCGGGCCGGCTGCGATGCTCGGCACCGCAGCGAGGGCCTCCGCATCCGGGCCGCAGCGGCCACCCGCCCTGGGCTTTGCCTGCATGGCCGTCGCAGGGTTGCCGAGTTCGCCCTCGCATTTTGCGCTGGCGCAAAGCCCGCGCAGATCGCCGGGGTCAGGTCTTGTTGACCACATATCTAGTGTCTATCCTGCCGGCCTGACACTAGATATAGGTTTTTCATGTCCATTCAAGCGACCCAGCAGCCTAGCGCGCTGATGAAACGAGACGGGCGCGTCGTCGCCTTCGACGCGGCCAAGATTGCCAGCGCGCTGGCGCGCGCCGGCGCGGCCACCGGCGAGTTGGATGCGCAGCGCGCGCAGCAGCTGACGCAGGCGGCGGTGCTGCCGCGCCTGCAGGGGCTGGCCTGCCCGCAGATCGAGCAGGTGCAGGATGCCGTCGAGGCGGCGCTGTTCGATGCCGGCCTGCGCCACACGCTGCGCGCCTATGTGGTGTACCGCGAGCAGCACCGCCAGCTGCGCGGCGCGCGCCAGACCCTGGTGGACGTGCAGGCCACCATGGACGAATACCTGCAGCAGCGCGACTGGCGCATCAAGGCCAATGCCAACCAGGGCTGGAGCCTGGGCGGGCTGATCCTGAACGTCTCCGGCAAGGTGGTGGCCAACTACTGGCTGGACCAGGTCTACCCACCCGCGGTGGGGCGCGCGCATCGCGAGGCCGATCTGCACATCCACGACCTCGACATGCTCAGCGGTTACTGCGCCGGCTGGTCGCTGCGCACCCTGCTCAACGAGGGGCTGAACGGTGTGGCGGGCAAGGTCGAATCGGCACCGCCGCGCCATCTCTCCAGCGCGGTAGGCCAGATCGTCAATTTCCTGGGCACGCTGCAGAACGAGTGGGCGGGGGCGCAGGCTTTTTCCAGCTTCGACACCTATCTGGCGCCCTATGTGCGCCAGGATGGGCTCAGCTACGAGCAGGTGCGCCAGTGCATGCAGGAACTGGTCTACAACCTCAACGTGCCCTCGCGCTGGGGCACGCAGACGCCTTTTACCAACCTGACCTTCGACTGGACCTGCCCCGAGGACCTGCGCGAGCAGGTGCCGATGATCGCCGGGCGCGAGCTGCCGTTTCGCTATGGCGAGCTGCAGGCCGAGATGGACCTGATCAACCGTGCCTATATCGAGGTGATGATGGCCGGCGATGCCAGGGGCAGGGCCTTCACCTTTCCGATCCCGACCTACAACATCACGCCCGATTTCGACTGGGACAGCCCCAACGCGACGGCCCTGTTCGAGATGACGGCGCGCTACGGCCTGCCGTATTTCCAGAACTTCCTCAATTCCGAGCTGCAGCCGAATATGGTGCGCTCGATGTGCTGCCGCCTGCAGCTGGATCTGCGCGAGCTGCTCAAGCGTGGCAACGGCCTGTTCGGCTCGGCCGAGCAGACCGGCTCGCTGGGTGTGGTGACGATCAACTGCGCGCGCTTAGGGCATCTGCACGCCGGCGACGAGGCCGGCCTGCTGCGCCGCCTCGACGAGCTGCTGGCGCTGGGGCGCGACAGCCTGGAGATCAAGCGCAAGCTGATACAGCGCCTCATGGACGAGGGCCTGTTCCCCTATACCAAGCGCTACCTGGGCACGCTGCGCAACCATTTCTCGACCCTGGGCGTGAACGGTATCAACGAGATGATCCGCAACTTCAGCGCCGATGCGGACGACATCAGCACGCCCGCCGGCCATGCGCTGGCCGTGCGCCTCCTGGACCATGTGCGCGCGCGCATGGTCGAGTTCCAGGAGCAGACCGGCCATCTCTACAACCTCGAGGCCACGCCGGCCGAGGGCACGACCTATCGCTTCGCCAAGGAAGACAAGCGGCGCTTCCCCGGCATCCTGCAGGCCGGCACGTCCGAGCAGCCCTACTACACCAACAGCTCGCAGCTGCCGGTGGGCTTCACCGACGACCCCTTCGAGGCGCTCGAGCGCCAGGACGAGCTGCAGCGCAAATACACCGGCGGCACGGTGCTGCACCTGTATATGAACGAGGCGCTCTCCAGCAGCACGGCCTGCCGCGAGCTGGTGCGGCGCTCGCTGTCGCGTTTCAAGCTGCCCTATATCACCGTGACGCCCACCTTCTCGATCTGCCCCACGCATGGCTATCTGAGCGGGCGCCACGAGTTCTGCCCACATTGCGACGCCGAGGCGCTGGCGCGCAAACATCGGGCCGCGGTGGCGGCCTGATGAAGTTCAATTCCATACCCTAGCCAAGGAGGCAAGACATGACCCCAACGACAACCCATGCGGAGCTGCAGGAGCACGAGCGTCAGCGCTGCGAGATCTGGACCCGCGTGATGGGCTACCACCGGCCGGTGGCATCCTTCAACACCGGCAAGCAGGGCGAATTCAAGGAGCGGCTGTGCTTTCAGGAACGGCCACTCGGCCAGGCCGCGACGGCGGCTTGAGCGCCCCATCGCCGCCGGCGATGGGGCCGGCGGTGGCCGGGCTGACGCCCTTCAGCAGCCTGGACTATCCGGGCCAACTCGCCGCGGTGGTGTTTCTGCAGGGCTGCCCCTGGCGCTGCGTCTACTGCCACAACCCCGGGCTGCAGCCGCGCGGCCCGGGCCGGCTTGGCTGGACCGAGCTGCTGGCCTGGCTGGAGCGGCGCCGCGGCCTGCTGGACGCGCTGGTGTTCAGCGGCGGCGAACCCACGCTGGACGCGGCCCTGCCGCGCGCCGCCGCGCAGGTGCGCGCGCGCGGTTTCAAGGTCGGCCTGCATACCGCCGGCCTCTATCCCGAGCGCCTGGCCACGCTGCTGCCCTTGCTGGACTGGGTGGGGCTGGACATCAAGGCGCCGCTGGCGGATGCGGCGCTGCACCGGCGCATCACCGGCGTGCCCGGCGCCGAAGCCGCAGTGGCGCAAAGCCTGGCCCTGCTGGCCGCCTCGGGCCTGAGCTATGAATGCCGCAGCACCATCCATCCGGCCCTGCACGATGGCGCGGCGCTGCGGCAACTGGCCGAGCAACTGGCCGGCACCGGCGTGCGCCGCTGGGCCCTGCAGATCGCGCGCCCCGATGGCGTGGCGGGCGAAGCGCTCGCGCCGGTGCCGCCCGACTATCCCGATGCCGCGCTGCTGGCGCAGCTGCGCGAGCGCATGCCGGGGCTGGAGCTGCGGCGCGGCTGATCAGCCCCCTCCATCAGCCCAGCTGCACCGCCTGCCCCTGCCGGTCGAAGGGGATGAAACTGCCTAGCTGCCCGCTGCGCACGCTTTCCACCATGCGCTTGAGCGCGGCGTCGACGCGCGCGGCGTCGGCCGGGCCGGAGAGGGCGGCGGCGAACACCAGCACCCAGGGCTGGCCCATGGCTTCGGCCTCGGCGGCCAGGGCGGCAAAGCCCTGCAGCTCGGCCGGGTCCTTGTCCACGCACATCAGCGGCTCCAGCTCGCCGCCATGGCCGGCCTCGAAGGCGGCGCGCTCGGCCGGCGTGGCCTCGGGGCTGAGGCTGGCGCCGGCAAACACCAGCAAGAGGCGCTGGGCTTCGGGCTGCTGGCGCGCGGCCAGCAGCAGGTCTTCAAAGTTCGAGATATTCATGTTGGATGTGATTGGACGCGAGGCCTGTTGGCATTTCCTTATCCCGGTTCAAGGAAATTCCCGAGCAAATCCCTAGGCTACCCACATTCCTTTTTTCTATACGTCGGAGGCATTCCATGAGCCGAGGCTTCACCAGCCAGATGGCACGCAATATCTTCTACGGTGGCTCGCTGTTCTTCGTGCTGCTGTTTGCCGTGCTGATCTTCGATACCGAGCAACGCATCCCGCAGCGCTCCAAATCCGCCGATATCACGCCTGCCGTGGTGCGTGGCAAGCATATCTGGGAAACCCGCAACTGCATCGGTTGCCATACCTTGCTGGGCGAGGGCGCCTACTTCGCGCCCGAGCTGGGCAATGTCTACACCCGCCGCGGGCCCGACTTCATCAAGGCCTGGATCAAGGCCCAGCCCACCGGTGCGCCGGGCCGCCGCCAGATGCCCAACTTCCATCTGGACGACAAGCAGCTCGACGACCTGGTCGAGTTCCTCAAATGGACCAATGGCGTGGACACCGAGAAGTGGCCGCCGAACATTGAAGGTTGAGGAGAGACAGACATGAAAACAGCCACTCTCAAGTTCAAATCGCAGTCGGTCGCCAAGCTCTATTTCATGGGCGCGATCGCACTCTTCGTGGGCCAGATCGTGTTCGGCCTGACCCTGGGCCTGCAGTACCTGATCGGCGACCTGGTGTTTCCGGCCATCCCCTTCAACATCGCCCGCATGGTGCACACGAACCTGCTCATCGTGTGGCTCTTGATGGGCTTCATGGGCTCGGCCTATTACCTGGTGCCGGAAGAAGCCGAGACCGAGCTTTACAGCCCGCTGCTGGCCAAGATCCTGTTCTGGGTCTTCCTCGCCGCGGGTGGCGCCACCATCCTGGGCTATCTGCTGGTGCCTTACGCCACGCTGGCCGAGATGACCGGCAACAACCTGCTGGCCACCATGGGGCGCGAGTTCCTCGAGCAGCCCCTGCCGACCAAGCTGGGCATCGTGGTGGTGGCGCTGGCCTTCCTATTCAACATCAGCATGACGGTGTTGAAGGGCCGCAAGACGGCGATCACCCTGGTGCTGCTGATGGGCTTGTGGGGCCTGGCGCTGATGTTCCTGTTCAGCTTCGTCAACCCCAGCAACCTGGTGCGCGACAAGATGTACTGGTGGTTCGTCGTCCACCTCTGGGTGGAAGGCACCTGGGAGCTGATCCTGGGCGCGCTCTTGGCCTTCGTGCTGATCAAGACCACCGGCGTCGACCGTGAGGTGATCGACAAGTGGCTGTACCTGATCATCACCATGGCCCTGGTCACCGGCATCCTGGGTACCGGCCACCACTTCTTCTTCATCGGCCTGCCGGGCTACTGGCAATGGGTGGGTAGCGTGTTCAGCGCGATGGAGCCGATTCCCTTCTTCATGATGACCCTGTTCGCCTTCAATATGGTGCAGCGTCGCAAGCGCGAGCATCCCAACCAGGCAGCGGTGCTGTGGGCCGTCGGTTGCGCGGTGATGGGCTTCCTGGGCGCCGGCCTGTGGGGCTTCATCCACACGCTCAGCCCGGTCAACTACTACACCCACGGCAGCCAGATCACCGCGGCGCACGGCCACCTGGCCTTCTACGGTGCCTATGTGCTGGTGGTGATCGCGATGATCAGCTATGCCATGCCTATCCTGCGCGGCCGTGAGGCCAATCCGCGCCGTGCCCAGGCCGTCGAGATGTGGAGCTTCTGGATCATGACCATCGGTATGGCGGTGATGGTGCTGGCCCTGACCGGCGCCGGCATCCTGCAGATCTGGCTGCAGCGCATGCCCACCGAGGGTGCGATGGGCTTCATGGCCACGCAAGACCAGCTGCGCTTCTTCTACTGGGTGCGTGTGGCCGGTGGCGTGATGTTCCTGTGCGGCCTGCTCACCTATCTGGCCAGCTTCTTCATCGGCGAGGGTGCCGATGAGGCCGACGAGGCGACGACGAATGGCCGCCTGAGGGCTGCATGATGGAGATGCTGAGCGCGCGCGGCTTGCGCGAGGAGCTGCCCTTCTACGCCTCACAGGGCGATGAATGCCGGCTCTTCGAACAGACCCATGCCAGCCGCCTGCCCCTCTTGATCAAGGGGCCCACCGGCTGCGGCAAGACGCGGCTGGTGGAGCATATGGCCGCGCGCCTGGGCCGCCCGCTGGTGACGGTGAGTTGCCACGACGACCTCAGCGCCGCCGACCTGGTGGGCCGCCACCTGATCGAAGGCGGCAATACGCGCTGGTGCGATGGCCCGCTCACCCGTGCGGTGCGCCAGGGCGCGATCCTCTACCTCGACGAGGTGGTGGAGGCGCGCAAGGACACCACCGTGGTGCTGCACCCGCTGGCCGACGACCGCCGCCAGCTGCCCATCGAGCGCACCGGCGAGCTGCTGGACGCCGCACCCGGCTTCATGCTGGTGATCAGCTACAACCCCGGCTACCAGAACCTGCTCAAGGGGCTCAAGCCCAGCACGCGCCAGCGCTTCGTGGCGCTGAGCCTGGACTATCCGGCACCGGAAGTGGAGCAGCGCATCGTGCGCGCCGAGAGCGGCTGCACGGCCGAGCAGGCGGCACGCCTGGTGCGGCTGGCGCAGGCGCTGCGCCGCCTCACCGAGCATGATCTGGAAGAAACCGCCAGCACCCGCTTGCTGGTGATGGCGGCACGCCTGGCGGTGGCCGGCCTGACGCTCAGCGCGGCCTGCCGGGCCGCCGTGGTGGATGCACTCACCGACGATGCCGAGACCGCCGCGGCGCTGGCCGAGGTTGTATTGGCCGTTGTCGGCGATGCATGAGATCGTGCTCGCCGAGTCAGCACAGGCACAGTCGGGCCGCATGGCCCGCCTGCAGCGCCTGCGGCGTTTCACCCAGTTCGGCTTCTTCGCGCTGTTCCTGCTGGCGCCGGCGCTGAACCTGTTGCGCTTCGACCTGCAGGAGACCCAGCTCTGGTTCCTGGGCTTCCGCTGGTCGCTGGGCATAGACGCCTTCATGCGCGGCGAGATCACGGCCAACCAGGCGGCGCTGTCCATCCTCTTGCGCGGCATCCTGCCGGCGCTGCTCTTCGTGGTGGGTTTCATGACCCTGGCCTGGCGCTACGGCCGTGTCTACTGCGGCTGGCTGTGTCCGCATTTCTCGCTGGTCGAGACCCTCAACGAGCTGCTGCACCGCGCCACCGGCAAATACAGCCTCTGGGAGCGCGAGCGCAATGCCCAGGGACACCGGGGCTGGTGGCCGTTGTTCTTGTTCAGCGGGCTGTTCTTCGGCTTTGCCTGGTCCATTACCCTGCTGACCTATCTGTTGCCGCCGGCGCAGATCTGGGGCGGCCTCGTGCATGGCACGCTGACGCCCAACCAGGCGCGCTTCGTCTTCATCGGCGGCGCGGTCTTCAGCGCCGAAATGCTGCTGGCGCGCCATCTGTTCTGCCGCTTCGGCTGCGCCGTGGGCCTGTTCCAGAGCCTGGCCTGGATGGCCAACCCGCGTGCTCTGGTGGTGGCCTTCACGCGCGAGCGCGCGCGCGATTGCCGCGACTGCAGCACCGCCAAGGCGCCCGAGGGCGCGGCCTGCGACGTCGCCTGCCCGATGCGGCTGAAGCCGCGCAATATCAAGCGCCTGATGTTCTCCTGCGTGCAATGCGGGCAATGCGTCACCGAGTGCGAAAGCTCGCATGCGCCGCGCGGCGCCAACCCTAACCTCGAGTGGACCGTGGGCGTGGATGCGCTGCGCGAGACGCTCAAGCAAAAAAATAGGCACTGAGCCATGGAAGAGTGGGTCGGCGAGCAATGGCACCGCCTCATCAGCCGGGCGGCCTACCGCGGCTATCCCGAGCAGGCGGTGGCGCTGGAATCGGTGCAGCGCGCCGCGGCGGTGCTTTACCGCGCCGCCGGCGGCGCCAGCGCGGTGCGCGTCGTGCCGGCCGGTCAGGCCCGCGTGGGTGGGCCGCGCGGCTGGCTGCAGCGCATCGCGGGCACGGGCCAGCGGGCGGCGCGTCCGCGCCTGGATGCCGAGACACTGGCGCTGCCGCCGCAGATCGATGTGTTCGACGACGCCGGCCTGAATCGGGAGCTCTATCTCTGGCTGGCGGCGCTGGCCGCGGCCTTCGAGCCCGGCGCCACCTGGGTGATCGCCAACCGTGCCGCCACCGCGCGCGCGCTCGAGCGCTGCCCGGGCCTGCGCCCAAGCTACCGGCGCCTGCTGGCCGCGCACCTGGCCCAGCGCCCCGACCCGGCGCGCCTGCACGGCATGGCCGCAAGTGCCGAACAGGCGCTGCAGGCGGTGCTGCGCCATGGCCTGGACGGCTCGCCCGAGGGCAAGCTCAGCGGCATCGAGCTGGACGGCATGCAGCTGGCGCCGGTGTGGCTGTGGCTGGAGCCCTGGTCGGAGGCCGCGGCCACGGCGCCGCGCGCCGATGCCGGCGAGAAGGGCGAGGGCAGGGCGGGTGAGGACGGCGCCAAGCCGCGCCCGCGTAACAACACGCGCCGGCGCACCCGCCAGCAGAGCCAAAGCTCCGACCGCCCGCCGCTGCTGCTGCCCTCCAAGATCGAGTCCATCCTGACCTGGAGCGAGCATGTGCCGGTGGATCGCGGCAGCGACGATGAAGACGATGATCAGTCGGAGGCCGCCGCCGACGATATGGAAAAGCTGACGCTGGCACGCGGCCAGCAGACCTCGGCCTCGCGCATCAAATTCGATCTCGACCTGCCCAGCGCCAGCGCCGACGACCGCCCCCTGGGCCCCGGCGAGCAGCTGCCCGAATGGGACTGGAAGCAGCGCCGCCTGCTACCCGCGCATTGCGCCGTGCAGACCCTGGTGGCGACGCCGGCCCAAGGGTTTGTGCCGCCACCTGCGCTGCGTGCCACCGCGCGCCGCGTGCGCCGTGGCCTTGAGCTGCTGCGCGCCGCGCCGCGCTGGCAGCGCGGCTGCGCCGATGGCGATGCCATCGACCTGGATGCCTGGGTGCGCCATGCCAGCGATGCCTGCGATGGCGGCCCAAGCCTCAGCGACCCGGCCGTCTACGCGCGCCGCCAGCGCGGCGAGCGCAGCCTGGCGACGCTCTTGCTGGCCGATCTCTCGCTCTCCACCGATGCCCATGTCAACAACGAGGCGCGCGTCATCGACGTGATACGCGACAGCCTTTACGTCTTTGGCGAGGCCCTGCACGGCCTGGGCGACGCCTATGCGATGCTGGGTTTCAGCTCGGTGCGGCGCAGCCATGTGCGCATGCAACACCTGAAGGGCTTCGACGAGGCCTGGAAGCCTGCGGTGCAGGCGCGCGTGGGTGCCATCAAGCCCGGTTACTACACCCGCATGGGCGCGGCCATACGCCTGGCAGCCAAGCGCCTGCAGGAGCGCCCCGAGCGCCAGCGCCTGCTCTTGATACTCACCGACGGCAAGCCCAATGACCTCGACGTCTACGAAGGGCGCTGGGGCATCGAGGACACCCGCCATGCGGTGCAGGAGGCGCGCGAGGCCGGCCTCACGCCATTCTGTCTGAGCATCGACGAGGAGGCGCAGGACTATCTGCCGCATCTGTTCGGCAGCCAGGGCTGGGCCCAGGTGAGCCGGCCGGCCGAGCTGCCGCTGCGCCTGGCGGCGGTCTATGCGCGCCTGACGCGCCGCAGTTGATCGTTGACACACATCAAGCTTGCCTCGGCAAATACGGGCCGACAATGCGCCAGCTTTGATGGAGTCTTGCCATGGACATGCGCGCGTTCGACCTGCCGCGATATCTCGCCAACCTGCCGCTGTTCAACGACCTCAGTGCCCATGAGCTGCAACGCCTGGCCACGGGCTGCCAGTTGCGGCGTTACACGCGCGGCGAATCGCTCTTCCATGTGGGTCAGCCCTGCGAGGAATTTCATGTCACGGTGACCGGCCAGGTCAAGCTGTTTGCCATTTCACCGGCTGGGCAGGAGAAGGTGATCGAGCTGCTGGGTCCCGGCCACAGCTTTGCCGAGGCGCTCATGTTCACCGGCAAGCCCTACATCATTGGTGCCCAGGCGCTCACCGACAGCCTGGTGTTGAGCGTCAGCAAGGAGGCGGTGCTGCGCGAGATCGAGGCCGACTCGCGTTTCGCGCTGCGTATGCTGGCCGGCATCTCGCGTCGCCTGCATGGTCTGGTGCACGATGTGCAGGCCTACGCCCTGCACAGCGGTGTGCAGCGTGTGATCGGCTATCTGCTGCGTGACCAACCGGTTGAAGACTGCGCCAGCGGTGAGGTCATCACCGTCTCGCTGCCGGTCAGCAAGGCCACGGTGGCCTCGCGGCTCTCGCTCACGCCCGAATACTTCTCGCGCGTGCTGCATGAGCTGGAGGCGGCGGGCCTGATCGAAGTGGACAAGCGCGACATTCGCATCCTCGATGCGCAGCGCCTTGCCAGCCATTCATCGGTCGGCGGCTGAGGCCAGGTAGTTCTGAAGAACTAGCGGCCCTCGACATTTGATCCGGATCAACCCGGCGCGGACCTGGATGGCAAGAATCGCGGCCATAGAAACCGCCATCCACCGGGGAGCCCCATATGCCTGCTGCTGTATTTGATGTGCCGCGTTACCTGGCCGTGTTGCCGCTGTTTGCGGGCCTGTCGGACGCTGACTTGCAGGGTATGGCCCGCGAGGGCGTGGCGGCGCTGCGGCTGGAGCGCGGCACCATGCTGCTGCATGCCGGCGACGCCTGCGACGCGGTGCACCTGGTGGTGACCGGCCATGTCAAGCTCTACACCGTGGCCAGCCATGGCGCCGAGAAGGTGTTCGAGCTGGTGGGGGCGGGTCAGAGCATCGGCGATACCCTGATCTTCAACCAGCAGCCCTACAGCTTCAGTGCCCAGGCACTCACCGAGGCGCTGGTGCTGCGCGTGCCGGCGGCGCTGCTGACCGCGCAGGTGCAGCGCGACCCGGCGTTTGCGCTGCGTTTGCTGGCCGGCGCTTCGCAGCGCATCCAGGGCCTGCTGCGCGATGTGGAGTCCTACTGCCTGCACAGCGGCGCGCACCGCGTGGTGGGCTATCTGCTCGAACAGGGCGGCACCGACGGCCAGGGCTCGGCCGAGCCCATCACGGTTTCTCTGCCGGTCAGCAAGGCCAACGTGGCGGCGCGGCTGTCGCTCACGCCTGAGTACTTCTCGCGCGTGCTGCGCGAGCTGGAGGACGAGGGCCTGATCCAGATCTGCCGGCGCGACATCCGCATCATGCAGCCGCGCCGCCTGGCGCGCTACACCGTGCAGTGAGCGGCTTGCGCGGCCTGCATCCAGGGCGCCAGCTTCTCGTGCAGTGCCGCCACATGGCCGATCACCAGCAGGGCGGGCGAGCGCACGCCCTGCGTGCGCGCCAGGGTGGGTAAGGCGGCCAGGCTGGCGCGCAGGCAGCGCTGGCTGGCCTGGCTGGCGTTGGCGATCAGGGCCGCGGGCGTGTCGGCCGGCAGGCCATGCTCGATCAGCTTGGCGCTGATGATCTCCAGCCCGCTCAGGCCCATATAGATCACCACGGTCTGCTGCGGGCGCGCCAGCATGGGCCAGTCGAGGTCCACGCAGTGCGCCGCCGAGCCATCGGTGGCGGCACGCAGATGTCCGGTGGCGAACACCAGGGCACCGGCGTGATCGCGGTGCGTGAGCGGGATGCCGCTGCCGGCCGCCGCGGCCTGCGCCGCGCTGATGCCGGGGATGGTCTGGAAGCTGATGCCCGCCTCGGCCAGCGCCTCGGCCTCCTCGCCGCCGCGGCCGAAGATATAGGGGTCGCCGCCCTTCAGGCGCAGCAGCGAGCGGCCCTCGCGCACCAGGCGGATCATCAGCTCGATGATGGCCTCCTGGCTCAGGTGGTGGTGGCCGCTTTGCTTGCCCACATAGATCAGCTCGGCCTCGGGGTGCGCCAGCGCCAGCACCTCGGGCGAGACCAGCGCGTCATACAGCACCAGGCGTGCCTCGGCGAGGGCGCGCGCAGCCTTCAGGGTCAGCAATTCGGGGTCGCCCGGACCGGCACCCACCAGGGTCACGCTGGGGGTGCTGAAGTAGCGGGGTTCGTCCAGTCGGCTCATCGTCTTGCTCCATGCGGAAGGCTTGCGGCCATTGTGAAAACAGCGGGCCTGACCCGTCCTTGAACTGGTTCAAGGACAACTGATTGACATCAAGCAAGCATTGGCACATCGAATCAAGAGGTGCGCGGTGATGGGCAAGAGCAGGGGGCTGAGGGTCGGGTTGGCGGCGGTGCTGCTGCTGGCTGCATCGGCAGCGCTGGCCCAATCGCCCGCGCCGGCGCGTCAACAGGCCTTGCTGCGCATGCTCAAGCAGGACTGCGGTTCCTGCCACGGCATGCAGCTCAACGGCGGCCTGGGCCCCGCCATCCATGTGCAGGCGATGCGCGAGCTGCCACGCGGCTCGATCGCCGCCGTCATCTACCACGGCCGCCCCGGCACACCCATGCCGGGCTGGAAGACCATGCTCAGCGCCGAGGAGGCTGAGTGGCTGGCCGGCGTGCTGCAGGGCGAGCCCGTCGCCGTTCTATCCGAAAGCAAACCATGAAGCTGGGTTTTTTGGGTGCCGCCGCGGCGGCCCTGCTGCTCACCGCCTGCGCGCAGGCGCCACAAGCTCCTCAGGCGCCGGCCCGCATCCAGGGCACCGGTGATCTGGGCCTGGTGGTGGAGCGTGCCAGCGGCAGCCTGCAACTGCTCAACACCAGCACGCGCAGCGCGCTGGGCCGGGTGCAGGGCCTGGGTGATCTCTCGCATGCCTCGCTGGTGTACTCGCGCGATGGTGCCTACGCCTATGTGTTCGGCCGTGACGGCGCGCTCAGCAAGCTGCATCTGCCCAGTCTCTCGGTGGTGGCGCGGGTGCAGCAAAGCGGCAACTCCATCGGCGGCGCGATCTCGCAGGACGGGCGCTGGGTGGTGGCGCAGAACTACCAGCCCGGCGGCATCAAGGTCTTCGACGCCCAGGACCTGAGCCTGGTGGCCGACATCCCGGCCGAGTACGCGCCGGGCAAGCTCTCGCGCGTGGTGGGCCTGGCCGATCTGCCCGGGCAGCGTTTCATTTTTTCTCTCTTCGATGCCGACGAGATCTGGCTGGCCGATCTCGCCGAGCCCAAGGCGCCGCGCATCAGCAAGTTCAGGAATGTGGGCCACCAGCCCTATGACGCCCTGGTCACGCCGGACGGCCGCCACTACATCGCCGGCCTGTTCGGCGAGGACGGCCTGGCCAAGATCGACCTCTGGGCCGCCGAGCCCAAGGTCGAGCGCATCCTGCCTGGCTATGGGCGTGGCCAGCAACCGCTGCCCGTGTTCAAGATGCCGCATCTGCGCGGCTGGGCGGTGGCCGGGCGCCTGGCCTATCTGCCCGCCATCGGCCGCCACGAGGTGCTGGTGGTGGACACGCAGAGCTGGGCCGAGGTGGCGCGCATCCCGGTGGCCGGGCAACCGGTGTTCGTGATGGCGCAGCCGGATGGGCGCCAGGTCTGGGTCAACTTCGCCGTGCCCGACTATGACCAGGTGCAGGTGATCGATACCCAGAGCCAACGCATCGTGCATGCCTTCAAACCCGGCAAGGCCGTGCTGCATATGGAGTTCACGCCGCGCGGCGAGGCGGTGTGGATCTCGGCGCGCGACAGCGATCTGGTCAGCGTGGTCGATACGCGCAGCTTCGCCACCCTGGCCACGCTGCCGGCCCAGGCACCCAGCGGCATCTTCTTCACCAGCCGCGCCCATCGCATCGGATTGTGACCATGGACCAGAGCACAGACCTGGATGCCCGCCTGCTGAACGACTGGCAGCAGCGCTTCCCTCTCGACAGCAAACCCTTCGAGACGCTGGCTCGGCAGCTCGGTTGCGGCGAGGGTGAAGTGGTGCTGGCCAGGCTGCGGCGCTTGCAGGCGGGCGGCAGCATCTCGCGTATTGGCGGCATCTGGAACCCCGGCGCAGGCGGCGCCGCGCTGCTGTGCGCGATGGCCGTACCGCCGCAGCGCCTGGACGCGGTGGCGGCGCTGGTGAGCGCGCATCCGGGCGTCAACCACAACTACGAGCGCGAGCATGCCTACAACCTCTGGTTCGTGCTTACCGGTCACGACAACGAGGCATTGGAGCAGGCCCTGCATGAGCTGGAGCGCCGCAGTGGCCTGCATGTGCTGCGCCTGCCCATGCAGCGCGCCTATCGCATCAACCTGGGCTTCGACCTGCAGCAGCCGGGCCGGGGCGGCTGCGCCTCGCGCGTGGAAGGCCTCACGCGCAGCCGGGCCGAGCCGGTAGCCAGCGCCGACATGGGCCTGGCCGCCCTGGTGGAAGACGGGCTGCCGCTGCTGCAGCGCCCCTACGCGGCCTGGGCCGAGGCGCTGGGCTGGCCCGAGGAGCAGGTGCTGCAGCGCCTGCAGCAATGGCTGGATCAGGGCACGCTGCGCCGCTTCGGCGTGGTGGTACGCCATCACGAGCTGGGCATCTCGGCCAACGCCATGTGCGTGTTCGATGTCGCCGACGAGGCGGTGGACGAGCATGCGGCCCTGCTGGCGCGACAGCCCGGCGTGACCTTGTGCTACCGCCGTGCGCGCGGCCCCGGCTGGCCCTACAACCTCTATTGCATGCTGCATGGCCGCGAGCGCGACGAGGTGCTGCACTGGCTGGCCTGTGCGCGCAGCAATGCTGGCCTGGAGAACTGCAGCCAGGCCGTGCTGTTCAGCCGCCGGCGCTTCAAGCAATGCGGCGCGCGCTATTTCCGTGCCATCGCCGCCGGGCAGGGCGGCAGCAACTTGGAGGCGAGTTTTTCTCATGCATGAACCCGAGGACACCCCGCCGCTGCCGGCGCACCTGGACGCGCTGGATGCTGCCCTGATCAACCGGCTGCAGGTAGATCTGCCCCTAGTGCCGCGACCCTTTGCCGCGCTGGCGGAGGACTTGGGCTGCAGCGAGACGCAGCTGATCGCGCGCCTGCAGCGCCTGCTGGCGCAGGGCACGCTGAGCCGCTTCGGCCCGATGTTCCAGATCGAGCGCGCCGGCGGGCGCTTTGTGCTGGCTGCCATCGCCGTGCCCGAGGCGCGCTATGCGGAGGTGGCCGCGCTCGTGAACGCGATGCCCGAGGTGGCGCACAACTACCGGCGCGAGCATGCGCTGAACATGTGGTTCGTGCTGGCCACCGAAAGCCCCGCCGAGATCGCCACGGTGTGCGCGCGCATCGAGGCCGCCACCGGCCTGGCGGTGCTGACCTTTCCCAAGGAACGTGAATACCACGTGGGCCTCTATCTTGAGGCCCGCGCCGAGGAGGGCTCGCATGTCTGAGCAAACGCTGAGCCGCATCGAGCGCCAGCTCATCGCCGCCACCCAGCACGGCCTGCCCCTGCTGGAGCGACCCTTCGAGGCGGTGGGCGCGGTGCTGGGCTTGAGCGAGGACGAGGTGATCGCGCAGTTGTCGCAGATGCGCGAGCGCGGCCTGATACGCCGCATCGCCGCCGTGCCCAACCATTACCGGCTGGGTTATGTGGCCAATGGCATGACGGTCTGGGACGTGGACGACGCCCAGGTGGACGAGCTGGGTGCGCGCATCGCCGCCCAGCCCGGTGTGAGCCACTGCTACCGCCGGCCACGGCGGCTGCCGGCCTGGCCCTACAACCTGTTCGCCATGCTGCATGGGCGCAGCCGCGCCGAGGTGGCGCAGCAGGCCGAGAAGCTGCGCGCCCTGCTGGGCCCGGCCTGCCGCGGCAGCGACATCCTCTACAGCACGGCGATCCTGAAGAAGACCGGCCTGCGCATCAAGGAATAGCCTCATGCTAAGAATCAGCCAATACCTGCGTGAAGTGGCCCAGGCCGAGCGCGAGGGCGTGTATCCGGTGGCGGCGAGGCGGGGAACTTCGAACGGGCCCCTCGGCCCGGTCGGGCCGGTCGTGATCTGGAACCTCACGCGCCGCTGCAACCTCACCTGCAAGCATTGCTACGCGCTCTCGGCCGACCATGAGTACCCGGGCGAGCTGAGTTTTGCCGAGGTCGAGACGGTGATGCAGGATCTGCGCGCCTATGGCGTTCCGGTGCTGATACTGTCCGGCGGCGAGCCGCTCTTGCGCCCCGATATCTTCGAGATCGCCGCGCGCGCGCAGGCGCTGGGCTTCTACACCGCGCTCTCGACCAACGGCACCTTGATCGATGCCCCCATGGCCACGCGCATTGCCGCGCAACAGTTCGACTATGTGGGCATCAGCATCGACGGCACGCGCGCCACGCACGACAAGTTCCGCCGCCTGGAGGGCGCTTACGACGCCTCGCTGACGGCGATCCGCCTGCTGCGCGAGCAGGGCGTCAAGACCGGCCTGCGCTACACCTTCACCGACCTGAACGGCCAGGACTTCCCGGCCCTCTTGCAGCTGATGCGCGACGAGCAGGTCGACAAGTTCTATTTCTCCCACCTCAATTACGCCGGCCGCGGCAATATCCACCGCGGCCGCGACGCCCACTTTCAGGCCACCCGCGAGGCCCTGGACCTGCTGTTCGAGACGGCCTGGCGCGATGCGCAGGACGGCATCGCCAGAGACTACGTGACCGGCAACAACGACGCCGATGGCGCCTACCTCTTGCGCTGGGTGGCCGAGCGTTTTCCGCAATGGGCGGCACCCTTGCGCGAGCGCCTGGTGGCCTGGGGCGGCAATGCCTCGGGCGTGGGCGTGGCCAATATCGACAACCTCGGCGTGGTGCACCCCGACACCATGTGGTGGCATTACCCGCTGGGCAATGTGCGCGAGCGGCCCTTCTCGCAGATCTGGAGCGACCGCAGCGACCCGCTGATGGACGGGCTCAAGACCCGACCCCGCCCGGTGCAGGGGCGCTGCGCCGAATGCCAGTATTTCGCCCTGTGCGGCGGCAACACCAGGGTGCGCGCCCAGCAGATCACCGGCGATCTCTGGGCCGAGGATCCGGGCTGTTATCTGGACGATGCCGAGATCGGCCTGTCGGGCGAGGCCGCGGCGCGCCTGAGTGCGCGCGTGCAGCTGCAGCCCTTCAAGCACCGCGCCAAGACCATCCCCATCCAGGCCGAGATTTGATATGAGTACCTTGCTGAAGATCTGCATCAAGCTGGGCCTGGCCCTGGGCCTGGCCGCACTGGGGCTGGACTATGGCCGCGCCCAGCCCGCGCCGAGCGTCGATGCCGCCGCAATCTACCAGCAGTATTGCGCGGCCTGCCATGGCGAGAAGCGCCTGGGCGCCATGGGCCCGGCCCTGCTGCCCGAGAGCCTGGAACGTCTGCGCCGGCCCGAGGCCCTGAAGGTGATTGCAGAGGGCCGGCCGGCCACCCAGATGCAGGGCTTTGCCGCACAGCTCGGCGAGGCCGAGATCAAGGCCCTGGCCGCCTATATCTACCAGCCGGTGCTGCCCGCGCCGCAGTGGAGCGATGCCGACATCGAGGCCTCGCGCACGTTCGACGCCGCCAGCCGCCGCTGGCCGGCGCGCCCGCAATGGCAGGCCGACCCGATGAATCTGTTTGTGGTGGTGGAGGGGGGCGACCACCATGTCAGCCTGGTGGATGGCGACAAGTTCGAGCCCGTGCACCGCTTTGCCAGCCGCTACGCCCTGCATGGCGGGCCCAAGTTCAGCCCGGATGGCCGTTACGTCTACTTCGGCTCGCGCGACGGCTGGATCAGCAAATACGATCTCTGGAACCTCAAGCTGGTGGCCGAGGTGCGCGCCGGCATCAATATGCGCAATGTCGCGGTCAGCGCCGATGGGCGCTGGGTGATGGCGGCCAACTACCTGCCGCACACGGTCGTGCTGTTCGATGCCGATCTGCAGTTGGTGAAGCGCCTGGATGCCAGGACTCAGGACGGCCGGCAGAGCTCGCGCGTGTCGGCCGTCTACGACGCCGCGCCGCGGCGCAGCTTTGTGGTGGCGCTCAAGGACGTGGCCGAGCTCTGGGAGCTCTCCTACGACGCCGCCGCAATGCGCAAGCCCGCGGAGTTGACCCCCCAACGCACCGCGTTGGACGAGCCGTTGGACGATTTTTTCTTTGACGACAGCTATGCCCATGTGCTGGGCGCCGCGCGGCCGCGCGCCGATGGTACGGCCATGCTGGGCCAGGTGGTGAACCTGGACGCGCGCCGCAAGATCAGCAGCCTGCCGATTGCCGGCATGCCGCATCTGGGCTCGGGCATCAGCTTCGACTGGCAGGGCCGGCGCCTGATGGCCAGCCCCAATCTGAAGGATGGCCGCATCAGCGTGATCGACCTGAAGGACTGGAGCCTGGTGCGCGAGATCGCCACGCCCGGCCCGGGCTTCTTCATGCGCAGCCATGCCAAGAGCCGCTACGCCTGGACCGACTCCATGATGGGCGGACCGGCCGTGCGCGACACCATGAGCATCATCGACAAGCAAACTCTTGAAGTGGTGGCCCAGGTGAAGGAGGCCGGCAAGACGCTGGCCCATGTGGAGTTCACCAAGGACGGCCGCTATGTGCTGGCCAGCCTGTGGGAGCAGGACGGCGCCCTGATCGTCTACGACGCCGCCAGCTTCAAGGAAATCAAGCGCCTGCCGATGAGCAAGCCGGTGGGCAAGTACAACGTCTGGAACAAGATCAGCCGGGAAGAGGGCACCTCGCATTGAGGGGCGATGCGCCGAAGGTCTGGCTGCGCTTTGCAGGCAAGACCTTCCGCCGAACTCGCTAGCGCTCCCAGTACTCGCCCATGTTCTCCTCAAGCGCAGTCAGGCGTTCGCAGGCGCGATCCAGGGCCGCGTAGTCGGCAGCGAAGCGGGCGCGGAAGGCCGCATGTGCCGCGGCGCTGCGCCAGCGGTCGATGGTGAGGTAGCGGTTCGGATCGGCCTGGTCCTGCAGCAGCAGGGTGCCCATATAGCCCTCGGCCCTTCGGAACAGGGCTTCCCACGCGCCGCCGGGCCCGTAGGCGCGCAGGAATTCGGCACGGCGCTCCGGCGCGATCAGGAACGCCCAGACGTAGACGTAGCGGGCGGTCGGCGCGTCTTCACTCGACATGGTGACCTCTTTGCCCACGCAATGGCCGCAAGCTAAGGCCGGTAAAAATAGGGGATCGCGCAGAGCACGATGCCCAGCGCCACCAGGCTCGGCAGATTGCTGACGAAGTAGGGGAACACCGCCAGCGCGATGCCGCACAGCAGCGGCACCGGCTTGCCCTGCTTCTTGCCATAGACGAAGAAGCCTGCGCCGATGGCGCCGAACAGCAGGCCCCAGAAAATGCTTGCGGTGTCCATGCGGCATTTTCACCTGTCGACGGCGCGCTGCCTGCTTCCTCGCGACCAGGCCGCCGGCCCAGGCCTGGCGGCCTCGTGCTCAGTCCATACGGCAGAGCAGGAATTTGCCGGTCGAACCGTACACCGCTTCGAGCACGGTGCCGCCGGTGACGCCGGGGAAGTTGACCTCGGTGCCGCCGCTGGTGCTGCTCCAGTCGGCGGCATGCAGGTAGACGACGTTGCCGTCCTTGTCGGTGTCGATCTCGTCGTCCACGCTGCCCGACCAGCTCAGGCCCTTGACCACGCCGCCCTTCTGGTAGCTGTCGCTGAACATGCCGATGAAGGGCTCGATGCCGAAGTCGCAGTCGTCACCCTTGTTCACGCCGGCCACGCCATCCGAGGAGCTCACCGTACCGGCCAGCATGGGCAGGCGCGCGGCATGGCGGTGCGCCGCCAACCAGGCGTTGATGGGGTCGAACACGGCCAGATTGTCCTGCGCGACCACCGAGGCCTTGCAGTTGAAGTAGCGCATGCCACCACCCGCCTGGCTGGCCGCCGAGGGGCAGAGCTTGACCAGGGCCGCGGCGGGTACCGTGGGGCCGGCTTTGGCAAAGCTCGACGCAGGCGCAGGCGCAGGCGCAGGCGCAGGTGCAGGTGCAGGTGCAGGTGCAGGTGCTGGTGCAGGTGCAGGTGCTGGTGCTGGTGCTGGTGCTGGTGCTGGTGCCGGCGCGGGTGCTGGTGCCGGCGCGGGTGCGGGTGCGGGTGCTGGTGCGGGTGCGGGTGCGGGTGCAGGTGCAGGCGCAGGCGCAGGTGCAGGTGCAGGTGCATCGGCGCCGCCGCCACAGGCGGCGAGGCCGGCGCAGACGGTGGTGGCGGCCAGCAGTTGCAGCAGGGGCTTGGAAATCATGGTGTGCTCCAGTCGTGGTTGGCCGGCGCTCCATGCGCCGTACCCTGGAATACGCAGCGTTCCAATGCCAAACGGCTCATGCGCCGGCGCAACGCGTGGCGGCGGCCGGCTCGCCCCGGCCGCCGGTTCAGAAGCTCGAGCCGGCCTGCTGGAGGAACTCGAGTTCCTCGGCCGTCGAGACGCGGCCCAGCACGGCATTGCGATGCGGGTAGCGGCCGAAGCGGTCGATGATGGTCTTGTGGCGCAGCTCGAACTGGTAGTTGTCGTCCAGCGCATGTTCGCGGTAGAGCTGCTCGGCGCACTGATGCACCAGGCGCGACTCGCTGTGCATGTAGGGCAGCAGCAGGAAGCCGCGCTCCACCCCGCTCAGGGGCGCCAGCTCGCCACGGCTGACCGCCTCCTGCGCCAGTACCAGGGCCATGCCGTCCTGGGCGAAGGCCTGCGGGCTGCCACGGTAGACATTGCGCGAGAACTGGTCCAGCAGCACGATCTCGGCCAGGCGCCCACGGGGCTTGCTGCGCCAGGCCTCGCATTCGCCCTGGGCGGCGCGCCGCAGCAGCTCGCCGAAGCGCTCGCGTATCAGCGCATCAAAGGCCGGATCGGCGGTCCACCAGGCGCGGTGCGGCGTTTCCTCAAACCAGAAGCGCAGGATGTCTTGGTGCGTCATGCGATACCTCCATGGGCTTGCAGCATAGCGGCCCGCCAGCGTCGAATTGCTTGAACCAGTTCAAGGACGTTCGCGCCCGCTGCGCCGACCATGGCGCTGCCCGATGCGAGGAACAGCAGCCCCCCGGCGGGTCCATCCCAAGAGACGCAATGTCGAGATGGTGTTCGAGCTGCCAGGGTCGCCCGGATGTGGCGGCCCGACCTGACGGAGTGCATAAAGATGACGACCCAGAACCTGTCCCGGCTCGCTGCGGCCCTGGTGGCGACGCTGGCGTTCGGTGCGCATGCCCAGTCTGCCGCTACCGCGCCGGCCATGAGCCAGGCCGAGATGGAAGTCGGCAAGAAGATCTACTTCGAGCGTTGCGCCGGCTGCCATGGCGTGCTGCGCAAGGGCGCCACCGGCAAGAACCTGGAACCCCAGTGGACCAAGAAGGCCGCCGACGGCACGGTGCAGGAGGGCGGCACCCTGAAGCTGGGTACCGCGCGCCTGGAGAAGATCATCGGCTTCGGCACCGAAGGCGGCATGGTCAACTACGACGACATCCTCAGCAAGGATGAGATCAACATCATGGCGCGCTACATCCAGCAAAAGCCCGATGTGCCGCCCGAGTTCAGCCTCAAGGACATGGAGGCTTCGTGGAAGCTGCTGGTGCCGGTGGCGCAGCGCCCCACCAAGCAGCTCAACAAGATCAATCTGAAGAATGTGTTTGCCGTCACCCTGCGTGACACCGGCAAGCTGGCCCTGATCGACGGCGATACCAAGCAGATCTGGCAGATCCTGGACACCGGCTATGCGGTGCATATCTCGCGCACCTCGGCCTCGGGCCGCTATGTCTACACGGTGGGTCGCGACGGCCTGGTGACGCTGATCGACCTGTGGTTCGAGAAGCCCACCACGGTGGCCACCATCCGCATGGGTTCGGATGCCCGTTCGGTGGATACCTCCAAGTTCAAGGGCTATGAGGACAAGTACCTGATCGGCGGCAGCTACTGGCCGCCTCAGTACTCCATCATGGAAGGCGAGACCCTCAAGCCGATCAAGGTCGTTTCGACCCGCGGCATGACGGTCGATGGCGAGTACCACCCCGAGCCGCGCGTGGCCTCCATCGTGTCCTCGCACATCAAGCCCGAGTGGGTGGTGAACGTGAAGGAAACCGGCCAGATCCTGCTGGTGGATTACAGCGACATCAAGAACCTCAAGACCACCACGATCGAATCGGCCAAGTTCCTGCACGACGGTGGCTGGGATGCCAGCAAGCGCTACTTCCTGGTGGCCGCCAACGCCTCCAACAAGGTGGCCGCGGTGGACACCCAGACCGGCAAGCTCGCGGCGCTGGTGGATACCGCCAAGATTCCGCACCCGGGACGCGGCGCCAACTTCATGCACAGCAAGTACGGCCCGGTGTGGGCCACCGGCCACCTGGGCGGTGCCGCGGTGTCGCTGATCTCGACCGCCTCCGACAAGAAGGAGCATGCTGCCTACAAGCAGTACAACTGGAAGGTCGTGGAAGAGCTGAAGATGCCGGGCGCGGGCAATCTGTTCGTCAAGACCCACCCCAAGTCCAAGCATCTGTGGGCCGACCTGCCGATGAACCCCGAGCGTGAGAACGCCGAGTCGGTGTACGTCTACAGCCTGGCGGACCTGAGCAAGACCCCGGTCAAGCTCGACGTGGCCAAGGATTCCGGCCTGCCGGAAACCAAGGCGCTGCGCCGCGCCGTCCACCCCGAGTTCAACGAGGCGGGCGACGAGGTCTGGATCTCGCTGTGGGGTGGCAAGACCGACCAGTCGGCCATCGTCATCTACGACGACAAGACGCTCAAGCTCAAGAAGGTGATCACCGATCCGAACATGATCACCCCGACGGGCAAGTTCAACGTCTGGAATACCCAGTTCGACATCTATTGAAGATGCCATGAGGCCAGCGGTCGGCGCGGTGCCGGCCGCTACCAAGCCTCGTTAGCAAGAGGACCCCGTCGTGGCCCCATCCAATTCCCAGCCCTCGCGCCTGGCGCGCCTGTGGCAAGCGCTGCGCCGGCCCAGCAAGCTGTCGCTGCTGTCGCTGCTCGGCATCGGCATCGTCACCGGTGTCGTCCTCTGGGGCGGTTTCAACACCGTCGTCGAGGCCACCAACACCGAGGCGTTCTGCACCAGCTGCCATGAGATGCGCGAGAACGTCTACAAGGAATATTCAGAGAACACCATCCACTACACCAACCGCACCGGCGTGCGGGCTACCTGCCCGGACTGCCATGTGCCCAAGGCCTGGGGCGCCAAGATGTGGCGCAAGGTACAGGCCTCGCGCGAGCTTTATGGCAAGGTGATGGGCACGGTGGATACGCGCGAGAAGTTCGAGGCCAAGCGCCTGGAGCTGGCTCGCCACGAGTGGGCGCGCATGAAGGCCAACGACTCGCTGGAATGCCGCAACTGCCACACGCTCAAGAGCATGGATACCGAGAAGCAGAAGCCGCGTGCCAAGAAGTCGCATGAGCTGGCGGCCAAGAACAACGAGACCTGCATCGACTGCCACAAGGGCATTGCCCACCACAAGCCCCAGGGCATGAGCGAAGAAGACGAATAGCGCAGAAGGAAATCACTATGCACAGCATCCCCCGCATTGCAAGTCTGGCCGCCGCCGCCTTGCTGGCCACCGGTTCGGCCTGGGCTTCAGGGCCCGACTGGAGCAAGGTCGCCGCCACCAAGATCACCGTGTTCTACCCCGGCGCCGCGCCGATGGAGTGGATCAGCAAGGGCACCGAGCACGGTGGCGCGCGCGCGCTGCGCAAGGGCGAGAGCTGCGCCAGCTGCCACCATGCCGAGACGGCCGACATGGGCAAGAAGATGGCCAGCGGCCAGAAGCTCGAGCCCAAGCCGCTCAAGGGCAAGGCCGGCTCGATTCCGGTGAATGTGCAGGCCGCCCATGACGGCAGCAATCTGTACCTGCGCTTCAGCTGGAAGCAGCCGCCCTCGGGCGGTGGCGACAAGATGGACAAGGACAACGCCGTCAAGCTGGCCTTCATGCTGGAAGACAACAAGGTGCCGCAGGCCAATCTCTCGGGCTGCTGGGAGACCTGCCACATCGATGCGCGCACCATGCCCGAGGCGAGCGACGACAAGAAGACCAAGTATGTGAAGGATGGCAGCCTGGCCAGCGGCAAGTTCTACGACCTGCTGCAGTGGACCAGCAAGGGCGGCAAGAGCGACGGCTATGTGGCCGACAAGCGCGTGATGGAGGGCGGCAAGGCCCTCGTCGAGGCCAAGGGCGAGAAGAAGGGCGACGAATGGGTGGTGGTGTTCACCCGTAAGTTCAGCGGTGGTGAGGGCGATGTGGCCCTGGCCGCTGGCAAGAGCGTGAACTTCGGTTTCGCGATCCACGACGACCATGCGATCGGCCGCTTCCACCATGTCTCGCTGGGCTACACCCTGGGTCTGGACACCAAGGCCGACATCACGGCAGCCAAGTTCTGAACCTGACGGCGGTCATGAGCGGCAAGCAGCAGCAACAAGCCCGCCGCCGCTGCTTGGTGCAGCTGGCGTCGCTGGGCGCGCTGCCGCTGCTCGGCCCGCGCGGCGGCATGGCGGCGCCGGCGGCGGAGGTGGTGGTCGATATCCGCGACTACCGCTTCATGCCGGCCGAGCTGTCGGTGCCGGTGGGCACGCTGGTGGTCTGGACCAATAGCGAAAAGCGCACCACCCACTCCATTCTGTTCGCCGAGGAAGGCCTGGAATCCGAGCGCCTGTTCCCGGGCGAGCGCTGGCAGCGCCGCTTCGAGCGGCCGGGCCGCTACCCCTATCGCTGCGGGCCTCATCCGGAGATGACCGGCCTGGTGGAGGTGCTGGCTTGATGAGAGCCGCTTTGGCCCGCTTGTGTTGCCTATTGCTTCTGCTTTGCACCACGGCGCTGCATGCCGATTCCGGGCTCACGCTGCCGGGCGGCTTGGCTGCCGTCCCGCCTGAGCACATGGCGCGTAGCGCCGACGGCGCATGGTTGCTGCTTGCCAGTGGCAATCAGCTGCTGCTGCTCGACGCCGAGGGCTTGCGGGTCCGGCGCAGCTATGCCTTGGCGAGCCGTGATGGCCGCGCAGTCAGCACCCTGGCGGCGCTGCGCACGGCCGCGCTGAGACGCAGCTTTGTGTTGGCACTGCGCGACCTGCCCGAGCTCTGGGAGATTTCCTACGACCCTCACGCTGAAGACTTCTACGAGGGCCTGGTGCACGACTTCCGCATGGGCGAGGGCGTGGCGCAGCGCGGTTTTCTGGGCGTGCGGCGCATCGCCTTGCCGCAGCCGCTGCGCGAGTTGGTGCTGAGCGCCGACCAGGCCGAGGCCCTGGGGCGCGGCGCGGACGGCGCTGAGCTGCAGGTGGTGAATCTGGATGTGCGGCGGCGTGTTGCGGCGCTGCCCCTGGCCGAGGGCCTGCGGCGCTATGGATTGACCTTGAGCGCCGACGGGGCGCGACTGCAGGGGCCGGCAGCGATGCGATGATGCCAGCCCATGAGCTTTTTGCTGCAAATCCTTCAGTCCAACTACCCCCTCATCAAGCAGCTGCACATCGGCCTGGTGAGCTGTAGCGGCACGCTGTTCGCGCTGCGCGGACTGGGCGTGCTGGCCGGCGCCACCTGGCCCATGCGGGCCTGGGTGCGCCGGCTGAGCGTCTGGATCGATGTGCTGCTGCTCGGCGCCGGCGTCAGCCTCTGGACCCTGCTGGGCCTGCATCCGGCGCGCGAGCATTGGCTGGGCGTCAAGCTCATGCTGCTGCTGGTCTACATCGTGCTGGGCAGCATCGCGCTCAAGCGTGGCCGCACGCGCGGCCAGCGGGCCCTGGGCTATCTGGCGGCGCTGGCGGTGTTCGGCTTCATGGTGACGGTGGCGCGCGCCCACCATCCGCTGGGGTGGCTGGCCTGACGCGCAGTTAGGGCGTCAGGCCAGCGAACCAGCCTTCAGTTGTTGCCGCAACCGGTCTGTGCCAGGCGGTCGTAGGCGGCCTTGGCCTGCACCAGGCCGAAGCCGTACTCGGCGTCCTTGCCCGGCTTGCCCAGCTCCTGCGCGCTGGCGTTCAGCACCTGGCGGATCTGCTTGGCGCTGCACTTGGGGAAATGGCTCCACACCAGGGCGGCGACGCCGGAGACATGGGGCGTGGCCATCGAGGTGCCGTTGAAGTAGGCGTAGAGGGCCGGGTCCGGCACCACGCTGACGGTGGCGGCCTGGCCGGTCAGGCCCATCAGCACGGCGCCGTTGGCGTCGGTGGTGCCGATCGAGGGGATGGTGGTGGGCGCGCCGCCCAGGGTGCCGAACAGCATGCCGGGGCGGTTGTTGTAGACCACCGCCGCCACGCCGCCGCTGTTCTGGCAACGCGTCACCTTCTCGGCAAAGCTGACCAGGCCGCGCTTGATCAGGCAGACCTTGCCCGCAGCGCCGGCATCGTTCGCGGTGCCGAGACCGAAGTCATAGAGTGCCGCGGTGGCGCTGAGCCGGGGTGAGCCGGTCATGGCCGCCGCCGCGTAGTCCGTGCCGGCCACCGAGAGCTGGCCCAACGACTCCAGATTGGGCGGGATGGTCGACAGCGTCGCCACGCCCGGCGCGGCGATCTCGACATCGTTGTTGACCTGGGAGAAGCCGGCATGCGCCTTGTTGGCGTCCAGCGCGGCCACCGACATCACTTCCTCGTAACCGGCCGGGTAGGAGGTGCTGGTATCGCCATCGTTGCCGGCGGCGGCGATCGTCAGCACGCCTTCGTTGAGCAGGGCACGGAACACGCGGCGCTCGGCCTGGCTCGGGTCGCCGCCGCCCAGCGACATGCTGATGATGTTGGCGCCAGCGTCGGCACAGCGTGTCACCGCTTCCATCACCGTCGAGGAGGAGGCCGAGCCGGTGGCGTCGAACACCTTGGCGATGTGCAGCTTGAGCTTGCCGCCGGGGTTCACGCCCACCACGCCAATGCCGTTGCCGCCCACGCCAGCAATCGTGCCGGCCACATGGGTGCCGTGCGCGTTTTCGTCGCTGTCCCAGGTGCCGGAGGCGGTCAGGTTGACACCGCTCAGATTGGCCGAGTTGGCGGCCAGATCGGGATGGCCGCGGTCAATGCCCGAGTCCACGATGCAGAGCTTGCGGTTGCCGCTGAGGGCGTCGGTGAGCTGGTTGGCCTGCACCATCGCAATGCCGTAGGGCAGCATCTCGGTGCCCGAGGTCGGCGTGTCCACCGCCGTTGATTGCGGCTGGACCATGCCTTCCATGGTGCGGGACGGCACGCCCAGCAGGCGGCGTTCCACATCGGGCTCGACGAAATCGACATTGGCGCTGGCCTGCAGGGCGGCCACGCCGGCCGCCGGCAGGCGCACCGCGAAGGCGCTGGCGCGACCGATTTCACGCGTGATCTTGCCGCCGGCATTCAGCACCTCGGCGCGCACGGTGGCGGCCTTGCCGGCCTTGTAAGCGACGATCATGGCGTCCGGGCCGGGGGCAGCGGCCAGCGCTGCGGCGCTCGACATGGCCAGCAGCAGCAGCGTCGTGGCGCTGTGGATGGCCGACAGTTTCTTGGGCATGCTCATGGCGGGCCTCGATGAATGTGGTAGAGGCTGTTACTTTCGCCATGGTGATGCGCCAGGTCTATTCGGGCAATCCGCGCCCCCCGTTCAGGGTGGGGGGCTGCGCTTGAGCAAGGCCGCCATCAGCGCGTCCTTCTCGCTCCACTGCTTCTTGATCCACATGGAGATGCCGGCGCGCAGGCGCTTGTCTTCCATCGGGTTGCCACCCACCAGTTCGGGGGGGATGGGGCGCTGCTGCACCCGCACCTGCACGGGGCCGCAGCGACCGCACAGCAGGTCCCAGAACTTGGGTGTGCCTTCGGGGTAGACCAGGGTCACGTCCAGCAGGGCCTCAAACTGCTCGCCCATGGTGGCCAGGGCCATGCCCAGCGCGCCGACCTTGGGCTTGAGCAGGTGCTGGTAGGGGCTTTTCTGTTCGGCATGTTTGGCGGCGGTGAAGCGCGTGCCCTCGACGAAGTTGATCACCGTGGTCGGGATGGTCTTGAACTTCTCGCAGGCCTTGCGCGTGGTGGCCAGATCGGCCGCTTGCGAGCCGGCGCTGCGGCCGCGCTTCATGAAGGGGAAGTCCAGCGCCCACCAGGCCAGGCCGATCACCGGCACCCACTTCAGTTCCTGCTTGAGAAAGAACTTCAGAAAGGGGATGCGGCCGTGGAAGACGCGCTGCAGCACCAGGATGTCGACCCAGGTCTGGTGATTCGGCGAGACCAGGTACCAGCCGCGCCGGTGCAGGCCGTCCACGCCCTGCACGTCCCAGGTCTGCGGGTTGAGCACCCGTATCCAGGCGTTGTTGACGGCCACCCAGCCCGAGGCGATGCCGTTGAGCGCCAGGTCGCAGGGCTTGCGCACGAAGCTGAGGGGCAGCAGCAGCTTGAGCAGGGCCGGCAGGATCATCAGAGTGACGCCGGTGACGGTGTTGATGGCCAGCACGATGGCGGCAAGAGTGCCCAGCAGGGGGGCAGGCAGTAGACGTAGCATGGGCCGAACTGTAGCCTGAGCTGTGGGCTCAGGCCCGCTCGCTCTGCAGGTCGCGCGCCGTCTGGGAGAGTTGCTCGAACAGCTGATCGGCCAGCGCCTGGTCGAAGTCGGTGCGGTAATGTTTGCGCACGCCCATCTCGTGCAGACGGATGTGGTGGGTCGGCGCCAGCCCCTGCTGGGCCAGGCAGGCCTTGGTGCAGGCCAGCACGCAGCCGTCCAGGGCCAGCATCGGTCGACCCGACGCCGCGGCTTCGCGCGCCTTGCGCACCAGGTTGGGCACGCCACCGCCCACGCCGGCGATGCAGGACATCTCGGCCAGGCCGGCGCGATCCAGGCGCAGCGCCAGGTGATTGGCCAACTGGGCGGCGTCGGAGCAGCCTGAGCAGCTGTACACCAGGGGGAGGGCAGGGGCAGCGGACATGGCCGCCATGCTGCCGATGGCGTGCAGGATTTGGCTTGAGGCAGATCAAAAGTTGCATCTTGAATATTGCTTTAGGCGCAGCGCTTGGCGACAATAGCTATATCGCAAATGCAACTTTAAGGACGACCATGACCGTTGCCTCCACCCCTGCCGCCGAAGTGATCGATGTGCGCCTGATCGCGCCGCACGAACGCCACGCGCGCATCTTCGAGGCTTTCCAGGCCCTGCCCGTGGGCAACTGGTTCTACCTGCTGAGCGACCACGAGCCTGTGCCCCTGCGCCAGCAGTTTCAGGCCCAGTGGCCCGGCCAGTTCGACTGGGAGGCTTTGGAAACCGGCCCGGCGCAATGGCGCCTGCGCATCAGCCGCAAGCCCGCCGGCAAGAGCTGCTGCGGCTGCTGCGGCGGCTGATCATGAGCAACACCATGTTCATTCGTATCGAGGAACCACCCCGTCCGGCCGTGCGTCGCCTGGCGCTGTGGGACCTGGGTTTCCGGCCCTTCTACCTGCTGGCGGCGCTGCTGGCGGCGCTGTCGGTGCCGCTCTGGGCGTTGCAGTTCTCGGGCCTGCTGGCGCAGCCGGTGCTGCGCGGCTCGCTCTGGCATGCGCATGAGATGGTGTTCGGCTACGCGCTGGCGGTGGTGATCGGCTTTCTCTTCACCGCCGGACGCAACTGGTCGGGCCAGCCCACGCCCACCGGCAAGCCCCTGATGGCGCTGGCGGCGCTGTGGCTGCTGGCGCGCGTGCTGGTGCTGAGCCCATGGCTGTGGGCCTCGCTGCTCCTGAACCTGGCCGTGCCGTGGGCGGCCGCCTGGGGCTTGTGGCGTGCCCTGCACGCCGCCGGCAACAAGCGCAACTACTTCTTCGTCGGCCTGCTCGTCGCCATGGGCCTGGCCAGCGTGGCCGTGCATCTGAGCCAGGCCGGCCTGCTGCAGCTGCCCGGTGTCCATATCGGCCTGGACCTGGTGCTCTTCATGATTGCGGTGATGGCCGGCCGCGTCGTGCCCATGTTCTCCAACAACGGTGTGCCGGGCATGCGGGCCACACGCCAGCCCCAGGTGGAAAAGGCGGCGCTGGGTTCGGTGCTGCTCTTGCTGGTGCTGGATCTGCTGGCCGTCGAGGGCGCGCTGCTGGCCGCCGCACTGCTGGCCGCCGCGCTGGCCCAGGGCCTGCGCCTGGCGCTGTGGCAGCCCTGGAAGAGCTGGCGCAATCCCCTGGTGTGGGTGCTGCACCTGGCCTATGCCTGGCTGCCGGTGCACCTGCTGCTGCGCGCGGCCGCCACGCTGGGCTGGATCGCGCCGGGCCCGGCCACCCATGCCCTGACCCTGGGCGTGATCGGCCTCATCACCCTGGGCATGATCACGCGCACCGCGCTGGGCCACACCGGCCGGCCGCTGAAGGCCGGGCGTATCGAGATCAGCGCCTACCTGAGCATGCTGCTGGCGGCGCTGCTGCGCGTCTTTCTGCCGCTGCTGGCGCCCGCCAGCCTGATGCTGAGCGTACAGCTCGCGGCGGCGCTGTGGAGCCTGAGCTTCGTGCTCTACCTCTGGCGCTACACACCCTTGCTGCTGCGCCCGCGCCCCGACGGCCAGCCCGGTTGAGAATCAGCTCATGCGACTCACCACCATGACCGACTATGCGCTGCGCCTGCTGATCTATCTCGGCCAGCACCAGGATAGGCTGTGCACCACCGCCGAGATCGCCGCGGCCTACCAGATATCCGAGGCCCATCTCACCAAGATCACCCACCAGCTGGGCCAGCAGGGCTTCATCGCCACGGTGCGCGGCAAGGGCGGCGGCATGAAGCTGGCGATGAGTCCGGCCAGGCTGAGCCTGGGCGACCTGGTGCGGGCGGTGGAGCCCGACTTCCAGTTGGTCGAATGTCTGGGCAGCGGCAACAGCTGCTCGCTCACCGGCGCCTGCCGCCTCACCAGCGTCTTCAAGGACGCGCTGGCCGCCTTCCTGGCCGAGCTTGACGGGCACAATCTGGCCGACCTTCTGCAACCCGCCACGGCCAAGCGCCTGGCCAAGATCAGCCTGCCTTCCTCACGCGAAGTGCGCGCCCCCAGCTCCCAGTGAAGTCTCCCGCCAAAGTCATTCCGATCGCGCCGGTCGCCACCTCGATGTATGTGGCCGAGGCCAAGGTCTATCCGCGCGCGGTCAGCGGCCGCTATGCCAACTGGCGCTGGATCATGCTGGCGCTCACGCAGGCCTTCTTCTACGGCATGCCCTGGCTGCAATGGCAGGGCCGCCAGGCGCTGCTGTTCGACCTGGACGCCGGGCGCTTCTATGTGCTGGGCCTGGTGCTCTATCCGCAGGACTTCATCTACCTGGCCGCCCTGCTGGTGATCAGCGCGCTGGCGCTGTTCTTCTTCACCGCCCTGGCCGGGCGGCTGTGGTGCGGCTATGCCTGCCCGCAGACCGTCTACACCGAGATGTTCATGTGGCTGGAGCGCCATACCGAGGGCGACCGCCAGGCCCGCATGCGCCTGGATGCCGCGCCCTGGGGGGCCGAGAAGCTGGCGCGCAAGAGCGCCAAGCATGCCAGCTGGGTGGCGCTGGCCCTCGTCACCGGCTTCAGCTTCGTCGGCTACTTCACGCCCATTCGAGAGCTCGGCGCCAGCCTGCTGCGGCTGGGGCTCTCGCCCTGGGAATGGTTCTGGGTGCTGTTCTACGCCGGCGCCACCTATGGCAATGCCGGCTGGCTGCGCGAGCAGATGTGCAAGTACATCTGCCCCTACGCACGCTTCCAGAGCGCGCTGATCGACGCCGATTCGCTCATCATCACCTACGACGAAAAGCGCGGCGAGCCGCGCGGCTCGCGCGCCCGCAAGGTCGAGGCCCTGGGCCAGGGCCAGCACCATGGCGACTGCGTCGACTGCACCCTGTGCGTGCAGGTCTGCCCCACCGGCATCGACATTCGCAAGGGTTTGCAGAACGAATGCATAGGCTGCGCCGCCTGCATCGACGTCTGCGACCAGGTGATGGACAAGGTCGGCGCGCCGCGCGGCCTGATCCGCTACGCCACCGAGAACGGTGTGCGGCAGCAATGGACGCCGCGCCAGATGCTGGCGCGCGCGCTGCGGCCGCGCGTGCTGATCTATGGCTCGGTGCTGCTGGCGCTGTGCATAGGCTTTGCCACCAGCCTGTGGAGGCGGCCCGACTTCCAGGTCGATGTGCTGAAGGATCGCAACACGCTGGCGCGCCAGGTCGAGAACGGCGAGATCGAGAACGTCTATCGCCTGCAGCTGATGAACCGCACCGAGCGGCCGCTCGCCCTGCGCATCGAGGTCGACGGGCTGGACGGCCTGTACCGCGTGGGCCCGGCCGAGGTGCTGCTGCCGCCCGCCGCCATCCATGCCCAGGTGCTGCAGCTGCGCCTGCCGGCCGAGCAGGCCGCGCGCCTGGGCAGCGGCTCGCGCCCCATCCACTTCCGGCTTGCAAGCCAGGGCGCGCGGGTCGACAGCAGTGCCAGCTTCTATCTGCCGCGCTGAGCGATGTTGAACCCGCACCAGGCTCCGCACCGCGCCTGGTTCCTCGCCGGGGCCCTGGCCTGGCTGAGCCTGGCGGCCTGGTGGAGCGGGGTGGGGCAGGCCTCGGCCCAGCATGGTCTGCTGTTCACGCTCGGCTTTCTGCCCTTTTTCATCGCCGGCTTTGCGCTCACCGCCCTGCCCAAATGGTTGGGTGCGGCGGCCCTGCCGGCAACGGCCTGGCTGGGGCCGCTCGTGCTGCTGATGCTGGGTTGGGGCCTGCATGCCGCCCTCGATGCACCAGGCCTGGGACTGGCGGCCATCGGCTGGACCTGGCTGCTGCTGCGTCTGGCGCCGCTGTTGCGCGCCAGCACCAAGCCCGATCGTCGTCATGCCCAGGGCGTGCTGCTGGGCATGGCCGTGCTGGGCCTGGCGCTGTGGTGCGCGGCGCTGGGCTGGCCGGCCCAGGCCACCCGGCTGGCGCTGTGGGGCGGCCTGGGCACGGTGTTTGCCTGCGCCCTGCAGCGCCTCACGCCCTTCCTGCATGCCGAGGGTCGGCGCGCCGATGGCCTGCTGCTGGCCTTGCTGCTGGGCCTGTGGCTGCGCGGCCTGGCGCCCGTGCTCGGGCTGGCGGACTGGCTGCCGGGGCTGGGCTACCTCGCGCTGGCCGCCATGCTGGCGCGCGCGGCCTTCAATCCCGCCCTGGCCGCGGCCCGGCGCACGCCCTTTGTGGGCCAGCTGCACCATGGCCTGCTGTGGCTGATCGCGAGCTTTGTGCTGGCCGCGCTGCGGTTCGAGCTGGCCTCTGTGCATGCGCTGACACTGGGATTTATGTGCAGCACCATGCTGGCGATGGTGAGCCGCGTCACGGCGGTGCAGCAGGGCATCAGCGTGGTGGTGGACCTGCCGCTGCGCCTCATGCACGGCCTGCTGCAGCTGCTGAGCGCGCTGCGCGTGGCCAGCGCCTGCTGGCCGCAGGCGCCGCGCTGGTGGCTGCCGGCCGCGGCCGCCGGCTTTGCCCTGCTGGCCGCGGCCTGGCTGCTGCGCTATGGTCCATGGCTGCTGCGGCCCGCGCAGCGCAGAGAAAGAAGAACCAGCCCATGACAGAAGCAGAAGAACTAGCCCGCTTGCGCGCCGCCATCATGCAGGCGTTGTGCAAGGTGGCCGACCCCGAGATCGGTGAAAACATCGTCGATCTGGGCCTGGTCGAGACCCTCGAGCTGCGCCAAGACTTCGCCTCCTTGCTGCTGCTGCCCACCAGCGCCACCTGCCCGATGGCCGACCAGATCATGCACGACGCCGGCTGCGCCATCGAGGCGCAATGCCCGCCCGGCTGGGTGATCGAGGTGGACATGGACTGGGACAAGGTCTGGACGCCGGAGCGCATGGCGCCCGCGCTGAGGGCGCGATTCGGCTGGGGTGGAGGCTGATGGCGCGCGCCAAGCCGGCGGCACTGTCACGAGCGCTGGTCGCCGCCTGCGCCGGCCTGGCCGTGGCCAATCTGCTCGCTGCCTTGCTGGGGGGTCTGCTGCGCCTGGGCGCGCTGCAGGCGGGCGGCGCAACTGCCGCAACTGCCGGCCAGGCCCTGGCCCAGCATGGCGCGCTGATGATGGCGGGCTTTTTTGCCAGCCTGATCAGCCTGGAGCGCGTGGTGGCCCTGCGGCGTGGCCGCTGGATTCCGCTGGTATCGGCCGGCGCTGGCCTGCTGGCCCTGGCCGGGCAGGGCGAGCCGGCGGCCTGGCTGTGGCTTGCCACGGCGGCCGGCCTGCTGGAGCTCTATGTGTGGGCGGGGCGGCACCGCGCCTGGTCGCTGCCGCTGGCGGTCGAGGCGAGCGCCGCGCTTGCCCTGCTGGCTGCTGCTGCCGCGTATGCGGCGGGGCAGGCCGAGTTGGCGCGCTGGGGCTGGAGCCTGTTCCTGGTGCTGACGATTGCCGGAGAGCGCCGCGAGCTGATGCGCCTGCTGCCGCTGCCGGTCTGGGCCCAGCGCGCCTTCCTGGCCGGCTGGGCCGGCTTTGCACTGGTGGCCGCGCTGCTGCCCTGGCGCCCGGACCTGGGCCGGCCGCTGGGCTTTGCCCTGCTGGGCCTGCTGGCGCTGTGGCTCTTGCGCTTCGACCTGGCGCGCCTGCAATGGCGTGCCAAGGGCTGGGCCGGTCACACCGCGATCTGCCTGCTGGCGGGCTATGGCTGGCTGCTGGCGGCTGCGGTGTCAGGTCTTGCCGGCCAGGGCCTGCCGGGCGGCATCGCCTGGCATCTGCTGTGGCTGGGCTTTGTGTTCGCGATGGTGTTCGGCCACGCGCCCATCATGCTGCCGGCGCTGGCCGGCCTGCGACCCCGGCACAGCCGCTGGGCGCTGCTGCCGCTGGCCCTGCTGGGCTTGAGCCTGCTGCTGCGCAGCGTAGCCAGCCTGAGCGGCTGGCCCATGGGGCTGGCCCTGGCGGGGGCCGGTCATGGCCTGGCGCTGCTGTGGTTTGGGGTGACGATGGGGTGGCTGGTGCTCAGGGCATAGCCGCGACCTGGCCTGCGCCGCTCACCTCGAATACCTCGACGGTTGCCGGTCCGCCAGCGCCTGCAGGGCGGGGCGGTTGGTGATGGAGAGCTGGTAGCGATCAACGCGCGCAATGCCCTGGTCGTGCAGGGCGCGCAGGCTGCGCGAGAGGGTTTCTGGCGTGACGCCCAGTTGCGAGGCCAGGTCCTTTTTCTGCAGCTGCAGCTGCAGCTCGTCGGTGTCGCCGGCCTGGCGCGATTGCTCCAGCAACCAGGCGGCCAGGCGGGAATGTATGTCCTTGGTGAGCAGGGCCTGGCGGTCCAGGGTGACGCCGCGTGCGCCGGCCGCCACGCAGCGCAGCAGCGCGCGTGCCAGGCCCGGCAGGGTGTCGCATAGAAGGGCCACGACCTCCACCGGCAGGGCATGGGCTTGCACCTCGGTCAGCGCGATGGCGGTCTCGGCATGGGGTTCGCGCACCCAGGCGCTCAGCAGGTCGATCCAGTCGCCTGGGCCGAACTCGCGCGACTGCCACCAGCGGCCCTGGGCGTCGTGCTTGCCCAGCGCCACTTTGCCACTCACCAGCAACCACAGATTGGCATCGCGTTCGCCGGCCTGGAACACCGGCTTGCGCGCGCGCACCTGCCGGGGCTGGCCCAGCTGCATCAGCTCGTCGGCCAGGTAGTCGAGATCGTCGGCGGGCGCGAGGGCCTTCTTCAGGGCCTGGCCCAGCGCGCGCTGGTAGGCGCTTGGATAGCCGGCACGGCGCTGCGCAGCGCTGTGGTGGCTGAGCAAGCTGGCTTGGGAGATCGGATTCATGGCGTTGTCCTCCGGGGCAGGGGGCCCTCAGCAGAGTCCCCTTAGTCGACCATTTCACTGGGGTTTGCGGATTTGATCTGGTGCAAAGGTGCCCGCAATTCCGAAGGGAGTAGTTCTTTCGAACGATGGCGAGCTGTGGGTGCCTCCTCCGTCTGCTGTGCCCGAACCCTGCTAGCGGAGGATGTGCGCGCGGCCTCGCATGCGGGAAAGTGCCGGCCATGGATCAAAAAGCGAGGAGCAATCCCATGTCTGTAAGTTCCAAGCCCAACGGCAAGGCGCTTTCGGTGCTGATCGTCAGCACCCTGGCCTTTACCGTGTGCTTCATGGTCTGGATGATGTTTGGCGTGATCGGCATCCCGATCAAGAAGCAGCTCGGCCTGAATGCCACCGAGTTCGGTCTGTTGACCGCGATGCCGGTGCTGACCGGTTCGCTGATCCGCGTGCCCCTGGGCATCTGGACCGACAAGTTCGGCGGCCGCATCGTGTTCTTCACGCTGATGCTCTCCTGCGTGATCCCGATCTGGCTGATGAGCTATGCCACCGCCTACTGGCATTTCCTCACCATCGGCCTGTTCGTCGGCATGGCCGGCGGCTCGTTCTCGGTGGGAACGCCCTATGTGGCACGCTGGTTCCCGAAGAATCGCCAGGGCTTCGCGATGGGCGTGTTCGGCGCCGGCAATTCGGGCGCGGCGGTCAACAAGTTCGTCGCACCGGCGCTGGTGGTGGGCTTCGGCTGGACCATGGTGCCGCAGGTCTATGCCGCGGTGTTGCTGGGTACCGCCATCCTGTTCTGGCTCTTCAGCGCCACCGATGACGAGCACCAGGTCTCCAGCCAATCCAGCTTCGTCAGCCAGCTCAAGGCGCTGAAGGATCCCAAGGTGCTGAAGTACTGCCAGTACTACAGCATCGTGTTCGGCGGCTATGTGGCGATGAGCTTGTGGATGGTGCAGTACTACGTCGGCGAGTACGGCCTCGATATCCGCGTGGCGGCGCTGCTGGCGGCCTGCTTCTCGCTGCCCGGCGGTGTGCTGCGCGCGATCGGCGGCTGGCTGAGCGACCGCCATGGCGCCCACAACGTCACCTGGTGGGTGCTGTGGGTGAGCTGGATCGTGCTCTTCCTGCTCAGCTATCCGCAGACCGACTTCAGCATCATGACGGTGAACGGTGTGAAGACCTTCCACATCGGCCTGAACGTCTATGCCTTCACCGTGCTGATGTTCGTGCTGGGCATCGCCTGGGCCTTTGGCAAGGCCAGCGTCTTCAAGTACATCAGCGACGACTACAGCGCCAATATCGGCACCATCAGCGGCATCGTCGGCCTGGCCGGCGGCATGGGCGGCTTCGTCCTGCCCATCATGTTCGGCGCCCTGATGGACCTCACCGGCATCCGCTCCAGCGCCTTCATGCTGATGTATGGCGTGGTCTGGGTGTCGCTGATCTGGATGTACTGGACCGAGGTGCGCAAGACCGAAATGATGGGCAGGAACGCCCCGGTCTCGCCCGCGTCGCGCAGCTTCGCGCGCTGAACGAATCAAGCCAGCGCTAACAAGGAACCCTATGAACACCATCACGCAGACCGGCACCGCCGGCAGCAGCGCGGCTGACATCCAGGACTGGCGTCCCGAAGACGACGCCTTCTGGGCCAAGACCGGCAGCAAAATCGCCTACCGCAATCTCTGGATCTCGATCCCCGCGCTCCTGTGCGGCTTCGCGGTCTGGGGCATGTGGGGCATCATCACGGTGCAGATGCTGAACCTGGGCTTCCCATTCAGCCAGGCCGAGCTGTTCACGCTCACCGCCATCGCCGGCATCTCGGGCGCCACCATGCGCATCCCGGCCAGCTTCCTGATCCGCATGGCGGGTGGCCGCAACACCATCTTCCTGACCACCGCAATGCTGCTGGCCCCGGCCATCGGCACCGGCATCGCGCTGCAGCATCCGGAATGGCCCTTGTGGGTGTTCCAGCTGATGGCGCTGTGGTCGGGTGTGGGCGGCGGCAACTTTGCGTCGTCGATGTCCAACATCAGCACCTTCTTCCCCAAGCGCCTGCAGGGCACGGCCCTGGGCCTGAACGCCGGCCTGGGCAACTTCGGCGTGACCACGATGCAGATCGTGATCCCGCTGGTGATGACGATGAGCCTGTTCGGCGCCTTTGGCGGCGAGGCCAAGGCGCTCATCAAGGACAGCGGCTGGATCCTCGGCAAGATCAAGGCCGGCACGCCCACCTATATCCAGAACGCCGGCTTCGCCTGGGTGCTCTCGCTGGTGCCGCTGTCGATCCTGTGCTGGTTCGGCATGAACAACCTGAAGACGGTGACGCCGGCGGCCGGCTCGCCCATCGCCGCCTTCTTCAAGATCATCTATCTGTACTCGCTGGCCTTCGTTCCCTCGATCGTCATGCTCTACCTCTACCTGCCGGCGCCGACCGGGCTGGGCCTGCTGAACATGTGGGTGGCGATCCCGCTGGACATCGTGGCCGCGTTGCTGGTGATGAAGCTGGCCGCCTTCGGCACCATGAAGGAGAACGTCTCCAAGCAATTCGAGATCTTCAAGAACAAGCACACCTGGGCCATGACGGCGCTCTACGTCGTCACCTTCGGCAGCTTCATCGGCTTCTCGATGGCCCTGCCGCTGGCGATCACGGTGATCTTCGGCTTCCAGCATGTGCCCGATGCTGCCGGCGTGCTGCAGCACACCCTGAAGAACCCCAACGCTCCCTCGGCGCTGACCTATGCCTGGATCGGCCCCTTCGTCGGCGCCGCAGTGCGACCCATCGGCGGCTGGATCTCCGACAAGGTGGGCGGCTCCATCGTCACCCAGATCATCTCTGCCATCATGGTGGTGGCCTCGGCGGCGGTGGGTTATGTGATGCTGCAGGCCTACCAGTCGGCCACGCCCGAGCAGTACTTTGGCACCTTCATGGGCCTGTTCATCCTGCTGTTCGCCGCCAGCGGCATCGGCAACGGCTCGACCTTCCGTAGCGTGGGCTTCATCTTCGATCGGCAGCAGGCCGGCCCGGTGCTGGGCTGGACCTCGGCCGTGGCCGCCTACGGTGCCTTCATCGCCCCGGTGCTGATCGGCCAGCAGATCAAGGCCGGTACGCCGCAATACGCCTTCTACGGCTTTGCCGTCTTCTACGCCGTGTGCCTGGTGCTGAACTGGTGGTTCTACCTGCGCGCCAATGCCTACGTCAAGAATCCTTGAGCGAAACCCTTAAAGGAAGCACAACATGAGTCATTTCCTCGACCGCCTGAGCTATTTCGCTCAACCGAAAGAAGACTTCGCCGACGGCCATGGCCGTGTCACCGGCGAGGACCGCACCTGGGAAGATGCCTACCGCTCGCGCTGGCAGCACGACAAGATCGTGCGCTCCACCCATGGCACCAACTGCACGGGCTCCTGCTCGTGGAAGATCTACGTCAAGGGCGGCATCGTCACCTGGGAAACCCAGCAGACCGACTACCCGCGCACCCGCCACGACCTGCCCAACCATGAGCCGCGCGGCTGCGCCCGCGGCGCCAGCTACAGCTGGTATCTCTACAGCGCCAACCGCGTCAAGTACCCGATGGTGCGCGGCTCGCTGCTCAAGCATTGGCGCGCTGCACGCGCGGTGGCCAAGAGCCCGGTGGACGCCTGGACCAACATCGTTGAAAACACCGAACAGCGCCGTGAATGGCAGCAGGACCGCGGCCTGGGCGGCTTCGTGCGCTCGAACTGGGACGAGGTCAACGAGATCATCGCCTCGGCCAATATCTACACCATCAAGAAGCATGGCCCCGACCGCGTGATCGGCTTCTCGCCGATTCCGGCCATGTCCATGATCAGTTATGCCGCCGGCAGCCGCTACCTGAGCCTGATGGGCGGCGTGTGCATGAGCTTCTACGACTGGTACTGCGACCTGCCGCCCTCGAGCCCGCAGATCTGGGGCGAGCAGACCGACGTGCCCGAGAGCGCGGACTGGTACAACAGCAACTACATCATCGCCTGGGGCTCCAACGTGCCGCAGACGCGTACCCCCGACGCCCACTTCTTTACCGAGGTGCGCTACAAGGGCGCTAAGACGGTGGCGATCACGCCCGACTACGCCGAGATCTCCAAGCTCGCCGACATCTGGATGCACCCCAAGCAGGGCACCGATGCCGCCATCGCGATGGCGATGGGCCATGTGATCCTGAAGGAGTTCTATTTCGACAAGCGCAGCGCCTATTTCGACGACTACGCGCGCCGCTACACCGATCTGCCCCTGCTGGTGAAGATGAAGAAGCAGGTCACGGCCGATGGCCGCGAACTGCTGGTGCCCGACCGCTACCTGCGTGCCAGCGACTTCGGCGGCAAGCTGCACCAGGACAACAACCCCGAGTGGAAGACCGTGGCCTTCGATACCGCCGGCAAGGTGGTGCTGCCGAATGGCTCGATCGGCTTCCGCTGGGGCGCCGGCGAGCGCCCCGACCTGGGCAAGTGGAACCTGGAGTCCAAGGAAGCGGTGCAGGGTACCGACGTCAAGCTCAAGCTCTCGGTGGTCGAGGATGGCGCGCAGGCGCACGAGGTGGCCGAGGTCGGCTTCCCTTACTTCGGTGGCGTCGAGGCTCCGCACTTCACCGCCAACAAGCAGCAGGACGTGCTCTCGCGCAATGTGCCCGTGGTGCGTCTGAAGCTGGGCAAGCATGAGGACGCCGAGGAGGCCCTGGTGGCCACGGTGTTCGACCTGCAGGTGGCGCAGTACGGCATCAATCGCGGCCTGGGTGACGACACCCCCAACAGCTACGACGACAACAAGGCCTACACCCCGGCCTGGGCCGAGTCCATCACCGGTGTGAAGCGCGAGCAGATCATCACGGTGGCGCGCCAGTTCGCCGACAACGCCGACAAGACGCATGGCAAGTCCATGGTCATCATCGGCGCGGCCATGAACCACTGGTACCACTGCGACATGAACTACCGCGGCATCATCAATATGCTGATGATGTGCGGCTGCATCGGCCAATCGGGCGGCGGCTGGGCGCATTACGTGGGCCAGGAAAAGCTGCGCCCGCAGACCGGCTGGACCGCGCTGGCCTTCGCGCTCGACTGGATCCGCCCGCCGCGCCAGATGAACAGCACCAGCTTCTTCTATGCTCACACCGACCAGTGGCGCTACGAGAAGCTCGACGTCAGCGAGGTGCTCTCGCCGCTGGCCGACAAGAAGGAGTACGGCGGCAGCCTGATCGACTACAACGTGCGCGCCGAGCGCATGGGCTGGCTGCCCAGCGCACCGCAGCTGCAGACCAACCCCATCCAGGCGGTGAAGGACGCACAGGCCGCCGGCATGGATGCCAAGGACTATGCGGTCAAGGCGCTCAAGGACGGCTCGCTGCGCATGAGCTGCGAGGACCCCGACCATCCGGCCAACTGGCCGCGCAATATGTTCGTGTGGCGCTCCAACATCCTGGGCTCGTCGGGCAAGGGCCACGAGTACTTCCTCAAGCATCTGCTGGGCACGACCAACGGCGTGCAGGGCAAGGATCTGGGCAAGGACGATGCCAAGCCGCAGGAGGTGGAATGGCACGCCAAGGCACCCGAGGGCAAGCTGGACCTGCTGGTGACGCTGGACTTCCGCATGAGCACCACCTGTCTGTACTCGGACATCGTGCTGCCCACCGCGACCTGGTACGAGAAGAACGACCTCAATACCAGCGACATGCATCCCTTCATCCACCCGCTGTCCACTGCGGTGGATCCGGCCTGGCAGGCTCGCAGCGACTGGGAGATCTACAAGGGCTTTGCCAAGAAGCTGAGCGAACTCTGCGTGGGCCATCTGGGCGTTGAAAAGGAACTGGTGCTGACGCCGCTGATGCACGACAGCCCGGCCGAACTGGCCCAGCCCTTTGGCGTGGCCGAATGGAAGAAGGGCGAGTGCGAGCTCATCCCGGGCAAGACCGCACCCTCGATCGCCGTGGTCGAACGCGACTATCCGAATCTCTACAAGCGCTTCACCGCCCTGGGCCCCTTGATGAACAAGGCCGGCAACGGCGGCAAGGGCATTGGCTGGGATACCAAGACCGAGGTCGAGCAGTTGGGCGATCTGAACGGCCGGGTGCGCGAGGAGGGCGTGACCTTGGGCATGCCCAAGATCGAGAGCGACATCGACGCCACCGAGGTGGTGCTGCAGCTCGCCCCCGAGACCAACGGCCATGTGGCGGTGAAGGCCTGGGAGGCTCTGGGCAAGCAGACCGGGCGCGACCACGTGCATCTGGCCCTGCACCGCGAGGACGAGAAGATCCGCTTCCGCGACATCCAGGCGCAGCCGCGCAAGATCATCTCCAGCCCGACCTGGTCGGGTCTCGAGAGCGAGAAGGTGTCCTACAACGCCGGCTACACCAATGTGCATGAACTGATCCCATGGCGCACCCTGACCGGCCGCCAGCAGTTCTACCAGGATCACCCCTGGATGCAGGCCTTCGGCGAGGGCTTCACGAGCTACCGGCCGCCGGTGGACCTGAAGGCGCTGGCGGGCTTCCACGGCGTCAAGCCCAATGGCAACAAGGAGATTGCGCTCAACTTCATCACGCCGCACCAGAAGTGGGGCATCCACTCGACCTACAGCGACAACCTGATGATGCTGACGCTGAACCGCGGTGGCTCGGTGGTCTGGCTCAGCGAGGACGATGCGCGTCAGGCCGGTATCGTCGACAACGACTGGATCGAGCTCTTCAACGCCAACGGCGCGATCGCGGCGCGGGCGGTGGTGAGCCAGCGTGTCAACCCCGGCATGACGCTGATGTACCACTCGCAGGAGAAGATCATCAACACCCCGGGATCTGAGATCACCGGTACGCGCGGCGGCATCCACAACTCGGTGACGCGCATCGTCACCAAGCCGACGCACATGATCGGTGGCTACGCGCAGCTGGCCTATGGCTTCAACTACTACGGCACCATCGGCACCAACCGCGATGAGTTCGTGCTGGTGCGCAAGATGGCCAAGGTGGACTGGATGGACGAAGAAGGAAACGCAGAGGTGACCGCATGAAAGTACGCGCTCAAATCGGCATGGTGCTGAACCTGGACAAGTGCATTGGTTGCCACACTTGTTCGGTGACCTGCAAGCATGTTTGGACGAATCGCCCGGGCATGGAGTACGCCTGGTTCAACAACGTCGAGTCCAAGCCCGGCATCGGCTATCCCAAGGAATGGGAGAACCAGGACAAGTGGCATGGTGGCTGGATCCGCAAGGCCAGTGGCGAGATCGAACCGCGCCAGGGCGGTAAGTGGAAGCTGCTGATGCGCATCTTCGCGAATCCGAACCTGCCGCAGATCGACGACTACTACGAGCCCTTCACCTTCGACTACGACCATCTGCAGTCGGCGCCGAAGTCCAAGGCCGCGCCGACGGCGCGCCCGCGCAGCCTGATCACCGGCAAGCGCATGGAAAAGATCGTCTGGGGCCCGAACTGGGAGGAAATCCTCGGCGGCGAGTTTTCCAAGCGCAGCAAGGATGCGAACTTCGAGAATGTCCAGAAGGACATCTACGGCCAGTTCGAAAACACCTTCATGATGTACCTGCCGCGTCTGTGCGAGCACTGCCTGAATCCGGCCTGCGTGGCATCGTGCCCCTCGGGCTCGATCTACAAGCGCGAGGAAGACGGCATCGTGCTGATCGACCAGGACAAGTGCCGCGGCTGGCGCATGTGCGTCTCGGGCTGCCCCTACAAGAAGATCTATTACAACTGGCAGTCGGGCAAGGCCGAGAAGTGCATCTTCTGCTACCCGCGCATCGAAGCGGGCCAGCCAACCGTGTGCTCCGAGACCTGTGTGGGCCGCATCCGCTATCTGGGCGTGCTGCTTTACGATGCCGACCGCATCCAGGAAGCCGCCAGCGTCAAGGACGACAAGGACCTCTACCAGGCCCAGCTCGACATCTTCCTCGACCCGCATGATCCCAAGGTGATCGCGCAGGCGCGCAAGGACGGCATCCCCGAGGCCTGGCTGGAGTCCGCGCGCAAGAGCCCGGTCTACAAGATGGCGGTGGACTGGAAGGTCGCGCTGCCCCTGCACCCGGAGTACCGCACCCTGCCCATGGTCTGGTATGTGCCGCCGCTCTCGCCGATCAGCGCCGCCGCCAACGCCGGCCAGATCGGTGTGAACGGCCAGATCCCCGACGTCAAGCAGCTGCGCATCCCGGTGCAGTACCTGGCCAATATGCTCACCGCCGGTGACGTCAAGCCGGTGGAACGTGCGCTCGAGCGCATGCTGGCGATGCGCGCCTACCAGCGCGGCAAGCATGTGGACGGCGTCGAGGACAAGGCGGTGCTGGACCAGGTGGGCCTGATCAAGCACGAGGTCGAGGACATGTACCAGACCATGGCGATCGCCAACTACGAGGACCGCTTCGTCATCCCCAGCACGCACCGCGAGTACGCCGAAAACGCCTACGACCTGCGTGGCGGCTGCGGCTTCAGCTTCGGCAACGGCTGCTCGGAGGGCGAGACCAATGTGAGCCTGTTCGGCGGACAGAAGAAGCGCACCATCCCGATCAAGACCACGGTCTGAGGAGACGCACGATGAGTAGCAAGAAAGACCAAGCGATCACGCTCAGCTGCCGCGTGCTGGCCAAGTTGCTGGACTATCCCAGCGACGAGACCCGCGCCCTGCTGCCCGAGTTGCTGCAGGCCCTGCAACAGGAACGCGCGCTCAGCCCGGCACGGCTGGCCGAGATGCAAGCCCTGGTGGCGCGCCTGGCGCGCCCCGGCCAGGACGGCGCCTTCGCAGTGCAGGCCCTCTACGTCGAGACCTTCGACCGCGGCCGCGCCACCAGCCTGCACATGTTCGAGCATGTGCACGGCGACTCGCGCGAGCGCGGCCCGGCCCTCGTGGACCTGGCCAAGACCTACGAGCAGGGCGGCATGTTCTTCGATGCCAGCGAACTACCGGATTACCTGCCGGTGGTGCTGGAGTTTGCCTCCACCCAGCCGCCGGCGGTGGCGCGCGAGTTCCTGGGCGAGATGGCGCATATCCTGAACGCCATCCACACCGCCCTGATCAAACGCGAGAACCCCTATGCCGCGGCCATCGGCGCGGTGCTGGAGCTGGCCGGCGAGAAACCGCAGGCGGTGCAGATCACGCCCGACGAGCCGCTCGACGAGGCCTGGCAAGAGCCGCCGGCCTTCGATGGTTGCTCGTCCAAGGGCCAGAGCCGGCCCGGCGCGCCCCAGCCCATCCATATCGTCAAGAAGAACCCTAGCCAAGAAGGAGCCCGCATATGAGCTCTCTAGACTTCGCCCTGTTCGGCATCTACCCGTATATCTGCCTGGCCGTGTTCCTGGTTGGCAGCCTGCTGCGTTTCGACCGCGACCAGTACAGCTGGAAGAGCGATTCCTCGCAGCTGCTGCGCGCCGGCAGCCTGCGCTGGGGCAGCAATCTGTTCCACATCGGCGTGCTGTTCCTGTTCTTCGGCCATAGCGTGGGCATGCTGACCCCGCACTTCCTCTACGAGCACTTCATCAGCGCCGGCAACAAGCAGCTGATGGCCATGGTGAGCGGCGGACTGGCCGGCCTAGCGGGCTTCGCGGGCGTCAGCATCCTCTTGCATCGTCGCCTCAGCGACGAGCGCATCCGCCTGAACAGCAAGTTCAGCGACATCATGCTGCTGGTGCTGCTGTGGATACAGCTGGCCCTGGGCCTGGCCACCATTCCGCTGTCGGCCCAGCACCTGGACGGCGGCATGATGATGCAGCTGGCCGGTTGGGCGCAGCGCATCGTCACCTTCCAGGGTGGTGCGGTGGAACTGCTGGCCCATGCCAGCTGGATCTTCAAGCTGCATATGTTCCTGGGCATGAGCATCTTCCTGGTGTTCCCCTTCACCCGCCTGGTGCATGTGTGGAGCGGCTTCGGCACGCTGGCCTATATCGCGCGGCCCTACCAGATGGTGCGCAGCCGCCGCATCTCGCTGCCGGCCGGCCACACGACACCTCAGCAGCACTGAGCAAACGGAGACCACGATGTCTGGATCACAAGGATGTGGTGGCGGCAGCTGCGGCTGTGGCGGCGCCAAGGCGGCGCCGACGCCTGAGCTGCAGGCCGACCCTCGGGTCGCCCTGCCGATGGTGAATGGCGTGCCGCTGCAGGGCGAGGGCGAGAGCCCCGACCTGGAGCAGTTGCGCCAGCGCGCCTATAGCGAGCTGCTGCGCCAGGCCGCGCAGCGCCAGGGCCTCTTGGCCGTGGGCGATCTGCCCGGCGTGGATGGGGTGCTGAGCGAAACCGCCTCGGCCGCCATCGAGGCCCTGCTGGAGCGCGAGATCCGCATCCCCGAGCCCGACGAGGCGGCCTGCCGGCGCTACTTCGAGGCCCATGCCGCGCGCTTCGCTCAGGGCGAGCGCGTGCAGGCCAGCCATATCCTGTTTGCCGTCACGCCCGGCGTGGATGTGGACGCGCTGCGCCAGCGCGCCGAAGGCCTGCTGGTGCGCCTGCGCTGCGAAGACCAGGCGGCCTTTGCGGCCGCTGCCGGCGAGACCTCCAACTGCCCCAGCGGCGCCGACGGCGGCGAACTGGGCTGGCTCGCGCGCGGCGACTGCGTGCCCGAGTTCAGCGCGGCCCTGTTCGCACAGGACGAGGCCAGCGCCCATGTGGGCGTGCTGCCGCGCCTGGTTAGCACGCGTTTCGGCTTTCATATCGTGCGCGTGCAGGCCCGCGAGCCCGGCGTGGCCCAGCCCTTCGAGGCGGTGGCCGCGGCGATCGCACAGACGCTCAGGCAGCAGGCCTATGTGACGGCCCTGCGCCAGTACCTGAACCTGCTGGCCGGCGAGGCGGTGCTGGAAGGCATAGAGTTGGAAGCTGCCGACTCACCCTTGCTGCAATAAACCGGCCATGCCCGACGAACTGCTGTCCCGACTGCGTCGCTTCAACACCGACTTCTTCCCGCAATACCAGGCCCAGTTCAAGGATCTGGTCGAGCAGGGGCAGCATCCCACCACGCTCTTCATCGGCTGCTCGGATTCGCGCGTGGTGCCCTATATGCTCACCGGCGCGGGTCCGGGCGAGCTGTTCCTGGTGCGCAATGTGGCGGCCTTTGTGCCGCCCTACGACGGCTCGGCCGGCCACCATGGCACGGCCGCGGCGATCGAGTACGCGGTGCTGGCGCTCGAGGTGCAGCACATCATCGTGTGCGGCCACAGCCATTGCGGCGGCATCCGCGCGCTCTACGGCGAGGTGCCGACCGAGGCCACCAATCTGCGCGCCTGGCTGGACATGGGGCGCGAGGCCGTGCTGCCGGTGCAGCTCAGCGACGAGGCGCTGCGCCGCACCGAGCAGCGCTCGGTGGTGCTGCAACTGGAGCGCCTGATGGAATACCCGATGGTGCGCGCACGCGTCGAGCAGGGGCGCATCGCCCTGCATGGCTGGCACTATGTGATCGAGGCCGGCGAGGTGCATGTGTTCGACGTCAACCTCGGCGCTTTTGTGCCGGCGTCCACCTCCGAGCACAGCGGCACCGGCCCCTACCGCGCCGCCGATCCGGGCGCGCTGTTCAACGAGATCGACGACGCCTGGGCGCCGCGCCGCTGAACCGGGCTAAGCTCCCGCTTCAGGAGGTCCGCCATGTACAAGCATCTTCTGGTCCCCGTCGACGGCAGCGAGCTGTCGCAGCATGCGGTGCAGGCCGCGCTGGCCCTGGCCAAGGCGCTGGGCGCGCAAGTCAGCGGCCTGGTGTGCGAATCGCTGCCGGTGCTGCCCGCGGTGGGCATGCATCCCAGCAATTACCAGCTCGCCGCCGATCAGCACCGCGCCTACACCGACGCCCATGCGGAGAAGGTGCTCGGCGAGTTCGAGGCCGCGGCGCGCGAGGCCGGCGTGGTCTTCCAGGGGCTGCAGCGACGCTCCGACGATGTCGATCAGGCCATCGTCGACGCCGCGCGCGAGCAGGCTTGCGACCTTATCGTGATGGCCACCCATGGCCGCAGCCGCCTGGGCGAATGGCTGTTCGGATCGCACACCAAGGCGGTGCTGGCCAAGTCACGCCTGCCTGTGCTGGTGATCCATTAGGTGCGCGCCAGCAGCGCCTCCAAGCGCTCTGCCGCCACCGCGTTGCCTGCGCCGGGCGCAAAGCGGGCTGCCGCGCTGCGGCAGCGTTCGGCGCGATCGGGCGCGTCCAGCAGGCGGCTCAGCTGCCCTTGCAGGCGGCGTGCGTTCACGCGCGTGGCGGGCAGCACCTCGGCCACGCCCAGCCGGTGTGCGCGCGCGCCGTTGTCGAACTGGTCAAAGCCGCTGGGTACCACCAGCTGCGGAGTGCCGGCGCGCAGGGCCTCGGCCATGGTGCCTATGCCACCATGGTGCACCACCGCTGCCAGCCTTGGCAGCAAGGCCTCGAAGGGGGCTTGCGGCAAGCACATCACCTCGGACGGTAGCGGCTGCGGTATCTGCTCGGCATGGGTGCTGATGAAGAGCCCGCGGCGGCCCAGGCGCTGCAGGGCCTGCAGGGCGGCGGCAAAGAACGCTGCGGCATGGCGGTTGCCCGTGCCTGGCGTGAAGGCAATGGGTGCATCACCCGCGGCGAGAAACTGCTGCAAGGCCGGTGCCAGCACCGCGCCCTCAGAATGGCTGCCCAGCAGAAAGTCGCCATGCACCAGATTGCCGGGCCAGTCAGCAAGCGCCGGCGCAAACCAGTCCGGGAAGAGTGTCAGCGCGGCGTCGCAGCTGGCTTGCATATGAGCCAGGAAATGCGCCACGGCCGGCAGGCCCAGCCGCGCACGCTCGGCGTTAAGTGCCGGCAGGATGTGCGGGTCCACCCAGATGCGGTCCAGCAGGCCCCACATGGCGCGCCGCGCCCATATCGGCAGCCAGCCGGGGATGGCTTGCGCGCCCACCATGAGCGGATCGTGAACGGTGCGCAGATTGGACGGTGCCAGCTCCAGCCCTATCACCCGCACATCGGCGCGCGCCGCGCGTGCCAGGTCCGCGCCCGGCAACAGGATGGGGTGGCAGACCAGCGCGCAGGGCCGCGCGCCGGGCAGCTCCAGCACATGCTGGCGCAGCGCCAGCAGGCGCGGCATCAGGCTGCGCAGGATCACGCCAAAGCCCTCGCGCTCGTGCCATAGCTGGGGGTTGTCGAGCAGGGCCTGGTCCTCTTCGGCCGCGCCAAAGAGCTTGTAGGGCAGGCCGCTGGCGCGCAGGCTGGCCTCGTGCAGGCTGGGGGCAAACAGGCTGACGCTGTGGCCGCGGGCCTGCAGCAGCTGGCCCAGGCGCACAAAGGGCAGCAGATCGCCGCCGGTGCCCGAGGTGGCCAGCAGCACATGGGGGAAAGGCAGGGTCATGAACGGGGCAGGGAGCGCCGGTAGGAGCAGTCAGCGCATGCTAGGCCAGGCACAGGCGGCTTGTCTTGAAGCTTTGCGACACCCCGGTTCTTTCTATACTGCCGCCCATCATGCATGCCCCAGCCTCGCCCACCCGCCGTCGCGAGCACGCCCAGCTGCTGCTGCCGCGTCTGTCGCTGAGCCATTGCGTGCAGGCCCTCTTGCTGCGCGACACGCGCGGGCTGCAGCTGGACGATCAGCAGCGCCGCAGCTACTTCCCCTGCACGCCGATGTGTAGCATCACCTGGATTTTTGAGGGCCAGGTCGAGCTGTTCGAACAGCCGCCGGGCGGCCGGGAGGAGGGGCCGCGCCGGCCCATGCCGTCGGAGGTGGTGTTCGCCGGCCCGTGGACGCGGCCAGTGGCGAGCTGGAGCGCCGGCCCGGTGCATCTGATGAAGCTGATGCTGCGCCCCGACGCGCTGGAGGCGCTCACCGGCATCGCGCCGGCCGCCTGGGTCAATCGCGTGGCGCCGGCGCGCGAGGTGCTGGATGTGCCCTGGTGGCAGCTCTGCCGCGAGGTGCACGAGGCCGGCGACGACGCCGCACGGATCGACCTGCTGGAGCGTCGGCTGGACGGCTGGTGGCAGCGTGCGCGGCCCGCAGTGTCGGCCGGCGTGCATCGCATCGAGGACTGGAGCCAGGGCCTGGCATTGCGCGCCGCCACCTCGGCGCTGGGCCGCAGCGTGCGCCAGATCGAGCGGCGCATCAAGCAGTGGACCGGACAGCCGCTGCGCGAGTTGCGCGGCATGGGCAGGTCGGAGCGCGCCTTCTTCGAAGCGGTGTTGGCCACCCAGCGCGATGACTGGAGCTGGGCCGATGTGGCCGAGCAGGCCGGCTATGCGGATCAGTCGCATCTATGCCGCCAGACCCGGCGCGTGACCGGTTTCTCGCCCGAGGAATTGCGCCGTCGCATGGACGACGAGAGCTTCTGGGCCTATCGCGTCTGGGGCATGGCGGCGCTGCAGCCGCCCTGGAGCTAGCAGGCTACAGGATCGCGTTGTCGGTATCGCCGCTGCGCTCGGGGGCCACCAGGGGTATGCGCATCAGCATGGTGGCGCCCTGGCCGAGGTTGGAGATCACCTCGATCGAGCCGCCCAGCACATTGGTGACGATGTTGTGCACGATGTGCATGCCCAGGCCCGAGCCGCCCTTGCCGAGCTTGGTGGTGAAGAAGGGGTCGAAGATGCGGCGCGCCACCGAGGCATCCATGCCACGGCCGTTGTCGCTCACCACCAGCTCGACCTGGTCGGTGCCTTCGATGCGCTGGCAGCGCACCCGCACCTGGCCCGCGTCGCGACCCTCGAAGCCATGCACCAGCGCATTCATCAGCAGATTGGTCAGCACCTGGCCGAGCGCACCGGGGTAGCTGCTCATCGCGATGCCGCTTTCCAGGTCGGTGACGATCTGGAAGGGTGTGTGCTTGAAGCTGGGCTCGACCATCACGATCACGTCCTCCACCACCTGGGCAAGGTCGAACTCGCGGCGCGAATCGGTGGTCTGGTCGATCGCCACCTGCTTGAAGTCGCGCACCAGGTCGGCGGCCTTCTGCACATTGCGCTGCAGGATGTCCTGGCCGCGCCGCGTGTCCTTCACCAGATCTTCCAGCAGGCTGCGGCGCATCGGTGTGTTGTCGCTGAGCATCTGGTCCAGCCTGGCCCAACGGTCTTCCAGCGCCGAGACCACCGTCATCGCATTGCCCAGCGGCGTATTCAGCTCATGCGCCACGCCCGCCACCAGCCGGCCCAGCGAGGCCAGTTTCTCGGACTCCACCAGCTCGCGCTGTGCGGTCTTGAGGTTGCCCAGGGCCTGGGTCAGCTCGCTATTGGCCTGGGTCAGCTCGGCGGTGCGCTGCGCCACCTGGTCTTCCAGGGTGTTGGCATGGCCACGCAGCTCCTCGAAGGCCTTCAAGAGCGCCTGGCGCATGCGCTCCATGGCCTTGCCGACGCGCGCGATCTCGTCCTCGCCACCCAGCTCCAGCGGCTTCTCCAGATGGCCGGCGGCCAATTCGTCGGCGGTTCGGCTGAGCCGGTCCATCGGATGCAGCACACGGCGCTGGATCAGGATCATGATGAGGCCCAGCGAAAGCGTCAGCGTCAGGCCGCTGCGCAAGAGCGTGCGCAGCATGTCCTCGCGCTTGCGCTCCAGCAGCGGTTCGGCGCTCATCACCACCGTCAGCTTGGCGATCTCCCGACCGTCGCGCACCACGGCGCGGGTGTCGGACAGCGTCAGTGCGGGGTCGCTGACCACGCGTTTTTCCTTGGGCAGCTCCAGAAAGGCCTGCTGGGCCGAGCTCTCCGTCACCAGCACCGAGACAAAGCGCGGGTCGTCGAGCTGGGCGTTCACCATTGGTTCGGCCAGGTCGGGCGAGACTTGCCAGATCGGTTCGGCCAGCGAGAGCGCCAGCACCTCGGAGGCGCGTGCGAGGTCGCGCTTGAGGTCCTCCATGGCGGTGTCGCGCGTGAGCTGCTGCTCGTAGACCAGCACCACGGCGGTGGGCAGCAACAGGCCCACCAGCAGGGCCATCACCACCGCAAGGCGCAGGGACTGATTGATCAGCGGCAGATTCATGGGCACTTGCAGGCCTTTGCTTGAATGTCGTCTCCCAGGCTCCGGCCGCTTGGCAGCAGGCGGGATGTGGCGCGATTATCCACACAAAACCAGGGGCCCAAGCGCCCGGGTGCCGGGTCTTGCCCCGCATGCAACACGCTTAGGCGGACAGCGATTCCTGTGCCGACAGCACCGTGACGCGGTTGCGGCCGCCGCGCTTGGAAGCCTGCAGCGCCAGGTCGGCGCGCGCCAGAAAGGCGCTCGGCGCCTCGCCCTGGCCCAGCTGGGTCACGCCCAGCGAGAGCGTCACGCGTGCTGGACCCTGGCTGTCGGTGGCGATGCCGGTGCCGGCCATGCCCTCGCGCAGCTGCTCGGCCAGCATCAGCGCCTCGTGCAGGCCGGCCTCGGGCATCAGCAGGGCAAACTCCTCGCCGCCCACGCGCGCCACCAGATGATGGCTCTGCGCGCAGCGCTGCAGCACGCGCGCCACGCTGCGCAGCACCTGATCGCCGAAGTCCAGGCCGTAGCGTTCGTTGAGCTGGCGAAAGCCATCGATGTCGCTGAGCAGCAGGCAGGGCGCCACCGGGCTGCCGGCATGCTCACTCTGCGCGCATTCATTCAGGCGCTGCTCGAAGGCGCGGCGATTGGCCAGGCCGGTGAGGGCGTCCAGCAGCACCTCGCCGCGCGTGCGCTCGACCTCGTGGCGCAGGTGTTCGATCTCCGACTGGCTGGCATGCAGGCGCGCGCGCAGCGCCTTCATGGTGGACTGCATGTCCTGGGTGCCGGCCATCAGCTCGGCCAGCACCTGGGTGTGCTGGCCCGGCGCGGCGCTGCGCAGCTGTTCGTTCCAGCGCCCCAGCGAGCGACCGAAGGCCTGGGTCTGGTCTTCGGCGAGTTCGGCGCTGTGGGCGATCTGGCCCAGCACATTGCCCAGGCCCTCGCTCAGTCGGGTGGCGCTCTCGGTATCGAGCTCGGCGATATGGCTGCGGTAGAGCTCCCAGGTCTGCGTCTCGTCGAGCGGGCGATTGCCCTGGGTCAGTTCCTGCAGGGCCTGGGCCAGCGCCGGGTTGCTGCCGCTGACGAATTCGTACCACACGGCGTAGCTGACCGGATGGAGGGCGGCGCGCTGGCGCGACATCATGGGCAAGGCGGTGCGCAAGTACTCGGCGCTGCGTGCGATGCTGTCTTGATACCTCATGCTCTGATTCCTGCTTCCCCGACTATGCAAATGCGCCATGGCCCTGCATAGAGGCAGCCGGCTGGCTGCCGTGGCGGCTCCCTTGTGCGCACATTCATTCTTCAATCCGCCTCGTGCGGGCGGTGCTGGGGCCTGTATCGGAAGCCTCGGGCCGCACTTGAGGCGGCCGAGTTGCAAAAGATGAAACCGAGCCTGATATGCGTCAATACGTCACGGATCACGGCCCCTCAGCATCGCGTTCCTGCCCCTTTTCGCAGATGCGAGCGCGCCATGAATCTTCCCTTCGTTGCCCCCGAGCTGGGCGCCTTGTTTGAACGCAGCGGGCTCAAGCCGCTGATGCTGCGCGGCCGCGCCTTGCTGCCCATCGTGCAGGGCGGCATGGGGGTGGGCGTGAGCGCGCAGCGCCTGGCCGGCGCGGTGGCGGCCGAGGGCGGCATGGGCACGCTGAGCTCGGTGGACCTGCGCCGCCACCATCCCGACCTGATGGCCCGCACCGAGGGCCACCATGCCGGCGAGGAGGCCAAGCGCGTCATCAACGCGGCGAATCTGGAGGCCCTGGGCCGCGAGATCGCCGGTGCGCGCGCGCGCTCGGCCGGCCGCGGCCTGGTGGCGCTGAACGTGATGAGGGCGGTGAGCGAATACGCCGCCTCGGTGCGCAAGGCGCTGGAGGCCGGCATCGACGCGGTGGTGGTGGGTGCGGGCCTGCCGCTGGACCTGCCCGAGCTGGCCCAGGACCATCCCGACACCTTGCTGATGCCCATCCTCAGCGATGCACGCGGCGTGCAGCTGATCGTCAAGAAGTGGGAGCGCAAGAAGCGCCTGCCCGATGCCATCGTGATCGAACACCCGCGCCTGGCCGGCGGTCATCTGGGCGCGGCGCGCATCAGCGATCTGCAGGACGGGCGCTTCGACTTCGAACGCGCCATCCCCGAATGCCTGGAGTTCTTCGAGCGTGCCGGCCTGGCCGGGCGGATTCCGCTCATCGCCGCCGGCGGCGTGCGCAGCTTCGAGGACATTGCGCGCCTGCAGGCGCTGGGCGCGGCCGGCGTGCAGCTGGGCACGCCGTTTGCGGTCACCGAGGAGGCCGACGCCCACCCCGACTTCAAGCGCGTGCTGGCCGAGGCGCGCGACGAGGACCTGCTGGAGTTCACCAGCGTGGCCGGCCTGCCGGCGCGCGCCGTGGGCACGCCTTGGCTGAAGGCCTATCTGAAGATCGAGCAGAAGCTGCAGGCGGTGGCGCATGTGAAGAGCCGCTGCACCAAGGCGTTTGACTGCCTGGCGCAATGCGGCCTGCGCGACGGGCTGAAGGACTGGGGCCAGTTCTGCATCGACAACCAGCTCGCCGCCGCGCTGCGCGGCGACCTCAAGAAGGGTCTGTTCTTCCGCGGTGCCGGCAGTCTGCCTTTCGGTGAGCAGATCCGCAGCGTACGCGAGCTGATGGAGAAGCTGCTCACCGCCGCCGCGCCGCTGCCGCAGACAAGCTGAGCTTGCTGCTTGGCGAAGCGCGGGCTGCGCGAACGCTTCCTAGAATGGCCGGATGACATCCAAACCCGCCCTGGGCCCCGGCCTCGCCCTGGCCTCGATGGGCGCGGTGGCCTTTTCGGGCAAGGCCATCATCGTCAAGCTGGCCTACCGTCACGGCGTGGATGCGGTCACCCTGATCATGCTGCGCATGCTGTTCGCGCTGCCGCTGTTCCTGGCGCTGGCCTGGTGGGCGGGGCGCGGCAAGCCGGCGCTGACGCGGCGCGACTGGCGTGTCATCCTGGGCCTGGGCTTCAGCGGCTACTACCTGGCGAGCTTTCTGGACTTTGCCGGCCTGGCCTATGTGAGCGCGAGTTTCGAGCGCCTCATTCTCTACCTCAACCCGACCCTGGTGCTGGGCCTGGGCTGGCTGATCTTCAAGCGCCGCGTCAGCGGCCGGCAGTTGCTGGCGCTGGGCCTGAGCTACTCGGGCGTGTTGCTGGTGTTCGGCCAGGAGCTGCAGCTGCAGGGCGGCCATGTCTGGCTGGGCGCGGCGCTGGTGTTCGGCAGCGCGCTCAGCTATGCGGTCTACCTGGTCTTCAGCGGTGAGGAGGTGCAACGCCTGGGTTCGCTGCGCCTTACCGGCCTGGCCACCACGGTGGCCTGCCTGCTATGCATCGCGCAATTTCTGCTGCTGCGCCCGCTGCAGGGGTTGCTGGAGGTGGCGCCGGCGGTGATCTGGCTGTCGCTGCTGAACGCCACCGCCTGCACCTTCGCGCCGGTGCTGATGGTGATGATGGCGATCGAGCGCCTGGGCGCCTCGCTGGCGGCGCAGACCGGCATGATCGGCCCGATGTCCACGATACTGATGGGCGTGGTGGTGCTGGGCGAGCCCTTCACGCCCTGGGTGGCGCTGGGTTCGGTCTTGGTGATTGCCGGCGTCTGGCTGCTGGCACGTTGGAGGTAAGGCAATGGATCTGGGATTGCAGGGCCGCTGGGCGCTGGTGTGCGCCTCCAGCAAGGGGCTGGGCCGCGCCTGCGCGCTGAGCCTGGCGGGCGAGGGCGTGAACGTGGTGATCACCGCGCGCGGCGACGCGGCGCTGCAGGCCACCGCCGCCGAGCTGCGCGCGCTGCACCCGGCCGTGCAGGTGCGCGCGGTGGCGGGCGACATCGCCACCGAGGCCGGCCGCGCCGCGGCGCTGGCGGCCTGCCCGCAGGTGGACATCCTCATCAACAACGCCGGCGGCCCGCCGCCCGGCGATTTCCGCGACTGGGACCGTGCCGCCTGGCTGGCCGCGCTGGACGCGAACATGCTTACGCCGATCGAGCTCATCAAGGCGACGGTGGATGCGATGGCCGAGCGCGGTTTCGGCCGCATCGTCAACATCACCTCGGGCGCGGTGAAAGCGCCGATCGATACCCTGGGCCTGTCGAACGGCGCACGCTCGGGCCTCACCGGCTTCGTGGCCGGCCTGGCGCGCCAGCCTCGGCTGGCGGGGCGCAACGTCACCATCAACAACCTGCTGCCGGGCGCCTTCGACACCGAGCGCCTGGGCAAGACCATGGCCGCGGCCGCCGCCAAGACCGGCCAGACCCTGGAGCAGGTGATGGCCCAGCGCGCCGCCGCGATTCCGGCGCAGCGCCTCGGCCAGGCGGCCGAGTTCGGCGCGCTCTGCGCCATGCTCTGCAGTGTGCAGGCCGGCTATCTGACCGGCCAGAACATCCTGCTCGACGGCGGCGCCTACCCCGGCACTTTTTGATCTGGCGGCATGCGCCTTTGGCACAATCGTTGGGCCATAACCAGGGAAAGTTTGCGATGAACAACAAGAACCATGTGCAGCAGCGCCTGCACCAACGTCAGGTGCTGGCCCTGCTCAGCGCCGCCTTGCTGGCGGCGCCGGCCTGGGCCGAGGAGCCCGGCTCGACGGTCGAGAAATGCCAGCGCAAGCTCGGCGTGATGGCGGTGGCCGAGCCGCAGCATGGCTGGAACTACCTCTCGCAATACGGGCTGGGATCGCCCGCCGCCTTGCTGCGCATGATGATCCAGCAATCGGGTTGCTTCGATGTCGTGGAGCGCGGCCAGGCGATGCAGAACATCCAGCAGGAGCGCGCGCTGGCCCAGGGCGGCGAGCTGCGCCAGGAATCCAATGTCGGCAAGGGCCAGATGCAGGCGGCCGATTTCGTCATGACCCCGAATGTGCAGATCGGCAGCTCGACCACCGGCGGGGTCGGCGGAGCGCTGTTCGGCAAGCTGGGCGTGCTGGGTGCGATCGCCGGCGGCCTCAAGTTCAAGGAGGCCTCCACCAGCCTGCTGGTGGCCGATGTGCGCTCAAGCATCCAGGTAGCCGCCGCCGAGGGCAAGGCCACCAAGACCGAATTCGGCGTCGGCGGCTGGGGTTTCGGCGGCGGCGCACTGGGGGCGCTGGGCGGCTATACCAGCACGCCCGAGGGCAAGATGGTGGCGGCCAGCTTTCTCGACAACTACAACAAGATCGTGCTGGTGGTGCGCGAGCAGCCGCAGCTCATCAAGAGCGGCAGCGCATCGGGCGATGCCAATGCCGCCGCCTCCACGCGCGCCGAGGCACCCCAGCAGCCCGGTCAGGTGCTGATGGCCAAGATCGCGAATGTGAAGCTCTATGCCGAGCCCTCGCGCGAGTCCAAGGTGGTGGCGACGCTGCAAAAGAGCGACGAGCTGATTGCTACCGGCGAGGTCAAGAACGGCTTCGTGCAGATCGACGCCGCCAACTTCAGCGGCTGGGTGCAGCGGACCTTGGTGGGCGGGGTGCGCTGACCACAATCCCGGCGGCGATCAGCACAAAGGCCAGGCCGTGGTACCACTGCGGCCATTCGCGCAGCAGCGCGGCCGACATCAGCGCGGCGAACACCGGCGTGAGGTTGTTGAAGAAGGCGGCCAGCGCTGGCCCGCCCTGCGCCACGCCCAGGCCCCAGCAGCGGTAGGCGATCAACGAGGGGCCCAGCGCCACATAGGCCAGCGTCAGCGCAAGACCTGACCCCCAGGCGATGGGCTGGCTGCCGAGCGCCTGTTCCACGCCCGCCATGCCGGCGGCGAAGGGCAGGCCGAACAGCAGCTGCGCCATCAGCATCTCGGCCCAGTTCCAGTCCGGCCGGGTGGCGCCCCGCAAATGTACGGGCGGGCGTGCCAGCAGCCAGCTGTAGATGGCCCAGCTGAAGATCGCCAGCAGCATCAGCAGATCGCCGGCGACGAACTGGATCTCGCCCAGGCTGGCGAGCCGGCCACGCGCGATCACCAGGGCCACGCCGGCCAGCGAGAGCAGGGCGCCCAGCAGCTGCCGGCGCGTCGGATGGACCTTGAAGCCCAGCGCGCCCACCGCCAGCATCCAGACCGGCAGGCTGGCCGCGATCAGGGTCACATTGAGTGCGCTGGAACTGTGCAGGGCCTGGTACTGCAGCGCGTTGTAGCAGCCCATGCCCAGCAGGCCGGTGAGGGCCAGATAGCGCCAGCGCGCGCGCACCTGCTCGAGCCTGGCGAACAGGCCGCGCGCCAGCGGCAGCAGCAGCACGAAGGCGAGCGCCCAGCGCATTGCATTTAGGCTCAGCGGCGGCACGCTGGTGGCCATCAGGCGTCCGACCACGGCGTTGCCGGCCCACAGCAGCGGCGGCAGCGTGAGCAGGAGTGCGAGGCGCGGCGTGAGCTGCATGGCGTGGGCGGGCACTGAAGGGCAAAGGCTGGCACGATAGCGGAATTCCCTTGGCCATATCAGCAGGAGTTCTCGATGAGCGATCTCGCGGTGCGCATACAACAGCCGGGTGGCCCGGAACAGCTGCAGCTGCTGCCGGTGCAGGTGGGCGAGCCCGGGCCGGGCGAGCTGCGCATCCGCCATGTGGCGGTGGGGCTCAACTACATCGACGTCTACCACCGCAACGGCGTCTACCCGCTGCCCATGCCCGCCGGCATCGGCATGGAGGCGGCGGGCTTTGTGGAGGCGGTGGGCGAGGGCGTTACCCACCTCAAGCCGGGCGACCGCGCCGCCTATGCCAGCCAGCCGCCCGGTGCCTATGCCACGGCGCGCGTGATGCCGGCGCGCTGCGTGGTGCGCTTGCCGGACGAGATCTCCTTCGAGACCGGCGCCGGCATGATGCTCAAGGGCCTGACCGCCCAGTACCTGCTGCGCCGTACGCTGCCGCAGGGCGGTCTGCAGGCGGGCGACTTCGTGCTCTTCCATGCGGCCGCCGGTGGCGTCGGCCTGATCGCCTGCCAATGGGCGCGCCTGCTGGGCCTGCGCCTGATCGGCACCGCTGGCAGCGAGGAAAAATGCCGGCTCGCGCTGGACGCCGGCGCCACCCATGTCATCAACTACCGGCGCGAGGATTTCGCGGAGCGGGTGCGCGAGATCACCGAGGGGCGCGGCGTCAAGGTGGTGTACGACTCGGTGGGCGCCGACACCTGGGCCGGCTCGCTCGACTGCCTGACTCCCTTCGGCCTGATGGTCAGCTTCGGCAATGCCTCGGGCGTGGTGCCGCCGGTGGCGCTGGGCACGCTGGCGGCCAAGGGCTCGCTCTACCTGACGCGGCCCACGCTGTTCACCCACCTGGCCACGCGCGAGCGCAGCCAGGCGATGGCCGACGAACTCTTCGAGGTGGTGCGGAGCGGCGCGGTGCGCATCCATGTCGACCAGCGCTACCCGCTGGCCGAGGTGGCGCGGGCGCACCGCGAGCTCGAGGCCCGCAGCACCACGGGCTCAGGCGTGCTGTTGGTCTGAATCTGCCGGCGCGGGCGCCGCGCTGATGGCGCGCGGCAGCCGCAGCTCGAAGCTGAAGCAGGAGCCGGTGCCGGGCTGGCTTTCGACGCTGACCGATCCGCCCATCAGATTGACCAGGCGCTGCACGATGGTCAGGCCCAGGCCGGTGCCACCGTAGCGGCGCGTGATGCTGCCGTCCGCCTGGGTGAAGGGCGCAAACACATGGGCGATCTGGTCGCGCGTCATGCCGATGCCGGTGTCGTGCACCGAGAAGCGCAGCGGCGCCGGCCCATCGATGGGTGAATTGGCGGGCGCATCGTCCTCGGCGATCAGCTGCACCTCGACGCGCACCTCGCCGCGCTCGGTGAACTTGAGCGCATTGCCCACCAGGTTCACCAGCACCTGGCGCAGGCGCAGCGCATCGCCGCGCAGATGCTGGGGCACGCCCGGCTGCACGCGCGCATGCAGCTGGATGCCCTTCTCATGCGCCTGCAGCAAGAGCGGGTGCAGGGACTCGCGCAGGCAGTCGTGCAGCGAGAACTCGGCGTCGTCGATATGCACGCGCCCGGCCTCGATCTTGGCCACGTCCAGCAGGTCGTTGATGATCACCATCAGGCCCTTGGCCGAGCCATGGGCCAGCTCGATGAATTTGCGCTGGCGCTCGCTCAGCTCGGTCTGCAGCACCAGCTCGGTGAGGCCCAGCACGCCGTTCATGGGCGTGCGGATCTCGTGGCTCATATTGGCCAGGAAGCTGCTCTTGGCCTGGCTGGCCGCCTCGGCGGCCTCGCGCGCGGCCTCCAGCGCGGCCTGGCTGGCCTTGAGGTCGGCGATGTCGCGCGCATTCAGCTGCATCACCAGATCGCCGGTCACCGGGTCGCGCATCGGCCGCGCATCCACGCCATGCCAGCGCCGGCCCGAGCTGGTGTTGAGCTCCAGATCGGCGGCAAAGGTCTGGCCGCGCTGCACCTGGGCGTAGATGCGCCTGGCCAGTTCGGGGTCCGGGAAGATGGCGGCAAAGTCGCTCACGCCGGCGGCCTTGGGCAGAGCGGCGAAGCAGATCGCCGCGGCCGGGTTGCGCATCAGGGCGCTGCCGTCGCGCAGGGAGAACATGGCGATGCGCACCGAGGTGTGCTGCAGCGCCTCGACGCCGCGCAGCATCGACTTGTCGCTGCCGGCGGGCAGCGAGTCGGCGGCGAACAGCATGACCTGGCGGCGGTCGGGGGTGCGGATGCCGCGCGAGGTCAGCATCACGGTGGTGGGCTGACCCTTGGGATAGAGCGTCCATTGCTCGCGCACGATCTTGCCCTGGGCATGGTCGGCGGCGGTCACGGCCAGGCGCTCGCGCACCGCGGCATTGGTGTCGGTATGGTCGCGCGAGAGGAATTCCTCGGCGCTCTCGGCGCGCCAAAAGCTCAGGGCGGCGGCGTTGGCCCACAGATTGCGCTGGCGCTCGAGGTCGTACACCCACATGGGGACGTCGAGCCAGTCGTAATGCGTCAAGCTGGAAAAATCGAGCATGGGGCGGGGGGAACGGATCTCATCAGCGCGCATTGTGGCCTGCGTCGGCGCGCCAACGCTCAGTCGATTGCGAACAACTGGTGATGGAGTTGCTGTTGCAGCTCGTCCAGGCTGTCCAGCATGTCGGCGCTGGCCGAGCCCTCGGCCGAGAACTTCTGCAGCAGGGCAGCCGCCCGCCACAGGCCCAGCGGCGCGCAGCCGGTCTGCAGCACCGCCATCTTCTCGCGTATCGGTCGCAGTGCCTCGCTGTTCGAGATGGCAGCGATTTCACCGATCAGCTGCGCCACTTGGCGCTGCATGGTGGTGAGGTAGGCGCGATAGCGGTCGGGTTCGAACTTGAGCCTGGCCATGGTGTCGGCGGGCCTTTCCATCACCTTGCTGCCCGACAGCGCCAGCGCCTTGCTGAGGCGTTCGCGCGCGTCCTTCTGGCTGAAGGGCTTGACGATGTAGCCGGTCACGCCGAACTGAATCGCTTCCTTGATGGTGTCGGCGTCGTTGGCCATCGAGATCAACACGAAAGGCATGTCCTGGCTGGCCGGGGTGGCGCGCACCTTCTTGAGCAGCTCGATACCCGACATGCCCGGCATGCGGATGTCGCAGCACACCAGCATCGGCGGCACGCCGGGGCCGCTGATCTGCTGCCAGGCTTCGTCGCCGCTGGCCACCTCGACGATGCGGTAGTTGCCGCAAGCGTTGATGACATCGACCAGCGCCATGCGCGAAATCATGTCGTCATCGACCACCAGAATCTTCATGCGCCGCTCCCTGCGTCTTTGTTCATCACGGTGTTGGCGAGTGCGAGCTGCAGCGCCTGCAAGTGCGTGTCGAACTCGGCCACCTCGCCGCGGTCGGCCATGCGTTCGAGCTGGTCGCTCAGCTGGTAGGCGCGGCCCTTGGGCTCAATATAGGCCAGACAGCCCTTGATGCCGTGCGCGACGATGGCGGCGCTGTTCCAGTCGGCCGCCGCGGCCGCGGCCGCGATCTCCTGCAGGCGCAGCGGCGCCTGCTCGCGGAAGGCCCGCAGCATTTGCGCCTGCACACTGCGCGCGCGCTGCTGCATGGCATCCTGGCTGGCACGCAGCGGTACGGGGGGCGGCGCCGCCACCGCGCCCACATCCAGGCTGGCTTGGGCGGCCCAGTTGTCGAGCGCGCCCAGCGCGTCGTCGGTGCGCGGCTTCATCGGCAGGCCGGCGCGCAGCCGCTGTTCGATGACGCGGCTCAGCACCTGGTGCAGGGCCAGTTCGTCGACGGGCTTGCTGAGGAAATCGTTCATGCCGCTGGCGAGGAACTTGGCGCGGTCCTGTTCGGAGGCATCGGCGGTAAGCGCGACGATGGGGATGTCGCGCTCCGCAAAAATCAGCTCACCCCAGTGGCCGGCACGGATATGGGCGGTGGCCTCCAGGCCATCCATCACCGGCATACGGCCGTCCATCAGGATCAGGTCGAAGCTCTGGCCTGTCAGCGCCTCCAGGGCCTGCTCGCCATTCTCGACCACGCTGACCTGGTGGCCCATGTCCTCCATCAACGCCTTGATGATGAGCTGGTTGGTGCTGGCATCCTCGGCCACCAGCGCATGCAGCCGGTAGGCATGCCGGCCCATCGCCAGGGCGCTGGTTTCGGCCGGGCGCTGTCCGGCCGGCAGCGGCAGCTCGAAGAAGAAGATGCTGCCCTGGTCGAGCACGCTGTGCAGGCCGATCTGGCCCCCCATCAGCTCGACCAGCTGCTTGCAGATCGACAGGCCCAGGCCGGTGCCGCCGAATTTGCGCGTGGTCGACATGTCGGCCTGCTCGAATTTCTGGAACATGCGGCGCTGGGCAGCTTCGCTGATGCCGATGCCGGTGTCCTGCACCGCGAAGTAGATGGGTGGCGGCGCATCGGGCAAGCGCTCGTCGGGCGGCAGATTGCGCACCGTGACGGTGACGCCGCCACGCTCGGTGAACTTGATGGCATTGCCCACCAGGTTGATGAGCACCTGGCGCAGCCGCGTGGGGTCGCCGCGCAGATAGGTCGGCACGGCGGCGTCGATCTGCCAGCTCAACGCGATGCCCTTCTCGGTGGCGCGCTCGTGCAGCAGCCGCATGGCATCGCCGAGCAGGGTCTGCAGCTCGAAGTCCACGCATTCGAGCGAGAGTTTGCCGGCCTCGATCTTGGAGACGTCCAGCAGGTCGTTCACCAGCTGCAGCAGCACGGAGGCGTTCTGGCTGGCCAGCTCGATGCGCTCGCGCACCGTGGCGTCCATCTGGCCGCGCAGGCTCAGCTTGAGCATGCCCAGCACGCCCGCCATCGGGGTGCGCAGCTCATGGCTCATCAGCGCCAGGAACTCGCTCTTCATATTGGAGGCCTGCTCGGCGGCGTCCTTGAGCGCGCGCAGACGTGCATTGTTCTCGGCCAACTGGGCGTCGCTCTTGATGATCTGGTCCAGCATGTTGTTGAACACCGTGCTGAGCGCCCCGACCTCGTCGTTGGCCACCACCTCGGCGCGCACCGTAAAGCGCTGGCCATGCGAAACGTCGTCCATCACTTGCTTGAGGCCCTTGATGGGGGCAAGCGCGCGATGCAGGAATTTGCGTGCCGCCAGCGCCGCCGCCACCCCCGACGCGCCCAGCGCAACGATCAGCGAGACGGCGAACTGCAGGATCGAGCGCCACATGCGCGTGAGGTCGATCTTCGCCACCACGCTGCCCAGCATGTCCTCCGACAGCCGTACCGGCGTGCTAATCAGCAGGGCGCTGGCAAAGAAGGGCGTGCTGTTGGCCTGTGCCAGCTCGGCCGCCGACAGCGCGGGCTGCGACGCGGCCAGGTGGCTGGCCAGGGTGGAGCCATCGTTGCGCAGGATGTAGGCGGCCTGCAGGCCCGGATAGATGCTGGCGGCCTGCAGGAACTCCTGTGCGGCCTTGGCATCGTCGAAGGCCAGCGGCGAGGTGGCTTGCACGGCCAGGGTGTTGAGCCAGGCCTGCCCGCCTGCGCTGAGCGCGGCACGCTGGGTGAGCAACTCCTTGGAGGTGATCAGCACCAACGCGATCAGCAGGGCGGCGCCCATGGTCGCCGCCAGAATGCTTTCCAGCCGGGTGACCAGGGAGCCCTGCTCGCTGCCCGGACGCTTAAAAAGGGAGGAGAGGCTGAACATGGGAACTAGCTCGCAGAACGCGCCAGTTGCAGCACCTTGGAAGACAGCGTGATGCCGGCCTTCTTGATGCGCTGGAGATTCACGTCGAACACCAGGCGCTGGCCGTCGAGCGAAAGCAGGATGGCGGCGCCGCTGGCCAGCGGCGAGTCTGCCACGGTCAGCACCGGCGCCTCACCCAGCACTTGCAAGATTGCGGCCATATTTGGCGCCTCGCGTTCGGTGACGAACAGCAGATGGCAGCGCCGCAGGCTGGCCAGGCTGCTGGCGCGCTGCACCGCCAGCTTGCGGCCATGCACACTCTTGCCCTCCAGTGCGTTCAGGGCGGCGCCGAAGTTGTCCGGCCCGAACACGCAGAGCTGCAGGGAGTCCTGTGTGCCATGGGCCTCCTGATTGGGCCACTCGGCGAACACCATGAAGTTGTACAGATAGGTGGCCTTCATCGCGTACTCGGGCACGGCCTGGGCGCCGGCCTGCTGCGCGCCGGCCTGCTGGCTGGTGGCCAAGCTCAGGGCCAGGGCCAGCGAGCCGGCCGTCAGCAGGCGCGCGCGGGCCGTTCTCATCGCCATGCGTCCCAGCTGAGTTGCACGAAGAAGTGGCGGCCGTCCATGGCCATGGTGTCGAGCACGGCGCCATGGCCGTCGCTGCGCACGGTGGAGGCCGGCACCTCGTAGCGCTGGTTCAATGCGTTCTTGATGCCGATCGACCAGTTCAGCCCATGCCAGCCCTGTGCCGAGCTCAGCGTCAGGTTGAGCAGGCTGGCGCCGGCCAGCGGTCGCCCCTCGCGCGTGACGATGCCATCGTCGTCGCGCAACTCCTGGGTGATGCGCCGACCCAGGTATTGCGCCTCCAGGCCCAGCCGGCAGGCGCGCTCCCACAGCGGCGCACTCAGGTTCAGCTTGGCCATGGCGCGCGGTGAGTTGACCAGTTGCTTGCCCTCGGGGTCGCGTGCGGCCTGCCAGGCCGCGCTGGCGCGCAGCTTGATGCCACCCTCCCAGAGTTGGTCGAGCTGGATCTCCAGCCCGCGCGTGCGGCTGCGGCCGTCGTGCTGCTCGCCGCCGGTGGCTGAGGCCAGATAGCGCTGGTCACCCAGGCGGTAGTCGTAGATCGAGCCGGTGAAACGCAGCGTCGGCGACCAGTCCTGCTCCAACACCAGTTCGGCCGCGCCGACCCGCTCGGGGCGGTAAAGGTCGGACTGCGTGGAGGCACTGATCTCGTTGGGGTTGGGCAGGCGAAAGGCGCGGCTGTAGGAGGCCTTCAGCGTGGTGTCGGGGCCGGCGATCAGGGTAAAGGCCAGGCGCGGGCTGAAGGCTGGCTTGCTGGCGTAGGTGATGCAGGGCGCCATCGAGCAGTCCACCGCATGGGGCTTGTCGTAACGCACGCCGAGATTGGCGGTGAGGGTCTTGCTGACGACGAACTCGTCGGTGGCGTAGAGGCTGTAGGTCTTGTTGGTATAGGGCAGGCGGTCGTACTCGATGCGCTCGACATAGTGATCGTCCAGGCCGACGCTGGCAATGCGCTGGCGGAAATCGTCGCGGATCTCGGCACCGAATACCAGGGTGTGGCCCTGGTAGCGGGTGAGCGCAAATTTCTGATCCAGGCCCCACCATTGGCCCAGGGTCTGGTTGCGGCGGAACTGCTCGTCCGGATCGACGGCGACGTACTGACGGAAGGTGCGGTCCTCGTAGCGGCCGAGGTACAGGCGCGATACCGACTTCAGATCGCGGCCGATATTGAAGTCGACCTTGGCGCTGACGCTGGTGGATTCGTCCACCAGGTAGTAGGGCAGGTTGAAGGCGTTCTGGCGCCTGGGCAGGGGCGAGGCCTTGGTGCGGCTCACATGGGCGGCCTGCAGGCTGAAGCCCTCGAATTCCAGCTTGGCGAACAGGCGCCGGTTCGATTCGAAATCCTGCCCGACGGCGCGGCCGCCATGCAGGCCGATGGCGTCGAAGTAGGGGAAGTAGTGCGTCTGCCCATCGCTGTGCAGGCCGGACGCGGAGAGCAGCAGGTCCACACCGTTCTCGAAACGGTGGCCCAGCGTCAGGCGGCTCTTGCGGCCACCGTAGCTGGACAGCTCGCCCGCGAGTTGGGCGGCGTCGAAGTCGGCACCGCGCTTGCTGATGATGTTGATGATGCCCAGCAGGGCGTTGTTGCCGTAGCTCACCGAGCCGGTGCCGGGCACGTACTCGACGCGCTCGATCAATTCCAGATCGAGCAGGCCGGAGTTGTCGATATAGGCCTGGTTGTAGATGTTGTCCTGGGTGGCTGTGCCGTCGATCAGCACCATGATGCGGCCGGTGTAGTCGCCTGGCGCGCCGAAACCGCGGCCGCCCAGATACTCGTAGCGGCGGTCGTAGGTGGTGTAGAGGCCGCGCATGCCGTTAACGACATCGGCCAACGTGCGGTAGCCGTAGGCGCGGATGTCGTCCGCCGTGACGATGGAGACGGCCGAGGGCGAGTCGCTCACCTGCTTGGCCAGCTTGGAGGCGGTGATGACCTCGGTCTGGGTGAGCTTCTCGAAGGGGATGGCCGTCAGATCAAGAGGCTCGGCGGCCGCCCGGGCAGGGCTGTGGCAGCACAGTGCGAGTAGGCAAGTAAAGGTCAATCTCATGGCAAGGCGCATTGTGGCCGAGCCGCGGTGGCCCCCAGCCCACGCGCGGCAGTTTTCAGTTGGCGACGGTGGCGCGGTAGGCATGCCAGCTGGCGTGGCCCAGCACCGGCCCCATCACCAGCAGGCCGGCAAACCAGGGCAGCATGGCCAGCACCACCAGCAGCGTGATAAGGGCGCCCCAGAGCAGCATCACGCCGGTCTGCGTCAGCACCAGGCGCATGCTGACCAGGCCGGCGGTGACCGCGTCCACCTGTTTGTCGAGAATCATCGGCACCGAAATCACACTGACCGCGTAGATCAGACCGGCGAACAGTGCGCCTACGCACAGATAGGCGACGATGAAGCCGAGGTTTTCGGGATCGATCAGCTTGGTGAGCGAGCCAGAGAGGTCGGGCATGCCATCAAAACTCACCGCGAAGATCACCAGCGAGGCACGCGCCCAGATCATCTCGAGAATCAGCAGCACGCCGCCAAAGATGGCCATCTGGCCGGTGCGCGTGTGCCAGGCGGCGAGCGAATCGACGAAGCCCGGTGCTTCGCCGCGTTCCAGCCTCATGCTGACCTGGTACAGCCCCATGCATAAGAAAGGACCCATCAACAGAAAGCCGGCCGACAGTGCCAGCGTGTATGCGGGCGCGTGCTCGTAGACCTTTAACAGTCCCCAGCCCATCGCCATGAAGCACAGCCCGTAGAACAGACCGATGGCGGGTTGACGGCAGAAGTCGCGCCAGCCCAGGCGCAACCAGTGCAGCGGCTGGCTCCACCGCAGGGTGTTCAGGCTGATGCTGAGCGCGGACGGTTCATCGGCAGGTTGATTGGGTTTGTCGTTGCTGGCCATTGGCTCTCCTCGACGGGAAGGCTATGCGCTGGCCCGGCTGAGGTGTAGCGGCATTTGCCCTAGCCGCCGCGACGCACGCGCCGCAATTCGTCCAGGATGAGCAAGACGGCGCCCACGGTGATGGCGCTGTCGGCGACGTTGAAGGACGGGAAATACCAGCCCGCCCAGTGCAGCTGGATGAAATCGACCACATAGCCGTGCATCAAGCGGTCGAGCACATTGCCGACGGCGCCGCCGAGGATCAGCGACAAGGCCCAGGCGAACAGCGCCTGCTGGCCGTGGCGGCGCAGCATCCAGACGATGAAGATGGTGGCCGCGGCGCCCAGGGCGACGAAGAACCAGCGCTGCCAACCGGCCGCACCGGCCAGGAAATTGAAGGCCGCGCCCGTGTTGTGAACCCTGACCAGATTGAAGAAGGCGGTCACATGGTGGCTGTCGTGCAGCTGGAAGCTGGCCAGTATCAGCACCTTGGTCAGCTGATCCAGGATGACGATCAGGGCGGCGATGGCGAGCCATTGCGACAGACGCGGTGAAGGACTACTGGAACGCTTGGACGACATGGCGGTGCGAGTGCTGTTGTTTGAGGCCGGCTTGGGCCGAGGGCGCTACTGTAGCGGAGCAGGCTTGCCGGACTTGAGCTTGGGCAAAGACCGGCGTACAACAGAGGGCGTCCAGGGTTCACAACTCGCGGACCGCTGTCCGCCGCCCAAGGGCAAGGAGTCCATCATGCGTAAACGCATCTACTGGTTGCTGCCAAATCTGGAAAGCGCCACCCGCACCATGAACGAATTGCTCTTGGCTCGCATTGCCGAGCAGCATATTCACTTTGTCGCCAGCGAGGGCGTCGACATGACCGGCCTGCATGCGGCCAATGTGTTGCAGACCTCGGACCTGGTGCAGGCGGCCCAGACGGGGCTGCTGCTGGGCGCAGGTTTGGGCGCCGCCGCCGGCGTTGCGGTCGCCTACAACCTGGGGGCTCATACACCGGCCGGCGTGGTGATCGCGATGGCCGGCCTGGGCGCGGTGCTGGGCACCTGGTCGTCCAGCATGATTGGCAGCTCCACCCCGAGCCGGCGCCTGGAGCGCTTCCAGCCGGCGCTGAAGAATGGGCAGTATCTGCTGATGGTGGACGTGCCGCGCTCGCGCGTTACCGAAATCGAGCAACTGCTGGTGCGCACGCACCCGGAGGCCCACTTCGAAGGGCTGGAGCCCAATGTGCCGGCGTTTCCCTGAACAGAACGAAACAAGGGCGCCGCGGCGCCCTTGCTGTTGCAAAGATCAGGCGATCCGGCGGTTTTCGCCGGCACCATGCAGATTGCTGTCGCAGCGCCCGCAAATGGTGGGGTGGGCAGGATTGGTGCCCACATCTTCGCGGTAATGCCAGCAGCGCTCGCATTTCTGCTGGGCCGAGGGCGTCACGGTGACGCTCAACTCGTCGGCCAGGGCCACCGTCGCGGCCGAGGTGATGAGCACGAACTTCAGGTCATCGCCCAGGCTTTGCAGCAGGGCCAGGTCTTGCGCGTTGACGCCCAGCGCCACTTCGGCCTGCAGCGATGAGCCCACGCCGCCGGCGCTGCGCACATCCTCGATGGCCTTGTTGACCGCCTCGCGGATCTCGCGCACGCGCGCCCACTTGGCCAGCAGGGCGGCATCGGCGCCGTCAAACTTCCAGTAGGTTTCGGTGAAGATGCTGGCGCCGGCATGGCCGCCGTCGAACACCTGCCAGGCTTCCTCGGCGGTGAAGCTGAGGAAGGGCGCCATCCAGCGCAGCATGGCCTGGGTCAGCTGCCACAGCGCGGTCTGGGCCGAGCGGCGCGCCAGGCTCTTGGGCGCGGTGGTGTAGAGGCGGTCCTTCAGCAGGTCGAGGTAGAAGGCGCCGAGGTCTTCGGAGCAATAGACCTGCAGCTTGGCAACCACAGGGTGGAACTCATAGCGCTGGTAATGCGCGAGGATCTCGTCCTGGAAGGCGCTGGCGCGCGCGAGCGCATAACGGTCCACCTCCAGCAACTGGTCCAACGGCAGCGCTTCGGTACGGGCATCGAAGTCCGAGACATTGGCGAGCAGGAAGCGCAAGGTGTTGCGGATGCGGCGGTAGCCGTCCACCACACGGGCCAGGATCTTGTCGTCGCCGGCGATGTCGCCCGAGTAGTCGGAGGCGGCTACCCACAGGCGGATGATCTCTGCACCCAGCTTCTTGCTGGTGTCCTGCGGGTCCACGCCATTGCCCTTGGACTTGCTCATCTTGTGGCCCTTGCTGTCCACCGTGAACCCGTGGGTCAAGAGGCCCTTGTAGGGCGCGCGGCCGTTCAGCGCGCAGCTGATGAGCAGCGAGGAGTGGAACCAGCCGCGGTGCTGGTCATGGCCTTCCAGGTAGAGGTCGGCCTCGGGGCCCTCCTCGTGCGCGGCGCCGGCATGGCTGCCCTTGAGCACATGCTGGAAGGTCGAGCCGGAGTCGAACCAGACGTCCAGGATGTCGCTGCCCTTGCTGTATTGCTCGGCTTCCGTACCCAGCCACTCGGCCGCGTCCAGCTTGGCCCAGGCCTCGACGCCGCCGGCCTCGACCAGCTCGGCGGCGCGCTCGATGAACTCCAGGGTACGGGGGTGCGGCTGGCCGCTGTCCTTGTGCAGGAAGATCGGCAGGGGCACGCCCCAGCTGCGCTGGCGCGAGATGCACCAGTCGGGCCGGCCGGCGATCATGTCGCGCAGGCGCACGCGGCCGTTTTCGGGATAGAAGCTGGTGGCCTCGATGGCGGCCAGGGCGGTTTGGCGCAGGGTCTGCGGCGCCTTGTCGACGGTGAATACACCATCGCCCTCATCCATGCGCACAAACCACTGGGCGGCGGCGCGGTAGATCACCGGGCTCTTGTGGCGCCAGCAATGCGGATAGCTGTGCATCAGCTTGCTATGGGCCAGCAGGCGGCCGGCATTCTGCAGCGCCTCGGCGATCAGCGCATTGGCCTTCCAGATATGCTGGCCGGCGAACAGCGGCAGCTCGGCCGCATAGACGCCATTGCCCTGCACCGGGTTGAGGATGTCCTTGAAGGCCAGGCCATGCGCGACGCAGCTCTGGAAGTCGTCCAGGCCGTAGGCCGGGGCCGAATGCACCACGCCCGTGCCGTCGTCGGCGGTGGCGTAGTCGGCCAGGTAGACCGGGCTCTCGCGGTCGAAGCCTGCATCCACATGGGCGAGCGGATGCTTGAACTTCAGCAGCTCCAGGCGTTTGCCCGGCGTGGTGGCCAGCACCTGGCCTTCGAGCTGCCAGCGCGCCAGGCATTTCTCCACCAGGGCCTCGGCCACCAGATAGATGCCTTGCGGCGTATCCAGCAGGGCATAGCTCAGCTCGGGGTTGAGGTTGAGCGCCTGGTTGGCGGGGATGGTCCAGGGCGTGGTGGTCCAGATCACCGTGTAGGCGGGCTTGGCCAGCGCCGGCAGATCAAAGGCGGCGGCCAGCTTGTCCGGCTCGGCGGCCAGGAAGGCCACGTCCACCGCCGGGCTCTGCTTGTCGGCATATTCGATCTCGAACTCGGCCAGCGAGGAGCCGCAATCGAAGCACCAGTACACCGGCTTGAGGCCACGGTAGACAAAACCGCGCTCGAACAGGCGCTTGAGCACGCGGATCTCGCCGGCCTCGTTCTTGAAGTCCATGGTGCGATAGGGGCGGTCCCAGTCGCCCAGCACGCCCAGGCGCTTGAAGTCGGCGCGCTGCTGGTCGATTTGCTCGGTGGCGTAGGCGCGGCTCTTGGCCTGCACCTCGTCGCGCGGCAGGCCGCGGCCGTAGGTCTTTTCGATCTGGTTTTCGATCGGCAGGCCATGGCAGTCCCAGCCGGGGATGTAGGCGGCGTCATAGCCTTGCAGCTGGCGCGCCTTGACGATCATGTCCTTGAGGATCTTGTTGACCGCATGGCCCATATGGATCTGGCCGTTGGCATAGGGCGGGCCGTCGTGCAGCACGAACTTGGGTGCACCGCAGCGCGCGTCGCGCAGCTTTTTGTAGACGCCTTGCTCCTCCCATGCCTTCACCCAGCCCGGCTCGCGCTTGGGCAGGTCGCCGCGCATCGGGAAGGGGGTGTCGGGCAGATTGAGGGTGGCGCGGTAGTCCGTTTTGGTGTCGGTCATGGCAGGCTTTGCGGGGCAGGCGGTGGGGCTGGGCTGACCCACCGGAGTAGAGAGGCGCGTGCCCGCTTCGATGATCGCGGCACGCGGGCTGAGGGCCGGCTCAGCGCGTCAAATTCGGTCGCGGGTGGTCTGACGCCCGGTCGCAGCATGGGTGGCCGCATGGCTGGCCAGGTAGGCGCGCGCCTGCGTCTCGTCCTGACGGATCGCGGCCGTCAAGGCATCCAGCCCGTCGTAGCGGGCTTCATCGCGCAGTTTGTGCAGGAGTTCCACGCGCACCAGTTTACCGTAGGCGCCCTCGGGGCCCAGTTCCGGCGGCCAGTCGAAGGCATGCACCTCCAGCAGCACGCGCCCGGCCTGCTCGATGGTGGGGCGCACGCCCAGCGAGGCAACTCCGTCCAGCGCGCGCTCTGCCAGGCCATGGGTGCGCACCGCATAGATGCCCATGGCGGCCGGCTTGCTGTGCGGGAAGTGCAGATTGAGGGTGCGAAAACCATCCGCCGCGCCGGCGCTGCTCTCGCCCAGGCTGCGGCCCAGTTTCTGGCCATGCACCACATGGCCGGAGATCGAATACGAGCGGCCCAGCAACTGCGCCGCGGCCTCCATCTGCCCGCTGGCCAGCGCCTCGCGCACCGCCGAGCTGCTGACGCGCAGGCCGTGCACCTCGTAGCTCATCATGCGCGCCACGTCGAAGCCCTGCAGGCGCCCGGCTGCGTCCAGGGTGGCGTAGTCGCCCTGGCGCTTGGCGCCGAAGCGGAAATCGTCGCCCACCAGCACGTAGCGGGCGCCCAGGCCCTGCTCCAGCACGCGCTGGATGAAGTCCTGTGCGCTCAAGGACGCCAGGCGCTCGTCGAAGCGCAGCACCACCACCTGGTCGATGCCGCAGCGCTCCAGCTCGCTGAGCTTGTCGCGCAGGGTGGCGATGCGCGCCGGCGCCAGCTCGGGCTTGCCCAGCCTGGCGGCGAAGAAATCGCGCGGATGCGGCTCGAAGGTGAGCACACAAGAGGGCAGGCCACGGTGCAAGGCCTCGGATTTGAGCAGGGCCAGCATGGCCTGGTGGCCGCGATGGACGCCGTCGAAATTGCCTATCGTCAGCGCACAAGCGCCGGCAATGCCTGGATGATGGAAACCGCGGAAAACCTGCATGGGGCGAGATTATCCGGGCGCCGGCCGTTCAGCCATCAAGCCGGTGCGAATTCCGTCCGCGCCGCGCCCGGTTCGGGCAGGTAGCGCTGCACCAGCGTGGTCAGGTCGTCCATCTCGAAGGGCTTGACCAGGTAGTCGTCCATGCCGCATTCAAGGCAGCGCTGGCGGTCGCTGTTCACCGCGCTGGCCGTGAGGGCCACGATGGGCGTGCGCGTCGCCAGTGCCTCGCGCGCCTCATGCTGGCGCCAGGCCTGGGTGGCCTCGAAGCCGTTCATCCCCGGCATCTGGCAATCCATCAGCACCAGGTCGTAGGCCGTGGCCTGCATGCGTTGCAGGGCTTCGCGGCCGTTCTCGGCCTGGTCCACCGTCAGCCCGCAGCGCTCCAGCATGGTGGACGCCACCAGCAGATTGACGGCGCTGTCGTCCACCAGCAAGACCCGACCCCGCAAGGCCGGCAGGGGCAGGGAGCCGGCGAGCGGCGGCGGCGCCGGCGGCACCGGCGCCATGGGGCCGGCCCGCAGCGGCAGGGTGAACTCGAACACCGAACCCTGGCCGGGCAGGGAGGCGCAGCGCAGGTCGCCGCCCATGGCGCGTGCCAGTTCGCGCGAAATCGTCAGGCCCAGGCCGCTGCCCTCGTGCTGGCGCGGCCGGGTGTTGTCGGCCTGCTCGAAGGGTGCGAACACGCGTTCCATCTGGTCGGCGGGGATGCCGGCCCCGGTATCGCGCACGGCCACATGCAGCAAGGTGCCGGCGCGCATGTCCAGCACGGTGGATACCTCCACCGAGACACTGCCGCGCTCGGTGAACTTGATGGCGTTGCCGATCAGGTTGTGCAGCACCTGCTTGATGCGCGGCGCGTCACCCATGATGAGTCGTGGCAGGCCCGGCGCCAGGCGGCAGTCGAAGGCGAGGCCTTTTTCCTTGGCGGTCTGGGCCAGCAGGCGACAGACGTCGTCCACCGCCTCGGCCAGTTCCAGCGCGTGGGCTTCCACCACCAGCTTGCCAGATTCGATGCGCGCCAGGTCAAGGATGTCGTTCACCAGGGTCAGCAGGTGGCGGCCGGAGCGGCGCACGATGTCGACCTGCTCGCGCTGTTGCGCGTCCAGCTTGGAGCGCTCCAGCAACTGGGTCATGCCCAGGATGCCGTTCAGCGGCGTGCGGATCTCATGGCTCATCACCGCCACGAAGCGACTCTTGCTGGTGCTGGAATGCTCGGCCGATTGCAGGGCTTGCCGCCGCTGCTCGGCGATATGGGCATTCTCGAAACGCAGGCGCAGCAACCCGGCATGGCGCGCCTGGCTGCGGCGCGATTCGAACAGCGAAACGCCCAGGAACAGGCCCAGCCCGAGCAGCGAGAACCAGCCGGCCGGGCTGTTCTGCAGGCCCAGGTACAGGGCCAGTGGCGCGAACAAGATGCCGCAGAACAGCAGATGGGCCCACAGCACACCGCCCAGTGAGAACAAGCCGATCGCGCCAAGGCCAACAATGGTCGACAGCATGATGCCGTCCAGTTCCGGAATGGCCGGCGTGTGAAAGTACCAGCCCATGGCGCCCCAGCTGAGCGCATCCAGGCTTAGCAGGGTCAGATAGCGCTGGCGCCAGGGTTCAATCTGGTCGGGGCCAGGTCTTGCATACCTGAAACTCAGCACATCGCTGCAACGCAGCGCTGCCACCAAGGCGCGGGCGGCAAACCAGCTCAGCAGCAGACCTTGTGGCAGGTGATCCCATAGCAGCAGCAGCGGAACAATGCTGAACAAGACGCCTAAGGAGGTAGGTGCCAGCGTCAGCTCATAGAGCGAGGTCAATTGCTCCAGCTGTACCTGGGCGGCGATTCCGTTGTTGAGCTCTTGCTCTTGGTCCTGCGCGGACTCAGCAGTCATTGTGATGGTTCCCGAACGGCGCGGCCATGGTCTTTGCCAGGCTCCAGCGCGATGCACAGGCGCGCCGCTGCGACGAGCCTGTTACCAGCCGCGATTTCTACACAGGGAATGTGACAGCTTGCCTAGGAACAACCCTGGGCCGTGGTGCTGGCGCCGCGCGGGAAAGCCCTGATCAGGGCGTGATCAGCGCGGGGCTGGCGATCCAGATCCACTCGCCGGGCTTGAGCCCGTCGGGGATGCTGAGGGCACCGAAGCGCGGGCGGTGCAGGGCTTCGACGCGGTTGCCCACGGCCGCGACCATGCGCTTGACCTGGTGGTACTTGCCCTCGACCAGCGTCAGCCGCAGGCCGTGGCTGTCGACGCGTTCGGCTCCCTCGGCGCGCACCTGTTCGGGTTTGTGGTGCGGCTTAGCGTCGGGTTCGCGCAGTTCCACGCCGGCCAGCAGGCGCGCCAGTTGCTCGTCCGTCACCTCATGCTTGCAGCGCGCCTCGTAGACCTTGGGCACATGGTGCTTGGGGCTGGTGAGCTTGTGGATCAGGGCACCGTCGTCGGTGAGCAGCAGCAGGCCCGTGGTGTCCTCGTCGAGCCGGCCCACCGGCTGCACATTGCGCTCGCGCAGCGGGCCAGGCAACAGGCTCATCACGCTGGGGTGATGCTTGGGTTTTTGCGAGCATTCGTAGCCGGCCGGCTTGTTCAGCAGGATCAGGGCCTTGTCGTAGAAGGGCCAGGTCTTGCCGCTGACTTCGAAGCTTAAACCCGCCGTCTCGTACTCGGCCTCGGGGTCGTCGACGACCTCGCCGGCCACCTTGACCTCGCCGTTGTAAATGAGGCCGGCGCACAGCCGCCGGGTGCCGAAGCCTTGCGAGAACAGGATCTGGGACAAACGCATTTTCATGGTGCGATTGTCGCCGAGAGCTCGGCCGCCGAGGGCAGGCCGGGCAGGCCGACCGCATGGCGCACGGCATTCAGCACGGCCTGCGCCGTGACTTCGGCGGCCAGCGTGCCCAGCAGGGTCAGGTCCGCCTCGCGCCCGCTGGCACCGCTGGCGAGGGCGAACATCACGTCGCCATCGCTGGGCGTGTGCACCGGGTTGATGCTGCGCGCCAGGCCGTCATGCGACATCTGGGCCAGCTTGCAGGCCTGCGCCTTGCTGAGCTGGGCGTCGGTGGCCACCACGCCGATGGTGGTGGCGCTGCCGCTCAGCAATTGCGTGGGCGCAAACCCCTGCAGCATGGCCCGCGCGCTGCCGAGCAGGCGGCCTTGGGCATCGCGTGCGCCCGCCAGCAGCTGGCCGGTGGCCGGGTCGATCACATCGCCGACGGCGTTCACCGCCACCAGCGCGGCTACGGTGATGCCGTTCACGCGGACCGCCGCCGTGCCGATGCCCCCCTTCATGGCGCGCTCGGTGCCGAACAGCTTGCCCACGGTGGCGCCCGTGCCGGCGCCGACGCTGCCCTGCAAGGGCGGCGCTGCACGAGCGGCCACGCAAGCGGCATAGCCCGCAGCGGCATCAGGGGCGACGAGCGGATCGCCGAGCCAGAGGTCGAACAACACGGCCGCCGGCACGATGGGCACACAGGCCGGGCCTACCCGCAGGCCATGGCCGCGCTCGGCCAGCCAGCGCATCACGCCGCTGGCGGCGTCGAGGCCGTAAGCGCTGCCGCCGCTGAGCAGAATGGCATGCACCCGGTCCACCGTGTTCTCTGGGCGCAGCAAATCGGTCTCGCGCGTGCCCGGCGCGGCGCCGCGCACGTCCACGCCGGCCACCATGCCCTGTTCGCACAGGATGACGGTGCAACCGGTGGGGCGGCGCTGGTCGGTGAAATGGCCGACCTTGAGGCCGGCCACATCGGTGATGCTTGCGGGTTCAATCGCCATGGGGCGATTGTGCAGTGCCAGGGCTCAAGCAAACACGCCGGCGCTTTCTTGCATGCGCGCGCTGACCTCGCCCAGATGATGCAGGCTGTCGCCCCATTGCATCTCCATCACGGTCAGGCGCTTGAAGTAGTGGCTGGATATGTACTCGTCGGTCACGCCGATGCCGCCATGCAGTTGGGTGCATTGCTGGCCCACATAGCGCGTCGATTGGCACAGCTGCAGCTTGGCCTGCGAAAGCGCGCGCCGACGCGCCTCGGCCGGGTCGCCCAGCTTGAGGCTGGCGAAGTAGCTCATCGAGCGGGCCAGCTCCAGCTGCATCTTCACGTCGGCCATGCGGTGACGCAGGGCCTGGAAGCTGCTGATCGCGACGCCGAACTGGCGGCGCGTGTTGAGGTACTCGGCGGTGATCGCCACCAGCTTGTCCATCGCGCCCACGGCCTCGGCGGCCTGCGCGGCGATGCCGACGTCGGCCGCCAGTTCCAGCACGGCCAGACCCTGCGGCGCGGGCACCAGCAGCGTGGCCGGGGCCTTGTCCAGGCTCAGCTCGGCGGCGGCCGAGCCGTCCTGCAGCACATAGGGTCGCGTGGCCACGCCGGCTGCGCCGCCCTCCACCAGGTAGAGCGCGATGCCGTCAGGGGTACGCGCCGGCACGATGAAGGCATGGGCATGGGTGCCGGCGGGCACCAGGCTCTTGGCGCCTGTCAAGACCTGGCCCTCAGCCAAGGTGGCCACCTGATCGAGGCGGTAGCGCGCGCTGCGCTCCTGGTGCGCCAGCACCACCAAGGCCTCTCCAGTGGCGATGCGCGGCAACCAGGCCGCCTGCACGTCTGCGCTGGCGTGCTGCAGCACCGCGGGTGCGATCAGCGCGCCTTGGGCATAGGGCTCCAGCACGATGCCGCGGCCCAGCTCCTCCATCACCACCATCGCGTCGATCGCGCCAAAACCCATGCCGCCATGGGCCTCGGGCACGGCCAGGCCCATCAGTCCCAGACCGGCCAGACCCTCCCAGTTGGCCTGCGAAAAACCGCCGGCGCGCACGGTGGCGCGGCGCTGCTCGAAACCATAGTCCTTGTCGACGAAACGGCGCACTGCGTCGCGCAGCGACTCCTGGTCTTCGGTGAAATCAAAATCCATGTCCTTCTCCTCAGCCAAGCAGGGTTTGCGCGACGATATTGCGTTGCACTTCGTTCGAGCCGCCGTAGATGGTGGTCTTGCGGTAGTTGAAGTAGTGGCTGGCCAGCGGCGCGCAGTGAGCCGCGCCCACGTAGTCGCCCTGCCAGCCCGCCTCCATGGCTTCGTGGATGAAGGGCAGGGCGTAGGGACCGGCGGCCAGCATCATCAGCTCGGTATAGCGTTGCTGGATCTCGCTGCCGCGGATCTTCAAGAGGCCGGCCACGTCGAGCGACTGTTTGCCACTCTTCTCGGCCGAGAGTACGCGCAGCACCATCATCTCCAGCGCGACGATGTCCACCTCCAGCAGCGCGATCTGGTCGCGGAAGCGGGCGTCCTCATAGATACCCTCCGCCTTGGCGATGCGCTTGAGCCGCTCGAGTTCGCGCTTGGCGCGGTTCACGTCGGCGATATTGGTGCGCTCGTGGGCCAGCAGGTACTTGGCATAGGTCCAGCCCTTGTTCTCCTCACCCACCAGGTTCTCGGCAGGCACCTCGACGTTGTCGAAGAACACCTCGTTCACCTCATGCTCTCCGTCCAGCATGATGATGGGGCGCACGGTCACGCCGGGCGACTTCATGTCGATCAGCAGGAAGGAGATGCCGGCCTGCGGCTTGGCCGCCATGTCGGTGCGCACCAGGCAGAAGATCCAGTCGCCGTACTGGCCCAGCGTGGTCCAGGTCTTCTGGCCGTTGACGATGTATTTATCCCCTTGGCGTTCGGCCTTGCACTTCACCGACGCCAGATCCGAGCCCGAGCCCGGCTCGCTATAGCCCTGGCTCCACCAGACCTCGCCGCTCATGATGCCGGGCAGATGGCGTTCCTGCTGCGCCTGGCTGCCGAAGGCCATGATGACCGGCGCCACCATCACCGGCCCGAAAGGAATCACGCGTGGCGCGCCGGCCAGCGCGCATTCCTCCTCGAACAGATGGCGCTGCACCGCGTTCCAGCCCGGCCCGCCGAACTGTTTGGGCCAGGCCCAGCCATGCCAGCCCTGCTTGCCCAGGATCTTGGCCCAGCGCTGCAAATCGTCCTTGGACAGGCGCAGCGCGTTGTGCACCTTGTGGCTGATGTCGGCGGGCAGGTTTGCGGCCACCCATTGGCGGATCTCGGCCCGGAAGCTTTGTTCCTCGGCGGTGAAGTTCAGGTCCATGCGTGCTAGCTCCTACGCTGATGGTTGCTTTTTAGCACGGTCGTTCGTTTTTTGGCTGTCTCTGCCGAGACAGCCCGAGGGCGTGCAAGGGATGGAAGAATCCTGTCATGAACACTGACAAGCAAATCAGGCCCGTGCTGGCCATCCACGGCGGCGCCGGCACGCTCTTGCGCAGCAAGAGCTCGCCCCAGCAGGAGGCCGAATACATGGGCGCCTTGCAGCGCATTCTGGGCGACGGCCAGGCCCGGCTTGCGGCCGGCGCCGCGGCCATGGAGGTGGTGGTGGAGGCGGTGCGGCAGTTGGAGGAATGCGAGCTCTTCAATGCCGGCAAGGGCGCGGTCTACACCGCCGCCGGCAGCCATGAACTGGACGCCAGCGTGATGGATGGCGCCACGCTGCGGGCGGGCGCGGTGGCGGGCGTCACGCGCACCCGCAACCCGGTGCTGGCGGCGCGCGCGGTGATGCAGCACAGCGAGCACCTGATGTTCATCGGTGCGGCGGCCGATGCCTTTGCCGCGCGCCATGGCCTGGAACAGGTGGCACCCGACTGGTTCGGCACGCCGCTGCGCCTGGAGCAGTTGCGGCGCGCCAAGCAGGCCGAGGCCGGCGTGCTGCTGGATCACGATGGCCAGGCCTTGGCCTTCAAGCAGACCGGTGGTCCCATCGACGAGCAGAGCAAGTTCGGCACCGTGGGCGCGGTGGCGCTGGATGCGCAGGGCCATCTGGCGGCCGCCACCTCCACCGGCGGCATGACCAATAAGCAGCTGGGCCGGGTCGGCGATTCACCCGTCATCGGCGCCGGCTGCTATGCCAACGATGCGACGGTGGCGATCTCGTGTACCGGCACCGGCGAGGCCTTTATGCGCAGCTGCGCGGCCCATGATGTCTCGGCTCTGATGGAATACCTGGGGCTCTCGCTGCAGGAGGCGAGCCGGCGGGTGGTGATGGAAAAGCTGGTGGCCATCGAAGGGCGCGGCGGGCTGATCGCCGTGGCCGCGAACGGCGAGGTCGCGATGCCGTTCAACACCGAGGGCATGTACCGCGGCTACGCCCGGGTGGGCGAGGTGCCTGTGGCGGCGATCTACCGCGAGTGAAGACGAGCAGTACGCAAGAAAAAGCCACCCGCAGGTGGCTTCTTCTTTAGGCAGCGATGAGAGCTCAGGCGCGCTTGCGGCGGCGTGCACCGGCAGCGCCCAGCACGGCCACGAACATCAGGGCCAGCGAACTGGGTTCCGGCGTTTGTTTGGGGGGCGTCGTGCCATTGCCGGCAAAGGCCAACAGCTTGAAGGCGTCGGTGCCACCCTTCCAACTCGAGCCAGTGCCTGCATCATCCGCGCCATTGAACGCCGTGATCAGCCACCAGCTGGATTTGACGTCGTTGACGTTGAGGTCGCCGGTGGTGGTGTTCGAAGCCATGCTGGCGGTGTCGCCAAGCAGCGACCAGCCCTTGCTTTGCAGGGTCTCGGCATTCGCAGCCGTCAGATCGGCGCTTGGCACGCCGCTGCCCGTGTAGTAGTAGACCGACATCCTGGCACTGTTGTAGGTGCCGTAGTCGCCGGTAATCGTGCTGGTGCTGCAGCCGGTACCGCAGGTCTCGCCAACCTTTTTGATCGTCGCGGCATGATCTTTGGCTGACCAGCCCACCGAGATATTGTCCAGCGCGACGCTGGCGTCCTTGCCAGCGGAGCCGAAATGCAGCAGGAAACCGTCCAGCTGCTGCACGTTGTCGGCCGCGTGCGGGCCGGTCTTGTCCGACTCGAAACTGTTCAGGGTGCCGAAGCCATTGCCACCCCAATCGGCAATCGCGGTGCTGGCAAAGTTCTTGCGATCAAGGTTGTAGCTGCTGGCGGTGTTGGAGGCGCCACTGCCCTTGTAGCTCGACAGCTTGGCCGAGAAGGCCGAGATCACCACATCTGACGCGTTGGCGGTGTTCGATGTGCAGGTGTAGGCATTGCCCACGCTGTTGGCATAGACGTTGTTCGGCGCCGAGCCCGTGAACGCGGAGCCCGAGCTGACCGAGCAGTTGCTCTTGTTCCAACTGGCGTTCCATGTGGCGGCGTTGGCCGCACCGCAAGCCATCACCAGCAGCATGGCAGCCAGCGTAGCTTGGCCCAACTTATTCTTTGATACCGACATTTCTTGGTCTCCCACCCGGGGTTTGGGTGCCGGGTCCGGATCCCGTACCCATGCTTTTGCAGTTATGGGGAAGTCTAAGTGAGTGCTCGGTGCTCGCAGGCCCCTCACTTGAGGGTATCGAGCAGACTTTGCGCGGCTTTTGCCTCGGGAGAACCCGGATTTTTCTGCACCGCCGCCAGCAACTCCTGCTTGGCTTCGCTGGATTTGCCCGTCCTGGCGAGCACCGCGCCCAGGTGGTAGCGGATTTCGGCGTTCTCGGGCGCACGCAGGCGAGCATCACGGAGTACCGGCAAGGCGCGTTCAAGCTGGCCCGCGGCCGCCAATGCCCAGGCATAGGTGTCCATCACGACAGGATTACCGGCCTGCAGGCTCAAGGCCTGCTCGGCAATCTTGAGCGCCCCTGGATCCTGGATCTGCAGCAGCACATTGGCCAGGTCATTCAATGCCACCGCATCGCGTGGGCTCACTGACAGCAGGTTTTCGTAGGCGGCACGCGCGGCGCGCAGTTCGCCCAGCGCGACCAGTTGTTCGGCCAGCGCGCGCTGCGCGGCCATGTCCTTGGGGTGGGCCTTGGTCCAGCGCTCGATCAAGGCCAAGCCTTGCTTGAGGCCACCTGGCTGCCCGCTCATGGCTTGGCTGAGGCGCAGCAGCGTGGCCGTGCTGGGCTCGACCTCATGGGCCCGCTGCAAGGCCTCGATCATTGCCGCGGGCTGCTTGCGCGCCTGCGCCAGGTCGGCAAGAAGCGTATAGCCCGCCTCGCGCTTGGGCTGCAGCTGGATGATGCGCTTGATACGGGTCTCGGCCTTGAGCAGGTCGGCCTGCCGCAGGCTTACGCTAGCCTGCATGATCAAGGCCGGCACGAAGTCCGGCGCCAGCGCGAGTGCCTTGTCGGCGGTGTAGGCGGCGCCCGCCGGATCGTCTGCCAGTAGTTGCAGGCCGGCGATGTCCGACAGCGCCGACGCGTCGGCCGGCGCCCTGCGGGCGGCCTGGGTCAGCGTGGCGCGCGCACCGACCTTGTCCGCATTGGCCATCTGCGCCTGGGCATACAGGACCAGAGCGGCACCATTGTCTGCCGCCTTGGCCAGCATGACCTTGGCGGCCGCCAAGGCATCGGTTTCCTTGCCAAGGCGCAGCAGCAAGGTCACGAGGGCCGCATGCGGTCGAATATCCGTGGCGCTGGCTGCATCCACCGCCTTTTGCGCAAATCGCAAGGCCTCGTCGGGTCGCTGGCGCCGTTCGGCCAGGGTGGCCATGGCGAGCAGCGCTTCCAGATTGCGTTCGTCCTGCTTGAGGACCTCGGTCAGGCGCGCGGTCGCCGCATCCATGTCGCCACGCTGCGCCGAAATCCGTGCAAGGCCGATGCGCGGCATGGCGAGGGTACCGTCCAAGGCGAGCGCCTGTTCGAAGCTCTGCTTGGCGCCGTTCACATTGCCCGTTGCGGCCTGCGCCTCACCCTGCAAGGTGAGCAGGCTGGGGTTGTTGGGGTTGGCCTTGACCAGTTCGGCCGCCCGGCTCGCAGCCTTTGCGTACTGTGAGTCGCGCATCAACAGACCCACCAAGGTCACACCCGCGCCGAGTTGGCGGGGGTCCTTCTTCAGCGATGCCTCCAGGGCCTCCCTGGCGTCGCCATAGCGTCCGGCCTTCAGATAGCTCATGCCGAGCATCGAGCGGAAGTCCGCGCGCTCCTTGGTCTTCAGGGCTTCCTGCATCAATGCCGTGGCGCGGGAATGGCGACCTTGCGCGATATTGGCCGAGGCCAGCAGCATCAGGCCTTGGCTGTCGCCCGGCTGCCTGGCCAGATAGGACTCCAGGGTCTCGATGGCGCGCTCGGGTGAACCGTCACCCAGGTAGACCTGTGCCAGCAGCTTGGCTGCAGGGCTCTGCGGCTGCGAGCGATGGAAGGCTTCCAGATAGGGCTTGGCCTTCAGCGGCTCGCCCATGTCGAAATGCGCCAGACCGTTCAGCAGCAGCAGTTGCGGGCGGTAGCGCAGGAAGTTGATCGGCACCGGGTCGACCAGGGCCGTTACCTTGGCGAGTTTGGCGCGGCTGGCTGTCTTGTCGCCAGCGGCGTCGGCCAGCACGGCCTGCAGATAGACCGCTCGCGGTTCGTCCGGCGAGAGGCGCAAGACCTCGGCGAGGTCGGCCGCGGCCTCCTGGTTGCGCTGCAGGTCGACGAGCAGGCCGGCCCGGGCGATGCGCGCTTCCACATGGTTGGCCTGTAAGGCCAGCACGCGGTCATAACTGGCCAAGACCACCTTGGGTGGCAACAGCAGATGCTGCACCGAGGCTTTCTGGTACAGCGCGTCTGCCGAGTTGGGGGCCAGTTGCACGGCGCGTTCGGCCGCAGCCATGGCCTCGGTGAGCTGGTTGGCGCGTATGCGCACCAGCACCTCGGCGATCCAGCTGTCCACCGCGTTGGGATCGGCACTGCGGGCTTCATCAATCAGCGTTTGTGCTCGTTTGATATCACCCATGTCGGTGCGCGCCGCGGCGTGCTGCAGGGCCAGCAATCTGCGCACATCGGGCGGAAGGCCCGCCAGCTCCAGACGTTGTTGTTCAAACACCTCCGCCTGCCGGCCCTGCATGATCAGCGCCCTCGCGAGCGGCACCACGACCTCGGCCCGATTGACTCCCAGCAGCAGCGCTTCCGACAGGGCAACTTCGGCGGCCGCAGGTTGGCTGTCTTCCAGCAACACCTTGCCCAGCAAGACCTGTACCGGCAGCAATTTCTTATCTTCCTGAGCCGCGTTCTTGAGCTGCACGATCGCCCCGGCCAGATCCTTGCGCTCGTAGCGGGCCAGCGCGTCTTCGTAGTACTTGGATGCCTTGGCCTTGTCGGCCCAGGCCGCGACGGTCAAGGTGGTCGCCAAGGCAATTGCCGCGAATCGCAGCAGGCAATTTGGCGAGGCCTTGCGGCTGAGTGTTGGCATGTCGAGTGGCGAGGCGGGTTGGGGCGGCTGCATTGTCATGGATGCGCAAGCGTCAAACCGTCGCGCCAGTTCCGAGCCCGCCGCAGGCTTGTGCACAAGTCGACGCTTTCGGCGAGCCGCGGGTGCATCGAGTTAGAAGCGCAGATCCAGCGTCAGCACATCGTTCTCGCGCTTCATCTGGAAGCGCGACAGAAAGCTATTGCCCAGCAGCACATGGCTCATCTGCCCAGGGATCACGATGGCCTCGACGTTGCGCACCTCGACGTCGCCGATGCGCACCGTGTTGAGCGTGACCACATGGGCCGGCGCCGCACCGTTGGCGGTCTGCGTCAGCACGCGGCGGCCGTCGCGGTACTTGAGCCCCATATGCTCGGCCTCGGCCTGGCTGATGGCAACGCTGGTGGCGCCGGTGTCGACCAGGAACTGCGTGCTCTTGCCGTTGATGCTGCCGACGCTGGTGAAGTGCCCGCCCGGGCCCGAGCTGAGCACGATCTGGCGGCCGCTGTTGGCGGCGGCCGCGCCGTCGCCCAGCCGCACCTGTGCGGCACCCATCAGCAGGTTGACGCGCCGCCCCTCGATCTCCACCACCGCGCGGCCTTCCTCCAGGCTCAGCAGGCGCACGCCGCGCACCGTCTGGCCCAGCGTGAGGGTACGCGCCTCGCCGTCTATCATCAGCAGCGCCGCCTTGCTGCCCAGGCTGCCCTGCAGGCTGACATTGGGCTGGGCATGGGTGTTGCCGAGCGCCAGCAGCGCAAGGGTCAGGGCGGCAAGGCGTGGCAGCGGCATGGCAGCTCTCAGTCGCGGAAGTTGTCGTAGCTTAGCGGCACGTCGGCAAAGTCCTTCTTGAACAGTGCGATCGCGGTCTGCAGATCGTCGCGGTTCTTGCCGGTCACGCGCACGGTGTCGCCCTGGATCGAGGCCTGCACCTTGAGCTTGCTGTTCTTCACCGCCGCCACCAGCTTCTTGGCCAGATCGGCTTCGATGCCGTTCTTGATCTTGTAGACCTGGCGCACCTTGTCGCCGCCCAACTTCTCGATCTTGTCCTTCTTCTCCAGGAAGCTGATCACCACGCCCTGCTTGGTGAGCTTGCCGTACAACACCACCTCGATCTGCTCAAGCTGGAACTCGCTGTCGCCGGTGGCGTGGATTTCCTTTTCCTTGTCCTTCAGCTCGACCTGGGCGCTCGTGCCCTTGAAGTCGAAGCGGGTATTGATTTCCTTGCTGCTGTTGTCCACGCCATGGCCGATGTTGACCATATTGGGTTCGAGCTTGGTGTCAAAGCTGGGCATGCTGTTTCTTTTCTCTGCGAAAGGGAAGGGGCCGGTTTCGTGCCCCACGATCTGGGAAAATTCTGCCATGCAGGAACAAGCTGTAAATCCCCCCATACCCCCGACATCCGGCGCGTCGGCGCTCGGCATCGAGCGCGATGTCAATCTGAAGCCTTACAACAGCTTCGGACTGCCCGCGCTCGCCGCGCGCATGGTGCGCATCCGCAGCGAGGCCGATGTGCGCCGCGTGGTCGACCACCCCGAACTGGGGCGCGCGCCGAAGTTCGTGCTGGGCGGCGGCAGCAATATCGTGCTGACGCGCGATGTCACTGCCGTGGTGTTGAAGATGGAGATTCCCGGCCTGCGCCTGCTGGAAGAACGCGCGGACGCCTGGATTATCGAGGCTGGCGCGGGCGTGACCTGGCACGAGGCGGTGCAATGGACCATCGAGCAGGGTTATGCGGGGCTCGAGAACCTGGCCCTGATCCCCGGCACGGTGGGCGCGGCACCGGTGCAGAACATCGGTGCCTACGGGGTGGAACTGAAGGATAGGCTCGACAGCGTGCAGGTGATCGACCTGGTGACGGGCCGGCCGGCGCTGCTGCCCGCCAGCGTCTGCCGCTTCGGCTATCGTGACAGCGTCTTCAAGCACAGCGACTTTGGCGGCCTGGCGGGCAAGAGCGTCATCACCCGCGTGCGGCTGCGCTGCCCCAAGCCCTGGCAGCCGGTGCTGGGCTATCTGGATCTGGAGCGCAAGATGCAGGAGAGTGGCGTCAGCGCACCGACGGCAGCGCAGATCTTTGCCTGGGTGTGCGAGATCCGCCGCGCCAAGCTGCCCGATCCGGCGCGCATCGGCAATGCCGGCAGCTTCTTCAAGAACCCGGTGGTGAGCGCCGAGCAATGCCGCGACATCATCGGCCGCGACCCCCATATCGTGCACTACCCGATGGCCGACGGCAGCGTGAAGCTGGCGGCCGGCTGGCTCATCGATGCCTGCGGCTGGAAGGGCAAGTCGGTGGGCGGTGCGGGCGTGTACGAGAAGCAGGCCCTGGTGCTGGTGAACCGCGGCGAGGCGCGTGGCGCCGAGGTGGTGACGCTGGCACGCGCCATCCAGGAGAGCGTCTACGGGCGTTTCGGCATCCGGCTCGAGCCCGAGCCCATCGTGCTCTAACTCAACAACTGGTGGCGCTGCAGGGTGGCGGCGCTGGCCCTCAGCTGCTGCAGCAGGGCCTCGGTGAGGCGGCGCAGGCCGGCATGGTCCGTGGCACTCTGCTTGGCCGCCAGCTCCAGCGCCAGCGCCGGCACGGCGGCAAAGCGCAGACCCAGATTGGCGGCCGCACCCTTGATGCTGTGGGCCGCCTGGTAGAGCGCCTCGGCATTGCCGCTCTCGAGCGCCGCGCGCAACGCCGCTTCGAACTTCGGCACGTTGCCCAGAAAGGTGCGGAACAAATGCAGCAGCGTGGCATCCGACAGGCTTTGGCGCAGCGCGCCGATGGCAGCCAGGTCGACCTCGGCGCCGCCGGCCTCGGCCGGCTGTTCAGCGGCCGCCGCATGCCCCAGAAAGCCCGCCAGCGCCTCCATGCTGATCGGCTTGGCTAGGAAGCCGTCCATGCCCGAGGCGATCGCACGTTCACGCGATTCCTCGAAGGCGTCGGCCGAGAGCGCGACGATGCGCACATCGCATTTGGGGCTGGGCAGGCCACGCATCAGGCGCGCCGCCTGGAAGCCGTCCATCATCGGCGTGTGCAGGTCCATCAGCACCAGATCGAAGTCCTGCGCACGCAGGCGCTGCAAGGCGTCGAAGCCGTTCTCGCAGAACTCGGCGCGGTGGCCCAGGCGGCTCAGCACCGCCTCCAGGAAGGCGCGGTTGGTGGCGTTGTCTTCCGATACCAGGATGTGCAGCGGACGCGGCGCCGGGGGCGGCTCGGCGGCGGCCGTCACGGTGACGACCGGCGCCACGCAGGCCGGCAGGCGCAGCTCCAGCGTGAACACCGAACCCAGGCCCAGGCTGGAGCTGACATGGATGTCGCCCCCCATGGCGCGCGCCAGATTGCGCGAAATCTCCAGCCCCAGGCCGGCGCCGCCGAAGCGGCGCGAGCGCTTGGCGTCGCCCTGGCTGAAGCGCTGGAACAGCCGCGCCTGGGTGCCGGCGTCCATGCCGACGCCGGTATCGCTGACCTCGAAGCGCAGCAACTCCAGGCCCAGCGCATCGACCTCGCGGCTCAGGCGCAGGCCAACGCGGCCGTGTTCGGAGAACTTGATGGCGTTGCTGATCAGGTTCAAGAGGATCTGGCGCAGCCGGGTCGGATCGGCCAGCACCCAGTCGGGCAACTCGGTGCCGATCTGCAGCGTCAGCTCCAGCCCCTTGGCGCGTGCCTGCGGCGCGCTCAGCTCTTCCAACTCGCGCAGCAGCGCCGTCAGCCTCACCGGTTCGGGCTGGATGCTGAGCTCGCCGGCCTCCATCTTGGAGACGTCGAGGATGTCGTTCAGCACCGCCAGCAAATGCTTGGCGGAGTCCTGCGCCGCCTGCAGATGGGCTTGCTGCGGCGCTTGCAACGGCGCATCGCGCAGCAGGCCCAGCATGCCCAAGAGGCCATGCATGGGCGTGCGCAGCTCATGGCTCATATTGGCCAGAAAGGCACTCTTGGCGCGGCTGCCGGCCTCGGCCTGGCGCTGTGCGGACTGCAGATGCTCGGCCAGCGTTTCCTGCTCGTGGGCGTAATGGTCCAGGCGCCGGAACTGCCGCACGATCACCCAGGCAAAGCCCAGCGTCAGGGCGCACAGCAACAGGGTCAGCCAGAGGCTCAGCCGGCTCTGGTCCTGCACCATCTGGTTGCGCTCGGTGACCTGGGCCGCCACATGGTGCGAGGCGGTCAGCGAGAGTTCACGGATCGGTGCGGCCAGCAGTTCCATGCGTGCCTGCACCTCGCGCAGCTGAGCGGCATGCCCGCGCACATAGCGGGCGTTCAGCGGCAGCTGGTCGGCCCAGGCCACGAACTCCAGGCTGCGCTCCACGGTGGCGCGGTAATGCGGATGGCTGGACAGCACCTTGGTGGCATGCTCGCCCTCGATCAGCTTGAGACGGCTGACGAAGATCTCGTAGCGCTGCTCCACCTGCTCGGGCTCCACCGTGGGCACGGCGTTGGCGGCCTGCTCCAGTTGCAGGCGCAGGCGCAGGTATTCCACCTCGAACTGGAACAGGCTCCAGACCAGGTAATCGTCCTGGTAGCGATGCGTGGCGTTGAGCAGCTCGTACTGGCGCGTCTGCAGCAGGCCCACGGCACCGAAGGCCAGGGCCAGCAGCGCGCCCATGGCGGCCAGCAGGAGGCGCCAGCGGCGGCGCTGTGGGGTCGCGGGCACTCAGCGTACTTCCAGGGCTTTGAGCTGCCAGGCCGAGCGGCTGTAGTAGATGCTGTTGCGCAGCACCGGCTCGACATCGAAGGGGTAGATGATGAACAGCGGCCCCTTGTCGCGCAGCGACATGGGCTCGCCGTCCATCAGCCGCGCCACGATCACGCCGTGGCGCCGCGCGTCGTCCATCGGGATGCTGACGCGGTAGTCGTTGAGCGCGATCGCCTCGATCTGCTTGCCCTGCGCGCCCGCGGCCGCCAGCACATCGCGCAGCAGCGGGCCGGTGAATTTGTGCGCCGCCGGGTACCAGGGCGTCTTGGTGGTGAAGCTGTGCTGGGGCAGTCGCTCCAGCATCGCCATGTCGAACAGCGCGCGGCCGTCCCGGTTGGGCTGCTGCAGCGTGCCCGCGATGCTCAGCACCACCGGCCCGCTGGGCGCATCCAGCGCCCAGACGGGCAAGCACAGCGAGGCCGCCAGGGCCAACAGCGCGCGCCGCACGAGGCTCAGGCCTTCTTTTCGTCGTGCTTGAGCTGGGGCAGGGCGCAGGCCGAGCCCGGCGCCAGCAGGCCCGCCTGCACATAGGTGGCCAGCTTGGCGCGCGTGTCGACGATGTCGAGGTTGCGCATGGTCAGCTGGCCGATGCGGTCGGCCGGCGAGAACGGTGCGTCCTCGACCTTCTCCATCGAGAGGCGCTCGGGGGCGTAGGTCAGGTTGGGGCTGCGCGTGTCGAGCAGCGAGTAGTCGTTGCCGCGGCGCAGTTCCAGCACCACCTCGCCGGTGACGGCGCGCGCCACCCAGCGTTGCGCGGCCTCGCGCAGCATGATGGCCTGCGGGTCGAACCAGCGGCCCTGGTAGAGCAGGCGGCCGAGCTTGCGGCCGCTCTCGCGGTACTGCTCGATGGTGTCCTCGTTGTGGATGCCGGTCACCAGGCGCTCGTAGGCGATGAAGAGCAGGGCCAGGCCGGGGGCCTCGTAGATGCCGCGGCTCTTGGCCTCGATGATGCGGTTCTCGATCTGGTCGCTCATGCCCAGGCCGTGGCGGCCGCCGATGCGGTTGGCTTCCAGCAGCAGGGCCACCGGGTCGCTGTACTCGACGCCGTTGAGCGCCACCGGCATGCCTTCCTCGAAACGCACCGAGACCTCCTCGGCCTTGATCGCCACGTCCTCGCGCCAGAAGGCCACGCCCATGATGGGGTTGACGATCTTGATGCCCGAGTTCAGGTTCTCCAGGTCCTTGGCCTCGTGGGTGGCGCCCAGCAGGTTGGAATCGGTGGAGTAGGCCTTCTCGGCCGACATCTTGTAGCCAAAGCCCGCCTTCGTCATGAAGGCCGACATTTCGGCGCGGCCGCCCAGTTCGTCGATGAAGCGCTGGTCCAGCCAGGGCTTGTAGATCTTCAGTGCCGGATTGGTGAGCAGGCCGTAGCGGTAGAAGCGCTCGATGTCATTGCCCTTGAAGGTCGAGCCGTCGCCCCAGATGTTGACGTCGTCTTCCTTCATCGCCGCCACCAGCATGGTGCCGGTGACGGCACGGCCGATCGGCGTGGTGTTGAAGTAGGTCACGCCGGCGGTGCTGATGTGGAAGGCGCCGCTCTGCAGCGCCGCGATGCCCTCATGCACCAGCTGGGCGCGGCAGTCCACCAGCACCGCCTTCTCGGCACCGTACTGCATGGCCTTGCGCGGGATCTCGTCGTAGTCGGGCTCGTCGGGCTGGCCCAGATTGGCGGTGTAGGCGTAGGGGATGGCGCCCTTGTTGCGCATCCAGTGCAGGGCCGCGCTGGTATCCAGGCCGCCGGAGAAAGCGATACCGACCTTCTGGCCGGCGGGGATGTGCTGAAGAATGGTAGACATGGGGGCTCGGGAAAAAGGAGGCCACGACATGGGGCCCTGCTGGGCGGGTATTTTCTGTCAATTTTCAAAGTGCCCGGCCGCAGCGCTCGGCCGGGGGTGTCGCAGCTGAGACAGGCAGGGCGGGCATGGCCGTGGAAGATGGGCGCAAACAGGAGACCCGCACGATGAGCGCTGAGCACGCCAGCCCGCAACAGATCGCCCAGCGCAGCCACTGGCCGCGTCGCCTGCCGCGCGAGCTGGAGATCCCCGAGACCTCGCTATGGTTCAACCTGGAGGTGGCGGCGCGTCGCTATCCGCACAAGCCGGCCACGCTGTACTGCGGCGCGGTTAAGCGCTACCGCGAGCTGCATGACGAAGCCCTGGCCCTGGCCGGTTGGCTGCAGGCCCAAGGGGTCCAGGCCGGTGATCGCGTGGCCGTCTTCATGCAGAACTGCCCGCAGTTCCTGGTCGCCTTCTACGCGCTGAATCGCGCCAATGCGGTGGTGGTGCCGGTCAACCCGATGAACCGCGCCGAGGAATTTGCCCACTACATCGCCGATCCCCAGACCAAGTTGGTGATCTGCAGCGCCGAGCTGGTGGGCGTGGTGCAGGCGGCCAACGCGGCGCTGGCGCCACAGCAGCGCCTTCAGGCTGTGCTGGTGACGCGTTATGCCGATGCCCTGCCGGAGGGTGGGCCTGACGCCGACCTGCCGCCGGCGCTGCGCGAATGGCTGCTGGCCGAGCCGACCCTGCCGGCCGGCCTCGTGCGCTGGAGCGAGGCGCTGGCCGCCGGCCTGCAGCCCGGCCCGCATCAGGCGCAGCCCGACGACCTGGCCCTGCTGCCCTATACCTCGGGCACCACCGGAGCGCCCAAGGGCTGCATGCACAGCAACCGCACGCTGATGGCCAACACCTGTGGCGGCGGCCAATGGGGGAATGCCTCGGCCGAGGCGATCTGCCTGGCGGTGGTGCCGATGTTCCACATCACCGGCCTGCTCTACGGCGTGCTGGGCCCGGTATTTCTGGGCATGAGCATCGTCATCATGCCGCGCTGGGAGCGCGAGCTCGCTGCGCAGCTGATCGCGCGGCACAGGGTCACGCACTGGACCTGCATCCCGACCATGATCATCGACCTGTTCGGCAGCCCCAACTACCAGCGTTTCGATCTCTCCAGCCTGCGCTATCTGAGTGGCGGCGGCGCGGCCATGCCGCAGGCGGTGGCCGAGCGCCTGCAGCGCGAATTCGGCCTGAGTTTTGCCGAAGGTTATGGCCTCACCGAGACCGCCGCGCCCTCGCATGGCAACCCGCCCGAGCGCGCCAAGCTGCAATGCCTGGGCATGCCGATCTTCGGCGTCGACTCGCGCATCATCGACCCCGTCACGCTGGAGGAACTGCCGATCGGCGAGGTGGGCGAGATCATCACCAGCGGCCCGATGGTGTTCAAGGGCTACTGGCGGCAGCCCGAGGCCACGGCCGCCGCCTTCATCGAGCGCGAGGGCAAGCGTTTCTTCCGCACCGGCGATCTGGGGCGCATGGACGAGGAAGGCTATTTCTTCATGACCGACCGCCTCAAGCGCATGATCAACGCGAGCGGCTACAAGGTCTGGCCCTCCGAGGTGGAACTGCTGCTCTACAAGCACCCCGCGGTGCAGGAGGCCTGCGTGATCGCGGCGCGCGATGCCTATCGCGGCGAAACCGTCAAGGTGGTGCTGGTGCTGCGCGCCGAGGCCAGGGGCAAGATCACGGCCGAGGACATCATCGCCTGGTCGCGCGAGCATATGGCGGCCTACAAGGTGCCGCGCATCATTGAGTTCGCCGACAGCCTGCCCAAGTCGGGCTCGGGCAAGGTGATGTGGCGCTTGTTGCAGGAGCGCGAGGCATCGCTAGGCGCGTAAATCCTGCCACTCCGGGTGGCGGCGCATGAAGGCGTCGACATAGCTGCAGCTGGGCACGACCTTCAGGCCCTGCGCGCGCGCCCAGGCGAGGCCATGCGCGACCAGCTGCGCCGCCAGGCCGCGGCCCGCCAGCGCCGGCGGCACGCCGGTGTGGTGGAACACCACTTGGCCGGGGCGCAAAAGGTAATCCAGCTCGCAGCGCTGGCCGGGCAGGGGTTCGGCCCAGAACTGGTGGGCCGCCTCGTCGTGCTGGATCAGCAACTGCATCAGTCCACCTTGGCGCCGGAGCGCTTCACTGCCTCGGCCCAGCGTGGCAGCTCGCGCTGCAGCTGCGCGGCGAAGGCGTCCGGGCCGAGAAAGGCCGGGTCGGCGCCCTGACTCACCATCTTGCTGCGGATTTCGGGCGTCTCCAGGGTCTGGCGCAAGGCCTCGCCCAGCTTGGCCACCACGTCCCTGGGCGTGCCGGCCGGCGCCAGCAGGCCGTAAAAGCCCACCACCTCGAAGTCCTTCACGCCGGCCTCGGCCATGGTGGGGGTGTCGGGCAGCGCCGGGTTGCGCTTGGCGCCGGTGACCGCCAGGGCGCGCACGCGCCCCTGCTTGGCATAGCCGGCCGCCTGCGGGATCGATTCGGCCATGAACTGCACCTGGCCGCCCATCAGGTCGGTGAAGGCCGGCGCGCTGCCGCGGTAGGGGATGTGCACCATGAAAATGCCGGTGGCCTGCTTGAACATCTCGGGCACCAGGTGCGAGATGCCGCCGTTGCCGGCTGAGCCGTAGTTGAGCTTGCCCGGGTTCTGGCGCGCCAGCGCGATGAATTCGCCCAAGGTCTTGGCCTGCACGCCGGGGTGTACCACCATGGCCAGCGGCTGCTGGGCGGTGCGCGCCACAGGCACGAAGTCCTTCAAGGTGCTGTATCCCAGCTTGGCATAGAGCGCCGGGTTGATCACCATGGTGCCGGTATTGGCCAGCAGCAGGGTGTAGCCATCGGCGGGTGACTTGGCCACGAACTCGGCCCCCACGCTGCCACCGGCGCCGGCCTTGTAGTCGACGATCACCGGCTGGCCCAGCAGGGCCTGCAGGCGGTCGGTCATCAAGCGGGCATGGGCGTCCAGCGGCCCGCCGGCGGGGAAGCCGATGATGATCTTCACCGGCTTGTCCGGGAAGGCGGCCTGGGCGCCCAGGCTCAGCGCGAGCAGGGCCGTGGCGGCGATGGTTCTACTGAGCAACATGGCGGGCTCCTTGAGGGCTGGCCGCCATTGTGTGTCAAGCGCCGGCCTTCACTGCCGGCCCAACTGCTGCCACAGATAGCTGTACTCCAGCGCCTGCAGGCTGGCGCGCTGCTCGTTGTCGGCCGCGCCACCATGACCGCCCTCGATGTTCTCGTAGTACAGCACCTCGTGGCCCAGCTCGCTCATGCGTGCCACCATCTTGCGGGCATGCCCCGGGTGCACGCGGTCATCGCGCGTGGAGGTGGTGAACAGCACGCGCGGGTACTGCACGCCCTTCTTGACGTTCTGGTAGGGGCTGTACTTGGAGATGAAGGCCCATTCGGCGGCTTGGTCGGGGTCGCCGTACTCGGCCATCCAGGAGGCGCCGGCCAGCAGCTTGTGATAGCGGCGCATGTCCAGCAGCGGCACCTGGCAGACCACCGCGTTGAACAGTTCCGGGCGCTGCACCACGGTGGCGCCCACCAGCAGGCCGCCATTGCTGCCGCCCATGATGCCCAGGTGGCGCGGCGAGGTGATGCGGCGCCGGATCAGGTCCTCGGCCACGGCGATGAAGTCGTCGTAGCTGCGCTGCTTGTTCGCTTTCACGGCGGCCTGGTGCCAGCCCGGGCCGAACTCGCCGCCGCCGCGGATATTGGCCAGCACGAACACGCCGCCCTGGCCGAGCCAGCCGCGTCCGCGTCCGCCCGAGTAGCCGGGCTGCATGGAGACCTCGAAGCCGCCGTAGCCATACAGCAGGGTGGGGTTGCTGCCATCGGCCTTGGCGCCCTTGGGCCAGATCACGAAATAGGGCACGCGGGTACCGTCGCGGCTCTTGGCGAAATGCTGCTCGGCGCGCATGCCGTCCTGCTCGAACTGCGCTTGGCGGCTCTTCAAGGCCTCGCGCGCATCGCTGCCGGCCTGGGCCAGGAACAGGGTGTCGGGGGTGAGGAAGTCCGTGTAGTTCAGCAGGTAGGCGTTGGCCAGCTCGTCCTGGGGCAGCTCCGGGTCGTGCAAGCTGGCCAGGCTGAGGGTGCCGGGGAAGGGGGCCTCGATGCGGCGATGGCTGGGGCGGGCCTGATGCTCTTTTTCTGCAAAACTCCATTCCTCCAGGCGGCTGGCGACCTGCTCGCTGATATTCAGCAGCACATGTTCTCGGGTGGTGGTGTAGCCGGCCAGGGCGCGCGTCTTGCTGGGGGTGAAGAGCGGCAGGAACTGCCGATCGCCCTTCAGAAAGGCTGCCGCATCGATGACCAGCAGCGAGCCGGCGGCATAGCTCTTGCCACCCACCGTCCAGCGGCTGCGCGGTTCCACCAGCAGGCGCGGGCCCCAGAAATGCGGCTGCGCGTCGCTGGGCAGGTCCAGCTTCACCAGCTTGCTGTCCTGCAGCAGGAAGCTGGCCTGGTTGTAGAAGTCCAGCGCACGGCTGAACAGGATGCGCTCATGGCCGGGTGTACGGTCCACCTGCACCGACACCGACACATCCCTGGTCTCGCCCTCGAACACCGTGACCGCCGCGCTCAGCGGCGTGCCGCGCCGCCAGCGCTTGATGAGGCGCGGATAGCCCGAGTCGGTGAGGCTGCCGGGGCCGAAATCGCTGCCCACATAGAGGTGGTCGGCATCCAGCCACTGCACCTCGCTCTTGGCCTCGGGCAGCTCGAAACCGCCGGCCACAAAGCGCTTGTCCTGCGCATCGAATTCGCGCACCACGCTGGCGTCGGAGCCGCCGCGCGAGAGCGTCAGCAGGCAGCGCCGGTACTCGGGCGCCAGGCAGGTGGCGCCGTGGAAGACCCAGCTTTCCTGCTCGGCGGCCCCTAGGGCGTCAAGGTCCAGCACGGTTTCCCAGTTGGGTTCGGGCTGGCGGTACTCGGCCAGGTTGGTGCGCCGCCACAGACCGCGCTTGTGCTGCTCGTCCTGCCAGAGGTTGTAGAGGTAGGGGCCCATGCGCGTCACGCCGGGGATGCGGTCGCGGGCGTTGAGGATCTCCAGGAAATCCTGGCGCAGGCGTGGGTATTGCGGGGTCTGCTCGAGCAGGGCCTGGGTCTTGGCATTGCGCTCGCGCACCCAGTCCAGCGCCTGAGGTGCCAACACCTCTTCCAGCCAGGCGTGGGGGTCTTCGGTGGGGGCGGCAGAGGCCATGCTGAGTTGGGGCTGGATCAGGCTGAGGGCGCTGCCCAGCAGCAGGCTGAGGAGCGGGCGGTGCTTGCGAGTGGACATGGGTGTGGCTTGCAGAAACTGGGCGCGAGTCTGGTGGCTCAGGCACCGGCCGCACGCAGGCACAGCGGGCTGATCTCGACCGAACCCTTCTCGGTGGAGACGTAGACGGCGCCGTCCTGGATGCTGATCTGCAGCTGCATGCCGCGCTCGGCCAGCGCGGCCAAGGCCTGGCTCTGCTCGGCGGGGATCTGCCAGACCGCCAGCTTGGGCAGGCGGCTCAGTTTGTTCTCGATGCCGGCCCACCACACCGGGGTACTGCTGGCATAGCTGATGACGGTGACGCGCTCGGCCTTGCCGCAGGCCTGGCGGATGCGGCGCTCGTCGGGCTGGCCCAGGTCTATCCAGTGCAGCACCTCGCCGGTGAGGTCGCGCTGCCAGAGTTCGGGCTCGTCCACGTCCGACAGGCCCTTGCTGAATTCCAGCTTGCCCCGCAGATCGTCGGCCGGCAGGTGCATGGCAAAGGCCAGCACGCGCTGCATCATGCGCTCGTCGGTTTCGGAAGGGTGGCGGGCGATGGTCAGGCCATGTTCACCATAGACATGGCGGTCCATGTCGGAGATCTGCAGCGTGGCTTTGTAGATGGTGGCCTTGATTGCCATGGGAGGTGCCGGATGGATGAGGAAAGCTGCGGATTATCCTTGGCCGCGCCTCGTGGCATGATGGCCGCCTTTGCCCACGCTAGAGCTTTGCCATGAAACGACTGCTTCTCTCCGTCTTCTGCCTCGCTGTCCTCATGCCGGTCCAGGCCCAGACGGCCAACCCCAACGCCAAGGTCGACCCCAAGAACAACAAGGTCAGCAAGCCTGTCGTAGAGAAACCCAAGCAGGTGCTGATGACGCGCGAGGAACTGCGCGCCTGCATGAAGACCCAAGCTGCCAACGACGCCGAGGCCAAGGCGATCAAGGTCGTCGAGGCCGAACAGAAGGCCGAACGCGAGGCCTTGCTGGCGACCAAGAATGAATTCCCGAAGCGCGAGGAAGCGCTGGCTGCCAACGTCAGCGCCATCAAGGCCGATCAGGACGCATTGCTGAAGATGCATGCCGACATCACGGCGCAGGCGCCCAAGATGGACAAGGCCGATCTGAAGGCCAAGCAGGACGAGTACACCGCCAAGGCGAACGCCTTGAACGAGCGCATCGAGGCGCACAACAAGACGAAGGACGCCTACCTGGCCGAGCGCAAGGGCTTCGACGCCAAGGTCGACGCCCACAACAAGGCCAAGGACGAACTGTCCACTCGCGTCGACAACTATTTCGACAAGCACGACGATTGGAAGAAGTCCTGTGCCAACAAAGCCTATGACGAGGCGGACGAGATCGCCATCAAGAAGGAAATGAAGCAATAAGTCGCGAGCGCGGGCTTGCAGCTCGCACAGACAACGGCGCCGCCCCCACCCGGGGCAGGCGCCGTTTTTACAATCAAGGGCGCCATCACCGGACCTGCCATGACCACAAGCAACCCTTTGCTGCAAAGCTGGAACACCCCTTACGGACTGCCCCCCTTCGCGCAGATCGAGGCGGCACATTTCGCCCCCGCCTTCGAGGTCGCACTGCGATCGCATCGCGCCGAGCTCGACGCCATCGCCGAGCAGGAGACGCCGCCCAGCTTTGCCAACACCCTGGCGGCCTTTGACCGTAGCGGCCGCCTGCTGGCTGCGCTGGAACATTCGTTCTACACCTTGTCGGCCTCGGCCACCTCGCCGGAGCTGCAGGCCGCCCAGCGCGCCCTGGCCGCGCCGCTGGCGGCGCACAACAGCGCCGTCTATATGCATGCCGGGCTGTTCCGGCGCGTCGATGCGCTCTACCAGCAGCGTGCAGCGCTGGGCCTGAGCCCCGAGCAACTGCGCCTGCTTGAGCGCGTGTACCTGGACTTCGTGCGCGCCGGTGCCCGCCTGGGCCCGGCCGAGCAACAGCGCTATGCCCAGTTGATGGAGCGCCTGGCCGAACTCAACACCCAATTTGCACAGAACGTGCTGGCCGACGAGAACGGCTACCAGCTCTTGCTGCGCAGCGAGGCCGAGCTGGCCGGCCTGCCCGATTTCGTGCGCGCTGCCGCCGGCCAGGCGGCGCTTGACCGCGGCCTCGATGCGGGCCTGTACGCGATCACGTTGTCGCGCTCGCTGATCGTGCCCTTCCTCAGCTTCAGCGAGCGCCGCGATCTGCGCGAGCAGGCCTGGCGCGCCTGGACCAGCCGCGGCGAGAACGACGGCGCCACCGACAACCGGGCCATCGCGCGCGAGATCCTTGCCCTGCGCAACGAGCAGGCGCGTCTGCACGGCCATGCCTGCTATGCCGACTACGCGCTGGCCGACACCATGGCCGGCAGCCGAAGCGCAGTGCAGGGCCTGCTGGACCAGGTCTGGGAGCCCGCCAAGACGGCGGCCCAGCGCGAGCGCGAGCTGCTGGAGGGCGAGATGGCGGCGCTGGGGCATACGCATGAGCTGCAAGCCTGGGACTGGCGCTACTACGCCGAGAAGGTGCGGCAACTGCGCTACGAGCTGGACGATGCCCAGGTCAAGCCCTTCTTCGCGCTGGATGCCATGGTGGATGCTCTGTTCGACTGTGCCCAGCGCCTCTTTGGCCTGCGCTTCGTGCACCAGCCCCAGGTGGCGGCCTACCACCCGGACGTGCGGGTCTACGAGGTACGGAACGCCGCTGGCGAACTGCGCGGCGTGTTCCTGCACGACAACTTCGCCCGGCCCACCAAGCGCAGCGGCGCCTGGATGAATGCGCTGCGCTGGCAGGCGCGCGGCACTGATGGCACGGCGACTCTGCCCATCATTGTCAACAACAACAACTTCGCCAGGGGCGCGGCCGGCGCGCCCACGCTCCTCAGCTTCGACGACGTGCGCACGCTGTTCCACGAGTTCGGCCACGGGCTGCACGGCCTGCTCTCGGATGTGGAATTCGAGCGCCTCTCCGGCACCCAGGTGCTGCGTGATTTTGTCGAACTGCCCTCGCAGATCTTCGAGCATTGGATGGCCGAGCCCGAGGTGCTGAAGAAGCATGCGCGCCATTACCGGACCGGTGAGGTCATCCCCGATGCCCTGCTGGCCAAGCTCAAGGCGGCCGAGCATTTCAACCAGGGCTACGAGACGGTGCGCTATTGCGCCTCCGCCATCGTCGACCTGGCCGCCCATTCGCTCGGCAGCGCCGAGGGCCCGGACATCACGGCCTTCGAGGCCGAGACCATGCATGCGGCGGGCCTTCCGGCCGCGATCGGCATGAACCACCGCCTGGCGCATTTCCAGCATCTGTTCTCCAGCAGCGGTTATGCGGCCGGCTACTACGTCTACCTCTGGGCCGAGGTGCTGGACTGCGACGGCTTCGAGGCCTTTGTCGAAGCCGGCAGCGCCTTTGACGCCGCAGTGGCGCGGCGCCTGGTCGACTGCATACTCTCGGTGGGCAACAGCCGCGAGCCGGGCGCGGCCTTCCGTGCCTTCCGTGGCCGCGACGCGGTGGTGCAGCCGATGCTGCGCGCGCGCGGGCTGATCCCGGCCTGAACAGAGCACAGGAGCAAGGCATGCATGTAGGCATCCTGACCGGCGGTGGCGATTGCCCGGGCCTCAACGCGGTGATACGTGCGGTCAGCCTGGCGCTGATGCATGGCTGTGGTGCGCGCGTGAGCGGCATCGAGCGCGGTTTCCTCGGGCTGCTGGAAGGGCGCAGCCGGCCGCTGGACGAGGCCGCGGTACGCGGCATCGTCAATGTGGGCGGCACCCTGCTGGGCACCCACAACCGTGCCGATCCGTTTCACTACTTCGGCGCCAACGGCAGCGATTGCTCGGGCCGCGCGCTTGACTACCTGGGCCGGCAGGGCATCGACAGCCTGGTGGTGGTGGGCGGCGACGGCACCATGACGATTGCCGAACGCTTTGCGCGCCTGGGCGTGCCGGTGGTGGGCGTGCCCAAGACCATAGACAACGACCTGGCGCTGAACGAGCGCAGCTTCGGCTTCGATTCCGCGGTGGCGGTGGTGGCCGAGGCGCTGGGTCGGCTGGAGACCACCGCGCGCAGTCATGGCCGCGTGATGATTCTGGAAACCATGGGCCGCTATGCCGGCTGGATCGCGCTGGAGGGCGGCCTGGCCGGTGGTGCCGATGCCATCCTGCTGCCCGAGCTGCCCTACGATACCGAGCGCGTGGCCGCGTTCTGCCGCCAGCGCATGGCCGAGCAGGGCTATGCGCTGCTGTGCGTGGCCGAGGGCGCCAAGCCCGAGGGCGGCGAGTTCAGCGTGCAGCAATACCTGGAGGCAAGCCCTGACCCCATCCGCCTGGGCGGCATCGGCCAGCGCCTGATGCACGAGCTGGAGCCCCTGCTGGGCGAGCAGGCCGAGCTGCGCTACACCTTGCTGGGCCATCTGCAGCGCGGCGGCCACCCCACCGCCTTTGACCGCGTGCTGGCCACCCGCTTCGGCGTGGCCGCTGCCGAGCTGGTGATGCGCGGCCAGTTCGGCCGCATGGTGGCGCTGCAGGGCAATCAATGCACGTCCGTGCCGCTGGCCGATGTGGCGGGCCGGGCGCGCCAGGTGGGGCTGGGCGACGAGTTGCTGCTGCGTGCGCGCAGCCTTGGCATCTGCCTGGGCTGAAGGGTCTAGGGTTTACCCGTTCGTCCCCGCCAAGCGCAATTCATCCTCACCGGCCGTGCCTTGGTCGCATCTGGCTGGAGCCTAGGGTTTGCCCCAGGCACATTTCGCTCCATGCCGCGGGCGCAGCCCGCCACCCAAGGAGGCCGAGATGACTGCAACAAGCAACACCGTTTACTGCTACGACCGCTACGACCGCGTCAAACGCCTGGCCCTGGTGCTGGGCGTGGTGTCAGGTCTTGCCAGCGGTGTGCTGATGATGGGCTCGGTGCAGGCCAACGTCGGTAGCCATGTCGAGACCCTGCCGCGTGTGGTGATCAACGGCGCCCGCCAGGCCGAGCCGAGCGTGGCGCAGCTGCCGCGCGTGGTCGTGGAAGGCAAGCGCCAGCCTGCGGCGGACGCACAGCGGCTGGCCCTGGCCAGCCAGCCTTGATTCATTGCCTATGATCCAGCCCATCTTGTTGGGATGGATGGCATGAACGACACGGCAGATCGAAGCGCACTCGTCACCGGTGCCGGCAGCGGCATCGGCCGCGCCGCGGCATTGGCCTTGCTGGACGCCGGCTACCGCGTCGCCCTGGTGGGCCGGCGCGTGGCGTCGCTGGAGGAAACCGCGGCGCTGGCGGCCGAGCCGGCGCGCGCGCTGGTGCTGCCCGCCGATGTCAGCGATCCCGAGGCGGTGCAAGCGCTGTTTGCACGCGTCAAGGCCGAGTTCGGCCGGCTCGATGTGCTCTTCAACAATGCCGGCATCGGCGCGCCCGCCGTGCCGCTGGATCAGCTCACGGCCGCGCAATGGCAGGCGGTGGTGAACGTCAATCTGAACGCCTGCTTCTACTGTGCCCAGGCCGCATTTGCGCTCATGAAGTCGCAATCGCCGCGCGGCGGCCGCATCATCAACAACGGCTCGGTCTCGGCGCATGCGCCGCGGCCCAATTCCGCGCCCTATACCGCGACCAAGCATGCCATCAGCGGCCTGACCAAGGCGCTGGCGCTGGATGGGCGCGCCTTCGACATCGCCTGCGGCCAGATCGACATCGGCAATGCCCTCACCGAAATGGCCATGCCGATGACACGCGGCGTGCCGCAGGCCAATGGCAGCCTGATGGCCGAGGCCACCATGGACGTGGCCCATGCCGCCAGCGCGGTGCTCTATATGGCCGGCCTGCCGCTCTCGGCCAATGTGCTGAACATGACCGTGATGGCCACCAACATGCCCTTTGTGGGGCGTGGCTGAATTGAATTGACTGAGAGAGGAATGCCTTGATCTCTGCTGTGTTGTCCCTTGTCGCCCGCCTGGTCTTCACGGTCTTTACCGTGCTGCTGGTGCTGGGTCTGATGGCCGTGGCCCTGGTGACGGTGCTGGGCCTGGTGCTGTGGAGCCTGTTGCGCGGCCGCCGGCCGGTGGTCGATCTCTCCGGCCTGGCGCGTGCCCGGCAGTTCCGACCGGGCGCGCGCAAGGCCGCCGGCGAGGTGGTGGACGTGGAGGCGCGCGAGGTGCCCAGCGCGGCGCCGCGCCTGGAATAGCGCGCTACCAGCGCTTGCTGCCCAGCTCCTGCAGGATCTCGCCGTAGATGCGGTAGCGCGAGGCGCTGATCAGCCCGGCCTCGACAGCGTCGCGCACGCCGCAGCCCGGCTCGTGCATATGGGTGCAGTTGTAGAAGCGGCAGTGGTCCGCGTGCTTCTTCAGGTCGGGCATGAGCAGCGGCAGCTGCATGGGCTCGATCTGCTTGAGGCCGAATTCCTGGAAGCCGGGTGAATCGATCAGCGCCGTCTGGCGTGTCTCGTCGTCCATCCAGTACCACTGCGTGGTGGTGGTGGTGTGGCGGCCCGAGTTCAGCGCCACCGAGATATCGCCCACCTGGGCGGCGGCATTGAGAACCAGCAGATTGATCAGCGTGCTCTTGCCGGTGCCGCTGGGGCCCAGCACAAAGCTGCGCTTGCCTTCCAGCCAGGGTGCCAGCAGCGCGCGCGAGGCCTGGGGTTCGGCCTTCAAGGCCACTTCCAGCACTTCGATGCCCATATCCCGGTAGGGCTGCAGGCGCGCGCGCTGGGTGGCGGCGCCGGGCAGATCGGTCTTGTTGAGCGCGATGGTGGCGGCGATGCCGGCGCTCTCGGCCGCGATCAGCGCGCGCGTCAGCTGCGACTCGCTGAACACCGGCTCCACCGCCACCAGCACCAGCAACTGGTCGAGGTTGGCGGCAAAGCTCTTGGTCTTCCATTCGTCCTGGCGGAACAGCAGATTGCGGCGCGGCTCCACCGCCTCGACCACGCCCTCGTCGCTGCTCACCTCGGCCCAGCGCACCATGTCGCCAACCACGCAATCGCTCTTCTTGCCGCGCGGGTGGCAGACGCGCCGCCGGCCCTCGCTGTCCTCGACGATGTAGTGGCGGCCATGGCCGCGCACCACCAGGCCGAGATCGAGCGTGGCGAACTTGGCCGTCATGCGGCGCTGGCTTCCGGCAGCGCGCTCACCTGCGCCGCGCAAATGAAATCGTTGGGGGTCAGGCCTTGCGCGCTATGGGTGCTGAAACTCACCGTGCAGACGCTGAAGCTGAGCATCAGCTCGGGGTGGTGATCCTGCGCATGGGCGATCTCGGCCACCGCGTTGACGAAGGCCATCACCTGGTAGAAGTTGTCGAACTCGAAGCGCCGGCCTATCAGCCTGGCCTCGGGGTCGGGCAACCAGCCGGGCACCTGGGCCAGCCAGTCGGGCAGTTGTTCGGCGGCGAGGGCCTCGCGCTGAGGCGAGCATTGGGCAAGCAGCAGATTCATTTCAGGATTGCAGCGATGCGCTCGCTGGCAGGGGGGTGGGAGTAGTAGAAGCGCGCGTAGACCGGGTCGGGCGTGAGCGTGCCGGCATTGTCCTCGTGCAGCTTCAAGAGGGCGGCGGCCAGGTCGGTGCCGCTGGCCTGGGCGCAGGCATAGGCATCGGCCTGGAACTCGTGCCGGCGTGAGATCAGGGCCGAAAGCGGCGTGAAGAAGAAGCCGAACACCGGCAGCACCAGCATGAAGAGCAGCAGCGCCAGCGCGTCATTGGGGGCGGCCATATTGGGCTGCACGCCGAAGGCCAGGTAGAAGCCGGTCTGGCGGCTCAGCCAGCCGAGCAGGGCGAAGGCCAAGAGGCTGAGCGCAAACAGGCTCAGCATGCGCTTGAGCACATGCTTGTGCTTGAAGTGGCCCAGCTCATGCGCCAGCACCGCCTCCACCTCGGGGCCGTCCAGGCGCGCCAGCAGGGTGTCGAAGAACACCACCCGCTTGGCCGCACCGATGCCGGTGAAATAGGCATTGCCATGCGCCGAGCGGCGGCTGCCGTCCATCACGAACAGGCCCTTGGCGGCGAAGCCGCAGCGCGCCATCAGGCCCTCCACGCGCTCGCGCAGGCCGGCATCGGCGAGCGGCTCGAACTTGTTGAACAGCGGCGCGATCACGGTCGGGTAGAGCACCATGATGAGCAGGTTGAAGCCCACCCAGGCCCCCCAGGCCCACAACCACCAGGCTGCCCTCGCGGCACCCATCAGCCACAGGATCAGCGCCGCAATCGGCAGGCCGATGAGGGCACCAACCAGTGCGCCCTTGAGCGCGTCCAGCACATAGAGCTTGAGCGTGGTGCGGTTGAAACCGAAGCGCTGCTCCAGCCCGAAGGTGTTGTAGAGCTCCCAGGGCAGTTCGATCAGCGCACCGATCAGGGTGAAGGCCACCAGCAGCCCCAACTGATAGGCCATCGCGCCGAAGCGCGGGGAGAGCGCATCCTGCAGCGCCAGGTTCAGCTCGTTGAGCCCGCCCAGCAGCGTCCAGGCGATCAGCACCGCGGCGCTGAAGGCCATGTTGAGAATGCCAAAGCGGCTGCGCGCCACCGTGTAGTCGGCGGCCTTCTGGTGCGCGGCCAGCGGCACGGTGGCGGCAAAGGCAGCGGGCACGGCCTCGCGGTGCGCCATCACATGGCGGATCTGGCGCGTTGCCAGCCACAGCCGCAGCGCCAGCGAGAGCAGCAGGGCGATGGCAAAGGCGGTGCTCAGGGCTGCGGGTGAGAGGGCGGGAAGAAAGGTCGGCTGCATGGGCCGCAAGTGTAGGCCTGCGACAATGCCGGCCGGAACAGCCGGCATTGACATCACAATGGCGGCGACGAACGACCTGGAAGCAACGCATGACCGAGAACACGAGCACCGTGGCCACACTGGCAACGCATGAGCAGAACCTGATCTGGATCGATCTGGAAATGACCGGCCTCTATCCGGATCGCGACCGCATCATCGAGGTGGCCGTGGTGGTGACCGACGCGCAGCTGACGGTGCGCGTCGAAGGCCCGGTGTTCGCCATCCATCAGAGCGACGAGACCCTGGACAAGATGGACGCCTGGAACAAGGGCACGCATGGCAAGAGCGGCCTGATCGACCGCGTCAAGGCCTCCACCGTCAGCGAGGAAGAGGCGGCCGCCAAGACCATCGAATTCCTGAAAGCCTATGTGCCGGCGGGCAAGTCGCCGATGTGCGGCAACAGCATCTGCCAGGACCGCCGCTTCCTCGCCAACTACATGCCCACGCTGGAAGACTTCTTCCACTACCGCAATCTCGACGTCTCGACGCTCAAGGAGCTGGCGCGGCGCTGGAAGCCCGGCATCATCGAAGGTTTCAAGAAGGCCCAGGCGCATACCGCGCTGGCCGACATCCATGAATCCATCGACGAGCTGGTCTATTACCGCGAGCATTTCCTGAGTCTCTGACACCCGGCCATGAGCAACACGCGCCGCCCCGATGAGCTCTGGGCGGCCTTTGACTTCCCGCGCCATCCGCTTGCCCGCGAAGACGGCGAGCGCCTGCGCGGTGCCTTCTACGAGGCGCCGGCGCAGCGCTTGCTGGCGCACAGCCCGGGCGAGCTGGCCGGCGTGATCGCGCAGGCCGAGCAGGCCGCGCGCGCGGGTGCCTGGGTGCTGGGTGGGCTGCGCTACGAGGCCGCCGGCGCGCTCGATGCGGCCCTGCTCACACACCCGGGCATGGACCAGCCGCTGGCCGAGTTCGCCGTCTACCACCAGGCCCCGCAGCCCTGGCCCACTGAGGCGGACTGCTTCACCGGGCCGCTGGGCTGGGCCGACGTGCAGGCCGACGCCGACGAGGCCCGGCAGATCGAACGGGTGCGCGAGTGGATACGCGCCGGCGACTGCTACCAGATCAACCTGACCACGCGGCTGCACGCGGCACTGCCGGCGCAGCTCGATCCGGCCCGGCTCTTCCTGGCCCTGCATGCCCAGCAGCCGGGTGGCTTCTCGCTGTTCCTGCGCAGCGCCGGCGTGGCCAGCGTCTCGCCCGAGCTGTTCTTCGACTGGCGCCCGCTGCCCGAAGGGCCGCGCACCTGGTTGCTGGCCGCCCAGCCCATGAAGGGCACGGCGCCGCGCGGCAACGATGTGGTGGAGGACGAGGCCGCGCAAGCCTATCTGCGCACCAGCGAGAAGGAACGCGCCGAGAACCTGATGATCGTGGACCTGCTGCGCAACGACCTGGGCCGCGTGGCCACGCTGGGCTCGGTGCGCGTGCCGCGCCTGTTCGAGCTGCATGCCCTGCCCACGGTCTGGCAGATGACCTCTACGGTCACGGCGGTGAGCCGCCCCGGCCTCGGCCTCGCCGAGGTGTTCGCGGCGCTGTTTCCCTGTGGTTCGGTCACCGGCGCGCCCAAGGTGCGGGCGATGCAGATCATCCGCGAGCTGGAACCCGGCGCGCGCGGCTGGTACTGCGGCGCGCTGGGCCTGCTGCAGCCGGGCGGCGTGGCCACCTTCAATGTGCCGATACGCACGGTCGAGTGGCAGCAAAGCGAGCGCCTGCAATGCGGCATCGGCAGCGCCATCACGCTGGACTCCGAGCCCGCCGCCGAGATCGCCGAATGGCGTGCCAAGACGCGCTTTCTGCTGCGTGCCGAGGCGCCCATCGCGGCGCTGGAAACGCTCAGGCTGGAGCAGGGCGCCTACCAGCGCCTGCCCGGCCATCTGGCGCGGCTGCAGCGCACCGCCCAGCATTTCGGGCTCAGGCTCTCGCTGGCGCGCGTGCGCGAGGCCTTGCAGGCCTTGGCGGCGCAGCATGGCGAGGGGGTCTGGCGCGTGCGGCTGACGCTGGACGCGCAGGGCGCCGTGCATGCCGAGGCGCTGGCCTACACGCCCAGCCCCTTGCCGCTGCGGCTGGCGCTGGCGCCCGGGCCCATCGCCAGCCTCGGCGCTGCGGCAGAATTCGTACAACACAAGACCACGCGGCGCGAGCTTTATGAAGCTTGCGCGCGCGACAAGCCGGCAGCCGCGTTTGACGTGCTGCTGTGGAACACCCAAGAGGAACTCACCGAGTGCAGCTTCGGCAATATCGCACTCCAGATTGACGGCGAGTGGCTCACGCCCGCACGCGCATCCGGCCTGTTGCCGGGCGTGCTGCGCGAGGAGCTGCTGGCCCAAGGGCGCGTGCGCGAAGCACGTCTGCTCAAGAGCGACCTGGCACGCGCCCAGGCGCTGGCCTTTTTCAACAGCCTGCGGGGCTGGTGCCCCGCCGAGCTGATCCCGACCTGATTTTTTCCAAATCATCCATGGCCACGTCCACCAAGAGCCGCCGCAAGGCGGCAGAACCCATTGCCGAGGCAGCTGTCGAAGCCGAGGCCCCCGCCAAGCCGGCGCGCAAGGCCGCGGCGAAGAAGAAGCCCGCGGCCAAGAAGCCGGCGGCCAAGCCGGCCGCAAATGAGATCGTTACTGAGGTCGTCAGCGAGGTGGTCAGCGCGCCCGAGCCGGCTCGCAAGGCGACCAAGAAACCAGCGACCAAGAAGCCAGTGCTGAAGCAGAAAGCGGCCCCGGTGATCGAGGCCGCCGAGCCCACAGCCAAGCCGGCGCGCAAGGCGGCAACACGCGGCAAGGCAAAGCCGGCCGCCGAAGCCGAGGCGCCGCCGGCCGAGCTGGTAACTGAAAAGAAGCCCGCGGCGCGCAAGAAGCCCGCCGCGCGCAAGACCAAGCCCGTGGTGGAGGCTGCGGCGCCTACGCTGCCCACGCCACCGGCACCACCGGCCTACAGCGTCTTGACGCTGGACCAGGGCCTGCGGCGTGGCCTGCTGCTGCAGGCCGGCACCGACGCGCCCGCAGGGCTTGCGCTGGGCGCACCGGAGCAGCCGCTGGAGCAGCAGCTGCAAGGCCTGCTGCAGATCGCTGCCAATGCCGGCCATGAGCTGCGCGTGGCCGACGAGGTCTGGTTGCAGCTGGCCGCGGACCGCGATGCCGAGGCACGCGTGCTGCGCCTGGAGGCCGCGTATCCGGAGGGTCAGGGCCTGGCCGCGTTGCTGCAGGCGCCGCTGCATGGTTTCCAGTGGGAGGCTGCGTTGTTCGCCGTCTGTGCCGGCCGTGCCCTGCTGGCCGACGACCTGGGCCTGTCGCAGCGCGGCTGCGCGCTGGCGGCCTGGCGCCTGGCCGCGCTGCAGTTCGGTCTCACGCAAGGCCTGCTGGTGGCGCCGGCCGAGCGCCACGCGGCCTGGCAGGCCGAGGCGCAGCGCCTGCTGGGCGCCTGGCCGGACGGGCTGCGCCTGCTGGCACCCGCCGAGCTGCGCGGCGACGAAGCGGCGGATTGCCTGATCGTCGATGCGGTGCAGGAGCTGGCCGAGCTGGGCCCGCTGCCTGCCGTGCAAGCGCCCTGGCTGTGGCTGCTGGCCGATCGCGAATTGCTGGGCGAGCCCCAGCTGGACGCGCTGGTGGACTGGCTGGATGTGCAGCGCCGCGGCCCGCTGGCGCAGCTGCGCACGCTGGGCGCGGACGCCTCCAAGCGCCAGCAGCGCGAGGCCCTGCAAACAGTGATGCTGAGCCGGCGCAAGCGCGATCTGGGCCAGGCCCTGCCGCCGACGCTGGAGCAGCCGCTGTGGGTGCAGCAGGCCGATGGCGTGCGGCCCGATGCCGATGCCATGGAACAGAGTCGGCAGCTGCTGCAGCGTTGGCAGCAGCTGGGCTATCTGGCCCATGCCGAGCAGCTGCGGCTGCTGCGCGCCGTGGCGCGTTTGCGCGAGGCGGCCGTCGCAGCGCCGGCTTGCGCGGCCAAGCTGCAGACCATCGTGGCCCTGCTGCCGCAGATCATGCCGGCGCTGACGCACAAGCTGGTGATCGCGGTGCAGCAGGACGCCAGCGCGGCGCTGCTGGCCCAGGGGCTGGCCGAGCTGGGCCTGGCGGTGGCCAGCCTGCGCCGCGAGCAGACGCCCGCGCAGCGCGCGGCCGAGCTGGCGCAGTGGCAGGGCGAGCAGGGTCAGGTCTTGCTGGCGGTGGATGCGGCCTGCACGGGCCTGGACCTGAGCGCTGCCGGCGTGGCGCTGCTCCTGCATGCCGATCTGCCCTGGAATCCCGCGCAGCGCGCCCAGCGCGTGGCCCGCGTGGCCGGTGGCAGCCGCGGCCTGCTGAGCTGGCAGCTTTTGGTGCCTGGCAGCCTGGACGCCGGCCTGCTGGCCGCGCATGAGGGTCAGGCGGCGCTGCCCGCGGCGCAGCTGGACTTCGAGCCCGCGGCGCAGCCCTTCCTCGACGCCGCGGCGCTGCCGCGCTTCATGGCCGCGCTGCAGCTCGCGCTAGCCTCGCAAGCGTAAGGCCTTGAGCAGGGCGGCCACGTCCGCGTCGGGGCGCGCCGCCACCTTGTGGTAGCGCGCGCCGTCGGCGGTGCGTTCCAGCAGGCGCATATTGACGAGCTCGCGCCGCAAGGTGCAATGGTCGCCAAAGCTGTGGCGCGATTTCAGGATCTCGTTGACCTCGCGCTCGGTGTAGGGGCGCTTGGCATCGAAATGCATCCACAAGCCCCACATAGCGTGGCGCTGCACGCTGTACTTGGTGGGCCAGCGCGCCAGCCGACCCTGGGCGTCGAACTGGCGCAGCGCGCGGTCGGCCGTCTCGCTCAGGCCGGGCAGGCGCGGGCCATGAGCCGGCTGGGCGCGTTGCCGCTCGGGCAGGGTCGCCTGACCATGGCTGCTGGCGGCCGCCGCGGCAAGGCTGGCCTTGAGTGCCTGCAGATTGCGATGGCCGGCGGCGCGCGCCAGCATATTCATCAGCGTCAGGTGGCTGGGTGCTTCGGCCGAGTTTTCGGCATGGGCCTGCAGCTGGCTGCGCAGCGTCTTGGCGAAGGCCGATAGATCCTGCACGGCGCAGGGGATGGCATCACGGGGCATGGACGTCTCTCACTCCAATGCGTGGGCCGGGACTCAAGAGTCCTTGCTGTCGTCACAACAGCGGCTGGGCTCGCCGACTTGCAGCCTTGGCACACGTGTTGTTCCGCGTGACCAAAACGAAGGATCAAAGGCAGGTTTAGCTCGCGACCGGGTCGCGCGGCAAGGCCTGGGTGTACTGCCGACCGAGCGCAAGTATAGGCAGCGCCCGCCCATCCCGGTACAAAGTCATGACAACAAGGCTTGCCGGGGAAAACCCTAGCGTGCTATAGTCGCGTTCTCGCTGCAAGGCTCCCGTCTCGAGAAGAGAGGCCTAGAAGAGAAACTTCATGCAGCGGTTCGTACGTCTCCTCTGACCTCGTTCAGGCCACAGCAGTTGATTCTTACCTTCAACTCGCCGTGACGCGCTGAACACCCTCGGGTTCGGTCGGCGGCGATGCCGTCGCTTTGACTGTTCCCCCGGCGCCTCACCTCCGGCCTGCCACCAAGCTCTTTCAAGCTTGCGCATGCCCGCCTCGGTGATCGACGCGAGCTTGTCTCCCAGCGACTTTTACTGTCTTGCCACGCATGCATCTTCACTTGCAGCGCGGCAGGGGCTGCTTTTGTCCGGCTTTGCGGCCGGCGGGGCAGGGCTTTGTTGAAAGAAAAACGATGTCTTTTGAAAATTTGGGTCTGCATGAAGCGCTGCTGCGCGCCGTCAAGGATTCCGGCTACGAGACCGCCACCGACGTGCAGGCGCTGGCCATTCCCGCCGGCCTGGCTGGCAAGGACCTGATGGTGTCCTCGCGCACCGGCTCGGGCAAGACCGCCTCCTTCATCCTGCCCGCGCTGGAGAAGATCCTGGCCTCGCGTGGCGAGAACAATACCCGCCGCGAAAAGGGCAAGATCTACGGCCCCAAGGTGCTGGTGCTGGCCCCCACCCGTGAGCTGGCGATGCAGGTCTCCAAGGCCGCGTCGACCTATGGCCGCCATGTGCAAGGCCTGCGTGTGGCCACCGTTCTGGGCGGCATGCCTTACCCCCTGCAGATCCGTCAGCTGATGGGCCCGCTGGACATCCTGATCGCCACCCCCGGCCGCCTGCTGGACCATCTGCAATCCGGCAAGTGCGTGCTCGACAACGTCGAGATGCTGGTGCTGGACGAAGCCGACCGCATGCTGGACATGGGCTTTATCGACGACATCAAGGTGGTGGCCTCGCACACCCCGGCCACGCGCCAGACCGTGATGTACAGCGCCACCTTCGCCGGCCATGTGGGCCGTCTGGCGCAAGACCTGCTGAATGATCCGCAGCGCATCGAGGTGGCTTCGCACACCGACACGCACGAGAACATCACCCAGCGCCTGCACTGGGCCGACAACAACAACCACAAGGACCAGCTGCTGGAAGCCATCCTGGCCGAGCCCACGCTGGACCAGGCCGTGGTCTTCACCAGCACCCAGCGCGACGCCGACTGGCTGGCCGAGCGTCTGCAGGAAATCGGCCACGCCGTGGCCCCGCTGCATGGCGGCATGCCGCAAGGCCGCCGCAACCGCACCCTGATGGCCCTGCGCCGCCGCGAGCTGCGCGTGCTGGTGGCCACCGATGTGGCGGCCCGCGGTATCGACGTGCCGACCATCAGCCACGTCATCAACTACGGCCTGCCCATGAAGGCCGAGGACTATGTGCACCGTATCGGCCGTACCGGCCGTGCCGGCCGCGAAGGCCTGGCCGTGACCCTGGCCGTGCGTGACGACGTCTCGATGATCCGTCGCATCCAGCAGTTCACCACCCAGACCATCCCGGTGGCGCAGATCGCAGGCCTCGAGCCCAAGACTCAAGAACCGCGCATCTTCCCGCCGCGGCCCGCCGGTGCCGGTGGTTATGAAGACCGTGGCCCGCGTGCTGGCTATGCCAACAAGAGCGGCTTCAACAAGGGCTTCGGCAGCAAGCCCTTCCACCGCGATGGCGGCCGTCCGGCCTTTGCCGGCAACCGCGATGGTGGTGGCGCCAAGGCCTTCGGTCGCGATGTCGGCCGCGACGGCGCACCGCGCTTCGACCCGCGCTTCGCCGACCGCAGCAACAACGACCGTGGTGCCGACCGTGGTTTTGCGCCGCGTGAAGACCGTGGCTTTGCACCGCGTGAAGAGCGCGGCTTCGCGCCCCGCGATGACCGTGGCTTCGCCCCGCGTGGCGATCGTCCCAGCTTCGGTGGTGACAAGCCTGCCTATGCCGGCAAGCCTTCCTTCGGCGGCAAGCCCTCGTTCGGCGCCAAGCCCAGCTTTGGTGGCGGCGGCAAGCCCAGCTTCGGCGGTGACCGCCGCGGCCCGGCCGGCCCGCGCAAGGGTGGCTTCGGCAGGTAACACTGTCTTGCTTGAGAGAGCGACAAAAGCCCGCCTTGGCGGGCTTTTTTCATGGCACAGTCCCGCCCCATCATGACGACGACGCGTAGACACAAAGGCATCCTGGTCCAGTGGGACGATGCCAAGGGCTATGGCTTCATCGCCCCCGAGGGCGGGGGCGCCAAGCTCTTTGTGCACATCAAGGCCTTTGGCCTGAGGGCCCAGCGCCCCTTTCTGGGCGAACGCCTCAGCTACGCGGCTGGCGAAGATGCGCAGGGCAAGCTGCGTGCGCTCAAGGTACAGAGCCTGGAGCCGCGCCCCGCGCCCAGGCCCGTGCCGGCGCTGCCCGCCGCGCGCCAGGGTAGCAGCCTCTGGCTGATCCCCGGCTTTGCGCTGCTGGTGCTGGGCGTGCATCTGGCCTGGGGCCTGCCGCAGGCCTTGTGGGGCTTCTACCTGGCCATGAGCATGGCAACCTTCATCGTCTATGCGGGCGACAAGCGCGCCGCGCTGAAGGGGGGCTGGCGCGTGGCGGAGGGCACGCTGCACGGCCTGGCCCTGGTCTGCGGCTGGCCCGGCGCCCTGCTGGCCCAGCAGCTGCTGCGCCACAAGAACCGCAAGCCGAGCTTCCAGCGCCTGTTCTGGCTTAGCGTGAGCCTGAACCTGCTGGCCTTTGTGCTGATCTTCACGCCCTTGGGCGCGCGGCTGTTAGCGCTGTACCGTTAGCGTTCCCAGCCCTTCGAAGCCAAGGCTGGCCTTGCGCCCGGTCGCTAAGGGCAGGGTGCCGGTCCAGGAACCGGTGGTGACCACGGTGCCCGCGGCGACGCTGTGCCCATGCCGGGTGGCGTGTCGCAGCCAATGGGGCAGCAGCCAGAAGGGGTCTCCCAAGGCATGGCTGCCGCGGCGCTGCAGTCGTGGCTGCGCTTCGATCTCGACCCAGCAAGCCTGTCTGCCCCAGTCGCGTGGCGCGGACGTCAGCCATGGTCCCAAGATGAGGGCGCCATGCGAGGCCAGATCGGCCTGGCGCAGGGCCTCGGGCGCGGCGCCGGCCTCGCACCAGCGCGAAGCGGTGAGTTCCGCCGCAATCGCCATGCCGTCGACCAACGCGCGCGCCGAAGTCAGGTCCAGGTCGGCCGCCAGCGCCGGGCTGACATCGCGACCCAGACGCAAGGCGATTTCCGCCTCGATGCCACAGGCCGGCAGCCAGCATGTGCGCATGTCGATGGTTTCACCGCCCAGGGCCTGTCGCACATGCTCGCGCGGCAGGGGCGAGTGGCCGAGCGCCGCCGCCTCGCGGCGTGGCCCGCCGGACTTCCAGAAGCCCGGCCGTGGCTGGCCATCCAGACCCGCCACCACCATCTCCTGGATGGCGCCGATGCGGCTCGCATCCAGGGCCGGCCAGCCCTCGCTCGGCAAGGTATCGCGTGTGCGCCAGGCCGCCAGCAGGGCTGCGCCAAGATCATCGTCATTCACAGCTGTTTGCATTTGGGGAGCATCCTAGCCGGATCACCCCATCCGGCCTGGGATAATCGCGCCATGAGCGAAAGCATGGTGGTGGGCGCAGCACAGGAAGAACAAGAGCTGCGCTTTGAAGACTATTTCCGAGAAGGCAGTGCGCCGGGCGAGGCCTTGCTGTGGTGGCAGCTGGAGCGCAACGAGGCGCAGCTGAATGCCCTGCGTGCCCTGTGCCATGGCCCGGCGGCCCTGGTGCGGCTGCGGGTCTGGGTGTTTCTGGAACTGATGGCGCTGCCCGAGTCGCGCGTCAGCCGCGACACCCTGAACCGCCACTTCCATATGCTGCGCGACGAGGCCCTGGAGCTGGTGCTCAAGCGCCTGCGCGAGGCCGAGCTGCTGGCCTGGGACGGCTCCAACCAGCAGTACGGCGTGACGCCGCTGGCGCAGCAGCTGATCGGCCTGCTGGCGCCGCTGACGCGCGCCGCCGAGCAGGATTCGGACCTGGCGGCGCTCTTGGCCAATGTGGCCGGCGCCCACCAACTGGGCACGCTGGATCCGGCCCAGCTGCACCATCTACAGGCCCAGCTGGCGCGGCTCTACGACGAATTCGCCGACGCGATCGCGAGCGGCAGCGAGTTCCATCTGCGCCGCGCGCGCCAGCGTTTCGAGCGTGCGCTCAAGCTGGTGGACCGTGCCGGCGATGCGCTCAAGGCCATCATCGAGCAGGCCCAGACCGAGGGCAATGCGCGCCTGGAGCGCCTGGCGCGCGAGCTGGGCCTGGCGCAGGCGCGCCTCTTGGCCATGGCCAGCCAGTTCAACCGCGCGTTGCAGCAGGTGGACCGCCAGCGCGTCACCCTGGGCTCCACCGGCATCACCACCACCGATGTGCGGCGCTGGCTGCAGGGCGTGGGCTTTCTGGAGAACCTCAGCCTGGGCGCGCTTTCGCGCCCGGTGCACCCGGTGCTGGTGAGCCAGCACGAGCTGCTGGACATGTGCGAGGCCGAGTTCGAGCGCGACCGCCCCAAGCCCAAGGAACAGGAAGCGCTGCCGCAGGGCATGGCCGCACCCGCGGGCGAGCTGGCGGTGCTGAGCCTGCCGCCGGAGATGGCGGCGTTGCAGGCGATGCTGACGCAGTGGAGCCAGGAGGGTCGACCCGATCAAGACCTGGCCCCGGCCGTGCTGGGCGGAAGTTATGCGCGTGCCTCCTACCGCGCCCAGCTCTTGCCGCTCCTGGGCGATGTGCAGGCGCAGCACTTGCAGGGCGCCACCGGCGACATGGCGCGCCAGCCCTGGCGCGTGCGTTGGTCGGCCGAGCAGGGCGAGATCGATGACGAATACGTGTCCTGGATGAGCCGCGGCGTGCTGTTCAGCACCGAGGCCCAGACAAACCCAACCCCTGACGCTAGCTAGCCAATGAGCTCCACGACTTTTGACGATGCCGCGCAACTGGCGGCACAGCTGCTGGCGCGCCGCTGGCTGCCGCGCAACCACCCCCTGGTCAAGCGCGCCCTGATCGATACCGAGCTGTGGGGCGCCCTGGGCGCACGCCTGGCCGCAGTGGGCCTGCGCGTGATCGACAACCTCTACGCCGACCACATCAGCGTGGCGATGCTGCGCCCGGCCGAGGTGGCGGTGTTCGGCGAGACCGGTTTGGCGGCCAACAACAACCTCGATCTGCCGCGCGATGGCGTGGCGCTCTTGGTGGTGCTGTGGTCGCTCATCATCCTGCCCAAGCGGCAGCGCCAGGTGGCGCGCGCCGATGCCAAGGAGGCAGAAGGCCAGGGCGAGATGTTTGCCACCGACAAACCCCTGCCGCTGGCCGCCAGCGTCTCGCCCACGCTCAGCTACCGCAGCCTCTTGGCCGATTTCGGCAACCAACTGGGCAAGAAGATGCGCCTGGACGCCAACCTCAAGCTCTTGGAGCGCCAGGGCTTCATCATCCGCCGCGCCGAGGACATTGCCGAAGGGCCGCTCTTGGACCTGCTGCTGGACTACGACACCCTGGCGCCGCGCATCCTCGATGGCGCGCTGGCCGATGTGCTGGCCCGCAGCACCGACCCCACCGCGGCCCCCGCACTGGCCCGCCTGCGCGAGGCCCAACAACAAGACGTGATCGACGACGCCGACAGCGAGCTCTGAACCGATGTTTCATCTGCAATCCCTGGAACTGCTGCACTGGGACTACTGCCAGCGCGTCTCCATGCCGCTGGACGGCGCCATCATCACCATCGCCGGCCCGAACGGCTCGGGCAAGACCACGCTGCTGGATGCGATGCGCACCCTCCTGGGCCTGGAATGCTCGGGCGGCCGCACCTTCCGCACCTATGCCCGGCATGCGAACGCCGAGACCGCCTGGCTGCGCGCCCTGGTGGACAACCGCCCGCGCGGGCGCCAGAACTCCAGCCGCCCCTTTGGCAGCTCGCTGCTGTACGCCGACCAGGTGACCCTGGCCTGCCGCATCGAGCGCCATGGCGGCGACTGGCAGCGCCGTTATGTGATGGTGGACGGCGTGCACGAGATCGAGGCCCTGGCCGAGCGTGCCGAGAAGGACTGGATGGGCATCGAGGCCTGGAAGCGCCGCCTGGAAGCCGCCGGCCTGACGCGCGCCATCGGCCGCGTGCTGGCGCTGGAGCAGGGCCAGACCGACCGCCTCTGCGAACTCAGCCCCAAGGAGCTGCTGCGCCTGGTGTTCGAGGTCTTCGGCGACCAGGAGGTGCTGGACCGCTACGACCAGGCGCGCAGCCACCAGCAGCAGCTGCTCAAGGAAGTGGAGCAGGCCACGCACGAGCTCTCGCACACCCAGGCCCAGCTCTCGGACCTGGCGAATCGCGTCAACAGCTACCAGCAATACCAGCTGCGCCTGAAGGAGCGCGAGCGCCTGGCCAGCGAGGTGCTGCCGGTGCTGCAATGGGCCGAATCACGCCAACGCACCGCTCAGTCGCTGCGCGAGCTGCACCGCCAGCGCCTCTTCGCCGCGCACGACCTGCGCCATATGGCCGACAAGCGCGCCGAGCTGCACCGCCTCTTCGAGGCTCAGCAGGCCGCCAAGCAAAAGCTGCTGGACCTGGAGAGCGAGCGCAAGGCTGCGCGCGCCGCCTTTGACGCCGCGCGCGAGGCCGAGCGGCCCGCCGAGTTGCTGGCCAAGCGCGAGGAGGAGCTCAAGACCCTGGCCGCGGTGGAGTCCGACGCCCAGGAACTGACGCAGCGCCTGGAGCGCCTGAGCGGCCAGCAGCACGGCCTGCGCGAGGCCTTCACGCGCGCCAATGACCAGAGCCGCAAGGCCCAGGCCGCGATGGAGGCGATGACGGGCCAGCGCCTGCCGCCGCCGCCGGCCGAGGTGACGCGCTTTCGCCGCGCGCTAGACGAGGCCGGCATCGCCCACCATGTGCTGGCCGATTGCATCGACATCGCCGACGAAACCTGGCGCGCCGCCGCCGAGGGCCTGTTGCGCCCCTCGCGCTGGGTGGTGGTGCTGGCGAAGAGCGGCGACGAGGGCCGCGCCTTCGGCCTGGCCGCCAAGGAGCGCTACCGCCATTACGTGGTGGCCGACGCCGAACAGGCGCCCGCGGTGGCGCCCAAGGATTCGCTGCTGGCCGCGCTCAAGATCAACGCCAAGGTGCCGGGCTGGTTGCTGCGCCAGCTGGGTGGCATCCGCTGCATAAAGTCGATTGGGGACACCGAGGCCGGTGCCCGTGCAGGGGGCGAATGGATCACCCCCGACGCCTATTACCGTGACGGCCGCGGCGGCCGCAGCCTCTGGGTCGAGCCGCGCGAATACCAGTTCGGCGTCTCGGCGATGGAGTCGCGCCGCAAGGCCCTGGAGGCCGAGCTGGCGCGCTACGACGGCGAGCTCACCCGCATCGCCAAGGAGCAGGCCGAGGTCGAGCGCCAGCTGAAGGACGCGCAACGTGCCGCCCAGGGTCACAAGGCCGCCAAGGAACTCTCCGAGCGATCGGACGAATTCGCCGAGGGCAGGGCGCGCCTGCCGGCACTGCGCCAGGCGCGCATCGAGGCCAGCAGCCGCATGGGTGCGCTGGACCAGGAGCATGACCGTGCCCTGACGCAATCCACCCGCAGCGAACGCGACTACGAGGCCGCGCAGGGCGGCCTCAAGGCCAGCGAGGAAAACGTCTTGCGCGTGCAGCGCGAGCACGAGAGCCGCCGGCAAGACCTGACCCTGGCCGCCAAGGCCTCGCGCGCAGCACGCGCCAACTTCCCGGCCTCCTGGGTGCAGCCGGCCAAGCTGCAGGCCTTGCGCGACGAGTTCGAGAACGCCAAGCAGGCCGAGATCGCCGCACGCCATGTGCAGGCCGAGCTCGACACCGGGGTGTGGGAAACCGACCCCCAGGTGCAGGAGCGCCATGCGCGCATGAGCGTCTCGGTGCTGGAGCAAAGCACCCAGCTGGACGACCGCCGCGCCAGCAACGAGATGGCGCGCATTGCCGCCTTCAATGCCCGCGAGCGATACATCGACGTGCTGCGCGCCACCGTGCGCCGCTACAAGAAGAATGTGCAGGAGCTGGGTGAACTGGCCGGCGTGCTGGCCCAGGCCGAGCTGCCGCATCTGGACAACGACGACACCGTGCTGGCCCAAGCCGGCCTGCATGTGAAGTTCAACTTCGACGGCAAGGGCGAGGTGGGGCTGAACGACGGCGAGGCCTCGGGCGGTCAGCAGGTCCTGAAGAGCCTGATCCTCTTGGTGGGCCTGATGAAGGACGACGACTCGCCCGGCGGCTTTGTCTTCATCGACGAACCCTTTGCCCACCTGGACGTGCGCAATATCCAGCTGGTGGGCCATTTCCTGCGCTCCACCCGCGCCCAGTACCTGCTGACCACGCCGATCACCCACAACGTCGAGGTCTTCGAGCCCTCGGAGATCACGCTCGTCACGAGCAAGAAGTCGCGCGGCGAACGCTGGGCGCCGCCGATTGCGGTGTTGGCCAGGAGGCCGGAGAAGTCGGTCTACGGCTGAGGCATGGCGAGTTGCCCTCAGCCAGGATCGGGGGCGGCAGACTCCTTATCCGTGTGCCGGTCGGGTTCCGTGGTGCGGAGGATTTCGTTCAGCACGGACGTGGCGTAATTCCCGGCGGGCAAAGCAAAGGTGAGCACCAGCTGATCGGCTTGCGGCCACTCCCATGACATCTCCACCGGGCTTGCCACCAGGGCGCGGCGTTCCTGATCCAGACCGGCGTGTTCCATGCCGTCGCACAAGCTGGCGTGCCGTTCTGCCACGCCCAATTCCAGGGCCTGCGCTTGATCGGTGGTGCTCACGCGGCCCCGTCCCCAGAGCGGTCCGGTGGGTCGGCCCGCCGCGTCCATCAAGTCGCCGGGCAGGGTCTTGCCCCAGAGTCCCTGCTGAATTCGCAGCGCCAGCACTTCATTGAAGACAAAGGAGCGCACCGCCGACAGGTAGATGCCCTTCTTCTTCGGGTTGCGCACGCGGATTTCACGCGCCAGCATGGCCCGGCCCTGTTCGACGTTGGCGCCCTCAAAGCCGAAACGCTGAGCGCCGAAGTAGTTGGGCACGCCATGTGCCGCGACGGCCTTCAGATTGGCCTCGATGGCGGCACGATCGCCGCTCACCTCGCGTAGCACGATGCGGAATCGGTTGCCCTGCAGATCACCGGGGCGCAGCTTCTTCACATGGCGGCTCTGGCCCAGGATCTTGAATTCGGGGTGCTGAAGCTGGGTCAGGTCGGGCGTCTCGCCTTTCGGCCGGTAGATGCTGAACCACTGACGGGTGATGGCATAGCGGTCCTTGAGGCCGGCGTAGCCCACGTCCCATTCCTGCACGCCGGCGGCCTCGGCCAGCTGCTGGGCGACGAAGGCGGTGTTGGCGCCGTTCTTTTCGATCTCCACCCAGATGTGTTCGCCCGCACCGGAGGGCTGCTGCAGCGGCAGTTCGGTCACGATGAAGTCCTCGTTGAGGTGTTTCAGCGTGGCGCTGGCGCCGCTGGCCGGATAGGCGTGGGGCCATTGCGGCAAGGTCGTGCATTGAGGAGCGTCGGTCATGAGCAGTTTGACGGCACGAGCAGTAGATTGGGACAGACAGTCTGTCCGATCAGGTGCAGTCTAGGCAGCGATTCTCTCCCGACCCGCATGCCTTGAGGAGCGTCGACATACTCGCCATCAACACCGTTCCACCACCAGGCCCCGTCGCGCTTTCAATGCCGGACTGAATCCTTCACCCCTCCATCACCCATCCCGCTCGCGTGAGCGGCAAGCGCGTGATCGCCCTGGCCGGGTCTTTTCCGCTGGCCGCAAACAGCGCATTCGCCAGCGCCGGGCCTATCGAGGCCGGGCCTTCCTCACCCACGCCGCGCGGCGCCTCGCCGCTGCCGAGCAGCACCAGATCAATGGGCGGGGTCTGGGCCAGCGTCACCAGCGGGTAGCTGTCGAAACTGGCTTGCTGCACCTGGCCGTTCTTGAGCGTGATCTCGCCGGCCAGGGCGGCGCTGAGGCCGAACAGGGTGCCGCCCATCAGCTGGGCGCGCACGGCGTCGGGGTTGATGACCATGCCGACATCGACCGCCGCGGTGATGCGCTCGATGCGAAAGCGCCCCGGCGCGGGCACCGAGACCTGCACGATATGGGCGCTGCGCGCGGCGTTGCCGCAGCTCAGTGCCATGCCCTGGAATTGCCCCTGGGGCAAGACCTGGCCCCAGCCGGCGCGCTCGGCCAGCGCGCGCAGCAGCGCCTGGGTGTGGGGCTTCTTGTCCAGCAGGCGCAACCGGTAGGCCAAGGGGTCGATGCCGGCCAGCGCGGCGGCACGGTCGATGCTGCACTCGAAGAAGAAGGTGTTTTGCGAGGCGCCGACCGAGCGCCAGTAGCCGCAGGGCACGCCGGCGTCGACGCGGCTCCAGCCCAGCTGCATGGGGCCCACCTCGTAGTCGTGCCGCGTCCAGCCCATGCCGACCGACCAGTCGAAGTCCGCGCTCGGCTCGCCGTTGCTCAGGCCGCTGTATTCCAGCAGCGAGGGGTTGGCGGCGTCCACCCGCAGCGCCTGCGGCCAGCCTTGGTCGTCGAGCGCCAGCCGCACGCGGGCGGCGGCGGCGGGGCGATAGCCGCCGGCCTGCATATCGGTCTCGCGCGACCAGATCAGCTGCACCGGCCGCCCTTTGAATTGCCTGGCGATCAGCGCGGCCTGCACGGCAAAGCCATGTTCGAGCCGGCGGCCAAAGCCGCCGCCGGCCAGCAGCGGGTTGATCTGCACCTGCTCGGGTTTGAGCCCCAATGCCCTGGCCACGCCGCGCTGGGTGTCGCCGGCGCTCTGGGTGGAGAGCCACAGCGCGGCGCCGCTCGGGCCGACCTCGGCCAGCGCATTCATCGGCTCCATCGTCGCGTGGGCCAGGAAGGGCACGTCGTAGCTGATGTCCAGCACCCTTGTGGCCTGGCTCATCGCCTGAGCCACCGCGGCCGCGTCTATGCGCGGCTCGTCGCGCTGATCAAAAGGCTTGCCTTCGCCGCGGGCGGCGGCGGCCAGCAGCTCGGCACGCAGGGCCTCGCTGTCGGTGCCGGCATGCGGGCCGGCGCTCCAGCGCGGCTGCAAGGCCTGCAGCGCCTGGCGCGCGGTCCAGTAGCTGTCGGCGACGACGGCAAGTGCGGCCAAGGCGCCGGGCAGGCGCACGATGCCGCGCACGCCGGGCATGGCCTTGGCCGGCCGTTCGTCCACGCCAAGCAACTCGGCGCCGAAGCGGGGCGCATGGATCAGCGTGGCGTAAAGCATGCCGGGGCGGCGCGCGTCGATGCCGAAGCGGGCGCTGCCGTTCACCTTGGCCGGCAGGTCGATGCGCTGCGCCCCCTCCTGGCCGACCAGGCGGCGCGCGGCGGCGGGCTTGCGCGGCGCGTCCTTGGGCGGCGTCAGCGCGGCGGCCTCGGCCAGGAGCGCGGCATAGGGCAGGCGCTGGCGGCCATCGGGATGCAAGACCTGACCCTCGCCAGCGTCAGGGGTGGTGCGGCAGTCCGCCGCGGCCACGCCCCAGCGCACGGCCGCGGCCTGCACCAGCATGGCGCGCGCGCTGGCGCACAGGCCGCCGATCTCGCGCCAGGACAGCGAGCTGCCGAAGCTGCCGAAGCTGGCGTAGTCCTTCAGCCTGGGGCTGAAATAGCGCGCCTCGACCGGCGCCTGCTCGACGCGCACCCGCGCCAGCGGCAGGTCCAGTTCCTCGGCGGCCATCAGCTGCACGGCGCTGTGCGTGCCCTGGCCGAGTTCGGCCACATAGCTGAGCAGGGTGAGGCCGCCCTGTGCGTCAAAGCGCAGCCAGATGCCGAAGCCGGGCTGGGCATCGATGGCCGGGGAGGGCGCTTGCGCTGCGCTGGGCGCGAGGCCCAGCGTCCACAGGCCGGCGGCAAGGCTGGAGTGCAGCAGCAGCGCGCGGCGGGCGGGGTTGGCCGGGCTCATGTCGCGCTCCCGTCCTGCAGCGCAGCAGCGGCGCGGGTGATGGCGGCCTTGACGCGCGGGTAGGTGCCGCAGCGGCAGAGATTGCTCATCGCCGCCTTGATCTGGGCCTCGCTGGGCCGGGGCTGCTCGGCCAGCAGGGCGGCGGCGGCCATCAGCATGCCGCTCTGGCAGTAGCCGCATTGCGGCACCTGCTCGGCGAGCCAGGCCTTCTGCAGCGCACGGCCGATGCGGCTCTGGTCCAGCGCCTCGATGGTGGTGATGCGCTTGCCTTGCAGTGCCTCGAAGGGCAGCAGGCAGCAGCGCGTGGCCACGCCGTCGATGTGCACGGTGCAGGCGCCGCATTGGGCGGCGCCGCAGCCGAACTTGGTGCCGGTCAGTGCCAGGTCTTCACGCAGCAGCCAGAGCAGGGGCTTGCCGGCAGGGGCCTGGACGCGTTGCATCTGGCCGTTGATCTGCAAGGCCATGGTGATGGGCTTCATGCGGTTCAGGGTTTGGTGGGGGAGGGCATGGCGGCGTAGTCAACGGGCACCCAGATGTAGTTGGGCCCCAGCGAACGCAGCCGGCCTATGCCGGGGAAGGAAAAATGCGCGCCGGCAATCAGCTCACCGCTGTGTGCGGCGGCGGCGTATTCCTGGCGGCGCATGGCGATGCCCTGGGCGGCGTCCTTCTCGCCCGGGGGCACGGCGTCGGGCAGCTCGAACTGCACCTTGTCGTTGACGACGAAGTCGCCCCAGAACTGCAGGCGCTGGCCGCGGCTCTCGATGATGTAGAAGCTGTGGCCCTCGGTATGGCCGTAGCGGGCCACGGCGCGCAGCTCGGGCGAGAAGCGGGTGTCGCCGTCAAAGGGCTGGTAGCGCTTGGCGGCGATATAGGGTGCGAGCTTGGCCACGATGGCCTGCGCCGTCTTGTTGCCCTTGGCCGCGGCGACCTGCCATTGCGGCAGCTCATGGGCGTCGGCATGTACCACGGCATTGGGGAAGGCGCGCTGCTCGCCCTCGGCCAGGCCGAAGACATGGTCGGGGTGCATATGGGTGATGTAGACATCGTCCACCTGCTCCGGCGCATAGCCGGCTGCCTTCAGGTTGCCGAACAGCTGGCCGTAGCCGGCCATGCTGCTGCCGCGGCCGCCGGCGTCGATCAGGATCAGCTTCTTGCCGGTGTTGACCAGAAAGGCGATGGTGGAGAAATCATTACCGGGCTGCGCCTGGGTGCGCTGGCGCAGGCTCGTCTTCTGCTCGGCGCTGAGGGCCGGAAACAGCTCGTCGATGGCCTCGGGCCAAGGGTCGTTGGCATCCAGCAGCGCGGTCACTTCCAGCTCGCCCACCATCAGGCGGTAAAAGCCTGGCGCCTGGGTTTTGGCCATGGGCGCGGCGGCCTGGGCGGCGGGCAAGGTGGCGGCCAGCGCCAGCATCAGCAGGCCGCGGCGGGGCCAGTCAAAGAGGTCACGAAGCAGGCGCATGAGACGAGGGGGCCGGGGCGGCCGGGTGCTAAGGGATGGCGGCAGTATGGGCAGGTGGCGCCGAGCAATCGAGGCCTGTGGTACGAGTGCGGTCGGGCGTGATGCGAATGCGTTTGGGCTTGAGCGATCATGTGGCCTGCGCCCCCAAGCCGTTCCAAAGCCATGCCTTCGCTACAGCAAGCCCCCGCCTCGACGATGGCCGCGCGCGCCGCGCCAGCCACGGTCCTGCGCGTGCTGCTGGTGAACCTGCTGGTCTGGGGCCTGATCTGCAGCCTGGGCGCGGCGGGCGACTACCGCGACGGCGTGCTGAGCGGCGGCGCCGCCGACTTCCCGCGCGTCTGGCGCGCCTGGCTGAATGCGCATGTGCCGCTATTCGTGCTGAGCGTGGCCCTGATGCTGCTGCTGCCGCGCAGCGGCGAGCGCTTCACCGGCGGGCGCGCCATCGCTGTGCTGTATGCGGCGCTGGCGCTGCTTTTCTTTCCGCTGCACATGGCCTACACCGCGCTACCGGGCTGGCTGGCGCGCGGCGGCGGGCAGGGCCTGATCGCCTATGTGCTGCAGCGTGACAACTTCACCTGGTTTCTCGAGTTCGCCTGGTTCAGCGGCACTTATGCGGTGGTGATGGCCATCCATATCTGGCGGCTGGGTCAGCAGCGTGCCGCCGAGCTGCAGGCCTCGCGCGAGGCCAATCTGGTGCTGGAACTGGCGCTGGAGCGGCAACGCCTGCAGGGCATGCGCCAGCAGCTGGAGCCGCATTTCATCTTCAATGCGCTCAACAGCATCAGCGCGCTGGTGCGCAGCAACGAGCAGCCGGTGGCGCTGGAGGGCATTGCCAGCCTGAGCGCGCTGCTGCGCTATGCCTTGAAGGCCAGTGCCCAGGATGCCGTCTGCCTGGGCGACGAGATCGCCTTCTGCCAGGACTACCTGGACCTGCAACAGTTGCGTTATGGCGCGCGGCTGCAGGTCGCCTTCGAGGGCCTCAGCCCGGAGGTCGAGCGCATCGAAGTGCCGCCCTTGCTGCTGCAGCCGCTGATCGAGAACGCGCTGCGCCACGATCTGGACCGGCATGCCGGCACGACCCGGCTGACGCTGCACTTCGAACTCGACGGCGCGCGGCTGCGCATGCGCGTCCGCAACACGCTGGGCGAGCGCGGCCCGGCCAATGCCGGCCTGGGCCTGGGCCTCGCGCATGCCCGCGAGCGGCTGGCCTTGATGTATGGTTCAGCGGCGCTGCTGGAGACCGACGAGACCGCCACAAGTTTCGAGGTTTGCATCGAATTAGCGGCCGGCAGCGCCCTATGACAAGCTCTGCCCGCACGATAGCCGCCCTCGTCGTCGACGACGAGGAGCTCGGCCGGCGCAATCTCTGCCTGGCACTGGCCGAGCAGCCGCGCTGGCAGGTGCTGGCCCAGGCGCCCAGCATGGCGGCCGCACTGGAGGCGCTGCGCGCGCAGCCCGAGATCGAGGTGGTGTTCCTGGACATCCGCATGCCGCATGGCTCGGGCCTGGATCTGGCGCGTGCGCTTGCCGGCCTGGAGCGGCCGCCCTGGATCGTCTTCGTCACCGCCTTCGATGCGCATGCGATCGAGGCCTTTGATCTGCACGCGCTCGACTACATCCTCAAGCCCTTCAGCCGCCGGCGGCTGGAAAAGGCGCTGGCCCATGTCGAGCAGATGGTGCGGCTGCGCCAGCAGAGCGCTTTTGCCGGCGCGCTGCGCAGCTATGTCGAGGATTCGCAGCGCAGCCCGGTCCGCCCGTACTGGAGCACGGTCAGCATCCGCTCGGTGGGGCGTATCGAGGTCGTGTCGCTGGACGAGGTGCTGCGCATCGAGGCCCAGGGCAATTACGCGGCGCTGCACCTGGCCGGCCGCGAGCTGCTGCTGCGCGCCCCGATGGCGCGGCTGGAACAGCATCTCGACCCGGCGGTGTTTCTGCGCGTGCATCGCGGCAGCATCGTGCGCCGCGAGCAGATGCAGTCCTTGCAGAGCCTGGCCAGCGGCAGCTACGAGCTGACGCTGCGCGACGGGGCGCGGGTGGCCGTGAGCGAGCGCTATGTGGCGGCGGTGAAGGCAGCACTTTGATCTGCGGCAAGCTTGCAGGCATTGCTGAACTCAATGCGAATCAATCGCATTAAAATCAAGCGCATCACTGACTGCCACCGCAACGCCAACCATGCTGCCTGCTCGCTTCCTGACTCCCTTCCTGCTGGCTCTGGCCATCGTGGGCTCGCCGGCACAGGCGGCCGACCCCGAGCTGCTGCTGGTCATCAAGAACCATCGCTTCGAACCCGCCGAGCTCAAGGTGCCGGCGGGTCAGCGCGTGAAGCTGGTGGTGCACAACCAGGACAGCACGCCCGAAGAGTTCGAGAGCCACAGCCTGAACCGCGAGAAGGTCATCCCGGGCGGGGCCAAGGCGACCATCTATATCGGGCCGCTCAAGCCTGGCCAATATGGTTTCTTTGGCGAGTACAACCCCGGCACGGCCAAGGGCACCGTGGTGGCCGAGTAGGCGGCGAAGACCATGTTCTCGGCTACCCTGATCGTGTTTCGTGAGTCGTTGGAAGCTGCCCTGTTCGTGGGCATCGTGGCAGCGGCCACGCGCCAGATGGCGGGCCGCACGCGCTGGCTGGGCGCCGGCGTGGCGCTGGGGGTGCTGGGCGCGGTGTTGCTGGCGCTGCTGGCCGAGCGCATCAGCGGCCTGTTCGACGGGCTCGGTCAGGACCTGGTCAATGTCGGCGTGCTGTCGCTGGCGCTGCTGATGTTGTTGTGGCATTGCATCTGGGTGAGCTTCCATAGCCGCGAGTTCGCGGCCGAGGCGCGTCAGCTCGGCGAGTCGGTGCAGCAGCGGCAGGGGCGGCCCTGGCCCTTGCTGGTGGCGGTGGCGCTGGCGGTGCTGCGAGAGGGCGCCGAGACGGTGTTGTTCGTGGCCGGCTCGGTCACCGGCGATGCCGCGGCGTCGACGCAGCAGGTGCTGCTGTCGTCCCTGCTGGGCCTGGTGCTCGGTGCCTTGCTGGGTTTCATCATGTATGCCGGCCTGGCCAGAATCCCGGCGCGGCGCTTGTTTGCCGTAACCAATTACTTGATCGCCCTGCTGGCAGGCTCCATCGCCAGCCAGCTGGCGCGCGCCCTCAGCCAGGCGGGCCTGCTGGAGGTCTGGGTCACGCCGCTGTGGGATTCGTCGTCCTGGCTGGCGCCGGATTCCTCGCTGGGCACGCTGGCACATGCCTTGGTGGGCTATGACGCCCAGCCCTCGGGCGCCCAGCTGGCCTCCTATCTGGCCGTGCTGGCGCTGATCTATGCCGGCAGCAAGGCGCTGCAACTGCGCGCCGCTGCGGCGCCTTGAGTCGCGCCGCCAGCCGCCTCTGACTTCTCTCTCTCTTTCAATCCCCTAGGACTCATGATGATGCAATCTGCCCTGCGGGCAGGGGCCTTGGCTGCCCTTGCCATTTCCACTCTCTGTGCGCCCAGCCTGGTGAAGGCGGGCCCGTCGGACTATGTGCTGACCCCTATCGTCGAAGAAGGCGAGCGCGAGATCGACTTCAAGGCCGGTACCGCCAAGTCGCGTGACGGCGAGCGTGAAAGCAAGTATTCGCTGGGCTTCGGCTGGGGCGTGAACAGCCGCTGGTTCAGCGAGTTCTATGTGCTCTGGCACAAGGAAGCCGGCGAGAAGTTTGGCTTTGACGCCTGGGAGTGGGAGAACAAGTTCCAGCTGACCGAAACCGGCAAGTACCCGGTGGACCTGGGTTTTCTGCTCGAGATCGAGCGCCCCAAGGACCGCAGCGAGGGCTATGAGCTGCGCTGGGGCCCGCTGCTCCAGGCCGACCTGAGCAGCAGCCTGCAGGCTAATCTGAACCTGCTGTGGGGCAAGCATGTCCGCGTCAGCGAAGGCCAGGGCACGCAGCTGAGCTACCAATGGCAGCTCAAGCAGCGCTGGCAGCCCGAGCTGGAGTACGGCCTGCAGGGCTTTGGTGAACTCGGCGCCTGGCGCCATTGGGCCCCTGCGGCCGAGCAAAGCCATGTGGCCGGCCCGGCGCTGTTTGGCAAGGTCCGCGTGGGCGCGCACCAGGCCATCAAGTACAACGCCGGCCTCTTGTTCGGCCTGAACCAGGCCTCACCGCGCACCACCTTGCGCCTGCAGGCCGAATACGAGTTCTGAGCGAGCGCTGGTCCCAGCTTGGCGCGCAGGCCATTCCATGCAGCTTCATGTTCGCATGGCGTCAGGGTTTGCGCGCCCCCTTACCTGCGGGGAACAAGCGCCAAGTCACGGAACTGACACGCTCAAACAGGCGTCGAGTCGCTATGCTCGCCCGCAGCGAAGCGGCAGCCGACGCGTGTGTTCCATTCGTCCCGCTGACTGTTTTGCCGTGCGAATTGCAGTCTGTTCGCACAGCACCGGGTAGCCGAGCACCATGCTTTGACTGCCCACATTTTTTCCTGGATGCGCAAACGTTTTTGTGCAATTGCCAAACGTTTGCGAGCGCGACTGGAGGGCTGAGCCCGACCTGTGGCGTCCGAGTCTTGTGTTCCAACCGACCGAGGGATCCTTATGCTGAACTTCAAATCCACCACCTCGCTGGGCGCGATGTCTGCTTTCGCGGCGGCCATGCTCGTGCTGGCACCGGCACAGGCCGCCATCAGCGTGGGCAGCAATGCCTTTAGCTACAGCCAGTCGTTCGACTCGCTGGCAAGCACCGGCAGCGCCAACGCCTGGGCGAATGACTCCACGCTGGCCGGCTGGAGCTTGTTCAACACCAATCTGAGCGCCGCCTCCGCCTATCTGGCGGACGACGGTGCCAGCAATGCAGGCAAGTTCCGCAGCTTCGGTGCGGCAGCGTCGAGCGAGCGCGCGCTGGGCGGGGTCGGTTCGGGCTCGCTGTCGGGCTGGATCGCCGTGGCCTTCAACAATGCCACCGGACATGATCTGAGCGGCTTCAAGATCGGCTTCGATGGCGAACAGTGGCGCAACGGTGGCAACGCCACGGCCCAAAGCATGGTGCTGCAGTATGGCTTCGGCGCGAGTTTCGCCACGGTGTCCAACTGGGTCACCCCCGGCGGCAGCTTTGACTGGACCTCGCCGGTGGCCACCATCACCGCCGCAAAGGTAGACGGCAATGCCGCGGGGCTGCAGGCGGCGCGTGGCGGCGTGGTGAACACGAATTGGGCGGCAGGCAGCACGCTGTGGGTGCGCTGGGCAGAGAACAACGACGCCGGCAATGACCATGGCCTGGCCATCGACAACCTCAGCCTGAACGTGATCGCTCCGGCGGTGCCCGAACCCAGCAGCTACGCGCTGTTGCTGGCCGGCCTGGGCATGGTGGGCTTTGTGGCCCGCCGCCGCCGTTCGAACTGATAGCCCGACGAGCTGGCATGCCTGCCTGTGCGGGCATGCGGCTCCGTCCGACCATCTCGCTCTCTAGCCGGAATGACCATCACAACCATGCCTAGCCACTCGCTCAAACTCGTACCTCGCGCCATCGTGCTGCTGGCCGCGCTCTCGGCCGCGGGCCTGGCCATCGGCGGCGCCATCAGCCCCGATCACCAGGAGTTCGAAGCCACCCTGCATGTGCCCTATCGCGCCGATGCCACGGCCATCGCCGAGGCACGCAGCTTCACGCTGCGCTTCGAGTACCCACAGGTGGAACGTACCCAGACCGTCTCCTGGCGCCTGGAGTTGCTGGACCCAGCCGGCGCCCTGGTGCAGCGCTGGTATGGGGTGGAGACCCTGGTCAAGGGCGAGATCGCGGTGCAGGTCGATTGGGCCGGCCGGCAAAATGGCATGGCTGCGGCCGATGGCGTCTACCAGGTTCGCCTGCATGCCAGCTCGGCCGACGCGCATGGTCAGCTGCCCAGCGTGGGCCTGATGGAGGATTTCGTCGAGGCCAGCCTGAATGCCCCCGGTGCCGAAGTGATTGAGCAGGCCTGGGACATGCATGTGGGCGTGCTCACGCCGCTGCCCATGCCGGCCTTCAAGCCGCTGGCCACGTCCAGCAGCAAGGCCGCAGCCAGCGCCAGGCTGGGTCAGCGCAAGGCACTGGCCGCGCCGACAAGCAATGGCCTGCCGTATACGGTCTACCTGGGCAACCTGCACAGCCAGACGGGGCACAGCGACGGTGGCGGCATCATCGGCGCCTGCACCGGCGAGAACCCGCCGCAGTCGAACATGGCGCGTGGCCCGAAGGAAGCCTATCTGTATGCGATGCAGCGCGGCCTCGACATCCTGGTGACCTCCGAGCACAACCATATGTTCGACGGCTCGACCGGCACCAACGCCGCCCAGACCCCCAGCTATGCCAAGGACCTGTACAAGGCCGGTCTGGCCGAGGCCGCCGCCTTTAATGCCGCCAACCCGAACTTCCTGGGTGTGTACGGCATGGAGTGGGGCACCATCAGCGGCGGTGGCCACCTCAACATCTTCAATGCCAACGAGCTGCTGGGCTGGGAATACAACGCCAAGAACGAGCTGCTGGCCGATACCTATACCGAGAAGAACATCGCCGACAAGCTCTACACCTTGATGGCGCAGCGTGGCTGGGTGGGGCAGTTCAATCATCCGTCCAGCAGCGGCCAGTACCTGGTGAACGGCGTGGCGCTGGGCCATACCGACGATGGCGAGAAGGCGATGGCCCTGTGCGAGGTGATGAATACGCCCGCCTTCTCCAACACCACCAACGAGTCCGACAACGGCAACAGCGGCTATGAGGGGGCCTGCAAAAAGGCGCTGGAGGCCGGCTTCAAGGTGGCTTTTTCAACCAACCAGGACAACCACTGCGCCAACTGGGGTGCGTCCTCCACCAATCGCACCGGCATCCTGATCCCGAACGGCGTGCCCCTGAGCAAGGACGCCTTCATCGAGGCGCTGAAGGCGCGTCGCGTCTTTGCCACCATGGACAAGAGCTCGCAACTGGTGCTGACCGCCAACGGTCATCTGATGGGCGAGACCTTCACCAATGCAGGACCGCTCAACCTGCTTGCCAACTATGCGCCCGGCGCCGGCAAGGCGGCCGCGACGGTGAAGATCTACGAGGGCGTGCCCAAGCGCAACGGCACGGTCACGGAGTTCTCGAGCTCGGCGGTCAACAACTTCACGCCCACGCTGGGCGAGCATTTCTACTACGCCAAGGTCACGCAGACCGACGGCAAGATCCTCTGGTCGGCGCCGATCTGGGTCAAGCAGGTGGCCGACACCGTGGCGCCGCAAGTCAGCGCCTCGGTCGGCGGCGGCAGCGGGCAGATCACGCTCGCCGCCGAGGCCAGTGATAACGTCGGTGTGACGCGGGTCGAATTCAGCGTGGACGGTCAGCTCAAGGGCAGCAGCAGCCAGGCACCCTATGCGCTCAAGCTGGATTCCAAATCGCTCGCCAACGGCAGCCACACGCTGGTGGCCATGGCCTATGACGCTGCCGGCAATGCTGGCGCCTCGGCCGGCGTGGGCTTCTTGGTGGCGAACGCCATCGACGTCAGCAGCGCGGTGCGCGTGCAGAGCTCGGGTCTGGTGTTGAACCGCGCCACCCAGCGCTTCAACGGCACGGTCACGCTCACCAATACGGGTAGCGAAGCATTGGCCGGCCCGCTGCAGCTGCAGCTCGACGGCCTGCCCGCGGGCGTGAGTCTGTTCAATGCCAGCGGCAGCCACGACGGCTCGCCCTATCTCACCGCCACGACGGGCAAGCTGGCGGTGGGGGCCAGCGTCAGCGTGCCGGTCAGCTTCGGCAATCCGAACAAGATTGCCATCGGCTACGGCAGCAAGATCTACTCCGGTTCGTTCTAAGGACAGCACATCATGATTGGCAAGACTTCCTTATCGGCCTTGCGCCACACGCTGCTGGTGCTGGCGATGGCAGGCGCCAGCGCCATCGCCAGCGCGGCCACCACCAGCTACCACGCCGTGATCGACACCACCGGCCTGGCCGGCGGTGGCTGGCTCGACATCCAGTTCAATCCCGGCAGCTTGCCGGCGCCGGGGGCGACGGCCACGCTGACGCATTTCAGCGGTGCATTCGGCAGCGACTTCGAGCTCGTCGGCGGCAGCGGCAATCTGGCCGGCGGCATCACGCTCAGCAATGCCCTGCAGTTCAACGACCTGTTCCACGCGCTCAACCTGGGCGGCAAGATCAGCTTCGACGTGAGCTTTGACGGTGCCTTCGCCAGTACGCCAGGCCAGGTGGGCACGACCTTCTCGGTCGGGCTGCTTGCGGCCGACCAGAGCAGCTATCTGGGTCGCCCGGGATGCAATGCCGCGCTTGGCGACAACTGCAGCCTGTTCCAGATCGAGCTGACGCCGCCCAGCGGTCTGTCGCCCTCCAGCCTGAGTCTGAGCTTGCCTGCCGGCAGCATCGCCAGCGTGGCGGCGGCGGTGCCCGAGCCACAGAGCTACCTGCTGATGCTGGCGGGCTTGGGCCTTGTCGGCCTGGTCGGACGCAGACGCTCGAAGGTGGGCTGATCGCATTCGCTGCCCTGGGGCAAGCCCCGGGGCTTGCCGGCAATGCTCTGCGTTAGCATGCGCGCTGCATTGTGGAGGAACCATGTACAAGAATAAGCAAACTGGCCATGCTGCGGCCATGGTGAAGCACGGTCTGGGCGCCTGCCTGGCCCTGGCGGCGCTGGGTGCGCAGGCCAGCCTGCAGGGGCGCGATCTGGACCCCTCGCAGGCCGGCTTCGAGGCCTATTACGACACCGAACTCAAGATCACCTGGTTGGCCGATCTGGGCTTTATCACGCATTCCGGCTTTGATGCCGACGGCAAGGTGAGCTGGGCGCGCGCGCAGAGCTGGATTGCCGGCCTCAACGCCAGCAAGCTCTATGGCTACGACAACTGGCGCCTGCCCAAGGTGACGCCGGTGAACGGCAGCTTCTTCCAGTACGGTCAGACCAATAACGGCAGCACCGATGTGGGCGTGGCGGCCACCGGCCGGGGTTGGGGCAAGGCCTCCGAGATGGGGCATCTGTACTACGTGACGCTGGGCAACAAGGGCTCTTGCGAACCCACCGCCCTGGGCAATGACGTCTGCATCGCCCCGCCGGATTGGCAGCAGAAAAATACCGGACCCTTCACCGGCCAGCAGACCTTTGTCTACTGGTCTGGCAGCGGCGTGCCGGGTGCGGCCAACCAGGACCTGGCCTGGTACTTCTATGCCTACAACGGCAACCAGGCGGTGTGGAACAAGAGCGCCGAGTACTCGGCACTGGCGGTGCGCGACGGCGATGTGCTGAGCGCCGTTCCCGAGTCTTCAAGCCTGGTGCTGATGCTGGCCGGCCTGAGCCTGCTGGCGCTGCGGCGCCGGCGGCTTGCAGCTACTGCGCAGCCCTGAGACGGCCGCACCGCCCCACTATTTGCTGTCGCCGCCGTCCTTCCACAGCCGCAGCAACTGCTCGTAGGCGATGGTGCGGCCCGGCGGTTTCTCCTGGGCCAGGCGCCGCTTGGGACCATCCGGCCGCCCCAGCCAGTAGGCGGGATCGCGCTTGGCGGCCAATTGCGGCGCGCAGCTGGCCATGCCGCGGTTCTGCAGATTCAGCAGCACCCGGTCCATGGCCTCGGCAAGTGCGTCCATGGTCTGCTGCGGGCTGCGCTTGCCGCTGCTGGCATCGCCGATGTGTTGCCACCAGAGCTCGGCCATGGTGGGGTAGTCGGGCACATTCGGGCCGGTCGGGGTCCAGTAGATGCGCGAGGGGCTGCGGTAGAACTCCACCAGGCCGCCCAGGCGTGGCGCGAGGTGGCTCATGGCTTCGGAGCGGATGTCGGACTCGCGCACAAAGGTCAGGCCGGTGATGCTCTTCTTCAGCGACACCGTCTTGGCCACGGTGAACTGCGCATACAGCCAGGCCATCTGAAGCTTTGGCAGCGGGCTTGCCTTCAACAGGGTCCAGGCGCCCACATCCTGGTAGCCGCGTTGCATGCCGGGCTCCCAATACGCCCCATGCGGCGAGGGCGCGACACGCCACTTGGGTCTGCCGTCCGGATGATTCACCGGCAGCCCCGGTTTGGACATGGCCGCGGTGAAGGCGGTGTACCAGAAGATCTGCTGGGCGATCCGACCCTGACCGGGGATGGGGCCGGCCTGGTTGAAGTCCATCGCGGTGGCCTCGGGCGGGGCATAGTTCCTGAGCCAATGCAGATAGCGATCGAGCGCGTAGACGGCGGCCGGGCTGTTGGTGCCGCCGCCGCGTGCCACCGAGGCGCCCACCGGCCGGCAACCGTCCACCCGGATGCCCCACTCGTCCACCGGCACGCCGTTCGGATAGCCCGGGCTGCCCTGGCCCGCCATGGACAGCCAGGCGTCGGTGAAACGCCAGCCCAGCGAGGGGTCGCGCTTGCCATAGTCCATATGGCCCCACACCGGCTGACCATCCAGCTCCTTCACATGCCGGGTGAAGAACTCTGCAATGTCCTCGTAGGCCGACCAGTTCAGCGGTACGCCCAGGGCATAGCCATAGATCTGCGCAAAGCGTGCCTGCAGATCGGTGCGGCTGAACCAGTCGTGGCGAAACCAGTAGAGGTTGGCGAACTGCTGGTCGGGCAACTGGTAAAGGTCGCCGCTGGGCGAGGTGGTGAAGGCCAGTCCGATGAAGTCCTTCAGGTCCAGCGTGGGCAGGGTCACGGCGCGGCCGGCGCCACGCATCCAGTCGCTCAGGATCAGGGTCTTGTCCATGCGCATATGGGTGCCGATGAGGTCGCTGTCGCTCACAAAGCCGTCGTAGCGCGCAGCACCGCCCTCCATCTGGGCCTTGAGTTGGCGCACCACATCGCCCTCGGGCCAGGTCTCATGGCTGACCGTGATGCCGGTGATGTCGGCGAAGGCGCGTGCCAGCACGCGCGACTCGTAGACATGGGTGTCGATGATTTCGGACAGCACCCGGATGCCCTGTCCGCGAAACGGTGCGGCGGCGCGCGCAAACCATTCCAGCTCGGCCTTTTGCGCAGCCGGGCTCAGGGTGCTGGGCTGAAATTCGGGCAGCCATTTGGCAATGGCCGCCTGCTGCTGGCGCGGCAGGTCCTCGGCCTGTGCAGGCGACTCCATGGCGGCCGCGCCGGCCCAGCAGAGAAGGCAGGCCATCGGCTTGCTGAGCTTCTTGATCATCATGGTTCCGGCGCCTTCACCATCTCGGGACTCAGGCCATAGCGGCTCAGAATTTCCAGATAGACCTGGCTGTGCTTGAAGGCAGTTAGGCGCCGGCTGAAGTCGCGGCTCAATGCGCCGTCGTGCCCGCTCTGTCGGCTGAAGGCGAGGTAGAGCCGGCTGCTCGACAGGGTGGCGCCGTCGCGCGCGATGCGCTCGGTGAGGCCTTGCTGCTCGCTCAGGTAGACACCCACGGCCACATCGACCAGGGCCAGGTCCACTCGGCCGGCCAACAGCATGCGCAGGCTTTGCTCAGGGTTGAGGGCCGGCTCGCGCCTGAAGTAGGGGGCGGCCATGAAGTCTGCGGCATAGCTGCGGCCCTGCAGCACGGCCACCGATTTGCCCTTCAGGGTGAACAGACCATCGTAGACAAAAGGCTTGGCGCGCAGAAAGTAGAGCGCCGCACGGGTGCCCGACAAGGGTTCGTCGGGAAAGTCCAGAAAGCTCTCGCGCTCGATCAGCGCGCCGCGCCCCACACCCAGCAGGCCGTCCACCCGCCCGGCCCGGGCCTCCAGCAGCGCGCGGCGCCATGGCATGATCTCCAGGCGGGTCCGGTAGCCCATGGCGCGCAGCAACTGCTCGCAGACCTCGTAGTCGAAGCCGCGCGGCTGGCCTTGCAGCATGAACACATGGGGCGGAAAGGCCTCGGCGGCCAGCACCAGGGTGCGCGGCGGCGCGCCGGCGCAGGCAATGCCTGCCAGCAAACCGACCAGCAGCCCGCACAGCCACCGCATGATTGCACCCCTTGCGTCGCTTCGGTGCATCTTAGTGGCGCTTGCGGCGCCACCGTCGTGGCTACTTCAGCCCGCCGCTCAGGAAGGCCTTCAGCCGCTCGCTCTGCGGCCGGGCCAGCACCTCGCGCGGGTCGCCTTCCTCCTCGACCCGACCCTGGTGCAGGAACAGGGTGTGGTTGGAGACCTCGCGGGCAAAGCCCATTTCGTGGGTCACCACAATCATGGTACGACCCTCGGCGGCGAGGTCGCGCATCACCTTCAGCACCTCGCCCACCAGTTCGGGGTCGAGCGCCGAGGTGGGCTCGTCGAACAGCATCACCTCGGGTTCCACCGCCAGCGCGCGCGCAATCGCCACGCGCTGCTGCTCGCCGCCCGAGAGCTGGGCAGGGTAGACGTCCTTGCGGTGCGACACGCCCACGCGCGCCAGCAGCGCCTCGGCCTTCTCGACGGCCTCGACCTTGGGCACGCCCAGCACATGCACCGGCGCCTCGATGACGTTTTCCAGCACGGTGCGGTGGCCCCAGAGGTTGAAGTTCTGGAACACCATCGCCAGCCGGGCGCGCCAGAGCTGCAGCTGGCGGGCGTCGGCGGCCTTGAGGCTGCCGTCGCGGTCGCGCACCAGCTTGAGCTCCTCGTCGCGCAGGAAGAGCTGGCCCTCCCAGGGCTGTTCCAGCAGGTTCAGGCAGCGCAAAAAGGTGCTCTTGCCCGAGCCGCTGGACCCGATCAGGGTGACCACATCGCCCTTCTTGGTGTCGAGCGAGACGCCCTTGAGCACCTCGCGCTCGCCATAGCGCTTGTGCAGATTGATGACGCGCAGACTGCTGGTCATGTTCAGGCTCCCAACAGCTTGCCGGTGCGCATCGCCTCACGCCCCGCGACCTTGGCAGCACTTGCGCCCGCCGTGATGAAGCGCAGGCTTTCGCGCGCGAACATCAGGCCGTCCACCGGCGCCGTCAGCTCGGTGCAGCGGGCACTCAAGGGGTCGATCACATGCGCGATCACCTCGCCCTGTTTGACCACCGTGCCGGGTTCGCGCAGATGCACCAGCACGCCCGCCACCGGCGATTTCACCGACATGCAGCCGGCCAGCGGACGCGCGTCGCCCAGCGCCGCGGGCATGGGCGGCACCAGGCCGCTGATGAGGCCGCGGTAGGACAGGAAGTCGAGTATGTTCTGTGCGTCGCGGCCGGCCAGTTCATGCGTCACATCGACCTGGCCGCGCAGCTCCACCGTGACCGCCAGGCAGGCCTGCGGGATGGGGAAGCGGCCGGCGAACTGCTGGTCCCACTTCCACCAGACCTGGGAGCAGGCTTCGTCAAAGGGGTTGTCGCCGGCGTCGGTGGCCAAGAGCGTCAACGCCGAGCCAAGATAACGCTGCAGTGGCTCGCATTGCTCCCAGCAAGGTGTCTCGGTATAGAGATGCATGACGGCCTGGGCGTCGCAGTGCAGGTCCAGCACGATGTCGGCATCGCAGGAGAGCGCCATCAGGGTGCGGCGCAGCGACTGCAGCTCGGTGGCCACCGGTGCGCCGGCCACCGCTTTCTGCAGCTCGCGGCGCAGCACGCGCACATTGTGGGCGGCGTCCTGGTTCAGCTCGGGCTCGGCCGCGGCCGCGGCCTGGGCGATCTGGTCGGGGTAATGGCGGTTGAAGTTCTCGCCCGAGAGCAGCTCGAAGCGGCCCTGCGGGCCTTGCAGCAGCCATTGCGAGAGGCCGATCGGATTGGCCATCGGCACCAGCACGATCTCGCCCTGCAGGCGGCCGGCCGCCTCCAGCGCATCGAGCCGCTGGCGCAGATGGTGGGCGGTGAGCATGCCGGGCAGCTCATCGGCATGCAGCGAGGCCTGGATATAGGCCTTCTTGTGACCATTCTGTCCGCTGCCCGGCGTGCCGTAGTGCAGGGAGACGAGCTCGCGCTGGGTGCCGGGGGCGGGCGCGAGCAGCGCATGTTTCTGGATTTGCATAGGGACTTTTCTAGCGCGGCATGAGGGGCTTGAGCCAGCGCGCCTCGGCCTTGTGGAACAGCGCCACCAGCACCAGGGTCATCAGGAAGTAGAAGACCGCGGCGCTGATGAAGGCCTCGAAGGGCATGTAGTAGGTGGAGTTGACCTGGCGGGCCGCGCCGGTCAGGTCCAGGATGGTGACGATGCTGGCCAGCGAGGTGCCGTGCAGCATGAAGATGGCCTCGTTGCTATAGGCCGGCAGCGAGCGACGCAGCGCCGATGGCAGCACGATGCGGCGGAACAGCACCCAGCGGCTCATGCCCAGGGACTTGGCGGCCTCGATCTCGCCATGCGGCAGGGCACGGATGCTGCCGGCAATGATCTCCACCGTGTAGGCGCAGGTGTTGAGCACAAAGCTCAGACAGGCGCAGAACCAGGCCGAGCTGAGGTAGGGCCAGAGCGCGCTCTGCTGCACCCATTCGAACTGCGCCAGACCGTAATAGATCAGGAACAGCTGCACCAGCATCGGCGTGCCGCGGAACACATAGGTGTAGAACCACACCGGGCGCCAGATCCAGGGGTTGGGCAGGCTGCGCAGCACCGCCAGCGGCACCGCCAGCAGCAGGCCCAGGGTGAGCGAGATCACCAGCAGCTCGAAGGTGGTGAGCGCGCCGCTCAGGTAGAGCGGCAGGTTTTCGAGAATGGTGTCGAGATCCATCAGAGCACACCCTTGCGCACGCCCACCGAGAAGCGCTGTTGCAGCCAGTCGAACAGCAACTCGGAGGCGCTGGTGAAGAGCAGGTAGATCAGCGCCACGGCGCTGTAGAACACAAAGGGCTCCTTGGTGGTGCCGGCGGCCTGCGAGCCGCGCGTCATCAGGTCGTGCAGGCCAATCACCGAGACGATGGCGGTGCTCTTGACCAGCACCAGCCAGTTGTTCGAGAGGCCCGGCAGCGCATGCCGGAACATCTGTGGGAAGGTGATGCGCCAGGCGATCTGCCAGGGCGTCATTCCATAGGCCAGCCCCGCTTCACGCTGACCCGGAGGCACCGCGAGAAACGCGCCCCGAAAGGCTTCGGTGAGGTAGGCGCCGAAGATGAAACCGATGGTCAGCACGCCGGCCAGATAGGGATCGACGTCGATGCCTTCATCGCGGCCCATCAGTTCGGAGATGCGGTTCACCGCCACCTGGCCACCGTAGAAGACGAGCAACATCAACACCAGATCGGGTACGCCGCGTATCAGGGTGGTGTAGCCATAGGCCAGGGCCTTGGGCAAGCGCCATTTCGACAGCTTGGCCAAGGCGCCCAGCAATCCCAGCACCATGGCGATGCCGAGGGAACTCAAGGCCACGCCCAGCGTGACCAGGGTTCCATCCAGCAGGCTGGGCAGAAAGCCGTGCAGAAACATTTACTTGGCAGACAGGTCGTACTCGAAGTATTTGTCGTTCAACTTCTTGAACGTGCCATTGGCCTGGATGGCGGCAATGGCGTCGTTGAACTTCTTGCCCAGGACCTTCTCGTCGGCCTTGCGCATGCCCACGCCCGAGCCGGTGCCGAAGTACTTCACGTCGGTGAAGCTGGGACCCACGAAGGCGAAGCCCTTGCCGGCCGGGGTCTTGATGAAGCCCTGGTCGATGGCGACCAGATCGGCCACGGTGGTGTCGATGCGGCCCGACTTCAGGTCCAGGAAGACCTGGTCCTGGGTGGCGTAGCGCACGATCTCGCTTTGCTTGAAGGTCTCGGCGGCGAACTTCTCGTGGATGGTGGCGCGCTGTACGCCGATCTTCTTGCCCTTCAGGCCGGCGGCGCTGATCTCCAGCTTGGCATCGGCCTTGGCGGCAAAGCGCGCCGGGGTGTTGTAGTAGGGCTTGGAGAAGGCGATCGCCTTCTTGCGCTCGTCGGTGATGGACATCGAGGCGATGATGGCGTCGATCTTCTTGGCCTGCAGGGCCGGGATCAGGCCGTCGAAGTCCTGCTGCACCAGCACGCACTCGGCCTTCATTTCGGCGCAATAGGCCAGGGCCAGGTCGATCTCAAAGCCCTTGAGCTTGCCGTCCGGACCCACTTCGCTGAAGGGAGGGTAGGCGCCTTCCACACCGATGCGTATCTTCTTCCACTCGGGGGCTTGGGCGGTGGCGACACCGAAGCTCAGTGAGGCCAGGGCGGCCAGCGCGATCAGATGACGTCGTTGCATGTAGTCGACTCCTCGATGAATGAAAGAGAAATGATGAAGAAGGTGGATGTTGCTATGCCCGTGTGCCGCCGGACATCAGGGTTTGAGCGATTGCAAAAATGCCTGCACCGGCTTGAGCGTGGCGACCGGGTCTTCTTCCTGCGGCACGTGGCCGAGCGTATCAAAGACCACGAGCTGGCTGCCCTTGATCGCAGCATTCATCTGTTGGCCATATTCCAACGGGATCAAACGGTCGCGCCGGCCCCACAGTATCAGGGCAGGTTGGCGAATGTCGCCCAGCCGTGCGGCGTATTGCCCGGGCCGCATCTGCTCGAAGCGCTGGGTGAGGGCCAGGCGGTTGCCCTCGCGCAGGGTCAGCTCGAAGTAACGGTCCACCAACTCCGCCTTGACGATGGCCGGCTCGCCATAGACATTGCGCACCGAGTTTTCGATCAGGCGGCGCGGCAGAAAGCTGCTCACCAGGCTGCGCATGCCCGGTATGCGCGCGAGCGTAAAGCCCAGCGGCACCGACTCGGGCTTGAACGCCAGCCCGCCGGCATCCACCAGCAGCAACGCCGCTACGCGCTGCGGCTGCTGGGCCGCGAATTCCCAGGCGATCTGGCCACCCAGCGAGTTGCCACCCAGCACCACGCGCGGCAGTTCCAGCCGGTCGAGCAGGGCGAGCAGCATGCGCAGGTAGGCGGCGTCGCTGTAGTCACCGCTGCTGGCCGGGCCGCTGAGGCCGAAACCGGGCAGGTCCAGGGTGATGACGCGGCGCGTGGCGGCCAGCGTCTTCACCCACCCTTCCCAGGTATGTAGGCTGGCCGAGGTGCCGTGCAGCAGCACGATGGGCGTGGGGTCGCCGCGCGGCCCTTCGTCGCGCCAATGCAGCAGTTGCTGGCCACCGTCCAGCGGCAGTTCCATGAATTCGGAGGGCGGGGGCGCCCAGCGCGCCACCAGGCTCTCCAAGCTGCGCTCGGGCGCGCGGAAGGCCGCGGCGGTGATCGCCAGGGCCAGTATCAACAGGCCCAATAGGCGCAACAGCCAGTTGCTCAGCGCTTCGCTCACGGGGCGTTCAGGCGCATTCAGCCACGATGGGCTTCGCTGGCCGGCCGCACGATGTCGGTGGCGGGCGCCAGGCCGGCGCCGAGCGCCTCGCGCTGGTCGAACACGAAGCAGCTGCCGTGGTAATGCGGGCCGCCGGTCTCCTCGAAGTACTTGAGGATGCCGCCCTCGAGCTGGTAGACGGGGCCGTCCAGGCCCTGTTGCTGCAGCACGATGGCGGCCTTTTCGCAGCGTATGCCGCCGGTGCAGAAGCTCACCACGGTCTTGCCCATCAGCTCATCGCGGTGCGCGGTCAGCGCGGCGGGAAACTCGGTGAACTTGTTGATGCGCCAGTCGATCGCACCATCGAAGGTACCGTAGTCCACCTCGAAGGCATTGCGCGTGTCCAGCGTCACCACCGGCCGGCCCGCGTCGTCGTGGCCCTGGTCAAGCCAGCGCGCCAGCGTCTTGGCGGGCAGGGCGGGGGCGCGCGGCAATTGGTCGGGGCGGATCGCCGGCATATTCATGCGGATGATCTCGGGCTTGACCTTGACCAGCAGCTTCTTGAAGGGTACGGCCTCGCTCCAGCTTTCCTTGGGCGCCAGGTCGGCAAAGCGGGCGTCCTGCTGCAGGGCCGCGACCCAGCCGCGCACGCCTTCAGCGCTGCCGGCCAGGAACAGGTTGATGCCTTCCTCGGCGATCAGCACCGTGCCCTTCAGCCCCAAGGCCAGGGCGCGCTGATAAAGCGCCTCGCGCAAGACCAGCGCATCGGCGATCAGAACGAACTTGTAGGACGAGATATTGAGGATGGGGCCGGACTGCATGGGGCGGGATTGTAAGGAATGGCGTCGAGGGCCCTGGCTCGCCCAAGCCAGGGCCCTTTCTGGGCGCTCACGCCTTGCTTCAAGCCGGCAACTTCAACAAGATGGCGTTCATCTCATCGCGCGAGAAGGTGCGTATGGTCTGGGTGCGCACATTGCCCTGCATCGCGATAGCGGCACCAAAGGCGGCGATGGTCTGGTCGTCGGCGGCCTCGAACTGGCACACCAGGTCGTAGCTGCCGAACGCCCATTGGATGCTCTTCACGGTCACCCCCATCTTGCGGCCCAGCGCCTCCACCGCCTCGGCGCGGTGCGTGGTTTCCTTCAGGCTCTTCACGCCCTGGTCGGTGAAGTTGGCCAATACCGTATAGCTTGCCATGTGAGTCTCCTCGATGCGTTAGGCAAAGGCCGCGCTGCTGCCCACAAGCCCGGGTGCGGCCTCGAACGCGGCGGGGTGGGGCGATGCAGAGGGCCCGCAGGGGCCGGCTGGATCGCTCTTGAGACTAGGCCTAGGGCGGGCCGCATTCAACCCGGCCGCCGCCTGTGACCATGCAGCAAGGGACAGGCGGCGTGCGCCGGCGCGCCGGCCGACCCGCCCAAAGGAAAAGGCCCGGACTCTCACGAATTCGGGCCTTCTTCGGTCTTGCTTGGCGGCACGCCCACCGGCCTTGCGGCCGGTGCGCCTGCGGCGCTCTGGATGGTGGAGCCGGGGGGAATTGAACCCCCGTCCGTCAGCCATCACCGGGCAGATCTACATGCTTAGCCGGCTGATTTGAATCTCACGGCAAGAGTCGCGCAGTGGCACGCTACCCTTCCCGCCAGTCACTGAATCTCGTCCTGAACCGAGTAACCCGGCGCAGAACCAGCCAATGTGAATGACTTCTCAGCTTTCCGTCTTGCGACTTGAGCCCGGCCCATTGGCCTGCCGTTGAGAAGCTCAACTGCAATTAAGCAGCGAGTGCGAACGTAGAGTCGTTTGCAGTTACTTTGTTTCCAGTGGTTTTACGAGCGAACTGGTGCTCGGCATGCCCCACTCCGGATCCGCACCCACGTCGAAACCAAGTCGGCCCCAGAGAAGTCTCACATTATGCCTGCTGCAGCAATTTCAAGAGGGCCAGCGGTTCATCGATGATGAAATCTGCGCCCCAGGCATCCACAGTGCCGCCATGCCCCAGATAGCCCCAGGAGGCCGCCACGGTGAGCATGCCGGCGGCGCGGCCGGCCAGGATGTCGCGCTCGTCGTCGCCCACATAGACGCAATGCTCGGGCGCCACGCCGATGCGGCGCGCGGCCTCCAGCAGCGAGCCCGGGTGCGGCTTGGCATGTGGGGTGGTGTCTCCGCCCACCACGGCAGCGGCCGCGCCGGCCAGGCCGAGGGCGCGCGTCATCGGCAGCGCGAAGCGTTCGGCCTTGTTGGTGACGATGCCCCAGGGCAGATTGAGCTCGCGCAAGCGCGCCAGCAAGGGCGGCACGTCGGCAAAGACCGCGGTTTGCTGCAGCATGCGGCGTTCGTAGCGGCCCAGGAACTCGGTCTTGAGGCTCTCGAACTCCAGGTGCGCGGGGCTCACCTCCAGCGAGATGCCCAACATGCCGCGCGCGCCCGAGCCCACCATGGGGCGCAACAGTTCGTAGGCCAGCGGCGCCAACCCGCGCTCGGCGCGCATCTCGTTGGCTGCGCCGGCCAGGTCGGGGGCGCTGTCGATCAGCGTGCCGTCGAGGTCGAACAGCACGGCACGCAGCCGGCGCGAAGGCGCGAGCAAGGGCTCGGCTGCCATCAGTTCCAGGCTCATAGCGGGCGGCGGCAGGCGATCATGTAGTTCACATCGGTGTCGCCACCGATGCTGTAGCGCTGGGTCAATGGGTTGTAGCCCAGGCCCTTGGCGCTGTGCAGCTCCAGGCCGGCGTCGCGGCACATCTGCGCCAGTTCGGCCGGCTTGATGAAACGCGCGTACTCATGCGTGCCGGCCGGCAGCATCTTGAGCAGGTATTCGGCGCCGACGATGGCCAGCATGAAGGCCTTGAGATTGCGGTTCAGCGTGGAGAGGAACACCCAGCCGCCCGGCTTCACGAGCGTGCCCAGGGCGCGCACCACCGAGGCGGGGTCGGGCACATGCTCGAGCATCTCCATGCAGGTGACGGTGTCGAACTCGCCCGGGCGTTGCTCGGCCAGGGCCTCGACGGCAATCTCCTGGTAGCTGACGTTCTCGGTGCCGGCCTCCATGGCGTGCAGCTGGGCCACGCGCAGCGGCTTGGTGGCGAGGTCGATGCCCAGCGCGATCGCGCCCTTGCGCGCCATCGAGTCGGTCAGGATGCCGCCGCCGCAACCCACGTCCAGCACCTTCTGCCCAGCCAGTGGGCTCAGCGAGTTGATCCAGTCCAGACGCAGCGGGTTGATCTGGTGCAGGGGCTTGAATTCGCTCTCGGCGTCCCACCAGCGGTGGGCCAGCTCGCTGAATTTGGCGAGCTCTTGGGGGTCGGCATTCGTCATGGACGGGGATGGTAGCGCAAGGCGCAATCGGGGTAGGGCGCCCATGCCGCCCAGCAAGCGTGTGCGCGGCTGCGGTGCGCCATCAGGCTGCTGACACAAGCTGACAGCAGGGCCGCCTAGCATGCGCATGCGTCTCTGCAAGCCCTGCAGCGACCAGCCAACATACATTCAGGAGGCCTTATGCCGCAAGCCAACTCACAACCCAACTTCCTCATCCTTTACGTCGCAAGCCCGCTGGCCAGCGCGTCCTTCTACACGCGGCTGCTGGGCCGCGAGCCTGTCGAGGCATCGCCGGGCTTTGCCATGTTTGCGCTTGATGGCGGCATGATGCTGGGCCTGTGGACGCGCGCCGATGTGCAGCCGGCCGCCAGCGCCCAGGCCGGTGCGACGGAACTGTGTTTCGCGCAGGACGACGCGGCCGCGGTGGACGCGCTGCTGGCCAAATGGGCGGGCCTGGGGCTGCCCATCATCCAGGCACCCACGCAGATGGACTTCGGCTACACCTTCTGCGCCGCCGATCCCGACGGCCATCGCCTGCGCGTGTTCCACGCGGCGCAAGGGTGAGTGCCCCGCGCAACTGGCTGGCGGTGGCCAGCGCCGAGCATGTGCGGCGTGGGCGGGCCGAGGGCTTTATGCAGGTCTGCCATGGCAAGGCGGCGCCGCTGCGCCGGCTCGCGCCGGGCGACCGGGTGGTGTATTACTCACCCACCGAGACCTTCGGTGGCCAGGATCGCCTGCAGGCCTTCACCGCGATCGGCACGCTGCGCCTGGGCAGCCCCTACCAGGTGGACATGGACGGGGGCTTCTGCCCCTTTCGCCGCGATGTCGACTGGCTGGCGGCACGGCCGGCCCCGATCGCGCCACTGCTGGAGCGCCTGGATCTGACGCGCGGCCAGCGCAACTGGGGCTACCAGTTGCGCTTCGGCCTGCTGGAGCTCGGCGCGGCCGATCTGGATCTGATCGCGCAGGCCATGCAGGCAGCGCTGCCGGCGCCGGCGCAGGGCGATCTGGCGTTCGGCTGAGCGGCCGGCGCGATTTGCGCAAACCAGCAAATACGGGCGCGCAAACGTTTAGCGTTTTCCTTATTAGCCGATACACTCGCGCTTTTTAGAATGCCCCTGTTCCCGCCGGCCGCCCGTACCGATCCGCAAGATCGCTGTGCGGGCCCGCCCACCGCGCGTGCTGGCGTCTATCCCAACCTGTGCAAGCCTGTATAGGACCGCAATGAAGCTGCTCACTCTGTCTACGCTGGCCGGCGCTGCCCTGGCCCTTGCCGCCTCGTCCGCTGCCATCGCACAGGCCACGCCGGCGGTGATCTTCGACATGGGCGGCAAGTTCGACAAGTCCTTCAACGAGTCGGCCTACCGGGGCGTGGAGCGCTGGAAGGCCGAGACCGGCGGCAAGTACCTCGAATTCGAGATCAGCAACGAGACCCAACGCGTGCAGGCGATCCGCCGCATGGCCGAGCGCGGCGCCAGCCCCATCATCTCGATCGGTTTCGCCCAGGCCTCGGCGCTGGAGCAGGTGGCCAAGGAGTTCCCCAAGATCAAGTTCGCCATCGTCGACATGGTGGTGAACCAGCCCAATGTGCAGTCGCTGGTGTTCAAGGAGCATGAGGGCAGCTTCCTGGTCGGTGCCATGGCCACGCTCAGCAGCAAGACCGGCAAGGTCGGCTTCGTGGGCGGCATGGACATCCCGCTGATCCGCAAGTTCCAGTGCGGCTACGAGCAGGGCGCCAAGGCGGCCAACGCCAAGACCGAGGTGGTCTCGAATATGACCGGCACCACCGCCACCGCCTGGAACGATCCCACGCGCGGCGGCGAACTGGCCAAGGCCCAGTTCGCCAAGGGTGTGGACGTGGTGTTCGCAGCCGCGGGTGGCACCGGCAGCGGTGTCTACCAGGCCGCCAAGGACGCCGGCAAGCTGGCCATCGGGGTGGACAGCAACCAGAACCATATCCAGCCCGGCACCATGCTGACCTCGATGGTCAAGCGCGTGGACGTGGCGGTCTACAACGTGCTGAAGGACTGGAAGGCCGGCGTCAGCGTGCTCGGGCTCAAGGAAGGTGGCGTCGACTACGCCGTCGATCAGCACAATGCCAAGCTCATCACGCCCGCGCTGAAGAGCAAGGTCGAGGCCTACAAGGCCGACATCATTGCCGGCAAGATCAAGGTCGCCGACTACATGGCCGACAACGCCTGCAAGTACTGACGAAGCAGCCAAGAGCAGAGCGGCCCATGTCTGAGTCCAAGCGCGCGCCGGCGGTCCGGCTGTGCGAGATTTCCAAGCGCTTCGGCGCGGTGCAGGCGAATCGCGGCGTGACGCTGGCGGTGGAGAGTGGCACGGTGCATGGCATCGTGGGCGAGAACGGCGCCGGCAAGTCCACGCTGATGGCCATACTCTACGGCTACTACCAAGCCGACGAGGGCCACATCGAGGTGGGCGGCGAGCGCGTCAGCATCGCCAATTCGCACCAGGCGATCGCCCTGGGCGTGGGCATGGTGCACCAGCACTTCATGCTGGTGGACACGCTGTCCTGCCTGGACAACGTGATGCTGGGCGCCGAGCCCACCTTCTTCCTGGCGCCTGGCAAGCGTGCCGTGCGCGCCAAGCTCGAGGCCCTGATGCGCAGCACCGGCCTGCAGGTGCGGCTGGATGCGCTGGTGGGCGAGCTGCCCGTGGGCGAGTTGCAGCGCCTGGAGATCCTCAAGGCCCTGTATCGCGGCGCCAGGATCCTGATCCTCGACGAACCCACGGCGGTGCTGACCCCGCAGGAGACCGAGCAGCTGTTCGAAACCCTGCGCACGCTGCGCGCCCAGGGCACGACGATTCTGCTCATCACGCACAAGCTCAAGGAAGTGATGGCCTTGTGCGACGAGGTCACCGTGATGCGTGCCGGCCAGGTCATCAAGACCACGGCGATTGCTGATACCAGCCCGGAAGACCTGGCCGAAGCCATGGTGGGCCGCAAGGTGAATCTGGGCCGCGCTGAGACACAGGCGGCGCAGGGTCAGGCCTTGCGCCTGCGGGCCTTGGGGCTGCGCCTGCGCGATGCCCATGGTGTGCCGGCGCTGGCTGGCGTGGACCTGCAGTTGCGCGCCGGCGAGATCGTCGGCGTGGCCGGCGTTTCGGGCAATGGCCAGAGCGAGCTGCTGGAGGTGCTGTCTGGCATGCGCGCGCCCGAGGCCGGCGAGTTGCAGCTGGGCGAGGCGCGCTTCACGGCCGGCGCCTGGCTAAGCCCCAAGCGGGCGCGCGAACTCAAGCTGGCCCATGTGCCGGAGGATCGCCAGTTGCTGGGCATGGTGATGAGCTTCCCGGCCTGGGAAACCGCGGCCCTGGGATACCACGAGCAGGCACAGTACCGTGCAGCGCCGCTGGGCCTGGCGATGAACCAGGACCATATGCGCGCGCAGACGGCGCAGATGATGGAACGCTTCGACGTGCGCCCCCGCGATGCGCAACTGGGCTCGTCCAAGTTCTCCGGCGGCAACCAGCAGAAGCTGATCCTGGCGCGCGAGATCGGCCAGCAGCCGCAGCTGCTGCTGGTGGGCCAGCCCACGCGTGGCGTGGACATAGGCGCAATCGAATTCATCCATGGCCAGCTGCGCCGTCTGCGCGACGAGGGCTGTGCGGTGCTGCTGGTGAGCAGCGAACTGGACGAGATCCTGGCCCTGGCCGATCGCGTGTTGGTCATGAACTGCGGCCGTATCACCGGCGAACTGGGGATCGCGGAGTGCGACGAAAAGACATTGGGCCTCTTGATGGCCGCACAAGCTGAGGTGGCCGCCGCATGAGTAGCAATGCGCAAGCGATTGTGATCCCGCGCTGGATGGATCTGGTGCTGCTGCCCTTGTGGAACCTGCTCGTCGCCCTGCTGGTGGCGGGCGGCGTGGTGCTGCTGATCGGCGAGAGCCCGCTGCAGGCCCTGTCCATCCTGCTCAACGGCGCCTTGGGTAACGCGCGCGGACTGGGCTACACGCTCTATTACGCGACCACCTTCATCTTCACCGGCCTGGCGGTGGCGGTGGCCTTCCATGGCGGCCTTTTCAATATCGGCGGCGAGGGCCAGGCCACCTTCGGCGGCCTGGGCGTGGCGCTGCTGGCCCTGTGGCTGGGCCACAGCCTGCCCGCCTGGCTGATGCTGCCGCTGGTGGTGCTGGCCGCGGCCCTGTTCGGCATGCTGTGGGCGGCGGTGCCGGCCTGGCTGCAGGCCTGGCGCGGCAGCCATATCGTCATCACCACCATCATGTTCAATTTCCTGGCCGCCAGCCTGAACGTCTATCTGCTGGTGAACTGGCTGCGCCCGGCCGGCTCGATGTCGGTGGAAAGCGCCAACTTCGCCGACAGCGCGCGCATGCCGGCGCTGCACCAGTTGGCCGAGAAGCTCGGTGTCGAACTGCCGTCCTCGCCCTTGAACCTGAGCCTCGTGCTGGCCTTGCTGGCCTGCTGCTTCGTGAGCTGGTTCCTGTGGAAGAGCCGCGCCGGCTATGCGCTGCGCGCGGTGGGTTCGGCGCCGCAGGCCGCGCATTACGCCGGCATGAATCCGCGCCTGCAGGTGCTGATCGCAATGGGCATCTCGGGTGCGCTGGCCGGTCTCGTGGGCGTGAACGAGATCTCGGGCGTGCAGGGCAAGCTGACGCTGGACTTCGTGGCTGGCGCCGGCTTCACCGGCATCGCGGTCTCGCTGATGGGGCGCAACCACCCGCTGGGCATCATCCTGGCCTCGCTGCTGTTCGGCGTGCTCTACCAGGGCGGCGTCGAGGTGTCCTTCGAGCTGCCGCGCTTCAGCCGCGAGATGGTGGTGACGGTGCAGGGCCTGATCGTGCTGTTTGCAGGCGCCATGGCGATGGTGAGCGCGCCGATGTTTGCGCGCATCTATGCCGCGCTCCAACGCAGGGAGGGAAGCGCCCGTGGATGAGGTCCTGATCGGTTCGGTGCTGGCGTCCACGCTGCGCGTCACCACGCCCTTGCTGCTGTGCGCCCTGGCGGGCCTGATCTCGGAGCGCTCCGGCGTGATCGACATCGGCCTGGAGGGCAAGATGCTGTTCGCCGCCTTTGCCGCGGCCGCCGCCGCCAGCGTGGGGCATTCCACCGCGCTGGGCCTGGGCGCGGCCATGCTGGTGGCCTGCCTGCTCTCGCTCTTGCATGGCTTTGCCTGCGTCACCCACCGCGGCGACCAGGTGGTGTCGGGCGTGGCCATCAATATGGTGGCGGCCGGCTTGACCGTGGTGCTGGGCATCGCCTGGTTTGCCCAGGGCGGGCAGACACCACCGGTCGATGCCGCGGTGCGCCTCACCGGCCTTGTCAGCGCGTTTGCCGAGCCGGTGGAGGGCAGCAGGTGGGCATCGGTGCTCGGCCATGGTCTCCTGAGCCACAACATCCTGGTGTATCTGGCCTTTGCGCTGGTGGGCGGTGTCTGGTTCTTCCTCGAGCGCACCAAGCCCGGCCTGCGCCTGCGTGCGGTGGGCGAGAACCCGGCCATGGTGGATGCGGCCGGCGTCTCGGTGCCGCGCCTGCGCTATGCCGCATTGCTGCTCAACGGCTTGCTGTGCGGCCTGGCCGGCAGCTATCTGACGCTGGCGCAGAACGCCAATTTCTCGCCGAACATGACGGCCGGGCGCGGCTTCATCGCGCTGGCGGCGATGATCTTCGGCAAGTGGAAGCCCCTACCTACGATGGCGGCCTGCCTGCTGTTCGGCTTCCTCGACGCCGCCGCCATTCGGCTGCAAGGGGTGGCCATCCCTGCTGCATGGGGTGGGGGCGAGGTACCGGTGCAGGCGATCCAGGCCTTGCCCTATCTGCTGACCGTGGTGCTGCTGGCCGGTTTCATCGGCCAGGCGCTGGCGCCCAAGGCGCTGGGTCGGCCCTATATCAAGGAACGTTGATGTTGCAACTTCCACCCGATGTGCTGCAGCGCCTGCTCGCTGCCGCGCAGGCAGCGCGCGCGCGCTCCTATTCGCCTTACTCCAAGTACCCGGTGGGTGCCGCGGTGCTGGACGAGCAGGGCATCATCCATGCCGGCTGCAATGTCGAGAATGCGGCCTATCCTCAGGGGTGGTGCGCCGAGGCCACGGCCCTGGGCGCGATGGTGATGGCGGGTGGCCGCCAGGCGCAGGCGGTGCTGGTCACCGGCCCAGGGCCCGACATCATCACGCCCTGCGGCGGCTGCCGCCAGAAGCTGCGCGAGTTTGCTGCCGGCGAACTCATCGTCATTGCCGCCGACCCCCAGGGCGTGAAGGCGCAATGGACGCTGGAACAACTCTTGCCGGCCAGCTTTGGCCCGGACCATCTGAAGCACCTCTGAACGGTGCACCGGAGACACGCAACATGATCGACAACAACGAACTGAACCCCCTCATCGACGCCAGCGTCGCACGCCTGCAGGCCGAGTTTGGCGCCGCCCCCGAAGTGGCGGTGGTGCTGGGCTCGGGCTGGGCCGGTGCGGTGGACCAGGTACAGGGCGCCAAGCATCTGGCCTATGGCGAGCTGCCGGCCTTCCCCCGGCCCAAGGTCGAGGGCCATGTCAGCGAGGTGGTGGTCGGCACCATGGGCGCACAGCGCGTGGCCATGCTGCGCGGCCGCGCCCATACCTACGAAAGCGGCGAGTGCACCGGCATGGCCGGCGCACTGCGCAGCCTCAAGCGCTGGGGCGTCAAGGTGCTGATCCAGACCAATGCCTCGGGCTCGCTGCGCCCGCACATGCCGCCCGGCAGCCTGATGCTGATCGCCGATCACATCAACGCACCACAGCGTTCGCCGCTGGTGGGCGAGCCCGGCAGCGAGCGCTTTGTGGACATGAGCAGCGCCTACGACGCCGAGTTGCGCGCGCAAGCCAAGAAGGTGGCGCAGGCGCACAACCTCAAGCTCGGCGAGGGCACCTATGTCTGGGCCCTGGGCCCGCAGTTCGAGACCCCGGCCGAGATTCGCATGTTCGCCGCCTGGGGCGCCGATGCCGTGGGCATGAGCACCGTACCCGAGACCATCCTGGCGCGCCATGCCGGCCTGCGCGTGATGGGCCTGGCGCTGATGACGAATATGGCCGCCGGCCTGTCGGCCGAGGCCCTGACCCATGCGCTGACGCTGCAGCAGGCGGCCGTGTCGGGCGAACGCGCCGCGGCCTTCCTGGCGCAGCTGGTGGCCGGCATGGCCGAACTGCCGTCGCTGAAGGCCTGATATGGATGCGATGCAAGACCTGACCCTGCAGGACAGCGCCCGGCTGGCCCTGCAATGCCTGGACCTCACCAGCCTGAACGACGCCGACACCGAGGCCGACATCGAGGCCTTGTGCCGCCGCGCCCAGAGCGCCCATGGCCCGGTGGCCGCGGTGTGCGTGTGGCCGCGCTTCGTGGCGCTGGCACGGCGCCTGCTGCCGGCCGAGATCCAGGTGGCCGCGGTGGCCAATTTCCCGGATGGTGCGCTGGACCTGCCGCGCGCGCTGGCCGATGTGGCTGCGATCGCCCAGGCCGGTGGCAACGAGGTGGACGTGGTGCTGCCCTACAAGGCCCTGATGGCGGGGCAGGGCAGCGAGGTGGCCGAGTTCCTGGCCGAGGTGCGCCATGCCAGCCGGCCGCTCACGCTCAAGGTCATCATCGAAAGCGGCGAACTGGCCACGCCCGAGCTGATCGCCGAGGCCACCCGGCTGGCGCTGATGGCCGGCGCCGATTTCGTCAAGACCAGCACCGGCAAGAGCCGCGTCTCGGCCACCCCTGCTGCCGCCGCGGTGATGCTGCAGGAGATCGCGGCCAGCGGCCTCTCCGCGGCCGGTTTCAAGGCCTCGGGGGGTATACGCTCGGTGGCCGACGCGCGCGGCTATCTGCAGCAGGCACGCGTCAAGCTGGGCGAGGGGGCCTTGAACGCGCGCCGCCTGCGCTTCGGCGCCAGCGGCCTGCTCAATGACATCGAGGCGGTGCTTGCGGGCCAGGCCTCGGCAGCCTCTTCCAGCGCCTACTGAACATGCTTGCTCAAGAAATCATCCGCGCCAAGCGCGACGGCCACAGCTTGTCGGAAGCCCAGATCCAGCACTTTGTGCGCGGCCTGGTGGACGGCAGCTGGAGCGAGGGCCAGGTGGCCGCGTTGGGCATGGCGGTGTTCCTGCGCGGCATGGGCCGCGAGGAGGCGGTGGCGCTGACCCGCGCCATGATGCATTCCGGCCGCGTGCTGGCCTGGCCCGACATGCCGGGCCCGGTGCTGGACAAGCATTCCAGCGGTGGCGTGGGCGACAAGGTCAGCCTGATGCTGGCGCCCATGGTGGCGGCCTGCGGCGGCTATGTGCCCATGATCGCCGGTCGTGGCCTGGGCCATACCGGCGGTACGGTGGACAAGCTCGAGGCCATCCCCGGCTACAACACCATGCCGGCGCCCGCGGACTTCGACCGCCTGGTGCGCAGCCTGGGCTGCGCCGTGATCGGCCAGACCGGCGACCTCGCACCCGCGGACAAGCGCTTTTATGCCTGCCGCGACGTCACCGCCACGGTGGAGAGCGTGCCGCTCATCACCGCCAGCATCCTGTCCAAGAAGCTGGCCGCCGGCCTGCAGGTGCTGGCCATGGACATCAAGTGCGGCAATGGCGCGTTTGCCGACACGCCGGACTTTGCCTATGAGCTGGCCGAGAGCATCGTCAGCGTGGCCGGCGGTGCCGGCCTGAAGACGCGCGCGCTCATCACCGACATGAACCAGGTGCTGGGCTATGAGGTCGGCAATGCGCTGGAGATCCAGGAGACCCTGGACTATCTGACCGGCAAGCGGGTCGAGCCGCGCCTGCACGAGGTGACGCTGGCGCTGGCCGCCGAGATGCTGGTGCTGGGCGGCCTGGCCGCTGATGCCGCGGCCGCCCGCGTCAAGCTGCAGGCCGGGCTGGACAGCGGCGCCGCGGCCGAGAAATTTGCGCAGATGGTGGCGGCCCTGGGCGGCCCGTCCGATCTGCTGGAGCGCCCACAGCAATACCTGAGCCCGGCGCCCGTGGTGCTGCCGGTGCCGGCGCCACGCGACGGCGTGCTGAGCGCGATGAAGACGCGCGAGATCGGCCTCGTCATCGTGGAGATGGGCGGCGGCCGCCGCCAGGCCGGCGATGCGATCGACTTCCGCGTGGGCCTCTCCGAGGTGCGCCATCTGGGCGCTAGCTTCAAGGCCGGCGAGACCATGGCCCTGGTGCATGCGGCCGATGAGGCCAGCGCGGCGCGCGCCGTGGCGGCCTACCAGGCCGCCTGCACGCTGGGCGAGGCCTATGTGCCTAGCCCCATCGTGATGGCGACGGTGGGCTAGACTCCTGCCCCCTGCTGTCCTTCGCTTTCCCGCCATGACCGACCCCGCCGAGTCCCCCGCCGAGCCGACTGAAGCGCCCGAGCGCCGCCGCATCAAGAGCTTCGTGACGCGCCCCGGCCGCATGGGCACGGGCCAGGTCAAGGCCCTGGCCGAGCTGGGCCCGCGTTTCGTGCTGCCCTACACGCCGGGTCAAAGGCTGGATCCCGTGGCCCTGTTCGGCCGCGAGGCGCCGCTGGTGCTGGAGATCGGCTTCGGCATGGGCGCGGCCACGGCGCTGATCGCCAAAGAGCTGCCGGACCACGACTTCCTCGGCTGCGAGGTGCACGAGCCCGGCGTGGGCGCGCTGCTCAAGCTGATCGGCGAGCAGCAGATCGGCAATATCCGCATCTTCCAGCACGACGCGGTCGAGGTGCTGGAGCAGATGATCGCGCCGGCCTCCTTGGCGGGCGTGCATATCTTCTTCCCCGATCCCTGGCACAAGAAACGCCACAACAAGCGTCGCCTGATCCAGGCGCCCTTTGTTGCCAAGCTGGTGCAGCACATCCGCCCCGGCGGCTACCTGCATTGCGCGACCGACTGGGAGCCTTATGCCCAGCAGATGCTGGAGGTGCTGGGCGCCGAGCCGACCTTGGAGAACACCGCTGCCTCTGCCAATGGCTATGCCGAAAAGCCGGCCTACCGCCCGCTCACCAAGTTCGAAAACCGCGGCATCCAGCTGGGCCACGGCGTCTGGGACCTGGTGTTTCGCAAGCGCTGATAGAGTGCAGCAGCATGTCTGAAGCACTTCAATTGCAAGGCAAGCACATCCTGCTGGGCCTCTCGGGCGGCATCGCCTGCTACAAGATCGCCGAGCTGACACGCCTGCTCACCAAAGCGGGCGCGACGGTGCAGGTCATCATGAGCGCCGCTGCCGAGGCCTTCATCACCCCGGTGACCATGCAGGCGCTGTCCAACCGCAGCGTCTATACGAGCCAGTGGGATGCGCGCGAGGCCAACAATATGGCCCACATCAATCTGAGCCGCGAGGCCGATCTGATGCTGATCGCGCCGGCCAGCGCCGACTTCATCGCCAAGCTGGCGCAGGGCAGGGCGGACGAATTGCTGAGCCTCACCGCGCTGGCGCGGCCAGCCGAGCGCTGCGCCCTGCTGGTGGCCCCGGCGATGAACCGCGAGATGTGGGCCCACCCCGCAACCCAGCGCAATGTGGCGCAGCTGCGCGCCGATGGCGCCTTGGTGCTGGGCCCGGCCAGCGGCGACCAGGCCTGCGGCGAGATCGGCGATGGCCGCATGCTGGAGGCCGAGGAGCTGCTGGACGAGGTCATCGCCTTCTTCCAACCCAAGCTGCTGGCTGGCAAGCGCTTGCTGATCACCGCCGGCCCGACCTTCGAGCCCATCGACCCGGTGCGCGGCATCACCAATCTCTCCAGCGGCAAGATGGGTTTCGCGATCGCGCGTGCCGCCGCCGAGGCCGGCGCCCAGGTCACCTTGGTGGCCGGTCCGGTGCATCTGGCCACGCCGCGCGGCGTGCGCCGCATCGATGTGCAGACCGCCCAGCAGATGTTTGATGCGGTGCTGCCGTGTGCGGCACAGCATGATGTGTTCGTGGCCACCGCGGCGGTGGCCGATTGGCGCCCGGCGCAGATGAACGAGCACAAGATCAAGAAGAAGGACGGTACGCAGACAGCGCCGACCTTCGAGTTGAGCGAGAACCCCGACATCCTCGCGGCCGTGGCCGCCTTGCCCGATCGGCCCTATTGCGTAGGTTTTGCCGCCGAGAGCCAGGAGCTGGTCAAGCATGCACGCGAAAAGCTGTTGCGCAAGCAGGTGCCGCTGATCGTCGGCAATCTGGGTCCGGCGACCTTTGGCCGCGACGACAACGCCCTGGTGCTGGTGGATGCCGCCGGCGAGCGCGAGCTGCCTCGCAATGACAAACTGAGTCTGGCCCGCCAACTCGTGGCCGACATCGCGACCCGACTGCAACAAGCATGACAAGCACCACTGTTGATCTGAAAGTGCTCGACGCCCGCATGGCCGAGCAGCTTCCCACCTATGCCACGCCCGGCAGCGCCGGCCTGGACCTGCGTGCCTGCCTGGACGCGCCCGTGACGCTGGAACCCGGCCAGACCTTCTTGGTGCCCACCGGCCTGGCCATTCACATCGGCGACCCGGGCCTGGCGGCCATGATCCTGCCGCGCTCGGGCCTCGGCCACAAGCATGGCATCGTGCTGGGCAATCTGGTCGGCCTGATCGACTCCGACTACCAGGGCCAGTTGATGGTGAGCTGCTGGAACCGCGGCCACACCACCTTTGTCATCAACCCCATGGAGCGCATCGCGCAACTGGTGCTGGTGCCGGTGGTGCAGGCCGCGTTCCGTGTCGTCGACGACTTTGACGCCTCGCACCGTGGCGAAGGCGGCTTCGGCTCAACCGGTAAACATTGAGCCCCTCGCCCGCGGGTACGCGAGCGCTCCCCCGAGGGGACGCCCGCCTGTGGCGGGCACAAGTCGTTCTTGGGGCGGCCCGGCGAACGACTTGATTGCAACTCAATGTAGTTGTGCGTCGGGCGGCGCGCCGGTGGCGACGCTGAACACCGCCTCGCCCAGGCTGCCCACCTCGATCTCGGCCTCGGTGGCCTCGCGCACATCGCGCACGCGCAGATGCATGCGCAGGCCGATGCCGGCGAGCGGGTGGTTGCCGTCCAGCACCGCATGCTCGGGATAGAGCTCGGTGACGGTGTAGATGGCCTCGGCCGGCATGTCCTTGGTGGTGGCGCCTTCGGGCATGCCTTCGAACTGCATGCCCACTTCGACGTTCTCGGGCAGCACGCTGCGCGGCTCGAAGCAGACCAGGCCGGAGTCGTAGTCGCCAAAGGCATCGTCGGGCTGCAGGGCCAGGCTGGTTTCATAGCCGGTTTCCTGGCCGGCAATGGCCTCTTCCACCTTGGCGAACAGGTCGTCGCCGCCGTAGAAGAATTCGAGAGGGTTGACCAGTTCGTCGATCAACTGGCCTTGGGCGTCTTCCAGTCTCCAGCTCAGGGAGACGACGCAGGGGGCAGAAATTAGCATGGCTCAATTGTTTCACATAGTCGCAGGGCGACAATCGCCGCCATGAACATCAAGCTCTCCACACCTCTGCTGGGCGGTCTCAGCCCCGAACAATTCATGCGGCGCCATTGGCAGAAGAAGCCGCTGTTGGTGCGCCAGGCCCTGCCCGGCATCCGCCCGCCGGCCTCGCGCAGCGAATTGGCCGCGCTGGCCGCCAGCGAGGATGTCGAGTCGCGCCTGGTCTCGCAGTTCAGCGGCAAATGGGCTCTGAAGCAGGGCCCCATCGCCAAGCTGCCGCCCTACAGCAAGCCGGGCTGGACCCTGTTGGTGCAGGGGCTGGATCTGCATCTGCAGAATGCCCATGAGCTGCTCGCGCAGTTCCGCTTCGTGCCCGAGGCGCGGCTGGACGATCTGATGATTTCCTATGCCAGCGATGGCGGCGGCGTGGGCCCCCATTTCGATTCCTACGATGTGTTCCTGATCCAGGTGCATGGCCAGCGCCGCTGGCGCATCGGCCGCCAGGGCGTGGCCACCAGCGGCGCGCTGCGCGCGGGCGTGCCGGTGAAGCTGCTGGCGGACTTCGAGCCCGAGCAGGAGTTTGTGCTCGAGCCCGGCGACATGCTCTACCTGCCGCCGGGCTGGGCGCATGACGGCATTGCCATCGGCGAATGCATGACCTGCTCGGTGGGCTTTCGCACGCCCTGGCGAGCCGAGCTGGCGCGCGAGCTGCTGCAGCGTCTGATGGACGATGACTCGCAGGCTTATGCCAACAAGATGTATGCCGACCCCAAGCAGGCCGCCACCGAGGCGCCGGGCGAGATCCCGCAGCAACTGCTGGACTTTGCGCGCGACGCCACCGAGCGCGCGCTGAAGGAGCCGCTGGCGCTGGAGCGTGCGTTGGGCGAGGCGCTCACCGAGCCCAAGCCACGCGTCTGGTTCGAGCAGGGTGGCGTGCTGCCCGCGGGGGCCGGCATCGCGCTCGATCGGCGCAGCCGCATGATGTACGACCGCGCCCATGTCTTCATCAATGGCGAGTCCTTCCGCGCCGCCGGGCGCGATGCGCAGCTGATGCGGCGCCTGGCCGACGCGCGCGCCCTGAGTGCCAAGGAGGTCGCCAAACTCTCCGATGGCGCGCGCGAGTTGCTGGAGATCTGGGTCGAGGATGGCTGGGTGCAAGCCCAGGAGTGAGGTCGCGATGGAACTGCAGACCGGCATCCTGAATTCGCGCGAGCAGGTGCTCGCGGCGCTCAAGGCAGGCCTGCTGCAGGCCCTGGCCCAGGGCGGGCGCGAGCAATGCTGGCTGGACCGCGACTTCAGCGCCTGGCCGCTCTCGGACCCCGAGGTGCTGGCCGCGCTGAAGGCCTGGGCCTTGCCGCATCGCCGCCTGCATCTGCTGGCGCAGCACTATGAGGGCCTGCGCCGCGTGCATCCGCGCTTTGTGCGTTGGCGCCAGGACTATGGCCATGTGGTGGAGGCCGGCAGCTACACCGAAGAGGACATGGCGCTGGCGGGTGGCCGCAAGCTCGACGCCCTGCTGCTGGCGCCGGGCACGCTATGCCTGCGCGTGCTGGATGGCGAGCATTGGCGCGCGGTCTTGTCCGCAGAGCGCCCGGATGAATTGCTGGCACGCGAATGGTTTGATGCGATTCAGCAACGATCAAGCCCTTCCTTCAGTGCTACGACATTGGGTTTGTAAGGAGACCGCAATCAACCCCCTATAATCGCGGGCTAGGCGAGGGGAGCGCTCGAGGTTTCCCCGTCTTGATCTGCTGGGGCTTGCCACTGCGTTTTGCTGTCAGAGGCGGTGCTCCATTAATTACCGGTAATTGATCTTCGTCTCACCGATTCTTTGAGGACAAGTATGAAAAAGTCGATCCTGTTGGCCTCCCTGCTGGCTGCTGTTGCCCTGACCGCTTGCGGCAAGAAGGAAGAAGCTGCTGCTCCCGCACCGGCTCCTGCTGCTGCTCCCGCTCCCGCCGCTTCGGAAGCCGCTTCGGCTCCTGCAATGGAAGCTTCGGCACCCGCCGCTGCTGACGCTGCTTCGGCCGCCGCCAGCAAGTAATCGGTTTTCATCCGATCACGCACAAGCCGCCTGGGCGCAAGCCCAGGCGGCTTTTGTTATGGGCGCGACGTTATGCGTCGCGCAGCAGCAGCCAGTCCATGCCCTGGGCCTGATCGGCGACAAGAATCTCGAAGGCCTGCGTGCCGCGGGCGTCCAGCAACTCGGCCAGGACCAGCTCGGGCAGGTTGTTGCTTTCGCTCAGATGGGCCGCCACCACCTGCTGCAAGCCTGCATGGGCGCAGGCGCGCAGGAGCTCGGCGGCCTGGGCATTCGAAAGATGCCCATGGCTGCCCAGAATGCGCCGCTTCAGGCTGGCCGGATAGCGGGAGTTGCTCTGCAGCATCTGCACATCATGGTTGCACTCCAGCAGCAGGGCGTGGCAGCCGCTCAGGGCGGCGTGCATGCCGGGGCTGATCGAGCCGGCATCGGTGAGCACGCCTAGGTGCTGTGCGCCGTCATGGCAGCGCAGCTGCAGCGGCTCTTTGGCATCATGCGGCACCCCATAGGGCTGCAGACACAGGTCGCCCAGCGGGATGGCCTCGCCGGCGCGCGCCACATGGCGCAGTTCGCTGGGGAAGTCCGGCTGCGCCTTGCTCAAGGCCTGCCAGGTGCCGGCGCTGGCCCACAGCGGGATGCGGTGGCGCTGGGCGAATCCGGCGGCGCAGCCAATATGGTCGCCATGCTCGTGGGTGATGAAGATGGCATCCAGCTCGGCGGGTGCCAGGCCGCGCGAGGCCAGTCGGCGCGTCAGCTCGCGCTGGCTGAAGCCAGCGTCGATCAAGAGCCGCGTGCGCGTGATGCCCTGGCTCGCCTCCACCACGGTGGCGTTGCCGCCGCTGCCGCTGCCCAGGCTGCAAAAACGCATGGTCGGCAGCGGCGCTGAGTCTCAGCGCAGATCGTCCATCAGCAGGTTCAGGATGCGTTTGGCGATCTCGCCGGTCTGCTGCTGACCCTTGTCGTCCAGCACCATCACCGTGCTGCGCTCGCCCTCGGCCTTGACCGAGACGCGGTAGCGTACCGCGGTCTGGCCCTTGTCGCCGCCGAAGAGCTTGCTGAAGAAGTTGGGCTCGTCCTTGCCGGCCTCGTTGGGGTCGGCATAACGCAGGAAGAACAGGCCCTGCTTGCGGTCGCGGTCTTCCACCGTGAAGCCATGCCGATCCAGCGACTGGCCGACACGGCGCCAGGCGCGCTCGAAGCCTTCGTTGACCTGCAGGCTGGTGGGCACGTCCGCCAGCGCGCGCGTGCCGGCATGCGCAGCGGCGGCCGTGGCCGGCGCCTTGGCAGGCGAGGCCGGTGCGGCGGCCAGCACGGCCTTGGCCTGCTCTTCCTTGGCGCCCAGCTTGAGCATCAGGCGCGAGAGCATTTCGGCTTCCAGTTGCGGGTCGGCGGGGCGCGGCTGCCAGGCCGTGTTGTCGCGTTGGGTACCGGTGTAGACCTCGATCATGCCGCGGTGGCTGACATAGATCTCGGTGCCGCCATTGACGCGCTCCAGGCGGGTGCGGAACTTGTCGCGCTCGCCGGTGGAGTAGAGGCCGTCCAGCACCTTGCCGATGGTGCTGCGGATCAGATCCTGCGGCAGCTTGGCGCGGTTCTCGGCCCAGTTGGTTTCCATCACGCCCACTTCGGTCTGCTCGCTGGCGAGCTCGAAACCGCGCTCGAGCCAGAAGCCGCGCACTTGCGGCCAGAGCTGTTCGGGCGTCAGCGAGCTGCGCAGCCAGCGCTGCTCACCCGAGCGCTCGATGCGCAGGTCGCCCAGTTGGTCCAGCGCCACCTTGCTCATGCTGCCAGCGCTGGGTTTGGCGGTGGTGGACGATGTCTGCTGCATGGCCGAGGCGCTCACCACGCCACCCTGCACCTGGGCGCGGCCATCGCGTGCCAGCTGGGTCAGATCGGGCGGCACATCGAGGCCGGTGGTCTGGCGTGCACCGCTGCGGTAATCGACCTTGTCGGAGGAGAACATGTTCTCGATCGAGCTGCAGGCCGTGAGCGAGGTGCCGACGAGCAGCAGGCAAGCCAAGCGGACCGCGGTCGGTGCGGCAGTTGCTTTGAAAGTTGGGGTCACGCTGGACATCTCCGAAGGTCAGGCATGCGCCCATGCGCATGCTGTCAGGGTCGCAATGATAGGGGCTGTGGCTTAGAGCAGGCCGGCGTCGCGCAGGGCCTGGCCGACCAGTTCCTGGCCGCCCGCGGTGAGCGGCGTGATCGGCAGGCGCATATGCGCCTGGATTCGACCGAGCTTTTCCAGCGCCCATTTGGTCGGGGCCGGGCTGGGCTCGCAGAACAACTGCTTGTGCAGGCCCAGAAGCTGGAAGTGGATGCGGCGGGCCTCGGCCACATCGCCGGCCAGCGCGGCCTTGCAGAGCTCGTGCATGGCGCGCGGCGCCACATTGGCGGTGACGCTCACATTGCCCTGGCCGCCCAGCAGCATCAGCGCGATGGCGGTGCCGTCGTCGCCCGAGTAGATCGAAAAGCCCTTGGGGGCATGCTTGATCAGCGTGGCGGCGCGCTCGATGTCGCCGGTGGCCTCCTTGACGCCGAACACGCCCGGCAGGGCGGCGCAGCGCAGCGCGGTCTCTGGCAGCATATCGGCGACGGTGCGGCCGGGCACGTTGTAGAGCATCATCGGGATGTCCACGGCCTCGGCAATCGCCTTGTAATGCTGGTAGATGCCCTCCTGAGAGGGCTTGTTGTAGTACGGCACCACCGACAGCGTGCAGTCCGCACCCACCTGCTTGGCGTAGCGGCTCAGCTCAATGGCCTCGGCGGTGCAGTTGGCCCCGGTGCCGGCCATGACAGGCACCCGACCCGCCACATGTTCGACCGCCGCGCGAATGATCTCGCGGTTCTCTTCCATGCTCACGGTGGGCGATTCACCCGTCGTGCCGACCACGCCAATGACGTCCGTGCCTTCGGCGATCTGCCAATCAATCAAACGGCGCAGCGCGGCGTAATCGACGCTGCCATCTTCCTGCATCGGCGTCACCAGGGCGACGATGCTGCCTGCTATCGGTTTCATCAGGATTCCTCGTAATCGGCGGATTCTACTCAGCGCCGCAGCCGCTCAGCCAAAGGGAAGCTGATGACGGGGGTAGACCCCAGGCGCTGGCGCGGCGCGAACCGCAGCAACGCGCTGCACATAGCGCGGGTTGACGCCCGCGTCGTCGAGAAAGCCGTCGTCATAGCCCACCACGCGCAGCCCGCTGCAGAGCTGAAGCAACTCGCCGGGCTGGAGCAGGAAATCGGCGCGCGCCGGCCGGCCTATGCTTTGCTGGCCGTCGGCGAAGGTCTCGTAGATCAGCCAGCCGCCGGGCGCCACCGCGCCCACGATGCGCGGCAGCAGCGGCCGCCACAGATAGTTGCTCACCAGCACCAGCTCGAACTGGCGCTCGCCCAGCGGCCAGGGGCCGGCTTCGAGGTCGGCAACGATCAACTCGCCAAAGCCCTGCAGGCCGGCCAGGGCTTGGGCATCGCGGTCCACGCCGGTGACGTGCAGGCCCTGTTGAGCCAGATAGCGCAGATGGCGGCCGCTGCCGCAGGCCAGGTCCAGCGCCGTGGCGCCGGCGCGCAGGGCCTGCGGCCAGCGGGTGAGCCAAGTGGATGGAGCGGACATGGGGCGTCGCTGTTCAGTGCTTGCGCTTGGGCGCAGGCTTGGCGGCGGCCTTGCGCTTCTTCCCGCTCTTTGCCGCGGCCTTTTTGCCGCCCGCCGCGGTGTCGGCCGTGCCACCCGCCGTGCTGGCCACATCGTCCATCAGGGTCAGGATGCGGCCCTGCTTGACGCGCAGCAGCGGTTGCTCCACGGCGGTCAGGTCCTGCAGCGGATGGCCCGCCAGCACCAGGAAGCTGGCGTCGCAGCCGGCCTCGAAGCAGCCCAGGCGGCGCTTGGGAAATATCGCTCTGGGCGTGTCCTGGGTGGCGATGCGCAGCAGCTCGGCAGGGCTCAGCACGCCCAGCGTGGCGAGGCTGCGGAATTCCGCCAGCGCCGTACCGGTGAACACATCCGAGCCCAGCAGCAGCGGCACGCCGGCATCCTTGAGCATTTGAAGATTGCGCTTTTGCACGGCGCGAATACGCGTCAGCAGATCGGCATCGGCCTTGAACAGCCCGGTGGCGGCTGTGGTGGTGATGACCGCGATCTTGCGCTGTGCCGCCAGCTCGATGCTGGCAGGGCTCAGCAAATAGCTTTCGGGCGCATCGCCGTGATGCGGGAAATAGCCGGGCAGGTGGGCGATCTGGTCGACACCGGCGCGCGCTGCGGCCTCGAAATCGGCGGCACTGTCGACATGGGCGGCCACGCGTTGGCCCGCGGCGTGCGCCATGCGCACGATCTCGGCCGCCACCTCGGCCCGCAGGCCCAGTTTGCCCATCAGCTCGGGGCGGCCGCGCAGCTCTTCGCGTTCGTGGTAGCTGAGCACCAGTTTGATCATTTCACTCTTGCGCGCCTGCACCAGCGGCCATTTTTCGCGCACCTGGGCCGGGCTGTCCATGATCAGAACCGCCTTGTCGGCCATATCGGCCAGGGTCACTGCGGGCTGGCCCTCGCTGGCGGGGCGTAGCAGCATCTCCAGCGGATGGCCGTCGGACGAGGTGACGCAGGCGGTGACGAAGGCCACATCGGGCGCATCGGCGCCGCCGGCCAGCTTGCGCACGGGCGCCACGCCGGCCGGGTCGCCGCACAGCATGGCGGCGTAGAACACGCCATCGTTCAAATAGCTGCGGGCGAACTGGCCATAACCCCATTCGCTCTGCAGATTGTGGTTGTGCGCCTCGCCCAGCGGGGAGATCAGGTACTGGCCCCTCAACTCCATGCGGCGGTTCACGCGCTTGGGCTTGGCTGCCACGAAGCGACCGTCTTCCACATAGAGGCTGCCGCGGCGGAACTCGCTGCCGTCGAACCATTGGGCATTGCGCAGCTCCATGCTCATGGACGGGCTGGCCTTGAAGGGCGGCGGGGCGGTTTGCGCCAGGGCATTGCCGAGGCCCAGGGCGCACAAGGCCAGAAAGAGGTGACGCATATGGTTGGCGCAGCAGAAATCAGCCGCGCATGCTACGCCTCTTTGTCATGGGCGAGGGCGCCGCGCGCCCTCCCTACAATCCGCGCCATGGCAACGAAACCTTCCGCATCAGCTACCCCTGCCGCCTATGGCGAAGCCTCGATCCGCGTGCTCAAGGGCCTTGAGCCCGTCAAGCAGCGCCCGGGCATGTACACCCGCACCGACAACCCCCTGCACACCATCCAGGAGGTGATAGACAACGCCGCCGACGAGGCCCTGGCCGGCTTTGGCAAGCGCATCGACGTGGTCCAGCACCTCGACGGCTCGATCTCGGTGGCCGACGATGGCCGCGGCATCCCCTTCGGCCTGCACCCCGAGGAGGGCGTGCCGGTGGTGGAGATCGTGTTCACCCGGCTGCATGCCGGCGGCAAGTTCGACAAGGGTTCGGGCGGCGCCTACAGCTTCTCGGGCGGCCTGCATGGCGTGGGCGTGAGCGTCACCAACGCGCTGGCCAAGCGCCTGGAGGTGCAGGTCTGGCGCGACAAGCGGGTGGCCAGCCTGGCCTTCGAGGCCGGCGATGTGGTCGAGCCGGTCAGCACCCGCGCCTGCGGCAGCGGTGACCGCAAGCAGGGCACCACGGTGCGCGTCTGGCCCGATGCCAAGTACTTCGAGAGCGCCGAGCTGCCCAAGCATGAGCTGGTGCATCTGCTGCGCTCCAAGGCGGTGCTGATGCCCGGCGTGATCGTGACGCTGAAGAACGAGAAAAGCGGCGAGCTGCAGACCTGGTCCTACAAGGGCGGCCTGCGCGACTACCTGATGCAGACGCTGAATGCCGACCCGCTGATTCCGCTGTTCGAGGGCGAGCAATACGCAACCGCCGCCGAGAGTGAGAACTTCGCCGAGGGCGAGGGCGCCGGCTGGTGCGTGGCCTTCACCGAAGACGGCGCGCCGATGCGCGAGAGCTATGTGAACCTGATCCCCACGGTGGCCGGCGGCACGCATGAGTCCGGGCTGAAGGACGGCCTGTTCGGCGCCATCAAGGGCTTTATCGAGATGCACAGCCTGCTGCCCAAGGGCGTCAAGCTGATGCCCGACGATGTGTTTTCGCGCGCCAGCTTCGTGCTCTCGGCCAAGGTGCTGGACCCGCAGTTCCAGGGCCAGACCAAGGAGCGCCTGAACTCGCGCGACGCGCTGCGCCTGGTCTCCACCTATGTGAAGCCGGCGCTGGAGCTGTGGCTGAACCAGCATGTGGAACATGGCAAGAAGCTGGCCGAACTGGTGATCAAGCAGGCGCAGACGCGCCAACGCGCCAGCCAGAAGGTCGAGAAGCGCAAGGGGTCAGGTGTTGCGGTGCTGCCCGGCAAGCTGACCGACTGCGAAAGCCGCGATGTGCTGCACAACGAGGTCTTTCTGGTCGAGGGCGATTCGGCCGGTGGCTCGGCCAAGATGGGGCGCAACAAGGAAACCCAGGCGATCCTGCCGCTGCGCGGCAAGGTGCTGAACTCCTGGGAGGTCGAGCGTGACCGGCTCTTCGCCAACAACGAGATCCACGACATCTCGGTGGCGATCGGCGTGGACCCGCATGGCAAGCACGACAGCCCCGACCTCAGCGGCCTGCGCTACGGCAAGATCTGCATACTCTCGGACGCGGATGTGGACGGCTCGCACATCCAGGTGCTGCTCTTGACCCTGTTCCTGCGCCATTTCCCCAAGCTGATCGAGGCCGGTAACGTCTATGTGGCGCGGCCGCCGCTGTTCCGTGTGGACGCGCCGGCGCGCGGCAAGAAGCCGGCCGCCAAGATCTACGCGCTGGACGAGGGCGAACTCACCGCCACGCTGGACAAGCTGCGCAAGGAAGGCGCGCGCGAGAACAGCTGGACCATCAGCCGCTTCAAGGGCCTGGGCGAGATGAGCGCCGAGCAGCTCTGGGACACCACGCTGAATCCCGAGACGCGCCGCCTCATGCCCATCGCCTATGGCGCATTCGATCTGCCGCAGACCGAGGAATCCTTCAACAAGCTGATGGGCAAGGGCGAGGCCGCCTCGCGCCGCGAGCTGATGGAACTGCACGGCGACAGCGTCGAGGTGGACGTCTGATGGACACGGTCTACAACCGGCACCACGGCGTGCATGCCGCCACGCACGAGTTCTTCCGCGGCCGTCTGGTGCCGGCCTTCGAGCTGCCGGCGCGTGCCGACTTCGTGCTGGCCGCCGTGCAGGCCAGCGGCTTGGGCGCGGTGCTGGATCCCGTGGACCATGGCCTGGACCCGCTGGAGGCGGTGCACAGCCCGGCCTATCTGCGCTTTTTGCGCGGCGCCTGGGCCGAGTGGCAGCAACTGGGCGGCGAGGGCGATGCCTTCCCGGCCGTCTGGCCGGTGCGCAGCCTGCGCAGCGATGTGGTGCCCGCCAGCTTTGCCGCCCGCATGGGCCTGTATTCGATGGACAGCGGCACGCCGCTGACCGCGGGTTCCTGGGAGGCCGCCTACTGGGGCGCGCAGACCACGCTCAGCGCGCTGGACCTGCTGCTGGCCGGGGCGCGCAGCGCCTATGCCCTGACGCGCCCGCCCGGCCACCATGCCGGCGCCGATTTCTTTGGCGGCTACTGCTTTGTCAACAACGCGGCGGTGGCCGCGCAGGCGGCTCGCGCTGCCGGCAAGCAGCGCGTTGCCATCCTGGACGTGGACTACCACCATGGCAATGGCACGCAGGCGATCTTCTACGAACGCGGCGATGTCTATTACGCCAGCATCCATGGCGATCCGCAGACCGAATACCCCTTCTTCCTCGGCCATGCCGACGAGTGCGGTGCCGGCGCGGGCCTGGGCTGCAATGCCAACTTCCCGCTGCCCGCCGGCGCCAGCAACGAGCAATGGTTCGAGGCCTTCGAGCGTGCCCTCGTGGCGCTGAATGCCTATGCGCCCGAGCTGCTGATCGTCTCGCTGGGTGTGGATACCTATGCGGGCGACCCGATCTCGCATTTCTTGCTCGATCAGCCCGAGTTCCGCCGCATCGGCCAGGCCCTGCGCACGCTGCAGCTGCCCACCCTGTTTCTGCAGGAGGGCGGCTATGCCACCGAGGCGATCGGCCACAACGTGGTGGCGGTGCTGCGCGGCTTTGACGAGGGCGCCGGCGCATGAGCACGACGGCCCCGCGCGTGCACCTGCGCCCCAGCATGCTGTCCGATCTGGACTTCGTGGTCTCGGTGGAGCAAGACGGCAGCAACCGCCCCTTCATCACCCCCTGGGAACGCACCCAGCACGAGGGCGCGATCCGCTTTCCAGATTGCCGCCACTTCATTGTCGAGCTAGGCAACGAGGGCCAGCGCGCCGGCTTCGTGATCCTGCAGGGCTGCCGCAATCCGCACGGCTCGGTGGAGCTCAAGCGCCTGGTGCTGCAGCCCAAGGGTCAGGGCCTGGGCCGCGCCTGCGTGCGCCTGCTCAAGAAGCTGGCCTTCACGCAGCTGCATGCGCACCGCTTCTGGCTGGATGTTAAGGCGCTCAATACGCGCGCGCTGCAGCTCTACGCCAGCGAGGGCTTTGTCGAGGAGGGCCGGCTGCGCGAAAGCGTGCGGGTCAGCATCGAAGGCGCGGACGGCTATGACAGCCTGATCGTGATGTCGATGCTGGACCGCGAGTACCAGGCGCGCGTCGCGCTGGGCGAGGAGGGCGCGTGAACAAGGCCTGCTGGCTGCTGGCCCTGGCCCTGTGTGGCGGTGCCGCGCGCGCCGAGCTATGGGGTTATGTGGACGCGCTTGGCGTGGCGCACTTTGCCCAGGCTCGGCTCGACAGCCGCTACGCCCTGGTGCTGGGCAGCGGCGCCACGCCCCAGAAGGTGCCCGGCAAGACCGACCATGGCCAGCGTCTGCTGACCTGGCTGGAGTTCGCCCCCGAGGTCAAGGCGGTGCAGCCCTATTTGCGCGAGGCCGCTGGCCAGACCGGCGTCGACCAGGAACTCTTGAAGGCGGTGATTGCGGTGGAGTCGGGCTACCAGCATGCGGCGGTGTCGCCGCGCGGTGCCACCGGCCTGATGCAGATCACCAGCGAGTCGGCGCAGCGCTACGGCGGCAGCAGCGAGGCCAACTTGCTGGACCCGCGCAGCAATGTGCTGATCGGCGCGCGCATGCTGGCCGATCTGATGCGGCGCTTCGGCCGCATCGACACCGCCTTGGCGGCCTGGAATGCGGGTGAAGGCCAGGTACGCCGCGCCGGCGGGCGCATGCCCGCCATCGACGAAACCCAGGCCCATGTGCAACTGGTGCTGGAGTTGTACTGGGCCCTGCTGCAGCGCAGCCTGCCCGGCCGGGCCCGGCAGATGAAGATCCATGGCGCGGCGGCGCAGCCGCCGCTTGCCACGCAGTAAAGACAAGACCAATGAACCAGAACGCATTCGATTTCGACGACCCCAAGCCCGCCGCGCCCCGTGATGGTGGCGATGGTGGCGATGCCCTCAGCCTGGCGCATTACGCCGAGCGTGCCTACCTGGAGTACGCGCTCTCGGTGGTGAAGGGCCGTGCCCTGCCGGACGTCTGCGACGGCCAGAAGCCGGTGCAGCGCCGCATCCTCTATTCGATGGAGCGCATGGGCCTGGCCTTCACCACCGCGGCCGGCCCCAAGGCGGTGAAGAGCGCGCGCGTGGTCGGCGATGTGCTGGGCCGCTTTCACCCGCATGGTGACCAGGCCGCGTATGACGCCCTGGTGCGCATGGCGCAGGACTTCAGCCAGCGCTATCCGCTCATCGACGGCCAGGGCAATTTCGGCAGCCGCGATGGCGACGGCGCCGCGGCGATGCGCTATACCGAGGCGCGCCTGGCGCCCATCACCCGGCTGCTGCTGGACGAGATCGACGAGGGCACGGTGGACTTCGTGCCCAATTACGACGGCTCGACCCAGGAGCCCAAACAGCTGCCTGCGCGCCTGCCCTTTGTGCTGCTGAACGGTGCCAGCGGCATCGCCGTGGGCCTGGCCACCGAGGTGCCCAGCCACAATCTGCGCGAGGTGGCGGCCGCCGCGGTGGCCATGTTGAAGAACGACAAGCTCAGCGACGAGGAGCTCTTTGCCCACATCCCCGGCCCTGACTATCCCGGCGGCGGCCAGCTCATCAGCCCGGCCGAGGACATCCAGGCCGCCTACCGCAGCGGCCGCGGCAGCCTGAAGCTGCGCGCGCGCTGGAAGATCGAGGACCTGGCGCGCGGTCAGTGGCAGCTGGTGGTGACCGAGCTGCCGCATGGCACCAGCGCGCAAAAGGTGCTGGAGGAGATCGAGGAGCTCTCCAACCCCAAGGTCAAGGCCGGCAAGAAGGCGCTCTCTCAGGAGCAGCTGCAGCTCAAGGCTTCGCTCTTGGCGGTGCTGGACGGGGTGCGTGACGAATCGAGCAAGGACGCCGCGGTGCGCCTGGTGTTCGAGCCCAAGAGTCGCACCGTGGAGCAGCAGGAGCTCATCACCACGCTGCTGGCCCACACCAGCCTGGAGACCAGCGCGCCCATCAACCTCACCATGATAGGCAGCGACGGCCGGCCTACCCAGAAGGGTCTGCGGCAGATCCTGGGCGAATGGCTGGGTTACCGCATGGCCACGGTGCTGCGCCGCACCGAGTACCGCCTGGCCAAGGTGCTGGACCGCATCCATGTGCTGGAGGGCCGGCAGCTGGTGCTGCTGAACATCGACGAGGTGATACGCATCATCCGCAATGCCGACGAGCCCAAGGCCGCGCTGATCGAACGCTTCAAGCTGAGCGACCGCCAGGCCGAGGACATCCTGGAAATCCGCCTGCGCCAGCTGGCGCGGCTGGAGGCCATCAAGATCGAGCAGGAGCTCAAGAGCCTGCGCGAGGAGCAGGCCAAGCTGGAGGACATCCAGGCCAACCCCAGCGTGCTCAAGCGCACCGTGGTCAAGGAGATCGAGGGTGACGCCAAGACCTATGGCGACGAGCGCCGCACCCTGATCCAGGAAGAGAAGAGGGCGGTGGCCGAGGTCAAGATCGTCGACGAGCCGGTCACCGTGGTGGTGAGCATGAAGGGCTGGGTGCGTGCGCTCAAGGGCCACGAGGTGGACGCCGCGGCACTGAGCTTCAAGTCGGGCGACCAGCTTTACGGCGTGTTCCCCTGCCGCAGCGTCGACCCGCTCATCGTGTTCGGCAGCAATGGCCGGGTCTATTCGGTGCCGGTGGCGCTGCTGCCGGGCGGGCGTGGCGATGGCCAGCCCATCACCACCCTGATCGAGCTGGAATCGGGCACGCAGATTGCGCATTACTACGCCGCGGCGAGCAGCCAGCGCCTGGTGCTGGCCGGCACCGGCGGCTTTGGCCTGATCGCCCAGCTGGGCGATCTGGTGGGCCGGCAAAAGGCCGGCAAGACCTTCCTGAGCCTGGAGGGCGAGGAGAAGCCGTTGCCACCGAGCCCGGTGCCGGCCGGCGAGGTGCTGGGTGTGCAGCTTGCCTGCCTCTCGCTGCAGGGCCGCCTGCTGACCTATGCGCTGGACGAGCTCAAGCACCAGCCCAAGGGCGGCCGCGGCCTGACCCTGATCGACCTGGACCCCAAGGATGCGCTCATCAGCACCGCGGCCTTCACCAACAGCCTGCAGGTGCTGGGCGCGGGCCGCGGCGGCAAGCCCAAGGAAGAGCTGCTCAAGGGGGCAGGTCTTGCCAGCTACGCCGGCAAGAGGGCGCGCAAGGGCAAGCCGGTGGAGGGCATGCAAAAGGTGCTGCGCGTGCTGGCCGGTTGAGTCAGGCGCCGCCACGGAACCAGCCTGGGACGGTGGTCACATCTGTTAACAGGTTTCAGGGGACATCCCCCCAAAGGTAGGGGCAAGAACGTGACGGATTTGGCATTGACGCGTTGCACAATGAACGCGAACTGCTTGGGTTCAAGTCAAGGGGAGTCTCGAATGGAATTGAAACAAGTGATGGCCGCGCTGGCTGTCGCCATGGCCGGCATGTCGGCCCATGCGGGCGGTGGCGCCTGGGCGCAGCACGATCCCATAGAACTGGGTTTCGGCAGCGCCATTGGTGCGGGCTCGTTGCTCAGCGATGTATGGAGTTTCAGCCTGGCAAGTTCGGGCAATCTGGTCGCGGTGGGCGTGTCCAACGACGGCGGCGTGTTCAATCTGACCGGCGGCATGGTTGAGCTGTATAAGGTGGGCAATGCCGTGGCGCTGGACTCCTTCCAGTTTGACCAGGCGGCGGTGAACCACGCCTTCGGCACGCTCACGGCCGGCAACTACTACTACAAAGTGACGGCCTCGGTTGCTGCCGGCGCGCTGGCCGGCACCTACCAGCTCAATTCCTCGCTGGCACCGGTACCTGAGCCCGAAACCTATGCCATGCTGCTGGCCGGCCTGGGCGTGGTGGGCTTTCTGGCGCGTCGCCGCCAAAGCGTCTGATCCAGCATTGCGCTGAACCACCAGGCGAGCCTCGGCTCGCTTTTCTTTTGCCCTACCAGTGGCTGAAGGGATGGGCGGCCAGCGCCGAGTTGAAGTAGCGCGCGTCGTCGGTGACCTCGTCACCCAGCCAGGGCGGGCGCTCGAAGCCCTGGTCGGCATGCAGCAGTTCGAGTTCGGCCACCACCAGGCCGGCGTTGTCGCCCAGGAACTCGTCCACCTCCCATTGCATGCCGGCATGGGGAATCACGCGCCGCAGCTTCTCGACAAGCGGGCCCTCGCACAGGGCGAGCAGCGCCACCGCATCGTCCACCGGGATCGGGTACTCGAACTCGGCGCGGCTGGCGCCCACGCTCCGGCCCTTGATGGTCAGGAAGGCTGCATCGCCGGCGATGCGCACGCGCACCGTGCGCGCCGGGTCGCGGCTCAGATAGCCCTGGCTCAGCAGCTGCGCCGGCCAGGCCTTCCAGTCCTCGCCGCGCACCAGGAATTTGCGCTCGATCTCGATGCCCATGACGCTCAGGGCCTTGCCATCGCCTGGGCGCATTCATGCACCAGGGCCGAGCCCTTGTAGATCAGGCCGGTGTAGAGCTGCACCAGGTCGGCGCCGGCCTGCAGCTTGGCGCGCGCATCCGCACCGCTCAGCACCCCGCCCACGCCGATGATGGGATAGTGGCTGCCCAGCGCGGCGCGCAGCAGCCGTATCACCTTGTTGCTGGCCTCGAACACCGGCTTGCCCGACAGGCCGCCCGCCTCTTCGGCATGCGGCAGGCCCTTCACGGCCTCGCGCGCGATGGTGGTGTTGGTGGCGATCACGCCGTCGATGCCATTGTTCTGCAGGGTCTGGGCGATCACCGCCACCTGGGCCTCGTCCAGATCGGGCGCGATCTTCACGAACATCGGCACCACGCGGCCCGAGCTCGCCTGCAATTGCAGCTTGCGCGTCTGCAGCGCGCCCAGCAAGGCGTCCAGCGCCGCGTCGCTTTGCAGCGCGCGCAGATTCTTGGTGTTGGGGCTGGAGATATTGATGGTGACGTAGTCGGCATGCGGGAACACGCCGTCCAGGCCGATCAGGTAGTCGTCCACCGCCTGCTCGATCGGCGTGGCGGCGTTCTTGCCGATGTTCAGGCCCACCAGGCCGCCGGCGGCGCGGAAGCTGTGTGCGCGCTGCACATTGGCCAGAAAACTGGCCAGGCCCTCGTTGTTGAAACCCAGGCGGTTGATGAGGGCCTGGGCCTCGGGCAGGCGGAACATGCGCGGCCGGTCGTTGCCGGGCTGGCCCTTGGGCGTGACGGTACCCACCTCGATGAAGCCAAAGCCCATCGCGCCCAGGCCGTCGATGCAGCGGCCGTTCTTGTCCAGGCCGGCGGCCAGGCCGATGCGGTTGGGGAACTTGAGCCCGGCCAGCTCAATCGGGTCCGCCACCCGCGGCTGCGACCACAGGCAGGCGGCCGGCGTGTTCTGCAGCCTGGCGATGCTGTCGAGGGTCAGTTCATGCGCATGCTCGGGGTCGAGCTTGAAGAGCAGGGGGCGGGTGAGGGCGTAGGGCAGCAACGACATAGGGCTGGGATTGTCGCATCGCTGACAGAGGGTCCCTAGCGATAATGGCCGATCTGCGACAAAGGGAAGTGCCCGCCATGAAGCCTCTGGATGATCCTCAACATGACCGCGAAGTCGGCTCCCGCGATGGCACACAGGACAGTACCCGCACCGACGACACCCGCATCGGCGCCGTGCGGCCGCTGATCTCGCCGGCCCTCTTGCTCGACGAGTTGCCTCTGCCCGACGCCTCGCTGAGCCTGGTGGAGCGTGCGCGCGTCGAGATCAGCGATGTGCTGCACGGCCGCGACGACCGCCTGCTGGTGGTGGTCGGCCCCTGCTCGATCCACGACCACGACCAGGCGATGGACTACGCGCGCCTGCTCAAGGATTTGCGCGATGAACTGAGCCAGGATCTGCTGGTGGTGATGCGCGTCTATTTCGAGAAGCCGCGCACCACGGTGGGCTGGAAGGGCTATATCAACGACCCGCGCCTGGACGGCAGCTTCCACATGAACGAGGGCCTGCGCCTGGCGCGCCAGCTGCTGCTGGACGTGACCGCCCTGGGCCTGCCGGCCGGCACCGAGTTCCTGGACCTGCTATCGCCGCAATACATCTCCGACCTGATCGCCTGGGGCGCGATCGGCGCGCGCACCACCGAAAGCCAGAGCCATCGCCAGCTGGCCAGCGGACTGTCCTGCCCGGTGGGTTTCAAGAACGGCACCGATGGCGGCATCAAGGTGGCCTCCGACGCGGTGCTGGCGGCACAAGCCAGCCATGCCTTCATGGGCATGACCAAGATGGGCGTGGCCGCCATCTTCGAGACGCGCGGCAACGACGACTGCCACATCATTCTGCGCGGCGGCAAGGCGCCCAACTATGACGCCGCCTCGGTGCAGCAGGCCTGCGATGCGCTCAAGAGCGCCGGCCTGCGCGAGCAGGTGATGATCGACTTCTCGCATGCCAATTCGAGCAAGAAGTATGAACGCCAGATCGAGGTCGGCCATGACGTGGCTGGCCAGATCGGCGGCGGCAATGGACAAGGTGACAGGCGCATCACCGGCGTGATGATCGAGTCGCACCTGCAGGCCGGCCGCCAGGATCTGGCCGAGGGCCAGACCAAGGCCGACCTCAAGCCCGGCGTATCCATCACCGACGCCTGCCTGGGCTGGACCCAGACCGAACCCTTGCTGCGCGAACTCGCGGCCGCCGTGCGCCAGCGCCGCAACACCTGACCCCTTGACGAGCAAGAAGAACCCTATGTCACTGACCCAAGACGAACTCAAGACCCTGGTCGGCCAGGCCGCCCTGCAATACGTCACGCCCGGCAGCATCGTCGGCGTGGGCACCGGCTCGACGGTGGACAAATTCATCGACGCGCTGGCGGCCAGCGGCCTGGCAGTTGCCGGTGCCGTCTCCAGCTCGGTGCGCTCGACCGAGCGCATGCAGGCTCTGGGCATTCGCGTGCTGGAGGCCGGGGAGGTGACGAGCCTGCCGGTCTATATCGACGGCGCCGACGAGATCGATCATGCCGGCCATATGGTCAAGGGCGGCGGCGCGGCGCTGACGCGCGAGAAGATCGTGGCCGATCTGGCCGAGCGCTTTGTCTGCATCGCCGACGAATCCAAGCTGGTGCCGGTGCTGGGTGCCTTCCCGCTGCCGGTGGAGGTGATCCCGATGGCCGCCGCGCAGATCGCGCGCCGCTTTGCGGCCATGGGCGGCCAGGCCACGCTGCGCGCCGGCGTGGTGACCGACAACGGCTGCCAGATCCTCGATGTGCGCGGCCTGCAGATCCGTGACCCCAAGGCCTTCGAGGCCGATGTGAACCAGTGGCCCGGCGTGGTGACGGTGGGCGTGTTCGCGCGCAACCGCGCCAGCGTCTGCCTGCTGGGCACGGCCGAGGGCGTGAAGACGCTGACTTTCTAGGCGACAAGAAGCGGTTCATCGCCGATGTGAGGAGCCGCCAATATCCGGCGTGGTCGGACGGCAAAGCCCTGGGCGGTTGGCCGCTGCGGCCCGGCTGCGCAGGCCCTCGCGGAGCTCGGGCTTCCCTGTGCTGCTCGCACCTTGTGGCCGGGCGCTGAACTCGCTGCATTCGCTGCGCTCATTACGCTCAGACAGGCAGCGCCAATCCAGTGCTTGAGGCGCGCGGATACGCGCGCGGCCACAAGGCGCTGTGCTGCTCGGCAGCGCAAAGGGCCTTCGCAACCACCCGCCCAGGGCTTTGCCAACACCGCTGGGGCCGAGTGCCTGCCGGCCTGGGCTGCGGCGCGAGCTCACTCGCTGCTAAACATTTGTGGAAGCGTCCCCGCACATCAGCGAAGAGCCATGAAAAAAGCGCCCCGCGGGGCGCTTTTCATTGGGCCTGACGAACTTAATTGACGCCCACCGCCGACCAGGCTGCCGCCACCGCATTGGCGGTGGCGCTGCCGGCGCCGTAGAGGTCGTTGGCCGCCGCGATGGTGGCCGCACGTGCGCCTGCGTAGTTGGTGTTGGAGGTCATCTTGGTGGTCAGCGCGCGGTACCAGATCTTGGCGGCGGCGTCGCGGCCGATGCCGCTCAGCACCGCATTGCCGGTGGCGACGCGGGTGTCGCCGGCCTTGCAGGTGGGGCTGCTGCCGTAGCTGCTATTGGTGCCTTCGGCCAGGATGAAGAACAGGTGGTTGGCCACGCCCGAGCTGTAGTGCACGTCCAGACTGCCCACGCCGGAGTACCAGCAGTCGGCCGAGCCGCCGTCGGCGCTGGGCTTGATCATGCTGCGCATCCAGGGCGACTTGATCATGATTTTCTCGCCGATCAGGTAGTCGCCAGCGTCATTGGCGTTGTTGGCGTAGAACTCGACCATGGTGCCGAAGATGTCGGAGGTGGCTTCGTTGAGGCCGCCGGACTCGCCGGAGTAGGTCAGGTTGGCGCTGCGGCTGGTCACGCCATGGGTCATCTCATGGCCGGCCACGTCCAGCGACACCAGCGGGCGCAGGCTGGTGCCGTCGCCGTCGCCATAGGTCATGCAGAAGCAGGCATCCGACCAATAGGCGTTGTTGTAGGCGCGACCATAGTGCACCTGGTTGTAGGCGCCCTTGCCATCGTTGGCGATGCCGTTGCGGCCATGCACGTTCTTGTAATAGTCCCAGGTCATGGCGGTACCGTACTGGGCGTCGACGGCGGCCGACGCGGCATCGCTGGTGGCGTTGTTGCCCCAGACATTGTCGCTGTCGGTCACGATAGCGCCGCCGCGCGTGCGGTTGCCCAGGTTCGTGGTGTAGGTGCCACCGCGGCTGGGGTCGCGCAATTCGTAGCCACCGCTGATGCTGTTGGTGGTGAGCGCCACATTGCCGCTGTACAGGCTCTTGCCGGTGCCGTTGGCGGCGGCGGTGTGCACATCGTCCCAGGCGTCCAGCAGGGTACCCAGCTGGGCATCGACGATCACATGCTTCTCGCTGGGCGTGCCGTCCTTGCCTTCGCTGAAGACGCGCACATCCCAGGCCAGGCGGGGCAGGTCACCGCGGGCGTAGACCACCAGTTCGGGGGCATGGCCCTGGTCGTCGCCGGCGTGGCTCTGGGCCACGATGCGCTTGGCCTGGCCCAGCGACACGCTGGGCTTGTCGTCCACCTTGGGCTCGCGCTGCAGGGTCAGCGAGATGTCTTCCAGCATGCCCTGGCCGTTGGAGCGCACCACCAGGTCGCCGCCCAGCACGCGCAGGCCCTTGAAGCGACGGTTGAAACGTACATGCTCGGTGCCGTTGGCGTCCATCACGAGGTCGTGCAGCTCATAGCTCTGGTCGGCACTGTGGTGGCTGCGGCCGGCAAAGTTGGCGATATGGCCAAGGGCGCGGGCCTCGGCCTTGCCGGGGGCGGCGGCGGCCTGCGAGCCTGCCAGTGCAAGGCCGAGCGCCAGGGCGGCTGCAGCGGCGGGACGGAAGGCGAATTTGGACCTGAACATCATCAGAAATGGCTCCGAACTTGTGGTTGTTGACGGCCGCCGTGCCGGGCCTGATGGGCCCAGCGGCATGCACGGGGGGCACTGTCCGTCATGCGTGGCCGGCCGCGCATCCTTGCTATCCCTCTTGGGAGCAGCCCCGCTTGCCAAGCCGGGATGAATAAAGTAATGCGCACATAACCAAAACTCATGCGTCGGTTTGAGGCCTCCTGCTGCGGGCAAACCTTGCCGGGTCAAGCGCATCCACCAGATCGGCTTGCAGCGGCAGCGGCGCCCCGGCCAGTTGGGCCGCCACGATGCGGGCGCACAGCGGGGCCCAGGCAATGCCGCGCGAGCCCAGCCCGGTGCAGACCAGCAGCCCGGGCAGGCGCGGCAGCAGGCGCAGCTGATCGCGGCGCCCCTGGTAGGCCGGGTCGGCCAGGCCGCCGACCAGGGGCAGGCGGTCGGGCGTGGTGAGGCGCCAGCCCACGCGGCCCTGCGGCGGCAGCTGCCAGGCCGCGGCCGGCAGGGGCAGGCCGCTGAGCTGCTCGTACTGCTGCAGATTGTGGGCATGGTCGGCGGGACGCAGCCGGCCATCCTCGTCGCCGTCCTGGGCGGTGGCGCCGCACCAGAGGCCGCCCTGGCCGTCGCCGATGGCATAGCCGCTGCCGGCCACCGGCAGCAGCGGCACGCGCAGCCCCGGCAGGGCCGGCAGCATGCTGAGCTGACCGCGCTGGGGCGTCAGCGGCCAGGGCTGCTGTGCCGCCAGGCTGCACAGCAGCGGCGCACTGGCGTGGCCCAGCGCCAGCACCACCGCCTCGGCCTCGGCCAGGCAATGCCCCTGTGCATCCAGCGCCAGCCAGCCGGCCGCCGTGCGTCGCAGCGCCGCCACCTGCACGCCATAACGCACCGGTGTATCGGCCAACCAGGCGCGCACCAGGGCAGCCGGCGGCGCTGCGCCGCCGCCCGGGTAGTACCAGGCGGGCTGGGTCAGGGCCAGGCCGCTGCGCGCGGCGGCGTCGCTTACCGGCAGCGCCTGCACATAGTCGTCGGGCAGGGCCAGGCGTTCGATCTGGGCCTGCATCTCGGCCAGGCTGCGGCGCGTTTCCAGCCTCAGCAGGCCGCGCTGCAGCCAGGGCAGCTGGCCGGCCAGCGCCGTGATGGCGCGCTCGGCCTGCAGGGCGGCGGCGCGGTTGAAGCGGGCGTGGGTGCCATCGTCGGGGTTGAGGGTGCCGTGGAACAGCCCGCCCGGGTTGCCCGAGGCACCCTGGGCGGGGGCATCGCGCGCCTCCAGCACCGTCACCTGCAGGCCCTGCTCGCGCAGCGCCGCGCTGCAGGCCGCGCCGGCCAGGCCAGCGCCCAGCACCAGCACCTGCCTGGCCTCGCGCGCCAGCGGCAGGCGCGCGGCCGGCCGCTGCGCCGCATGGCGCGGCTGGTAGCGCGCCACCGTCATATGCCATTTGCTGCCCAGGCCGGGCCGCCTGCGCACTTCGAAACCGGCGGCGGCGAGGCCGTCGCGCACCGGCCGCGCCGCACTCCAGGTCGCGGCCGTGGCCTCGGGCGCCGCCAGGCGGCCCAGGCGCTTGAGCAGGTAGGGGTCCCAGATCTCGGGGTTGAGCGCGGGCGCAAAACCATCGAGGTAGAAGGCATCGACCTCGGCCACCAGCTCGGCCAGCCAGTCGCGCGCCTCGCCCAGGGCCAGCAGCAGCTCGACGCGGCCGTTCTCGAAATCCAGGCGATGCAGGTTGTGGGTCAGCGGCGGCCAGGCCTGCAGCAGCTGCGCCGCCAGCTCGGGCGCGGGCGATCCGGCATGCGCACGCGCCATATCGGCGCGTGTGAGCGGGTGCTTTTCGATGCTGATGAACACCAGTCGCTCGGCGCGCTGCGGATCGACCCGCCAGGCCGCCCAGCTGGCCAGAAAGTTGTTGCCCAGGCCGAAGCCGGTCTCCAGGATCACGAAACGGCGGCGTCCGCGCCAGCGCTCGGGCAAGCCGTTGCCGCGCAGGAAGACATGCTCGGCCTGCGCAAACGCCCCGGCACGGGCATGGTAGACATCGCCAAACTGGGGCGCGCGGGGCGTGCTCGGGTCGCCGCTGAAATCCACTCGGGCGGGAACGATGGGACAGGATTTCACGTCAGCCCAGCGGCACCGTTTCGCCATGCTGCGGCACGCGCACGCGCCAGCCCAGCTCGTCCTGGATGCGGCTGCGCAGCGCATCGCTGGCGGCCGGCTCGCCATGCACCACAAAGGTCTGCGCGGGCGGCTGCTCGAAGCTGCGCAACCAGGCCATCAGGCCATCGGCATCGGCATGGCCGGAGAAGCCTTCCAGATGGCTAACCTCGGCATTCACCGGCACATATTCGCCATGCAGCTTGATCTCGCGCGCGCCCTCCACCATCTTGGCGCCGCGGCTGCCACCCACCTGGAAGCCGGGAAAGACGATGTGGTGGCGTGCCTGCGGCGCCATCGTCTTGAGGTAGTTGAGCACGCGCCCGCCGGTGGCCATGCCGCTGGCCGAGATGATGATGGCGGGCTTTTGGGGCATTAGGCTGGCGGCCTGCCTGAGCGAATCGGCCGGCTTGCTGATGAGCTTGACGCCGTCGCGCAGCCCGGCCAGCTCGCGCGCGCTGACGCGCAGCAGGCGCTGGTGTTTGAGCATGACCTCGGTGGCCTCGATGGCCATCGGGCTGTCCAGGATGATGGGCACCCCGTCATCCAGCTGACCCGCTTGGCGCATGCGCTGCAGCACCAGCAGCAGCGCCTGGGCGCGGCCCACCGCGAAGCTGGGCAAGAGCACGCTGCCGCCGCGCTTGAGGGTGTTGCGCACGATCTGGGCGAGGCGCTGCTGCACGTCCTCGGCCGGATGCAGGCGGTTGCCGTAGGTGGATTCGATCAGCAGCACGTCGGCGCGCTGCAGATGCTGGGGTGCGGGCATCAGCAGATCGTTGTCGCGCCCGATGTCGCCCGAATAGACCAGGGTCTTGCCGCCCGAGCTCACGCTGATGGCCGAGGCGCCCAGCAGATGGCCCACCGGCGTAAAACGGATCTCGGCCTTGCCCAGGCGCAGCCTGCCGTCGCGCGGCAGGCCGACGAAATGTGCCAGCGCCTTCTTGGCATCGGCCAGGCTGTAGAGCGGCAGGGCCTTTTCATGCCTGGAGCTGCCGTAGCGGTTGGCGCGCTTGGCGTCTTCCTCCTGCAGATGCGCGCTGTCCTTCAGCAGTACGTCGCAGAGTGCGCGTGTGGCGCCGGTGCAAAAGACCTGACCCTTGAAGCCCTGGCGCACCAGTGCCGGGATATAGCCGCTGTGGTCCAGGTGCGCATGCGAGAGCAGCACCGCGTCGATGCTGTAGGGCGAGACGCCGAACGGCGCCCAGTTGCGCTCGCGCAGCACCTTGTAGCCCTGGAACAGGCCGCAGTCCAGCAGCAGGCGCTGGCCGTTCAGGTCCAGCAGATGGCGGGATCCGGTGACGGCGTCCGCCGCGCCAAGAAAGCTGATTTTCATGCGGCCCCCAGGGTTTGCAGCTCGGCCGATTCCAACACCTGGACGGCCGGCCCGCGTTGCGAAAGTGCCAACATCATCGCGCGTGCCACGCGCTGCGCCCGGATCGGGCGCCAGCGTGCCGGGATCAGGCCGCGCACCGGGCGCAGCAGGGCCAGGGTGCAGCGCTCGGCCAGGCGGCTGGGCTGACCCAGCGCCGTGCGTTCGCCGTCCAGCAGTGAGGGCCGCGCAATCACCAGGCGCTCGAAGCCCAGGCCGCGCAGGCTCTCTTCCATCTCGCCCTTGACGCGGTTGTAGAACACGGCCGAATGCGGGTCGGCCCCAAGCGCCGAGACCACCGCGCAACGCCTGACCCCCAGCACGCGCGCGGCGCGCGCGACGTTCAGCACCGCATCGTGATCGACGGCGCGAAATGCCTCGCGCGAACCCGCCTGGGCGATCGTGCTGCCCAGGCAGATGTAGAGCGCATGTGCCGGCGGCAGCGGCCCGCCGAGATCGGGGCGCCGCAGGTCCACCTGGTGCTGGCGCAGCCGCGGGCTAGCTGCCAGCTCGGCGATGGGCTTGCGCACCAGCGCATGCACCTGCAGCGGCGTGCGCAGCAATTCCTGCAGCAGCGCGCGCCCCACCAGGCCGCTGGCCCCCGCCACCCAGACCGACTGTGTGATGTGACTCATGCGCGCATGGTAGGCGCAAACAAAACAGGCCCGGCGCTTGCGCGGCGGGCCTGATGTGCAGCGGCTACACCGGCGTACTCAACGCTTGGGTTGCGTCAGGCGCGGGCCGTTGTTGTGGCGCGGTGCGCCGCCGTTGGGCTTGGGCGCGGCCGGGCGGGCCGGCTGAGCATGGCGGGGCTGGGCCGGCTTGGCGCCACCGTGGCCGGTATGCGCCGCAGCAGGGCCGGCCGGGCGCTTGGCGGCCGGCGCGCCATGGCGGCCGGCGTCGCGCCCGCCGTCACGGCCAGCACCGTCGCGCGGCGCGCCACGGCCAGCGCCACCACGCGAGGGCGCACCGCGGCCAGCGCTGCTGCGGCTGCCGTTGCCGTTCAGCACCATGCGGCCCAGCACGATGGGCTCGGGGCGCTCGCTCGGATCGGGGGCGAAACCGGGCACGACCTCCTTGGGGACCTCGCGCTTGATCAGCTTCTCGATCTCGCGCAGGAAGCCGTTCTCGTCCACGCACACCAGCGAGACCGCCTCGCCTTGCGCGCCGGCGCGGCCGGTGCGGCCGATGCGGTGCACATAGTCCTCGGGGACGTTGGGCAGCTCGTAGTTCACCACATGCGGCAGCTGGTCGATGTCGATGCCGCGGGCCGCGATGTCGGTGGCCACGAGAACCGTCAGATCGCCCGACTTGAAGTCGGCCAGTGCCTTGGTGCGCGCACCCTGGCTCTTGTTGCCATGGATGGCCATGGCGCTGATGCCCTGGTCATTCAGGTAGTCGGTGAGGCGGTTGGCACCATGCTTCATGCGCGTGAACACCAGCACCTGGTGCCAGTCGCCGCTCTTGATCAGGTGAACCAGCAGCTCCTTCTTGCGCTCGCGGCCCACCGGGTGGACCTTTTGCGCGATCGACTCGTTGGTCTGGTTGCGGCGCGCCACTTCGATCAGCGCGGGCTGGTTCAGCAGACGGTCGGCCAGGGCCTTGATCTCGTCGCTGAAGGTAGCCGAGAACAGCAGGCTCTGCTTCTTGGCGGGCAAGAGCGCGAGCACCTTCTTGATGTCGTGCACAAAGCCCATGTCCAGCATGCGGTCGGCTTCGTCCAGCACCAGGATCTGCACCTGGCTCAGGTCCAGCGTGCCCTGCTGCGCATGGTCGAGCAGGCGGCCGGGCGTGGCCACCAGGATGTCCACACCGTCGCGCAGGCGGTTGATCTGCGGCTGCATGCCCACGCCGCCGAACATCACCATGCTCTTGAGCGGCAGGTACTTGCCATAGGTCTTGACGCTTTCCTCCACCTGGGCCGCGAGTTCGCGCGTGGGGGTCAGCACGAGGGCGCGGATGGCGGGCTTGCCGCGCTTGTTCAGCACCGGGCCGCCCGCCGCGAGGCGGTGCAGCATGGGCAGCGTGAAACCGGCCGTCTTGCCCGTGCCGGTCTGTGCGCCAGCCAACAGGTCACCGCCTTGGAGAACGGCGGGGATCGCTTGGCTCTGGATGGGGGTGGGGGTGGAGTAGCCGGCGTCGGCGATGGCCTTGAGAAGGGGGGCGGCCAGGCCCAGAGAATCAAAACTCATTGAGTGCGATTTGCGCACGGTGCCCATGGTGAACAGCCGCGCCATTGAGAATGGCGCCAGTCTTCGGGCTGAACAAGGAGCGTGCTTGAGCTGAAGAAAAAGAAACGCCGCGCAAGACTGAGAAGCGCGGCGTTGGGCGGCATTATAGGGCGTGGCCCCGGCCGCGGCGAGATTTACTTGGCGACGTTGACCCAGGCCACCTCCAGCCAGTTGTCGCTGCGGTGCACGGCCGTGACATTGTGCCGCAGCGCCCAGGGGATCATCTGACGGTGCAGCGGAATCACATGGATGCCGTCCTTGAACTCCTTCAGCGCGGCCTTCACCATTCCCTCGCGCTTTGCAGGGTCTGCCTCGACGCTGGAGGCGGCGGCAAGCTGGTCGAACTTGTCGTTCTTCCAGCCGCCGAAGTTGTTGTAGCCCACGCCGTTGTCGCCGCGGTTGCGCCACACCGGGGTCATGATGATTTCGGCGTCGGTGATCGAGCCGCCCCAGCCGTACAGATAGAGGCTGGTGTCCTGCTTCTCCAGCTTGGGGAAGGTGATGACGCGCGGCTGCGCGTTCACCTTGACCTTGACCTTGAGCTGGGCCCACATCGAGGCCAGCGCCAGGCAGATCTCCTCGTCGTTGACATAGCGGTTGTTGGGGCAGTCCATCGTGACCTCGAAGCCATCCGGGTAGCCGGCCTCCTGCATCAGTTTCTTGGCGCCGGCCATGTCGTGCGGCAGGCGCGCCTCGATGGCCGGATCCTCGTAGGAACCCTTGGCCGAGGGCGTGAGGCCGCCGGTGGGTGCGGCCAGGCCGTTCATCAGCTTGGTCTTGATGGCTTCGATGTCGATCGCCTGGTAGAGCGCGCGGCGCACGCGCAGGTCCTTGAAGGGATTCTTGTCACCCGGCACGTTTGCATAGAGCAGCTTGTCGCGCTGCTGGTCCATGCCGACGAAGATGAGGCGGTTCTCCAGCCCCTCCAGCACCTTCACGCCGGCGGTATTGCGCAGGCGCGGCACGTCGCGCGGTGCCGGGTCCAGCACCAGATCGATTTCGCCCGAGACCAGCGCCGCCAGGCGCGTGGCGTCGTTGCCGATAGGCGAATAGACGATCTCCTGCACGTTGCCGTCGAACTTGCCCCACCATGCCGGGTTGCGCTTGTAGGTGGTCTTGATGCCGGGGGCGCGGCTCGCCAGCACATAGGGGCCGGTGCCGTTGGCGTTCAGCGAGGTATGGGTCTCTTCCTTGTCCTTGAAGTTCAGCGGCCGGGTGACCTTGTGCGCCTCGCACCAGCTCTTGCTCATGATGAAGAGCGTGTTGATGTGCTGCAGAAAGATCGGGTTGACGCGCTCCAGCTGGAACTCCACCGTCAGAGGGTCGATCTTCCTGGGCGTGCCCACCGCATTGGCGTAGACGCGGATCTGCGAATTGATGTCCTTGGCGCGGTTGATGGAGAACACCACGTCGTCGGCCGTGAAGGCCGAGCCGTCATGGAATTTCACCCCGGGGCGCAGCTTGAAGCGCCAGACCAGCGGCGCGACCTGCTTCCATTCCAACGCAAGACCTGGCCCCGGCTTGAGGCTGGCGTCGAGCTTGGTGAGGGTCTCGTAGACCTGGCCGTTCATCATGTTCGTCATGGACTCGTTCTGCGAATGCGGGTCCATGGTCTGCGGGTCGCCCTGGCTGGCCCAGCGCAGGGTCTGGGCCTGCAGGCCCAGGGCCAGCGCGAGGCCGGCGGCGAGCAGGGTGAGCTTGAGGGTCTTGTGCATGGGCGATGCTCCTGGCTGGGACAGTGCGCTTTGTACCTCAATCAAGGAGCGCGACGCGAAGCTGCGACAATAGGCGGTTTGGCGCTGGCGCAATCCGCCGCTGCGCGCCGGCACCGCAGTACAAGCAACTACAGCATCTCCACACAGGACCCTTCATGGCCCAGTACGTCTTCTCAATGAACCGCGTCAACAAGACGGTTCCACCCAAACGGCACATCCTCAAGGACATCTCGCTGTCGTTCTTCCCCGGCGCCAAGATCGGCGTGCTGGGTCTGAACGGCTCGGGCAAGTCCACCATCCTGAAGATCATGGCCGGCGTGGACAAGGAGTTCGAGGGCGAGGCCGTGCCGATGCCGGGCATCAAGATCGGCTATCTGGAGCAGGAGCCCAAGCTCAATGCGGACCAGACCGTGCGCCAGGCGGTGGAAGAGGGCATTGGCGGCGTGCTGGCCGCCAAGAAGCGCCTGGACGAGGTCTATGCCGCCTATGCCGAGCCGGACGCCGATTTCGACGCCCTGGCCGCCGAGCAGGGTGAGCTGGAGGCCATCATCGCCGCCGCTGGCAGCGAGAACACCGATCTGCAGCTGGAACTGGCCGCCGACGCCCTGAATCTGCCGCCCTGGGACGCGCAGATCGGCGTGCTCTCGGGTGGCGAGAAGCGCCGCGTGGCGCTGTGCCGCCTCCTGCTCTCCAAGCCCGACATGCTTTTGCTGGACGAGCCCACCAACCACCTGGACGCCGAGTCGGTCGAGTGGCTGGAGCAGTTCCTGCAGCGCTTCCCCGGCACCGTGGTGGCCATCACCCACGATCGCTACTTCCTCGACAACGCCGCCGAGTGGATCCTGGAGCTGGACCGCGGCCGCGGCATCCCCTGGAAGGGCAACTACTCCGACTGGCTGGACCAGAAGGAAAGCCGCCTGGAGCAGGAGCAGAAGACCGAAGACGCGCGCATGAAGGCAATGAAGGAGGAGCTCAAGTGGGTGCGCTCCAATGCCAAGGGCCGTCAGGCCAAGAGCAAGGCGCGTCTGGCCCGCTTCGAGGAACTCAGCGACGTCGACTACCAGAAGCGCAACGAGACCAACGAGATCTTCATCCCGGTGGCCGAACGCCTGGGCAACGAGGTGATCGAGTTTGAGAACGTTTCCAAGAGCTTCGGCGACCGGGTGCTGATCGACAACCTCAGCTTCAAGGTGCCCGCGGGCGCCATCGTCGGCATCATCGGCCCCAACGGCGCCGGCAAGTCGACGCTGTTCCGCATGATCCAGGGCGTCGAGCAGCCGGACTCGGGCACGGTGAAGATCGGCAAGACCGCCAAGCTGGCCTTTGTGGACCAGAGCCGTGCCAGCCTGGACGCCGACAAGACGGTATGGGAAGACGTCTCGGGCGGCCTCGACAACATCGTGGTCGGCAAGTTCGTGATGCCCAGCCGTGCCTATATCGGCCGCTTCAACTTCAAGGGCAACGACCAGCAGAAGATGGTGGGCCAGCTCTCCGGTGGTGAGCGCGGCCGCCTGCACCTGGCCAAGACCCTGGCCCAGGGCGGCAATGTGCTGATGCTGGACGAACCCTCCAACGACCTTGACGTCGAAACCCTGCGCGCGCTGGAAGAGGCGCTGCTGGAGTTCGCCGGCTCGGCCATGGTGATTTCGCACGATCGCTGGTTCCTGGATCGCATCTGCACGCATATCCTGGCCTGCGAGGGCGATTCGCAGTGGTTCTTCTTCGACGGCAACTTCCACGAGTACGAGGCCGACAAGAAGAAGCGCCTCGGCGAAGAAGGCGCGCGCCCCAAGCGCATGCGCTTCAAGCCGATCAAGTGATGGAAGAAGACAAAGGAGCCCGCGGGCTCCTTTTTTCATTCTTCATTCTTCACACATCTTTACGGCGCCCGCACAAGCGCCTCACTTGACGGCGCGAACATGCTTCCATCGCAACCCGATGGAGAGAATCACATGAGCAAGCTCAAGTTCGCAGCCCTGGCCCTGGTGATGGCGGGCAGCCTGGCACAGGCTCAGGGCCATGGCCCGCGCGGCGGCATGATGATGATGGGCGGCCCCGGCATGCTGGGCGCCCATGCCGAACACATGCTGGATGCGGTGGACGCGACGGATGCCCAGCGCGCCCAGATCAAGCAGATCATGGATGCCGCGCGCGCCGACCTGAAGGCCACGCATGAAAGCGCCCGCGCCCTGCATGCGCAAAGCCTGACCCTGTACGCCGCCGCCAATATCGACGCCGTCTCCATCGAGGCGCTGCGCCAGCAGCAACAGGCCCTGCACGAGACCATCAGCAAGCGCATGAGCCAGGCCTTCATCGATGCGGCACGCGTGCTCACGCCGGAGCAGCGCGCCAAGCTGGCCGAACGCATGAAGAAACAGCAGGCGCGCATGGCCGAGCGCATGAAGGCACACAGCCACTGAGGGCCTTATGCTTCAGGCCTATGCCCACCCGGACGGCACCGCCCGCCAGCAACGCGAGTTGGCCAGGGCGCGCGGCGCCACCCATGCGAGAGCCATGAGTTCCAGACTGCTGCTGATCGACGATGACGCCCGCCTCACCGGCATGCTGGGGGACTATCTGCGCCATGCGGGTTTCGAGGTTGAGGTGGCCGGCTCGCTGGCCGAGGGGCGTGCCGCGCTGGACGCAGCCCTGCCCGATCTGCTGGTGCTGGACCTGATGCTGCCCGACGGCGACGGCCTGGACTTCTGCCGCGGGCTGCGCGGCGACAAGCGCTTCAAGCGCTTGCCGGTGCTGATGCTGTCGGCACGCGGCGAGCCCATGGACCGCATCCTGGGCCTGGAGCTGGGCGCCGACGACTACCTGGCCAAGCCCTTCGAGCCGCGCGAGTTGCAGGCCCGCATCAAGGCCTTGTTGCGCCGCCTGGAGCCCGAGCTGCCCACCGACGAGTTGCTGCGCTTCGGCCGTCTGGAGATCGATCTGGCGGCACGCCTGGCGCGCCTGGACGGCAAGGTCTGCGACCTCACCAGCCACCAGTTCGACCTGCTGGTGGTGCTGGCGCAAAGCCCCGGCCGGGTGCTCTCGCGCGACCAGATCATGGATTCGCTCAAGGGCCATCCGCTGGAGGCCTTCGATCGCTCCATCGACGTGCATATCTCGCGCATCCGCGCCGTCATCGAGGACGACCCCAAGGCACCGCGCCGGGTGCTGACGGTGCGTGGCGCCGGCTATGTGTTCGCGCGCAAGCAGGACGCGCAAGGCAGCGGCGAGTGAGGTCGCTGTACTGGCGCATCTACCTGACCCTGGTGGTGGTGCTGGCGGCGTTCGCACTCGGCTCCGGTTGGCTGTTCCATCAGCAGATCGAGCAGGAACGCGGCAACTTCGAGGTGGCGGCCAAGGACAGGCTGACCGCGATGGCGCAGCTGATCCAGCGCGTGCTGCCGGCGGCCGATGCGCCGCGCGAGCAGCAGGCCGCGGTGCTGGAGGAATGGGGTGAGCGCCTGCGCCTGGCGATCGCGCTGGACGATGTGCGGGGCGAGCGCATCGCCGCCACCGAGCTGTTCGAACGCCGTGAGGAGGGCGTTGGTGGCCGTGCACTGAGGATCAAGCTGGACGATGGCCGCAGCATCAGCTTCATGCGCGGCTGGCGGCCTCCGCCGGGTGGCGCTATGGCGCGCGATGGCGGCGGTGGTGGGGGCGAGCGGCCGCCGCGGCCGATGCTGCGGCGTGACGACCCCGGATGGGCTGCGCTGCCGCTGCTGGGTCCGCGCGCCAATGGCGAGATGCTGGTGGCCCTGCTGGTGCTGCTGTTCGTGGGCGTGGCGGCGGGTGCGTTTCCGGTTGTCAAGCGGCTCACGCGCCGCCTGGAGGCGCTCAAGCGCGGCGTGGAACAGTTCGGCGAGGGCCAACTCAATCATCGCGTCGACGACCAGGGCAATGACGAGGTCAGCGCCCTGGCGCTGAGCTTCAACCGCGCGGCCGAGCGCATCGAATCGCTGCTGCGCTCGCACCAGAGCCTGCTGGCCAATGCCAGCCACGAGCTGCGCTCGCCGCTGGCGCGGCTGAAGATGGCCTTCGCGATGCTGGACGAGGCCAGCCCGGCGCAACGCGCCAGGCTGCAGGCCGAGATCCACACCAATATCGGCGAGCTGGATGCACTGGTGGAGGAGGTGCTGCTGGCGAGCCGGCTGGAGGCCGGCCAGCAGGAGCCGCTGCCGGAGGCCGTGGATATGCTGGCCCTGGCCGCCGAGGAAGCGGCGCGCAGCGGCGCCCAGTTCGAACCCGAGGACGGCGCGGCCGAGCTGGCTCTGCGCGGGGAGGAACGCCTGCTGCGCCGCGCCTTGCGCAACCTGCTGGAGAACGCGCGCCGCTACGGCGGGCCCGAGGTGCTGCTGAAGCTGGGCCGGCGCGGCGCCATGCTGGAGCTGCGCGTCTGCGATCGTGGACCCGGCGTGCCCGAGGCCATGCGCGAACGCATCTTCGAGCCCTTTTTCCGCCTGCCCGGCCATGCCGAGCAGGCCGGCGGCGTGGGCCTGGGCCTGAGCCTGGTGAAGCAGATCGCCCAGCGCCATCGCGGCCAGGTGCGCTGCGAGCCGCGCACCGGTGGTGGCAGCGAGTTCGTGCTCAGCCTGCCGCTGGCCTGAACTTAGCCCCTGACTTGTTCCCTGGCTTCCACGCGGTGCACATAGGCCAGTAGCGCGCTCAAGGCCGTGGCTGCGCTGACCAGCCCGGCGGTGGCGGCCACCCAGAAGCCGGGCGCGCCGTGCCAGGCCTGCGGCGCGCCAGGTGCATGACCGAAGGCCAGCGCATAGCCACCGCCCAGGCCCAGACCGGCCACCGCTACCGCGTAGATCAGCATCGGCGCGTGGGCCACATGGTGGGCGCGCAGCACAAAGGCGGCCACGGTCTGGCCGGCATCGCCCATATGGAAGATCCACACCCACAGCAGCAGGGGCAGGGCGGCGGCGATGATGGCGGGATCCTGGGTGTACAGGCCCAGCACCTGCTCGCGCGCGAAGAACACCAGGCCGCCTAGCAGGCAGGACAGCGCCAGCGCGATCTCCAGGCTGTGCCAGCCCAGGCGGCGCGCATCCGCCGCGTCATGCGCACCGACGCGCTGCGCCACCAGGGTACCGGCGGCATTGCCCAGCGCCATCGGCATCATGAACATCAGCGCGATCATGTTCACCGCCAACTGGTGGCCGGCCACCGGCGTGGCGCCCAGGCGGGCGATGAAGATGGCCATGAAGGTGAAGCCGGTGACCTCGATCAGGATGGCGCCACCCATCGGCAGGCCCAGCCTGAGCAGCTGGCGCATCGCCTGCAGGCGCGGCCGGTGCAGGCCGCCGTCGTGCAGGCCGAAGCGGGCGTAGAAGCCGTCGCGGCGCAGGATCGCCAGCGAGATCAAGACCTGACCCCACATCACGATGGCGGTGGCGATGCCGCAGCCTACCGCGCCCAGGGCGGGCACCTGCCAGCCCGGTAGGCCCGGCAGGGCGAAGCCATGCACCAGCAGCGCGCTGAGCGGCAGCTTGAGTGCCAGCCCGCCCACCTGCAGCACCATCACCGCCTTGGGCCGCGACACCGCGGTATTGAAGCCGCGGTAGGCGGTGAAGATCAGATTGGCCGGCAGCGAGACGCTCAGGGCTAGCAGATAGCCGCGCACCTTGGTCTCGACCTCGGGCGTGACCTGGGCGATCGCCAGCAGGGGGCCGGGGCACAGCAGCACCAGCTCGCCGACCAGCGTGAGCAACAGGGCCAGCCAGATGGCCTGGTGCAGTTCGTCGCCGGCCTCGCGCATCCGGCCGGCGCCGAACAGCTGGCCCACCACCGGAGAGACCGCAAGCACCACCCCCATGAGGCCGATGAAGATGGTCATGAAGACGGCCGAGCCCACCGACAGCGCGGCCAGGTCGATGGCCGAGTGGCGCGCCACCAGGATGGTGTCGACGGTGGAGTAGCCCAGCACCGCCAGCTGGCCCACGAACACCGGCCAGGCCAGCGGCAGCAGGCGCCGCAGGCTGTCCAGATGAGCTGCGCTCAAGCGCCGGCTCCCGGCTGGCGCTGCTGCGGATGGTCGATGCCGATGAACTCGCGCGCGCGCTCGGCATAGCGGTTGAAGCGCCAGGCCGTGGCCTCGATGGAGATGCGGCGCCAGGTGACGCGCTTCTCGGCCGGCGTCATCACCGGCCAGTTCTGCACCTCGTCAAACGTGCGGCCGCAGCCCTTGCAGACCTCGTCGCCCTGGCTGGTGGAGCAGATCGCGATGCAGGGCGCGTCGGGGGTGCTGTCGTACCAGGCCAGCCAGGCCTGCCTGGCGGCGGCGGGCATGCTGTCTTCGTCGCACTCGCTCTCGCGGTAGTAGACCAGCAGGCCATAGACCTCGGCCAGCGCCAGCACGGCGGCGCAGGCGCGTAGGCCGTCGGAGGGCTCGCGCTCGCGCCACCAGTTGATGGCGGCCTCGATGTCCGTGATGTGGATGGCGGCCATGGCTGGCGTCTGCATTCAGTAGGCCAGGCCCATCGCCGCGCGCACCTCGCGCAGGGTCTTGCGCGCCACCGCGCGCGCGCGCTCGGTGCCCACCTCGACGATCCAGTGCACCTGCTTAGGATTGGCGAGGAACTCGTCGGCGCGTGCGCGCCAGGGCGCCTGTTCGCGCGCGATGGCATCGATCACCGGCTGCTTGCAGTCCAGGCAGCCGATGCCGGCGCTCTTGCAGCCGGCCTCGGCCCAGGCCTGTGTGCCCGCATCGGAGTAGAGCTGGTGGAACTCCCACACCGGGCAGCGCGCCGGGTCGCCGGGGTCGCCGCGACGCACGCGCTGCGGGTCGGTGGGCATGGTGCGGATCTTTTCTTCCACCAGCGCCGGCGCGTCGCGCATTGCGATGGTGTTGCCATAGCTCTTGCTCATCTTGCGGCCGTCCAGGCCGCCCAGGCGCGAGGTCTCGGTCAGCAGGGCCTGGGGCTCGGGCAGGATGGGAGCCTCGGCGCAGTAGATGTTGTTGAAGCGGCGCGCCACCTCGCGCGTCACCTCCACATGGGCGGCCTGATCCTCGCCCACTGGCACCAGGGCGGCCTTGTAGATCAGGATGTCGGCGGCCTGCAGCAGCGGGTAGCCGAGGAAGCCGTAGGTGGCGAGTTCGCGATTCTTTTCCACCTGGTCCTTGTAGCTGGGCATGCGCTCCAGCCAGCTGGAGGGGGTGCTCATGGCCAGCAGGGTGAAGAGCTCGGCATGCTCGGGCATGCGGCTCTGGATGAAGAGGGTGGCCTGCTCGGGGTCCAGGCCGGCGGCCAGCCAGTCGACCACCATGTCGTAGACATTCCTCTCCACCACTTCCTTGCTCTGGTAGTGGGTGGTGAGCGCATGCCAGTCGGCCACGAAGAAGAAGCAGTCGTAGTCGGACTGCAGGCGCACCCAGTTCTTCAGCGCGCCGTGGTAATGGCCCAGGTGCAGGGCACCGGTGGGGCGCATGCCGGAAAGCACGCGCTGGCGCGGCGCGGCGGGGATGTGGGTGGCTTGTTCGCTCATAGGAGCGTGGATTGTAGGGAGCTACACTGCCGCCCCATGAAAAGCATCGTGATCCTGATCTCCGGCCGTGGCTCGAATATGGAGGCCATCGTCAAGGCCTGCGCGGCCGAGGGCTGGCCGGCGCGCATCGCCGCGGTGATCAGCAACCGCCCGGATGCGGCCGGGCTGGCCTTTGCCGCCAGCCATGGCATTGCCACCGCGGTGGTGGATCACAAGGCCTTCGCCGACCGCGCCAGCTTCGATGCCGAACTGGCGCGCGTGATTGATGGCTACACGCCCGATCTGCTGGTGCTGGCCGGTTTCATGCGCATCCTCACGCCCGAGTTCACGCGGCATTACGAGGGCCGCATGCTCAATATCCATCCCTCTCTGCTGCCGGCCTTCACCGGCCTGCACACCCACCAGCGCGCGCTGGAGGCGGGGTGCCGCTTTGCCGGCGCGACGGTGCACTTCGTCACCGCCGAGCTGGACCATGGCCCCATCGTGGCTCAGGCGGTGGCGCCCATCCTGGCGGGCGACGACGAGGCCGCACTGGCCGCGCGCGTGCTCGGGCTGGAGCACCGCATGTACCCGCGCGCGGTGCGCTGGTTCGTGCAGGATCAGCTGCGCATCGAGGGTGCTCGCGTGCAGCAGTTGGCCGGCGAATCTCAGAGCTTCAGCTGATCAGTCCGGCCAGGATGTTGATGGTCAGGGCCAGCACGCCGGTGTTGAAGACAAAGGACAGCACCGCCTGCACCAGCACCAGGCGGCGCATCGGGCGCGTGCTCACCGACACGTCCGAGGTCTGCGAGGTGGCCGCCAGCGTCACCGCGAAGTAGAAGAAGTCCAGGTAGTCCGGATGGCCCTTGAGGCCGGGGAATTCCAGCCCGTTGGCGCCGCCGGCCTCGCGGTGATAGAGGCTGGCGTAGGCGAGCGAGAACTCCACCGGCAGCAGCAGCCAGGAGCCCGCCACCGTGGCGATGGCCAGCAGCAGATAGGGCCAGCCCTGCACCGCGTTCACGCCATGCCGGACCTGAGCCATCTCCAGCGTGATGGCCGCCAGGCTGGCGAAGGCGCCCGCCATCGCCAGCAGCAGCACCACCGTCATGCCGTCGCCCAGCAGGCGGGCGCGCTGCTGCAGATGCGCGGCATCGGCGCGGCCCATCATCCACAGCACCAGGCTCAGATAGGTCCAGACGCCGATATTCCAGCCCAGCAGCAGGCGCGTCAGCCAGGGCAGGGCGATGGGCCACAACAGGGCCAGCAGCAGGCCGATGGCGCAGCCAACCAGCAGGCGCGGGCGCGCGCGCAGCAGGCTCACGCCGCCTCGCAGGGGCGAAAACGCAGCACCTCGCGCCCTTCATGCAGCAAGCTGCCAAAGAACATCGCGTGCGGGCGCAGCCACAGGCCGGCCTCGCCGTAGAGCGGGCGGTAGATGACCATGGGCTCGAACGTTTCGCTATGCCGGCCGACCCCGATCACCTCGTACTCGCCGCCCTTGTAGTGGCGATAGCGGCCGGTGGGCGTGGCGGGCAGGGGTGGGAGTTCGGGGCTGGGCATGGATGCAAGGGATAATTGAGATATGCATCCTAATGCCCTCCTCGATATGAGCTGCGAGCTGCTGCGCGCCGTGCTCAAGTTTGATTCGCCCGCCGATGGCGTGGTGTCGGCCTACTTCCGCAAGAACAAGGGCCTGGGCCAGCGCGAGCGCGGCACCCTGGCCGAAACCGTCTACACGGTGCTGCGCAAGCGCCTGCTGCTGCAGCATCTGGCGCAGTCGGGCGCCGGGCCGATGGAACGTCGCCTGGTGATACTGGGCTGGGCCGGCAGCGAGGCCTTTCTGCACAGCGCGCTGAGCCCGCAACAGCGCCAATGGCTGGACCAGCTCAAGACCATTGACCATGCCAATTTGGCGCCCAAGCTGCGCCACAACCTGCCCGACTGGTTGGCCGAGCCGCTGCTGGCGCGTCTGACCAAGGACGGCGACGAGGCGGAATTCTGGGCCCTGGCCGCGGCCATGAACGAGGCCGCGCCGCTGGACCTGCGCGTCAACCTGCTCAAGGCCAAGCGCGAGGAGGCGCTGGCGGCGCTCAAGGCCGCCGGCATTGAGGCCGAGGCCACGCCCTACTCGCCCTGGGGCCTGCGCGTGCAGGGCAAGCCCGCCCTCAACAAGCTGGAAGTCTTCACCAATGGCACGGTGGAGGTGCAGGACGAGGGCAGCCAACTGCTGGCGCTGCTGCTGGACCCCAAGCGCAGCGAGATGGTGGTGGACTTCTGCGCCGGCGCCGGCGGCAAGACCCTGGCCCTGGGTGCGGCGATGCGCAACACCGGCAGGCTCTATGCCTTTGACGTCTCCGGCCATCGGCTGGATGCGCTCAAGCCAAGGCTGGCGCGCAGCGGCCTATCCAATGTCTATCCGGCCCAGATCGCGCATGAGCGCGACGACCGCGTCAAGCGCCTTTCCGGCAAGATCGACCGCGTGCTGGTGGATGCGCCCTGTTCGGGCCTGGGCACCCTGCGTCGCAATCCGGACCTGAAGTGGCGCCAGTCGCCGCAAGCGGTCAAGGAGTTGCAGCTCAAGCAGGCCGCGATCCTGGAAAGCGCGGCACGCCTGCTGAAGTCGGGCGGCCGCCTGGTGTACGCGACCTGCAGCCTGCTGAGCGCCGAGAACGAGGAGATCGCGCAGGCCTTTGGCGCCGCGCATCCGGAGTTCGAGCCGCTGGCCGCGCAGGACTGCCTGGAGCGCGCGCATGTGGCCAATGCCGCCAGCCTGTGCGAGCACGGCTTTGTGCGGCTGTGGCCGCACCGCCATGGCAGCGATGGCTTCTTCGCTGCCGTGTGGCAAAGGAAGTAAGCACGCTTTGCGCCGCCGGCGCGAGCGGCCGTTTAGAGCCGCTCGCCTACAATCAGGGCTTGGCAGAGACAACAACGCTCGTTGGTGGGCAAGGCAAGGTCTGAATGATTGAATTGATGACGGGCGTGCGCGACGCGCTGGTGCAGTGGCTGTCCGACGGCCTGAGCGGCGCCAGCTTCTGGCAGATCGTCGCCTACACCCTGGTGGTGACGCATTTCACCATCCTGGGCGTAACGATCTTCCTGCACCGGGCGCAAGCACACCGTGCCCTGGATCTGGGCCCCATCCCGGCGCATTTCTTCCGCTTCTGGTTGTGGCTCACCACCGGCATGGTGACCAAGGAATTCGTGGCCGTGCACCGCAAGCACCACGCCAAATGCGAGACCGAGGAAGACCCGCACAGCCCGCAGACGCGCGGCCTCAAGGCCTTGCTGCTGACCGGCGTGGAGCTTTATCGCGCTGAGGCCCAGAACAAGGAAACCATTGCCAAATTTGGCCTAGGCACGCCGAATGACTGGATCGAGCGCAATCTCTACACGCGCTATTCCTGGCAGGGCGTGGGCCTCATGCTGATCATCAACCTGGCCCTGTTCGGTGCCATCGGTGCCACCGTCTGGGCGATCCAGATGGCCTGGATCCCGGTGTGGGCCACCGGCGTCATCAACGGCATTGGCCACTACTGGGGCTATCGCAACTTCGAGGCGCAGGATGCGTCGACCAATGTGTCGCCCTGGGGCATCCTGATCGGCGGCGAGGAGTTGCACAACAACCACCACACCTACCCGACCTCGGCCAAGTTCTCGGTCAAGCCCTTCGAGTTTGACATCGGCTGGGGCTATATCCGCGCCTTCGAGCTCTTGGGCTGGGCCAAGGTGCGCAAGACCGCCCCGCAGATGCGCATGGGCGAGGTCAAGCCAGTGGCCGACAAGGACACGCTCGAGGCCATCATCGCCAATCGATACGAGGTGATGGCCAAGTACGGACGCGAGCTCAAGGCCGCCTGTGCCGTCGAACTGGCGCGTCTGAAGGCACAAGGCGAGCAGCACAGCGCTCGCTGGGCCGAGCTGAAGCTGGCCAAGCGCTGGTTGCACCGCGATGCCGATCGCATCCCGAGCGCCTATCTGGCCCAGATTGCCGGCGCCCGTGCCGCCAGCCCGGTGCTGGACAAGCTGATGCTGATGCGCGAGGAGCTGCGCCAGCTGTGGACGCGCACCAATGTGTCGGCCGAACAGCTGGTGAGCGACCTGCAGGTCTGGTGCCGCAAGGCCGAGGAAAGCGGCATCGCCGAGCTGCGAGCATTTGCCATCGGGCTGCGCGCCGTGCGTGTCTAGGCGACGCGTGTGTTGCTTGACGTAAAGGGCGCCCAGGTGGCGCCCTTTTTGCGTATTCTTGGCATGCGTCTTGATGATGCATGGAGGGCCTGTCATGAAGTCCCATACATTGCGAAATCTCTGCTGCCTGCTCGCACTGGGTTTTGCCGGTGCTACGGCGCTGGCGGCGGCCGAAGTTAAATTCATCCATCCGGAGAAGTTCGCCGATGCTGGCGAATCCGGGCGCGACCGTGACCAGCATCTGCAGCAACTCGCCGAGCATCTGCAACGCCAGGCCGAGAAGTACGCACCCGGCAAGCAGCTGACGTTCGAGGTGACGGATGTGGACCTGGCGGGCGAGATCGAGCCCGTGGGCCGGCGCATGGAGCGCTTGCGCGTGCTGCGCAGCGCGACCTCGCCGCGCATCGAGTTCCGCTACCTGATCCGCGAGGCGGACCGCCCCGATCGCCAGGGCGAGGCGCGGTTGCGCGACCTAGCCTATCAGATTCGCAGCTTGCGTTACTGGGATTCCGATCCGATGCGTTACGAGAAGCGTATGCTGGATGACTGGTTCCAGGCCGAGTTCGTGCCGCCCAAGAAGCCCTGAGCCGAAGGCTTTTGGCCATGAAAAAACCCGCCGGCAGTGCGCGGGCGGGTTTTTCTTGAGGCTGCTGCATGCACAGCGGCTGAATTACTTCAGCTTGATTTCCTTGTACAGGACATGCTTGCGTGCCTTGGGGTCGAACTTCATGAATTCGAGCTTTTCGGGCGTCGTCTTCTTGTTCTTGTTCGTGGTGTAGAAGTGACCGGTACCCGCGGTGGATTCCAGCTTGATCTTCTCGCGTCCGCCTTTGCTTGCCATGATGAGACTCCTTGATGTTCAGTGCTTGATCAGAGCTCGCCCTTGGCGCGCAGATCGGCGACGACTTGCTCGATGCCGACCTTATCGATCAGGCGCAGAGCAGCATTGGACACGCGCAGACGCACCCAGCGGTTTTCGGTTTCGAGCCAGAAACGGCGGTACTGCAGATTCGGCAGGAACCGACGCTTGGTTTTGTTGTTGGCGTGAGAAACATTGTTTCCCACCATCGGGCGCTTACCCGTGACTTGACAGACGCGTGCCATGACGCTACTCCGGTTTTGAACTGTTGACCAGCCGCCCGGGATTGCCTTGCAAACCCGGCGCGACCACATGACCGCTTTATGCAAGCTAAACCCGGCCGCCTTGGAAATCGTCCAAGGCCTTCGAGCGCGGTCCATCCAGCAAGCAAGCCGGCGAGTATAGCCTGACTTCGCTGCCTGCGCCAGCGGCCGCGCCTGGATCAGCCCTGTGCCTGCTCCAGGAAGCGTTGCGCGTCCAGTGCCGCCATGCAACCGGTGCCGGCGCTGGTGATGGCCTGGCGGTAAACATGGTCCTGCACATCACCGGCCGCGAACACGCCGGGCACGCTGGTCATGGTGGCAAAACCGTTCAAGCCGCCCTTGGTGATGATATAGCCGTCCTTCATCTCCAACTGGCCCTTGAAGATCTCGGTATTGGGCTGGTGGCCGATGGCGATGAAGCAGCCCTGCAGCTTGAGCTCCTTGAGCTCGCCGTCGTTGCTCTTGAGGCGCACGCCGGTCACGCCGCTCTGGTCGCCCAGCACCTCGTCGAGGTTCTGGAATACGTGCAGCTCGATCTTGCCGGTGGCAACCTTTTCCATCAGCTTGTCCACCAGGATAGGCTCGGCGCGGAACTTGTCGCGGCGATGGATCAGGTGCACCTTGCTGGCAATGTTGGAGAGGTAGAGCGCCTCCTCGACGGCGGTATTGCCGCCGCCCACTACGCAGACCTCCTGCTCGCGGTAAAAGAAGCCATCGCAGGTGGCGCAGCCGCTCACGCCTCGGCCCATGAAGGCCTCTTCGGAAGGCAGGCCCAGGTATTTGGCGGAGGCGCCGGTGGCGATGATGAGGGCGTCGCAGCTGTAGCTGCCGCTGTCGCCCTTGAGTTTGAAGGGGCGCTGCGAGAGATCCACCTCATTGATGTGGTCGAACAGCATCCGGGTCTGGAAACGCTCGGCATGCTGCTGGAAGCGCTGCATCAGCTCGGGGCCCTGCACGCCCATCACATCGGCGGGCCAGTTGTCCACCTCGGTGGTGGTCATCAGCTGGCCGCCCTGGGCCATGCCGGTCACCAGGGTGGGCTTGAGGTTGGCGCGCGCGGCATAGATGGCGGCGGTGTAGCCGGCCGGGCCGGAGCCCAGGATCAGCAGCTGTACATGTTGGGTGGTTTGCGTCATGGGCAGGAGTTGGGGTTGTTTGGGTGGTACACAAGTCAGCAGCATCGATGATCTACGGCCTACACCCTATGGAGAAGCGTGAACTACTTGGCACAATGCCGGCATTCTAGGCAAGCGGCCCCGTGCCCTGCTTACGGCAAATCAACTGTCCACAATCTCAGGAGGTCGTTCATGGCAATGCTGTCCAATCTGGACCTGATCCGCAGGGTTCCCTTGTTCTCCCTGCTGACCACCGATCAGGCGCAGTCCATTGCGGACAGTGTGGTGAAGCGTCGCTTCAAGCGCGGTGAGATGATTGTCGAGCAGGGCACCAAGTCGAACGCCCTGTTCATTCTGTTGAACGGGCGGGCCCGCGTGCTGACCGCCGATACCCGTGGCCGCGAGGTCATCCTGGCGGTGCTGCAGCCCGGCGACTATGTGGGCGAGATGAGCCTGATCGACGGCGAGCCGCATTCGGCCACCGTGCGCGCCGAGGTGCAGACCGACATGCTGGTGCTGGGCCGCATGGAGTTCTCGCGCTGCCTGCCCGACAGCAGCAGCCTCTCCTACGCCATTCTGCGCGGCCTGGTGGCACGCCTGCGCAATGCCGACCGCCAGATCGAATCGCTGGCGCTGTTGGATGTCTATGGCCGCGTGGCGCGCACCCTGCTGGACATGTCCGAGGAAGAGAAGGGCATCAAGATCATCCGCGGCAAGGTCTCGCGCCAGGACATGGCCAAGGTGGTGGGCGCCTCACGCGAGATGGTCAGCCGCGTCATGAAGGACCTGGAGGATCGCGGCGTGATCGAGACGCTGGAGAACGGTTCGGTCGTCATCAAGGAACGCCTGCACGACTGAGGCAGGACCGAGGACAAGGCCTGCGCCTTGTCCGACGCCCACCGAAGGACTGGCCGCATGCTTGCGGCCAGGCTGACGGCTGCGGCTGAGGCTCGGCCAAGCTGAGCCACAATCGGGCCATGAGTTTTCCCCTGGATTCCATGCTGGGCGGCGAAGGCAGCCCGCCCAGCGACAAAGTCTACAAGCGCCAGCCCAAGAAGGCGGCCAAGCCGGCGGCGCCCGTCGCCAGCCCCTTGCGCACGCCGCTGTGGTTGGTCGCGGGCGGCCTGCTCTGGTGCCTGGTGGTGCTGGCGCTGCTGACGCATGACCGCGCCGACTCGGCCTTTAGCATCGCCGGCAGCCGTGCGCTGTACGCCAACCGGGTGGGTGCGGTGGGCGCCTGGCTGTCCGATCTGCTGCTGTTCGGTTTTGGCTATTCCTGCTGGTGGCTCGTGCTGGTGGCGCTGCGCGCCTGGCTGGGCAGCCTGGCGGGCTTGCTGCGGGTTGAGGCTCCCGAGCTGATCCCGCCCGAACAGCGCCTGCGCTCGCGTGGCCTGCGCTGGCTGGGCCTGCTGGTCTTGATGGCTGCCAGTTGCACGCTGGAATGGAGCCGGCTCTATGGCTGGGAGGCTCGGCTGCCGGGCCATGCCGGTGGCGTGCTGGGCTACACACTGGGCCCGCTGAGCATGCAGGCCCTTGGCTTTGCCGGTTCGGGCGTGCTGGCGATTGCCGCGCTGCTTACCGGCCTCGCGCTGGCACTCGAATTCTCCTGGCTGCGCCTGGCCGAGCTGATAGGCACGCGCATCGATGAGTTGCGCAACCGCCAGGTGGCCAAGCGCGAAATCAAGGAAGACCAGCGCGTCGGCAAGGCGGCCAAGCGCGAGCGCGAGCAGGTGGTGGAGGTGGAGCGCCAGGTGGTCGAGGAGCATCAGCCCATCGTCATCGAGGCGCCGGTGATCGAGGTGCCCAAGTCCACGCGCGTGGCCAAGGAGCGCCAGCAGACGCTCTTCACCGACGTTAGCGATACCAAGCTGCCCCAGGTGGATCTGCTGGATGCGCCACCCACGCGGGTCGAGTCGGTCACGCCCGAGTCGCTGGAAATGACCAGCCGCATGATCGAGAAGAAGCTGCGGGACTTCGGCGTCGAGGTGCGTGTGGTGGCGGCCTCGCCCGGCCCGGTGATCACGCGCTACGAGATCGAACCGGCCACCGGCGTGAAGGGTTCGCAGATTGTCAACCTCGCCAAGGATCTGGCGCGCTCGCTGAGCCTGGTGAGCATCCGCGTGGTCGAGACCATCCCGGGCAAGAACTTCATGGCACTGGAACTGCCCAATGCGCGCCGCCAGACCATCCGGCTCTCCGAGATCCTGGGCTCGCAGGTCTATGCTGACGCGGCCTCGATGCTGACGATGGCGCTGGGCAAGGACATCATCGGTGCGCCGGTGGTGGCGGATCTGGCCAAGATGCCACATTGCCTGGTGGCCGGTACCACCGGTTCGGGCAAGTCGGTGGGCATCAACGCGATGATCCTCTCGCTGCTCTACAAGGCCGAGGCGCGCGATGTGCGCCTCATCATGATCGACCCCAAGATGCTGGAAATGAGCGTCTACGAGGGCATCCCGCATCTGCTGGCGCCGGTGGTCACCGACATGAAGCAGGCCGCCAACGCGCTCAACTGGTGCGTGGGCGAGATGGAGCGCCGCTACAAGCTGATGTCCAAGATGGGCGTGCGCAATCTGGCCGGCTACAACAAGAAGATCGACGAGGCCAGCGAGCGCGGCGAGAAGATCGGCAACCCCTTCAGCCTCACGCCCGAGGAGCCCGAGCCGCTCGAGCGCCTGCCGCACATTGTTGTCGTTATCGACGAGCTCGCCGACCTGATGATGGTGGTGGGCAAGAAGATCGAGGAGCTGATCGCGCGCCTGGCGCAGAAGGCGCGCGCCGCCGGCATTCACCTGATCCTGGCCACCCAACGGCCGTCGGTGGACGTGATCACCGGCCTGATCAAGGCCAATATCCCGACCCGCCTTTCCTTCCAGGTCAGCTCGAAGATCGACAGCCGCACCATCCTCGACCAGATGGGTGCCGAGGCCTTGCTGGGCATGGGCGACATGCTTTACATGCCCTCGGGCACCGGCCTGCCGGTGCGCGTGCATGGCGCTTTCGTCAGCGACGACGAGGTGCACCGCGTGGTGACCTACCTGAAGGAGCAGGGCGGCGAGCCCAACTACATCGAGGGCATTCTGGAAGGTGGGGTGCTGGAAGGCGAGGGCGGTGAGCCGCCTGCGCCCGGTGAGGCCAACGGCGAAGCCGACCCGATGTACGACCAGGCGGTGGCCGTGGTGCTGCAGCACCGCCGTGCCTCGATCTCGTTGGTGCAGCGCCATCTGCGCATCGGTTACAACCGCGCCGCACGTCTGTTGGAGCAGATGGAGAAATCCGGCCTGGTCTCCAGCATGGCCACCAATGGCAACCGCGACCTGATCATCCCCAAGCGAGACGAATGAGAGCCACCAAGACCCTGCTGGGCGCGGCGCTGCTGCTGGCCGGCCTGGCCGCACGCGCCGATGCCATTGCCGCGCTGAACGAATTCGCCAGCGCGGCCAAGAGCGGCCGTGCCGTCTTCACCCAGACCGTGCTCTCGCCCGACGGCAAGCGCAAGAAAAGCTCCTCGGGCACCTTCGAGTTCCAGCGCCCCAACCAGTTCCGCTTCGCCTACCTGAAGCCCTTCGAGCAGTTGATCGTGGGCGATGGGCAGAAGGTCTGGCTGTTCGACCCCGACCTCAACCAGGCCAGCTCGCGCCGCATGAGCCAGGCTCTGGGTGCCACGCCTGCGGCCCTGCTGGCCGGCGGGCAGATCGGCCGCGATTTCGAATTCAAGCTGCTGCCCAACGAGCGTGGCCTGGAATGGGTGCAGGCCCTGCCGCGCCAGAGCGATGGCAGCATCCAGGCGCTCAAGCTGGGCTTTCGCGGCAAGGAGCTGGCGGCGCTGGAGCTGGTGGACGGCTTCGGCCAGCGCTCGCAGCTGGAGTTCAGCGAGCTGCAGTTGAACGTCAAGCTGGCGGCGGAGCGCTTCCGCTTCGTGCTGCCCGCCGGTGCCGATCTCGTGGAGCAATGAGCAGCAGTTCCGAGCTCTTTCCCGATCTGGCTCCTGCGCCGGCTGACGCCACCTTGCCCTCGCAACCCCTGGCCGAGCGCCTGCGTCCGCGCAGCCTGAACGAGGTGATCGGCCAGCAGCATCTGCTGGGCCCCGGCATGCCCCTGCGCGTGGCCTTCGAGGCCGGGCGCCTGCATTCGATGATTCTGTGGGGCCCGCCGGGGGTGGGCAAGACTACCCTGGCGCGGCTGATGACGCAGGCCTTCGATGCCCAGTTCATCACCATCTCGGCGGTGCTGGGCGGGGTCAAGGAGATCCGCGAGGCGGTGGAGCGCGCCCAGGCGGTGGCCGCGCAGGGGCGGCGCACCGTGGTGTTCGTGGACGAGGTGCACCGCTTCAACAAGGCGCAGCAGGATGCCTTCCTGCCGCATGTGGAGGCGGGGCTCTTCACCTTCATCGGCGCCACCACCGAGAACCCCAGCTTCGAGGTCAATTCGGCCTTGCTCTCGCGCGCCACCGTGCATGTGCTCAAGGCCCTGGAGCAGGGCGAGCTGCTGGACCTGGTGCAGCGTGGCCAGCAGGCGCTGGCCTGCCCGCCCTTCAACAAGACCGCGGCCGAGCGCCTTGCGGCCTATGCCGATGGCGACGCGCGCCGCCTGCTGAATGCGGTGGAGGCGGCGGCCAGCCTCGCGCCCCAGGGCGCCGGCGAGATCGACGAGGCGGCGCTGGAGCGCGCCCTGGGCGAGCAGCTGCGCCGTTACGACAAGGGCGGCGAGCAGTTCTACGACGTCATCTCGGCGTTGCACAAATCGGTGCGAGGCTCCGACCCGGATGCCGCGCTCTACTGGCTGGTGCGCATGTTGGACGGCGGCGTCGATGCGCGCTACATCAGCCGGCGGTTGATACGCATGGCCAGCGAGGACATCGGCCTGGCCGACCCGCGCGCGCTGCGCCTCACTCTGGACGCCGCCGAGACCTACGAGCGCCTGGGCTCGCCCGAGGGCGAGCTGACCCTGGCGCAGGCGGTGATCTACCTGGCCATGGCGCCCAAGTCGAATGCGGCCTACAGCGCCTACAACGCCGTGCGCGCGCTGGTGAAGAGCGACCAGAGCCGCCCCGTGCCCATGCATTTGCGCAATGCGCCCACCAAGCTGATGAAGGGCCTGGGCTATGGCCAGGCCTATCGCTACGCGCATGAGCATCCGGGCGGCTTTGTGCCGGGCGAGCAATACCTGCCCGACGGGCTGGAGGGCGAGCGCTTCTACGAGCCGGTGTCGCGCGGCCTGGAAATCCGCATCGGCGAGCGCCTCGCCGAGCTGCGCCGACTCAATGACGAGGCCAAGGGCTAGCGACGCTAGCACGCCCACCCTGCGCCATGTTGCGGGTAAGCACCGACGATGGCGCGGAATCCCGCACTCCTAGAATCGACTTAGCCTGCAGGACCAGATGGCACCCGGCCCGCCGACGTTTTGGTGGGCTTTTTTCTGTCGCCCTGAGCGGCGCATGAGCCGAACCGGAGAGTGTGTATGGAAACCTTGATCCAGCAGATCATCAACGGGCTGGTGCTCGGTAGCATGTATGCGCTGGTGGCCCTGGGCTACACCATGGTGTACGGCATCATCAACCTCATCAATTTCGCCCATGGCGAGATCCTCATGGTCGGGGCACTCGTGAGCTGGACCGTGGTCACCGCGCTGGCCGACACCGGCCTGCCCGGCTGGGCCCTGATGGCCGTTGCGCTGGCCTGCGCCATCGTGGTCTGCACGCTGCTGAACTTCCTGGTCGAGAAGATCGCCTACCGGCCGCTGCGCAATGCGCCGCGCCTGGCGCCGCTGATCACCGCGATGGGCATGTCGCTGCTGCTGCAGACCCTGGCGATGATCGTCTGGAAGCCCAATCCCAAACCCTTCCCGCTGCTGCTGCCCACCACGCCGTTTGACCTGGGTGGGCCGGTGATCACCGTGACCCAGGTGCTGATACTGGTAAGCACGGTGGTGATACTGGGCGGTCTGCTGTTCCTGGTGAACCACACCAAGCTGGGCCGCGCGATGCGCGCCACCGCCGAGAACCCGCGCGTGGCGGGCCTGATGGGCGTGAAGCCCGACTTCGTGATCTCGGCCACCTTCGTGATCGGTGCGGCGCTGGCCGCCGTGGCCGGCCTGATGTGGGCGGCCAACTACGGCACGGTGCAGCATTCGATGGGCTTCATGCCCGGCCTGAAGGCCTTCACCGCCGCGGTGCTGGGCGGCATCGGCAACCTCGCCGGCGCGATGCTGGGTGGGGTGGTGCTGGGCCTGATCGAGGCCATCGGCGCGGGCTATCTGGGCGAGCTCACCGGCGGCATCCTGGGCAGCCATTACGCCGACATCTTCGCCTTCGTGGCGCTGATCCTGGTGCTGACCCTGCGCCCCTCGGGCCTGCTGGGCGAGCGTGTGGCCGATCGTGCCTGAGCCAAGGAAACTGGAGACCACGATGCACAAGAACAAGCTCTTCGTCTTTCTGGTCGCTGCCCTCGTGCTGTTGGCCGTGCCTCTGTTTGCGCAGCAACTGGGCAACGGCCCGGTGCGCATCATCGACCTGGCCCTGCTCTATGTGATGCTGGCGCTGGGTCTGAACATCGTGGTGGGCTATGCGGGCCTGCTGGACCTGGGCTATGTGGCCTTCTACGCGCTCGGCGCCTATATGTATGCGCTGTTCGCCAGCCCGCATCTGAGCGAGAACTTCGAGTCCTTCCGCGCCATGTTCCCCGACGGCCTGCATTCGCCGCTGTGGATCATCATCCCGCTGGGGGCAGGTCTTGCCGCCTTCTTCGGCGTGCTGCTGGGAGCACCCACGCTGAAGCTGCGCGGCGACTACCTGGCCATCGTGACCCTGGGTTTTGGCGAGATTGCGCGCGTGTTTCTCAACAATATGGAGTATCCGGCCAATATCACCAACGGTCCGCGCGGCATCGGCCAGATCGACGCGATCCATTTCTTCGGCATCGACCTGGGCAAGGGCCTGGAGGTGTTCGGCTATGCGCTGCCGTCGGTGACGCTGTACTACTACCTGTTCCTGGCGCTGGTGGTGTTCACCGTGATCATCTGCTATCGCCTTGAGAACTCGCGCATCGGCCGCGCCTGGATGGCGATCCGCGAGGACGAGATCGCCGCCAAGGCGATGGGCATCAATACCCGCAACCTCAAGCTCTTGGCCTTCGGCATGGGCGCCACCTTCGGCGGCGTGGCGGGTTCGATGTTCGCGTCCTTCCAGGGCTTCGTCAGCCCCGAGTCCTTCAGCCTGCAGGAGTCGGTGATGATCGTGGCCATGGTGGTGCTGGGCGGCATCGGCCATATCCCGGGCGTGATCCTGGGCGCGCTGCTGCTCTCGGCGCTGCCGGAAGTGCTGCGTTATGTGGCCGGCCCGCTGCAGGAGATGACCGGTGGCCGCCTGGACGCCGCCATCCTGCGCCAGCTGCTGGTGGCACTGGCGATGATAGGCATCATGCTCTCGCGCCCGCGCGGCCTCTGGCCTTCGCCCGAACATGGCAAGGCCGCTCCGCAGCCGGCCCAGAAATAAGCACAGGGAGCACGAACATGAGCGAAGCAGCATCGGTTCTCAAGGTCGCCGGCGTCTCCAAGCGCTTCGGTGGCCTGCAAGCCCTCTCGGACGTGGGCATCCAGATCAACAAGGGCCAGGTCTATGGCCTGATCGGCCCCAACGGTGCCGGCAAGACCACTTTCTTCAACGTCATCACCGGGCTCTACACGCCCGACTCGGGCACCTTCGAGCTGGGCGGCGCGCCCTATGCACCGACCGCGGTGCACCAGGTCGCCAAGACCGGCATCGCGCGCACCTTCCAGAACATCCGCCTGTTCGCCGAAATGACGGCGCTGGAGAACGTGATGGTGGGCCGCCATGTGCGCACCCATTCGGGGCTGATCGGCGCGGTGTTCCGCACCCCCGGCTTCAAGGCCGAGGAGGCGGCGATTGCCAAGCGCGCGCAGGAACTGCTCGATTACGTGGGCATAGGCAAGTACGCGGAGTTCAAGGCACGCACCCTGAGCTATGGCGACCAGCGTCGCCTGGAGATCGCGCGGGCACTCGCCACCGACCCCAAGCTGATTGCGCTGGACGAGCCCGCCGCCGGCATGAACGCCACCGAGAAGGTGGTGCTGCGCGAGCTGATCGACCGCATCCGCAACGACGGCCGCACCATCCTCCTGATCGAGCATGACGTGAAACTGGTGATGGGCTTGTGCGACCGCGTCACCGTGCTGGACTATGGCAAGCAGATTGCCGAGGGCACGCCGGCCGATGTGCAGCGCAACGAGAAGGTGATCGAGGCCTATCTGGGCGCCGGTCACAAGGCCCACTGAGGACGGACACAAATCATGGCAAACGACAACACCCTCCTCAAGGTCAACGGCCTCAAGGTGGCCTATGGCGGCATCCAGGCCGTCAAGGGCGTCAGCTTCGAGGTCAAGCAGGGCGAACTGGTGAGCTTGATCGGCGCCAACGGCGCCGGCAAGACCACCACCCTCAAGGCCATCACCGGCCTACAGCCGGTGGCCGAGGGCGAGATCCAGTTCATGGGCCAGAGCATCAAGGGCCAGGGCGCCTGGGACCTGGTCAAGCAGGGCCTGGTGATGGTGCCCGAGGGGCGCGGCACCTTCACGCGCATGACCATCATCGAGAACCTGCAGATGGGTGCCTACATCCGCAATGACAAGGCCGAGATCCTGGCCGATATTGACAAGGTCTTCGGCATCTTCCCGCGCCTGAAGGAGCGCCGCAACCAACTGGCCGGCACCATGTCGGGCGGCGAGCAGCAGATGCTGGCCATGGGCCGCGGGCTGATGGCGCGTCCCAAGGTCTTGCTACTCGACGAGCCCAGCATGGGCCTCTCGCCCATCATGGTGGACAAGATCTTCGAGGTCGTGAACGAGATCCACGGCCAGGGCGTGACCATTCTGCTGGTGGAGCAGAACGCCAGCCGGGCGCTCGCCGCGGCGAATCGCGGCTATGTGATGGAAAGCGGCATCGTCACGATGACCGGCAATGGCAAGGAGCTACTGAACGACCCCAAGGTGCGCGCCGCCTACCTTGGCGAGTAAGGCACCCAGCGGAGCCCGAGGATCCGGCTCCGCAGGTCCTGCGGGCTCGCCCCCTTGAGGGGGCCGCGCGAAGCGCGTAGGGGGTGGGTCGTCAGGCCAGTTTGACCAGCTTCGAACGGGCCCAGATGTCGGACTCTCGCGCGGGCGTGTTGCCGCTGGTCTTGACGCGGCCCAGCAACTCTTCCACACGGCCGGCGATCTTGCTGACCTCGGCCATCACGGCCTGCTCTTCGCCCTCGTTGCGGTACTCGCGTGCCACGCTGATGATGCCGCCGGCATTCACCAGATAGTCGGGCAGGTAGAGGATGCCGCGCGCCTGCAGCGCGTCGCCATCGGCGGCGGTGGCCAACTGGTTGTTGGCGGCGCCGGCGATCAGCTTGGCGCGGATCTGCGGCACGCTGCCGACGTTCAGCACCGCGCCGAGTGCGCAGGGAGCCAGCACGTCGACATCGGCGGCCAGGATCTCGTGCACGCTGACGGCCTGGGCGCCGAACAGCTCCTGTGCGCGCGCCACCTTGGCGGCGTCCACGTCGGCCACCACCAGCTTGGCGCCGGCCTTGTGCAGGAATTCGGCCAGGTGCCAGCCCACCGCGCCAAGGCCTTGCAGGGCCACGCGCACGCCGTCCAGCGAGGCGCGCTGCAGATGCAGGCGCACGCCGGCTTCGATCGAGACGAACACGCCCCAGGCCGTCTTGGGGCTGGGGTCGCCGCCGAAGGCGCCGGCACGCGGGATGCCGCTGACGTACTGGGTCTGTGCCTGCATGCCCAGCATGTCGGCGGTGGTGGTACCCACGTCCTCGGCGGTGATGTAGGCGCCGTCCAGCGACTGCACCGCACGGCCGAAGGCGGCGAACAGGGCGGCACGGTCGAACTGGCCGGCCGGCTTGATGATCACGGCCTTGCCGCCGCCGAAGGGCAGCTCGGCCAGGGCGTTCTTCAGGCTCATGCCTTGCGACAGGCGCAGCGCGTCGTTCAGCGCGGCGAGTTCGTTGTCATAGCTCCAGAAGCGGCAGCCGCCGAAGGCGGGGCCGCGGGCGGTGCTGTGCACGGCCAGGATGGCCTTCAGACCGGTCTGCTCATCGGCGGCCAGCAGCACGCGTTCATGCGGGGCTTGATCGGGCAGGCCGAACAGCGAGCTGGGGAGGGAGGAGGGGGCTGCCTCGCTGAGGGCGCGGGCTAGATCGGACGAGCGGTCGAGGGGAGCGTTCATGGCGTTTGCACTTGTGATGCCGGAAAAAAGCACCCGGCTTGGCGGGTGCCTGCTTGCGGGCTTGTGGCCCGAGTGCGCGAGTTTACGGCCTGCAGCGCTGGCCGTGCCATGGCCGGCTCAGCACATCTGGCATGGCGTGATGCCTGCCACGCATCAGGGATCCTGGAAACCGCCGTGCCGAAGCGTCACCACCAGGGTGTCGCGATAACCATGCTCGGCCTCGGGCTGGATCGGCGTGGTCTCATGGATCACACGCTCGTCGTCCAGCAGCAAGAGGGTCCAGGGCTCGCTCAGGGTGAAGCGCTGGCCGCGCGGGCCGCTGGCCTCGAACACGCGCGATTCGCCGCCCTTGATGCCCTTGCGCCCCACCAGGAACACCGCCACCAGGTCCACGCCATCGCGGTGCGCGCCCTCGGGCGTGGGCCGTCCGATGCCGTCGGTGGTGTCGATGCGGAACTGGTGCGCCTCGGCATACCAGGGCTGGGTGCCGCGCAGCCGGTCGGCCGCGCCCGCCAGGGCCAGCAACAGCTTGGGCCAGATGGGCAGGGCGGTGGCAGCTTCGGCCATCGGCTCGAACCAGCGCTCGAGCCCGCCGTGCAGGGCGTTGTAGTCCAGCGGCTGCCAGTGGGCGCGGTGCTGCACCTGCTGCACCGGCGTGGCGGACTGCGTGTCCAGCACAAAGCTGCCATGGCGGCGAAAGCGGTAGCGCCCGCCGTCGCGCAGATGGAGGTCGGGCGGCAGGTCGTTCCAGAACGGCGCCAGCGCGGCCAGCTCTGCCGGCTCGCAGCCCAACCAGTGGCGCAGGCTTTCGGGCGCCATCACGGCCGAGCCCTGCTCGCGCAACTGCTGCTCGAACTGGGCGGCGCTGGCATAGGGCGGGCTGAAATGCTGCATGGCGGCGGGTCCTGGATCAGAGTTGTGCGGGGTCAGGCCTTGCCTTGCTTGTCCAGCTCGGAGGTGAAGGCGTCGGCGTAGAACTCCTCGGCGGGCAGGCCGGCCTTGGCGACGAAGTCCGCCTGGGCCGATTCCACCATGATGGGCGCGCCGCATGCATAGACCTGGTGGCCGCTGAGGTCGGGCAGGTCGGCCAGCACGGCCTGGTGCACGAAGCCGGTGCGGCCGCTCCAGCCATCCTCGGGCTTGGGCTCGGAGAGCACCGGCACATAGCGCAGCTGCGGCATGCTGGCGGCGGCCTGCAGGGCCCAGTCGTGCAGATAGAGGTCGGCCTTGCTGCGGCAGCCCCAGTACAAGCTGACCGAGCGATCCAGGCGCAGATGCTGCAGGCGCTCGATGATGGCCTTGATGGGCGCAAAGCCGGTGCCGCTGGCCAGCAGCACAATGGGCTTGTCGCTGTCCTCGCGCAGGAAGAAGCTGCCGAACGGCCCTTCCATGCGCAGGATGTCCTTTTCCTTCAGCGCGCCGAACACATGGTCGGTGAACTTGCCGCCCGGCATATGGCGCACATGCAGCTCGATCGCCGGCGGCGAGCCCAGATTGCTGGGGGCGTTGGCCATCGAGTAGCTGCGGCGCGCACCATCGCGCAGGATGAATTCCACATACTGGCCGGCGTGGAACTGGAAGTTCTGGTTGGCCGGCAGCTGCAGGCGCAGCAGCGCCACGTCGGGCGCGGGTTTTTCGATGCTGATGACGCGGCTAGGCAGCTTGAGCACCGCGAACTCGCCGGCGCCCGGCACGGTGCGCGCCTCCAGCACGCAATCGGTCTGCGGCGTGGCGCAGCAGGTCAGCACAAAGCCGGCGGCCTCCTCGGCCTCGCTGAGGGTCTTGGCCTGGTGCGCGCCGTGGATCACGCGGCCTTCCAGCAGGCGGCTCTTGCAGGAGCCGCAGGCGCCGTCCTTGCAGCCATAGGGCAGGCCCACGCCCTGGCGGATGGCCGCGCCGAGCAGGGTTTCATCGCGTTCGACCGAAAACTCGCGGCCGCTGGGCTGCACGGTGACCTGGAAATTCATGGTGTGGATGGCTGGGCTCAATAAAAACTCGGCCCGCGAGGCGCATCGCGGGCCGGCGGGACCGATAAACTCAGGCGCCATTTTGCCTGACGATCACCCATGCCCTTATTGAGATCCCGGCGCCCACGTCTCTTGATCATCGGCTGCGGCGACGTCGGCATGCGGGTGCTGCGCGAGCTGCGCGGGCGACTGCCCGTGTTCGCGCTGACCACCAGCGAGGCGCGCGCGGCAGCATTGCGCGCGGCCGGCGCCATGCCACTGCTGGGTAATCTGGACGATCCCGCCAGCCTGGCGCGCCTGGCCGGCCTGGCCGACTGGGTGCTGCACCTGGCGCCGCCCGCCGCGCAGGGCGCCGAGGACGGGCGCACGTTGAATCTGCTGCGCGCGCTGGCGCGCTCGCCGCGCACCTCGCGCCTGGTCTATGCCAGCACCACCGGCGTCTACGGCGATTGCGCGGGCGCGCGCTTCGACGAGACCCGCGGCCCCAAGCCGGCCACCGACCGCGCGCGGCGCCGCGTCGACGCCGAGCAGCGCCTGCGCTGGTATGGCGCCAGCCTGGGTGTGCGCGTGAGCATCCTGCGCATCCCCGGCATCTACGCCTGGGATCGCGAGGGCGGACACCCGCGCGAACGCCTGGCCAGGGGCGCGCCGGTGCTGCGGCGCGAGGACGATGTCTACACCAACCACATCCATGCCGACGACCTGGCGCGTGCCTGCCTGGCGGCGCTGGCGCGCGGCAGGCCACAGCGCATCGTGCATGCCTGCGACGACAGCGAGTTGCTGATGGGCGATTACTTCGACCTGGCGGCGGAGTTGTGCGGCCTGCCGCGGCCGCCGCGCATCAGCCGCGCGCAGGCGCGTGTACAGATGTCGCCCATGCAGCTGAGCTTTATGGGCGAATCGCGCCGCCTCGACAACGGGAGGCTCAAGCGCGAACTGCGCCTGAAGCTGCGTTACGCCGACGTGAGCACCGGCCTGCTGGCTGGTGCCGGATGAACGATCAGCGGCGGCGCGCGCCGCGCCAGTAGTTCATCATCAGCCAGGCGCCCAGCATGCCGCCCAGGTGGGCGAAGTGGGCAATGCCGCTGGCGCCCATCAGGCCAAGAAAAAGCTCCAGCCCGCCGAACAGCGCGACGAAGTACTTGGCCTTCATCGGGATGGGCGGGAAAAGCGGCATGATGATGCGGTCCGGGAAGATCATGCCGAAGGACAGCAGCAGGCCGAACAGCGCACCCGACGCACCCACGGTGGGCGAGTGCGAGCCGATCAGCAGGGTGAAGATGAGTTGGGCCGCGGCGGCGGTGAGCGTGCTGGCGATCAGCAGATGCGCATAGCGCTTGCTGCCCCAGACGCGTTCCAGCTCCGAGCCGAACATCCACAGGCCCAGCATATTGAAGAACAGGTGCCAGACATCGCCATGCAAAAAGGCATAACTGAGCGGTTGCCAGGGCAGGAACAGGCCCGTGCTCAGTGGCCAGAGCGCGAAGAACACCTCGAACTGCGGCGGCAGCAGCGTGAACAGGCAGAACAGGCCCACGCAAGCCAGCATGAAGGCCTTGGTAACCGATGGGATAGGGGACATGAAGCTCGACTCTGTTGGGATGCCCTGGCGCATTGCTTGCCGCGCCGAGGGCCAGAGTGTAGGGGCTGCTGCGGCCCCGTCTTGCCGATGCGTCCTGAAGTGTTTCTGGTGGTGCCCGGGGCCGGACTCGAACCGGCACACCTTGCGGCGGGGGATTTTGAGTCCCCTGCGTCTACCGATTTCGCCACCCGGGCCAGAAAACCGTGCATCGCTGCGTGAGCCGCGGATTATGCCATGCAAACTTCTGAGCCGGCTGAGACAATGGCCGCCATGAATGAAAAGACCTACCCCAGCCTTGAAGACGTCATTGGCAACACCCCCCTGGTGCGCTTGCAGCGCGTGCTGGGGTCAGATCTTGCCTCGCGCGGCAATGTGCTGCTGGCCAAGCTGGAGGGCAACAACCCGGCGGGTTCGGTGAAGGACCGCCCTGCCATCAGCATGATCCGGCGCGCCGAGGAGCGCGGCGAGATCAAGCCGGGCGACACCCTGATCGAGGCCACCTCGGGCAATACCGGCATCGCGCTGGCGATGGCCGCGGCGATGCGCGGCTACCGCATGCTGCTGATCATGCCCGAGGACCTCTCGATCGAGCGTGCCCAGACCATGAAGGCCTTCGGCGCCGAGCTGATCCTCACGCCGCGCTCGGGCGGCATGGAATATGCCCGCGACCTGGCCGAGCAGATGCAGCGCGACGGCAAGGGCCGCGTACTCGACCAGTTCGGCAACGAGGACAACCCGCGCATCCATTACGAAACCACCGGCCCCGAGATCTGGCGCGATACCGGCGGGCGTATCAGCCACTTCGTCAGCGCCATGGGGACCACCGGCACCATCACCGGCACCTCGCGCTTTCTGAAGGAGCAGAGCGCCGCCATCCGCATCGTCGGCGCCCAGCCGGCCGAGGGTTCGCGCATCCCGGGCATACGCAAATGGCCCGAGGCCTATATGCCGCGCATCTACAAGCCCGATGCGGTGGACGAGTTGGTGCTGGTGAGCCAGTCGGACGCCGAGGAGATGGCGCGCCGGCTGGCGCGCGAGGAGGGCCTGTTTGCCGGCATCTCGGCCGCGGGTGCCTGCTGGGTGGCGCTGCAGCTGGCGCGCACGCTGGAGAACGCCACCATCGTCTTCATCGTCTGCGATCGCGGCGACCGTTATCTCTCCACCGGCGTGTTCCCGGCTTGAGCCTCCTAGAATCCCCCGTACAGCCAGGAGCACAGATGGATATTCACAAGGAACTAGACACGCGCGGACTGAACTGCCCGCTGCCCATACTCAAGGCCAAGAAGGCCCTGGCAGAGATGGAGAGCGGTCAGTTGCTGAAGGTGTATTCCACCGACCCGGGCTCGACGCGCGACTTCCAGGCCTTTGCCCGCCAGACCGGCAACGAGTTGGTCGAGCAGAGCAGCCAGGCCGACGAATTCGTGCATGTGCTGCGGCGCCGTTGAGCAGCGGCGCAAAAACCTCAAGACCCTCAGATGTCCAGGCTCTGCAGATAGGCGCGAAAGCCCGGACCAAGGTCGGGGTGGGCCAGGGCCAATTCCACATTGGCCTGCAGAAAGCCCTCCTTGCTGCCGCAGTCGTAGCGCTTGCCGTCGTAGCGGTAGGCGAACACCTTCTCGCGGCGCAGCAGGCCGGCGATGCCGTCGGTGAGCTGGATCTCGCCGCCCACGCCGCGCGGCTGGTTGGCGATCTCGTGGAACACGCCCGGCGTGAGGATGTAGCGGCCGGCCACGCCCAGGCGTGAGGGCGCCACCTCGGGCGCGGGCTTCTCGACGATGCGGCTCACGTCCACGAGCTTGTCGTTCACCGGCGTGCCGGCCACGATGCCATAGCGGCGCGTGTGCTCGGCCGGCACTTCCTGCACCGCAAGGATGGAGGCGCGCCATTCGGCGTACTGCTCAACCATCTGCTTGAGCACGGGCGGTTCACCCACCATCAGGTCGTCGGCCAGCAAGACGGCAAAGGGCTCGTTGCCGACGAGTCGCTGACCGCACAGCACTGCATGGCCCAAGCCCAGGGCCTGGGCCTGGCGCACATAGATGCATTCCATGTCGTCGGGCTTGACGCTGCGCACCACCTCCAGCAGTTCCTTCTTACCCGCCTGTTCAAGGGCTACCTCGAGCTCGAAAGTCATGTCAAAGTGATCTTCGATGGGCCGCTTGTGGCGACCCGTCACAAAAATCATTTCGCGTACACCGGCGGCATAGGCCTCTTCCACCGCGTACTGAATGAGGGGCTTGTCAACGACGGGCAGCATTTCCTTGGGCTGGGCCTTGGTGGCCGGCAGGAAGCGCGTGCCAAGACCTGCAACAGGGAAGATCGCTTTCGTGACTTTCATATCCGTACACTCTCCGGTTTGCGTTGGCGCGCATTGTGGCATTGCCACATGGCCGTGCCGCGGATCCCGAACCCCCTAAATAGCGCATGAGCCTGCTGATCCTGGAGCCACTCGAGCTGGAAGTGATGCAATGGTTGTCCGAGCGGCATCCGGTGCATTACGCCCCCGAGCTCGCGCTGGAGCCGCAGGCCTTGAAAGGGCTGCTACACCAGGCCCAGGGTCTGGTCTTGCCTCCCTCAGTGGCGCTGGACGCTAGCCTGATACGCATGGCGCCCAAGTTGCGCGTGGTCGGGCGCATGAGCGCCGGCGCCGAGAACATCGACCTGGAGGCCTGCCGGGCGGCGCGCGTGGAGGTGGTGCGCAGCCTCACCGCCACCGCAGCGGCCGAGGCCGAGTTCGTGATCGGTGCCTTGCTGGCCTTGCTGCGGCGTGTGCCGGTGCAGTCCAGCGACGGCATGTGGGTGGGGCGCGAACTGGGCTGCGCCACCATAGGCCTGATCGGCATGACGCCGGCCTCGCGCATGCTGGCGCAGATGCTGCCGGTGTTCGGTGCGCGGGTGCTGGGCTACGACCCCAGCCTGCATCAGAACGACCCGCTCTGGGCGCAATGGGGCATCGAGCCCTTGCCGCTGAAGGACTTGATGGAACAGTCCGACGGGGTGAGCGTGCAACTGGCCTATTTCCAGCGCTACCGCGGCCTTATCGGCGAGCGCGTGCTGGGCTTTGCCAAGCCTTCGCAGGTGCTGGTGAGCCTGGGACATTCGGCCCTGTTCGACGAACATGCGCTGGCCGAGGCGCTGCACAGCGGCCGCGTGCTGGCCGCCTGGTTCGACAGCGTCGAGCCCGGCCTGATGGAGCCGGGCCGCCCGCTCTATGCGGCACCGGGCCTGCAGGTCACGCCGCGCGTGGCCAGCACCACGCGCGAGTCGCGCACGCGCGCCGCCTGGGGCATTGCGCGGCGCATCGACGAGCTGCTGATGATTCCGCCCGAACCCGCGGCGGATTTCCGCTCGACTACACCAGCCGCGCTGCCTGATCCTGTAGGCGAGCAACGGTGGCGCTAAAGTCGGCCACACGCTGACGTTCCTGCTCCACCACGGCGGCAGGCGCGCGCGCCACAAAGCTTTCGTTGGTGAGCTTGCCGTTGGCCTTCACGATCTCGCCCTGCAGACGCGCGATTTCCTTGGCCAGACGGGCCTTCTCCGCCTCCACGTCGATCTCCACCTTGAGCGCGAGGCGCGCCTCGCCATGCACCAGCACCGGGGAGGTGGCGCTGGCCTTGGCGAAGTCCGCCTCGTCGGCGATCAGCTGCACCTCGGCGAGCTTGGCCAGCGCCTTCAGCAGCAGCGCCGCTTCGGCGATGAAGCCGGTGTCGCCACCCACCAGCAGCGGCACCCGCTCCGCGGGGCTCAGCGCCATCTCGCTGCGCAGGCTGCGGCAGGTGCCCACCAGCGCCTTGAGATTGGCCACCCAGGCCTCGGCAGTCGCGTCGATGCGCTCGGGCTGCGCCAGCGGGTAGGGCGCGTTGACGATGTAGTCGGTGGTCTTGCGCTGGGCCAGCGGCGCCACCGTCTGCCACAGCTCCTCGGTGATGAAGGGCGCGATCGGGTGCAGCAGGCGCAGGATCGTTTCCAGCGTGCGCACCAGGGTGCGGCGGGTGGCGCGCTGCTGGGCCTCATCGCCAGTCTGAATCTGCACCTTGGCGATTTCCAGGTACCAGTCGCAATACTCATCCCACACAAAGGAGTAGATCGCGTTGGCGACGTTGTCCAGGCGATAGTCGGCAAAGCCCTGGGCCACCGCCTGCTCAACGCGCTGCAGCTCGCTGGCAATCCAGCGGTCGGCCTGGCTGAAGCGCATATAGCCCGCCGGGCATTGGCCCTGCTCATGGGCCAGGCCACAGTCCTGGCCCTCGGTGTTCATCAGCACGAACTTGGTGGCGTTCCAGAGCTTGTTGCAGAAGTTGCGATAGCCCTCGCAGCGCTTGCTGTCGAAGTTGATGTTGCGACCCAGCGAGGCCAGCGAGGCGAAGGTGAAGCGCAGCGCATCGGCACCGAAGCCGGGAATGCCTTCGGGGAACTCCTTCTCGGTGGCCTTGCGCACCTTGGGCGCGGTCTCGGGGCGGCGCAGTCCGGTGGCGCGCTTGTCCAGCAGCGGGCCGAGTGCGATGCCGTCGATCAGGTCCACCGGGTCCAGCACATTGCCCTCGCTCTTGCTCATCTTCTGGCCCTGCGCGTCGCGCACCAGGCCATGGATGTAAACATGCTTGAACGGCACCTTACCGGTGAAGTGCGTGGTCATCATGATCATCCGGGCCACCCAGAAGAAGATGATGTCGTAGCCGGTCACCAGTACCGAGGAGGGCAGGAAGAGATCCTGTTCCAGCGTCTGCTCGGGCCAGCCCAGCGTCGAGAAGGGCACCATGGCCGAGGAGTACCAGGTGTCCAGCACATCCTCGTCGCGCGTCAGCGCGCCGCTGTAGCCGGCGGTCGCGGCCTTGGCGCGCGCCTCGTCCTCGCTGCGCGCCACGAACAGCTCGCCGCCCGTGCCATACCAGGCCGGGATCTGGTGACCCCACCAGAGCTGGCGCGAGATGCACCAGTCCTGAATGTTGTTCATCCAGTGGTTGTAGGTGTTGACCCATTGCTCGGGGTAGAACTTCACCGAGCCGTCGGCCACCACCTCGGTGGCGCGCTGGGCGATGCTCTTGCCGTCCTTGCCCGGCTTGCTGACGGCCATGAACCACTGGTCGGTCAGCATCGGTTCGATCACCTGGCCGGTGCGCTCGCAGCGCGGCACCATCAGCTTGTGCTTCTTCACCTCGACCAGCAGGCCCAGGGCCTCCAGGTCGGCGACGACCTTCTTGCGCGCGACGAAGCGGTCCAGGCCGCGGTAGGCCTCGGGGGCCTGGTCATTGATGGTGGCGTCCAGCGTCAGCACGCAGATCATCGGCAGGCCATGGCGCTGGCCCACCGCATAGTCGTTGGTGTCATGCGCGGGCGTGACCTTGACCACGCCGGTGCCGAACTCGCGGTCCACATAATCGTCGGCAATCACCGGGATCTGGCGGCCGGTGAGCGGCAGCGTCACCTGCTTGCCGATCAGGGCCTGGTAGCGCTCGTCCTCGGGGTGCACCATCACCGCCACGTCACCCAGCATGGTCTCGGGGCGGGTGGTGGCCACCACGATCTCGCCGCTGCCATCGGCCAGCGGATAGCGGATATGCCAGAGGAAGCCGTCTTCCTCCTCGCTGCTGACCTCCAGGTCGGAGACCGCGGACTTCAGCACCGGGTCCCAGCTCACCAGGCGCTTGCCGCGATAGATCAGACCGTCGTCGAAGAGCTGCACAAAGGTTTCGGTCACCACCTTGGAGAGCTTCTCGTCCATGGTGAAGTACTCGTGCTCCCAGGAGACCGAGTCGCCCATGCGGCGCATCTGGCGCGTGATGGTGTTGCCGGATTCCTGCTTCCACTCCCAGACGCGGGCGACGAAGTTCTTGCGGCCCAGCTCATGGCGGCTCTTCTCGCCCTCGACACCACGCTCCTGCAACTGGCGCTCCACCACGATCTGGGTGGCAATGCCGGCATGGTCGGTGCCCGGCACCCACAGCGTGTTGTGGCCCAGCATGCGGTGGTAGCGCGTCAACGAGTCCATGATGGTCTGGTTGAAGGCATGGCCCATGTGCAGGGTGCCGGTCACATTGGGCGGCGGCAGCTGGATGCAGAAGGACTCGCGGCTCGCGTCCAGCGTCGGCTTGTACAGACCCTTGGACTCCCACAGAGGCCCCCAATGGGCTTCCAGGGCGGCAGGTTCGAAGGACTTGGCGAGTTCGGTGGTCATGGCAAGGTTCACTTCAATACAAAGGCAAAGGGGCGCGCTCCCTGGCCGGGAGCCGCCCCTGATGGCAAGACGGGGATGCCGGGATTGTCCTACATGAACAGGTGTTCGCCGGCGTTTTCACCACCCAGGATCACGTAGTTCACCTTGCGCAGATCGGTGAGCTGCTTGCCGCCGGAGTAGGACACCGAGCTCTGCAGGTCCTCCTGCATCTCGCGCAGCGTGTCGGCGAACTTGCCCTTGATCGGCTCCAGGATGCGCTTGCCCTCGACATGCTTGTACTCGCCCTTGTTGAAGTCCGAGGCCGAGCCGTAGTACTCCTTGTAGAGCTTGCCATCCACCTCGACGGTGTTGCCGGGCGATTCCTCATGGCCGGCGAACAGCGAGCCGATCATGATCATCGAAGCGCCGAAGCGCACGCTCTTGGCGATGTCGCCATGGTGGCGTATGCCGCCATCGGCAATGATGGGCTTGGTGGCCACGCGTGCGCACCACTTGAGCGCCGAGAGCTGCCAGCCGCCGGTGCCGAAACCGGTCTTCAGGCGTGTGATGCAGACCTTGCCCGGGCCTATGCCCACCTTGGTGGCGTCTGCGCCCCAGTTCTCCAGGTCGATCACGCCCTCGGGCGTGCCCACATTGCCGGCGATCACAAAGGCCTGGGGCAGCTTGTGCTTGATGTGCGCGATCATGCGCTGCACGCTGTCGGCATGGCCATGGGCGATGTCGATGGTGATGTAGTCGGCGCCCACGCCGTCGGCCGCGAGGGCATCGATCACCGCGTAGTCGGCCGGTTTGACGCCCGAGCTGATCGAGACAAACAGGCCCTTGTCGCGCATGCTGCGCGCATAGGCCACGTTGTCGAGGTCGAAGCGGTGCATCACATAGAAGTAGCCATTCGCGGCAAGGTATTCGGTGATGCTTTCATCCACCACCGTCTTCATATTCGCCGGTACCACCGGCAGCTTGAAGCGGCGCGGGCCGAATTCGATCGAGGTGTCGCATTCGCTGCGGCTTTCCACGCGACATTTGCGCGGCAGCAGCAGGATGTTGTCGTAGTCGAAAATTTCCATGACGGAAGTCCAAGTTCGCAAGGTCGGGATGCGTTCGTGCAGTGCATGCCCTGGGCTGCGAGCGCTTGACTTGCTTCGGCATGAGGGCTGGCGCCCTCGACGGCCGTGCAGGCCGTCGCGTCGGAGGCTGACTTCGCTTGCGAAGTCAAGGCGCGACGCGCCGGGCCGAAGACAAAATTTGGGCCCGGTGCCCGATTCTACGCAGATTCTGATGAACCCCTAGCGGCGCCCTGTATAGCTCTCGCTACACTTCTTGCCTCGCCCGGGCAGCACCGGGCTCCGAATTCGAGATCGATCACCATGCATGCAGTCGTCATCAGCGGCACCGGCCTCTACACGCCGCCGCACACCATCAGCAACGCCGAGCTGGTGCAGGCCTTCAACCAGTATGTGGACCTGCAGAACGCCCAGCATGCCGAGGCCATTGCGGCCGGCACGCATGAGGCGCTGACGCATTCCAGCGTCGAGTTCATCGAAAAAGCCTCGGGCATCAAGCAGCGCTATGTGATCGAAAAAGACGGCGTGCTGGACCCCACCCGCATGTACCCGCGCTTTGCCGAGCGCGCCGACGATCAGCTCTCGCTGATGGCCGAGATCGCCGTGGTGGCCGCCCGCGACGCGCTGGCCGCGGCCGGCAAGCAGGCCAGCGAGGTGGACGCGATCTTCTGTGCCGCCGCCAATATGCAGCGCGCCTACCCGGCCATGGCGGTGGAGATCCAGCAGGCCCTGGGCGCCGGCGGCTATGGCTTCGATATGAACGTGGCCTGCTCCTCGGCCACCTTCGCGCTTGAGCAGGCCTATAACGCGGTGCGTTCGGGCGCCAGCAAATGCGTGCTGGTGGTGAACCCCGAGATCACCTCGGCCCACCTGGAGTGGAAGGACCGCGACTGCCACTTCATCTTCGGCGATGTGTGCACCGCCATCGTGGTCGAGCGCGCCGAGACCGCCACCGCCGCCGAGCAATGGGAGCTGCTGGGCACCAAGCTGGCCACGCAGTTCTCCAACAACATCCGCAACAACTTCGGTTTCCTGAACCGCAGCGAGGACAGCGACCCCTTGGCGCGCGACAAGACCTTCCGCCAGGAGGGCCGCAAGGTCTTCAAGGAAGTGGTGCCGATCGCCGCCGCCCATATCGAGGGCCATCTGTTGGCGCTGGACAAGCAGCCCGGCGATGTGCGCCGCTTCTGGCTGCACCAGGCCAATCTGGGCATGAACCAGTTGGTCATCAAGCGGCTGGTAGGGGGGGAGGCCGGTTCCGACGTGGCGCCGCTGATCCTGGACGAGTTTGCCAACACCGCCTCGGCCGGCTCCATCATCGCCTTCCACCGCCACCGGCAAGACCTGGCCCCGGGCGATCTGGGCGTGATCTGCTCCTTCGGCGCCGGCTACTCGGTGGGCAGCGTGATCGTGCGCAAGAAGGGCTGATCAATTGCCGGCACTGCCGGCCTCCAGGCCGATGAGGCCTATCGAACGCACGCCGGCCTCGCCGGCAAACTCCTCGAAGCTCCAGTCGCCCCCCTCGGGCCGCAGCAGGCCCTCGGCGGGCGGGGCGATCTCGGCCACCGGCACGCCCTTGAGTGCCACGCTCATGAAATCGATCCAGGCCGGCAGGGCCATGCCGCCGCCGGTTTCGCGGTCGCCCAGGCTGCGCGGGTTGTCGTAGCCTATCCAGACCACCGCCGCCAGGCCCGGCTGGTAGCCGGCAAACCAGGCGTCCACCGCATCGTTGGTGGTGCCGGTCTTGCCATAGATGTCGGGGCGCCGCAGCATGGCCTGGGCGCGCGCCGCGGTGCCGCTGCGGGCCACCTCCTGCAGGAGGCTGCTCATCACGAAGGCGTTGCGCTCGGAGATGGCGCGCTTGTCCTCGCTGATGGCGGGGGCCTCGGCCTCGAACAGCACCGCGCCCTTGGCATCGGTGATGCGCGTGATGATGAGGGGCTTGAGCACATGGCCGCCGTTGGCAAACACCGCGTAGGCACTGGCCATCTGCAGCGGCGTCACCGAGCCCGAGCCCAGCGCCAGCGTGAGGTTGTCGGGCTGCTTGTCCTGGTCCAGGCCGAAGCGGCCGGCCCAGGCCTTGGCGCGCTGCGGGCCCAGCTGTTCCAGCACCCGGATCGTCACCATGTTTTTGGAGCGCGCGAGTGCCTGGCGCACCGTCATCGGGCCGTCGAACGTGCCGTCGTAGTTCTTGGGCTCCCAGTCGCCGGCCACAAAGGGCGCGTCGTTCACCAGGGTGGCGGGCGAGATGCCCAGCTCCAGGGCGGAGGAATAGACGATGGGCTTGAAGCTGGAGCCCGGCTGGCGCCAGGCCTGGGTGACATGGTTGAACTGGTTGCGTGCGAAATCGAAGCCGCCTACCAGCGCATGCACGCGGCCGCTGCCGGGCTCCAGCGCCACCAGCGCGCCCTCGGCCTCGGGCGCCTGCGTGATCAGCCAGGCGCCCTGCGGATCGGTCTTGGTGGGTGCGCCGCGCAGCACACGGATGATGCTGCCGCGGCGTATGCGCAGCTCGCTTCTCGCCTTGTCGGACAGCGCGGCCTGCACCGAGCGCAGGCCTTCGCCGCTGATCACCAGGTCCTCGCCGCTCTGCAGGCTGGCCACCACCTTGGTGGGCGAGGCCTGGGTCACCACCGCGGCGCGTAACTCGTCCTGGTCGGGGTGCTCGGCCAGCGCCTGGGTGATGGCGCCGTCCTGCTCGGCGGCATCGGCGGGCAGGTCCACATGGCCCTCGGGGCCGCGGTAGGGCTTGCGGCGCTCGTACTCCATCAGGGTTTTGCGCAACGCCTTGTAGGCGGCCTGCTGCTGCTCGGCCACCAGGGTGGTGGTGACCTTCAGGCCGCGGCTGTAGGCCTCGTCGCCGTACTGGGCGTGCACCACGGCGCGTGCCATCTCGGCGGCGTATTCGGCATGCAGGCGCGGGTCCTGGGCCGAGCGGATATGCAGTTTCTCGGCCTTGGCGGCCGCGTATTCCTCGGAGCTGATCAGGCCGGTGTCGTGCATGCGCTCCAGCACGATCAGCTGGCGCCGCGTGGCACGCTGGAAGTTGCTGATCGGGTTGGCGTAGTAGGGGTTCTGCGGCAGGCCGGCCAGCATCGCGGTCTCGGCAATGCTCAGGTCCTTGAGGCTCTTGCCGAAGTAGGCCGCCGCCGCCGCTTCGAAGCCATAGGCCCGCTGACCCAGATAGATCTGGTTCATATAGACCTCCAGGATCTGCTGCTTGCTGAGCTGGCTCTCGATTTTCAGCGCCAGCATCATCTCGACGAATTTGCGCGTGTAGAGCTTTTTCTTGGTGAGGTAGAGATCGCGCGCCAGCTGCTGGGTGATGGTGGAGGCGCCCTGGCTGCGCGAACTGAACAGATTGGCCAGCGCGGCACGCGCGATGCCGGGGTAGTAGAGCCCGCCATGCGCGTAGAAGCCGGTGTCCTCGATCGCCAGCAGGGCGTCCTGCATGCGCTTGGGGATGTCCTTGAGCGGCAGGTATTGGCGCCGCTCGGCGCCGAACTCGCCCATCAGCTGGCCGTCCGCGGTGTAGACGCGCAGGGGCTGGCGCGGCTGGTAGTCGGTGAGCTTGTCCAGCGACGGCAGATTGGGATAGACCAGGGCCGCGGCCATCGCCAGCAGCAGCACCAGCAGCGCGGCCGCGGCGGCCAGGATGACGAGCAGGCGTTGCCAGGCCAAGCCAAGCTGGGCGGCGGCGGGTTTGCTGTGAATCATGCGCATCAAGGCGGGTGAGGCTGGCGAGGAGGCGTGATTATCGCGAGCCTGCTGATCGCGCCGTGAAGGCCGGCTGAAGCAGGGGCGCAATTCGGGGCGGCGAGCGCCGGCGCCAGCAACTAAGCTTGAACTGAGTTCGTGGCGGCGCCGCCCCGGCCTCGCCGATCAAGCCGCAATGGAGGCCATCATGTCGATTCCCACCCGCCTGACCGACTATCTTGCGCAGCAGGGCTCACGTTTCGAGGTCTGTATGCACCGCTACAGCCACAGCAGCGCCGAGACCGCGCGCAGCGCCCATGTGCGGCCGGCGCAGCTCGCCAAGTCGGTGCTGCTCGAAGACGAGCGCGGCTATTTGCTGGCCGTGCTGCCGGCCGACAAGCTCGTGATGCTCGGCGAACTCAGCGCGCTGCTGGATAGACGCGGACTGCATCTGGCCGACGAGGACAGCATCAGCACCCTATTGCCCGACTGCGAACCCGGTGCGCTGCCCGCGGTCGGCATGGCCTGGGGCATCGAAACCGTGGTCGACGAGGAGCTCGAAGACAACCCGGTGGTCTACGTCGAGGGCGGCGATCATGAGCGGCTGCTGAAGATGTCGCGCGAGCAATTCCACACCCTGATGAGCGCGGCCCATCATGGCCGCTTCTGCCGCGTCTCCTGGCATTGACGCCGACCCACATGGGGCATGACGGGAAGCAAGACGGGATGGCATGGTGTCGGGTACAAAGCGGCAAGCGGGAGCCGCGATTGTTCTGGGCCGAGCTGAAGCTTGGCCGAAGCGCTCCCATCGCCCCTGGAATGTAGAGACCACCCATGCAAAGACGCCATCTTCTGCTTGCCGCCGGCCTGGCCGCTGCCACCGCCCCGCTGCGCGCGCAGGACAGCAAATTCCCCAGCAGGCCGATCACCCTGATCTGCCCCTGGCCCAGCGGCGGCTCCAGCGACGCGGTGATGCGCGCCTTCGGCGAGAGTGCCGGCCGCCAGCTGGGCGTGCCGGTGGTGGTGGAGAACCGCCCGGGCGTGGGCGGCACCCTGGGCGCAACGGCAATGCAGAGCGCGCGGCCGGACGGCTACACGCTCACCCAGCTGCCGCTGGGTATCTACCGCCTGCCGCATATGCAGAAGATGCCTTTTGATCCGGTGCGGGACCTGACGCACATCGTCTGCCTGACCGGCTACACCTTTGGCATCGTCGCCACCATGGACGCACCCTTCAAGACCCTGCGCGAGATGGTGGCCTGGGCCAAGGCCCACCCGGGCGAGCTGACCTATGGCCATACCGGCACCGGCACCACGCCGCACCTGGCCTTCGAGGAATTCGCCCACCAGGCCGGTTTCAAGACCCAGGACGTGCCCTACAAGGGCTCGGCCGAGATCATGCAGGCCATCCTCGGTGGCCATATCCCGGTGATGAGCGGCACCACCGAGTTCGCCCCGCATGTCAAGGCCGGCAAGCTGCGCCTGCTGGCCACCCTGGGGGGTGAACGCAACCCGGCCTTCCCGGCCGTGCCGACGGTGAAGGAAAGCGGCTGGGACACCGTCAGCGAGTCGCCCTTCGGCATTGGCGGGCCCAGGGGCATGGAGCCGGCGGTGGTGCGCGTGCTGCACGACGCTTTCAAGAAGACCCTGCAAGATCCCAAGGTGCTGGAAGTGCTGGAGCGCTATTTCCAGCCGGTGCTGTACATGGGCAGCGAGGACTATGGCCGCTACGCGCAGCGCACCTTCGAGGCCGAGCGCGCAACCGTGGAGCGCATGGGCCTGGCCAAGAAATAGCCGCGGATGAGCTATCGTGCCGCCCATGCAAGCATTGACCTTTTACTGGCACGATTACGAAACCTTCGGTCGCGTGCCGCGGCGCGACCGCCCTTCGCAGTTCGCCGGCATCCGCACCGACGCCGAACTCAATGAGATCGGCGCGCCGCTGATGCTGTACTGCCGGCCCGCGCCCGACTACCTGCCCGAACCCGAGGCCTGCCTGCTCACCGGCATCCTGCCGCAGACCTGCCTGGAGCAGGGCCTGGCCGAGCATGAGTTCGCCGCCGCCATCGAGGCCGAGTTGGCAAGACCAGGCACCGTGGGCCTGGGCTACAACACCATACGCTTTGACGACGAGGTGACGCGCCATCTGTTCTGGCGCAATCTGATGGACCCCTATGCGCGCGAGTGGCAGCACGACTGCGGCCGCTGGGACCTGCTGGACGTGGTGCGCTGCGCCTATGCGCTACGCCCCGAGGGCATAAGCTGGCCCAAGCATGAGGACGGCCGGCCCTCCTTCAAGCTGGAGCACCTGAGTGCCGCCAACGGCCTGGTGCACGAGGCGGCGCACGATGCGCTCTCCGACGTACGCGCCACCATCGCGCTGGCGCGCCTGCTCAAGAGCACCCAGCCCAAGCTGTTCGAGTTCTGCCTGCGCCTGCGCAAGAAGGACGCGGTGTGGGCCGAGATCGGCGTGGGGCGGCCCTTCCTGCATATCTCGGGCATGTATGGCGTGGAGCGCGGCTGCATGGCCCTGGTGTGGCCGCTGGCGCCGCACCCCAGCAACAAGAACGAGCTGATCGTCTGGGATCTGGCCAGCGATCCAGCCGAGCTGCTGACGCTGAACGCCGAGGCGATCCGAGCGCGCCTGTTCGTCAAGCAGGAGGCCCTGGAGCAGGGCGTCACGCGCCTGCCGATCAAGACCATCCACGTCAACAAATCGCCCATCGTGATCGGCAATCTGAAGACGCTCAGCCCGGCCATGGCCGAGCGCTGGGGGCTGGACCTGGCGCAGGGCCTGCGGCATGCCGAGCGGCTGGCGCGCGAGGGCCAGCTGCTGGCCGGACTCTGGGGCGAGGTGTTTGCGCGCCCCGCGGCGGCCGCGCCGGTGGACGTGGACGAGGACTTGTATGGCGGTTTTCTGGGCCCCGACGACCGGCGCCTGCTGAATCGACTGCGCGGCCTTGATGCCGCCGCATTGGCCGAACGTGTGGCGCAGGGCAAGGTGGACTTTGCCGACGCGCGCCTGGGCGAGCTGCTGTTCCGTTACCGCGCGCGCAACTTTCCCGCATCGCTCAGCACTGCCGAGCAGTCGCAGTGGCAGGCACATTGCGCCGCGCGCCTGCATGCGGGTGCGGACGGAGCGCAGACCCTGGCGCAGTTCTTCGAGCGCATCGACGCTCTGGGCGAGAGCGCCGAGGACGAGCGCAGCGAAGCCATCCTCGGCGCGCTGTACGACTATGCCGAGCAGATCGCACCGCCGCCGCCCTGACGACGCGGCGCTTGCTTAGAGCCAATCCTTCCAGCGCTGGCGGATGCGTTCATATTCGCCGCTGCGGGCGATCGCCTCCTGTCCGCGGTCCATCAGTTCGCGCAGCGCCTGGTGCTGGGGGCGCGACTTGGCCATGGCGATATGCAGGGGCATGCGCTCGAGCGCCGGTTCCAGCCAGACGAATTGCGTCGCAGCGCCCTTCAGCTCGGTGCTGATGAGATAGCGCGCCACGCCCTTGTCTATCAACACCAAATCCACCCGGCCGGCCAGCAGCTTGCGCAGATTGGTGAGGTCGTCGCGCGCAGGATCCGCCTTCGCCCCCAGTTGCACGGCCTGTTCGAAGGCCTGCGGATTGGCATAGCCTTGCACCGTGCCAATGTGCAGACCAGCAAGGTCCAGGGGCAGCTGCTTCGTGCCGACGCCGTATCGCTTGGCCAGGCCGAAGTAGCCGACCAGGTTGTCGATGCCCATGGGCTTGGCGAAATCCATGAAGCGCTCGCGCTCGGGCTGGTACCAGGCGCCGATCACGCCGTCGTGCTGGGCTGCCTCCAGTTCGGTGAGCGCGCGCGCCCAGGGGCGGAATGCGACCTTCAGGCGCCAGCCCTGGCTGGCCAGGGCGGCTCGCGCGAGTGCTACCGCCACGCCTTGCTCGGGCAGCTTCTCGCCCATATAGGGCGCGAACTCGGTGGTGACCAGATGAAGCACCTTCGCCTCGGCCGGCATGGCTTCCGGCTCGGTGCTGTCGGCCTTGCTATAACTGCTGCAGGCCAGCAGTGCCAGCATGCCTAGCCAACGGCGCCGGTGCCAGGTCTTGCCTGGGGTGCTGCTGCTCGATGCGGTGATGCGCGGGTTCATGCCTGCCAGCCCAACGTCATTTTGTCGCCCTCAAGCAATGCGGAGCTCTTGCCGTGAATCGTAGCGATCAGTACATCGGATTGTGCCGCCTGTTGATGTTTGCCATGCTGGGCGGATCGGCCATGGCCGGCGAGTCGCCGGCCGGCGCTGCGAGCGATGCGCGCGCCCAGGTATGGGCCGCCGAATGCGCGTTTGCGCGCAGCATGGCCGAGCGCGACCTGCCCGCCTTCGAGCGCCATCTCTCCGAGCAGGCGCTGTTCTTCGGCTCCAACCAGGTACACCGCGGCAAACCGGCGGTGCTGGCGGCCTGGAAGGGCTTTTACGAGGGCGCGCAGGCGCCGTTCTCCTGGGCGCCCGATGCGGTCGAGGTGCTGGGCGATGGCACGCTGGCCCATTCCAGCGGGCCGGTGCGCAACCCGCAGGGCGAGGTGGTCTCGCGCTTCAGCTCGGTATGGCGCCAGGAGGCGCCGGGCCAATGGCGCATCGTGCTGGACAAGGGCCAGCCGCTCACTGCGGCCGAGCGCGAGCGCGCCAAGGAGCCGCCGGCCAAGCCGCTGTGCCCTTGAGTCCGGGTCGATCTTCGCGGTGCATGGGCTACGGGGTGGCAAGCATGGCGTCAAACAAGGTCTTGTTCGGGCTTTTCAGGCGGGCGCAAACGCGGTACACCCTCAAGCATGGCTCGCCGCGTGTCGAAAAGACCTGCTGACGCCGGCGCCAAGAGCCAAGGACAGGACCAAGGAGAAAGCGATGCAAGCCACCAACCCCGCGGCCAGCGAGCCCGCCGCCGATGTGATCGCCGCCCGTATGCGCGCCCTGCTGGTGCGCGCGCCGATGGCGGTCGCCTTCGTCAGCGGCAACAGCTTCGAGGTGGTGAGCGAGCATTTCAACCACTTGTTCGGCCATGGTGACGAGACCGATTTGTGCGGCCAGAGCACGCGTAGCGTGCATGTTTCGGATACCGCCCATGCCGGCGTGGTCGAGCGCCAGAGCGCTGCCTTTGTGGCGGGCCGCCCGCTGGACGAAGAGATCGAATACGTGCGGCGCGACGGCTCGCGCTTCTGGGGCCGGCTGCAGGCCACGCCCGTGCATTGGGATGCGCCCGGCGGTGAGGCGCTCTGGATCATCGAAGACGTGACGGCGGCGCGCCAGCTACGCCAGCAACCCACCTGGACCGCCAAGCACGATGTGCTCACCGAGCTGGCGAACCGCCGCGAGTTCGAGCGCCGCCTGGCCGAACATGTGGGCAGCCGCCGCCATGAGCCGGTCTCGGTGCTGTGGGTGGATGTGGACCGCTTCACCGAGGTGGTGCATGGCATGGGCGCCGAGGTGGCCGACCATTTCCTCTACGGCCTGGGGCAGATGCTGATCACCAAGGTGCGCGCCTCTGACCTGGTGGCGCGGCTGGAAAACGACCATTTCGCCGTGCTGCTGCCCGATTGCGACCAGCATTACGCCCAGATCGTGGCCGAGAAGATGCGCGCCGCGATTGCCGGCTACCGGCTGCGCTGGGGCCTGCACCGCACGCGCGTGAAGGCCAGCCTGGGCGTGGTGCAGCTCCATCCCACGCTGGAAACGGTGGATGCCTTGCTGGGCGCTGGCTCGCTGGCCTGTGCCGAGGCCAAGGCCGCGGGCGGTGATTGCGTGCGCGTGTTCGTCTCCAACGGCGGGTTTGAGGAGTTGGCGGGCTGAATTGAGGGTTTTTCACCCTTTACTTCTAAAGTCCGGCGGCGCGCTGCCGATATGCAGGGAAATCACCCGGCATATCGCCTGCAGTCTGGAGCGCCGCCATCATGTCCATCAGCCTTTCCACCGCCCTGTCCGGCATGTCCGCGGCCCAGGAGAGGCTGCGCGCCGCCGCCAGCAACATCGCCTCGTCCGGTACCGGTGATCTGCGCCGGCTGCAGGTGGAAGCGCAGACCGTGGAGGGCGGCGGCGTGAAGGCGCAGCTGCGCCAGGTGCCCGCCAGCGGCCAGGTACCCGAGCAGGACCTGATCAACCAGCATGGTGCCACCTATGCCTTCGTGGCCAATCTGCGCGTGCTGCAGACCCAGGTGCGCGCCGAGGGTGCGCTGCTGGACATCCACGCCTGATCAGGGCGTGAGGCCAGCGCCGCTCAGCTCATAGAGCGCCGAGCCGTCCCCCAGTTCGCGCACCAGGCGTACCGCTGGCGTGGTGGACAGATGGGCGATGCCGCCCAGCCCCGAGACGAACTGCAGCCGCACGCCCGGCACCGGCCGGATGCGCCAGTTGCCGTCGGCGCTGGGATTGATGTGTTTGGCCTCGGCCAGGTACTCGGTCAGCGCGGCGCGGTTCTCGTCGGGCGCGTCCACCACGATGCGTTGCGGGCCCAGGCCGGGGAAATGCCCGCCGCCGTTGGCGCGGTAGTTGTTGCTGACGACCAGGAACTCGGCCTCCTCGTCAATCGCCCGGCCGCGGTGGCTCAAGGTCTGGATGCGGTGCGAACGCGGGTTGATCAGCTGGCCCTCGACGTTGTAGCGGGCGGGCTGCGTCACGTCGATTTCGTAGGTCAGGCCGTCCAGGGTGTCGAAATTGAAGCTCGGAAAACTCGGCTCGATCAGGCCCTGCTCGGCCGGCCCCGCCGGGTCGATCTGGCGGAACTGGCCCGCCGCCATCTCCAGCCATTCGCGCAGCTCGCGCCCCTTCAGCTTGAGGCCCTTGATGGTGTTAGGGTAGACGTAGAGATCGGCCACATGCTTGATGGCCAAGGGGCCGGCCGGGATGTCGGTGTAGTGGTTCCAGCCCTGGCGCCCGCCGCTCTTGAAGGGCGCGGCGGCCGAGATCAGGGGCAGGCCCTCGTAGGCCGTGCCCTTCACCGCGCGCGCCATGTAGGCGAGCTGGGCCTGCGCCACCAGTTGCACCGAGGGGTCGTCGCTCACCTGGGCAAAGTAGCTGTGGATGGGCGCCGCGGTGCTGGCCAGCTGCTGGCGCACATGGTCCAGCGTGCGCGCATGTTCGTCGGCGATCAGTCGCGCGGGCGCAGGGTCGGCCGCCACCAGGGCGCGGCGCACCTGGCGGTCGTAGATGGGGCGCAGGCTGGATTGGCTCGCCAGCACGCGCCAGCGCCTGCCTTGCTGGCGCAGGCTCAGGTCGATCAGGCCCAGATGGTCGCCCCAGCGGCCCGGCATCACCGCGGGCAGACCATGCAGGCGCCCGGCCTTGGCATCGACGCCCGGCAGGCCCGCAAAATCCGGGCCGGGAAACTGCGCGTGGGCATGGCCCAGCAGCAAGGCGTCAAGACCTGGCACCTGGGCAAGCTGCAGGGCCGCGTTTTCGGCCAAGGGCGCCGGCCCATGGGTTTCGATGCCGGTATGGGCGATGGCGATCACCAGGTCGGCGCCGGCCGCGCGCAGCCTGGGCACCAGCACGCGCGCCGTCTCCACCATGTCCAGCGCCTGCACCCGGCCGCTCAAGTGCTGCTTGTCCCATTGCATGATCTGCGGCGGCACCAGGCCGAACACGGCGATCTTGAGGCGCTGCGAGCGGCCGGCTTCGTCCTTGAACCGGCGCACCAGCATGACGCTGGGCGTGAAGGCCGGCGCGCCGCTGCCGGCCCGCCGCACATTCGCGTTCACATAGGGGAAGCGCGCGCCGGCCAGGGCCTGGCGCAGAAAGGGTAGGCCGTAGTTGAACTCGTGGTTGCCGATATTGGCGGCGTCCACCCCGAGCTCGTTCAAGACCTTGAATGCCGGATGCACCGCCCCCTTGGCCAATGGCTGCACGCGTGCCACCAGATCGCCCAGGGGATTGCCCTGCAAGAGGTCGCCGTTGTCGAACAACAGGCTGTTGGCCACCTCGGCGCGTGCCGCCTTGATCAGGGTGATGGTCTTGGCCAGACCGTACTCGTCGGTGGGCTGGTCGCGGTAGTAGTCGTAGTTGAGCAGGTTCATGTGCACATCCGTGGTCTCGAGGATGCGCAGCTTCAGGTCGGCGGCCTGCGTCGCCGACAGCATGGCCAGCCCTGCCAGGCAGGCCAGCATGGGCCGGATGATTGACAACAACATAGGGAGGAGGGCGCTAGGGTTGGGTCATGTACTTGGCCAGCATTGAGCGCAGTTGTTGCGAGGCCTGCAGCTCGCGCAGGCCCTCGTTGATGAGGCGCAACAACTCGGCGCCATGCTCGTGCTGGCGCGACACCAGCATATGGAACTCGGTCGGCTGCATGCCTGGCACCGGCTGGCGCCCCAGCGCCGGGTCGCTCAACATGTCCTGGCCGAGCGCGGCGAAGCCCGCCAGCACCTCGTACTTTTCCAGAAACAGTTCGCAGTCGCCGCGTTGCAGCTTGGTGATGACGGCGCTGAAGTTGCGCGCGCCGCTGTCGATCTCGGCGCTGGCGAGGCCATAGGTGGCGTAGTTATAGCCATGCAGGCCGCAGACGCGGTAGCGCTTGAGGTCCGCGAGCTGCTCGATGTGCAGACCCTGTGGATGCGCGCTGCGCGAGTAGAAATAGTAGTTGGTAGTGCGGTAATAGGGCAGCGAGAGGAAGTAGTCGCGCTCGCGCTCTGCGCTGTGGGAGGCGTTCAGCGCCAGCTGGTAGCGTTGGCCCGCGGCGACTTCCTTCTGGCAGCGCAGCCAGGGCAGCAGCTGCAAGGTGTAGGCGATGCCGGCCTTCTTGAAGATGGCGGTGATCACGTCCACCGAATAGCCCACGAGTTCGGCGCTGGGCCGGCCATTGACGCGTTTGTAGTAGGTGTAGGGCGGCCATTCCGCGCCGTCGTCGCAGATATGCACCGTGGTCTGCCTGAGTTCGGCCGCGTAGGCCGCCCGCATGGGCAGCGCCAGCAGGCAGGGCCACAAGGCCGCGGCGAGCAGCAGGGCTGGCCTGGCTGAACGGCTCGCGGCGTGGTGCGGGACTGGGTGTTGCATGGCGATGCCTCAACAGGCCCACAAAGCTTAATGCAGATCAGCTCCCAAGGATGTCGGTGTTGCCACGCTCTTGCCGCAGCACAAGCTTGCGATAACCTCGGCCTTGCGCGAGCGCGGCCTTGGTGATCCTGAGGGCTTGCTCGCGGGGCGGCGCGGACCCCAAGTCCGTGCCCGCATCCATCGACTGTGCCGCGCATGGGACCGCATGCGCAGGAGCGAGCCGCATGAGCTATGAGCCTTTGCGTTTGCATGTCCCCGAGCCCACCGGGCGTCCGGGCTGTCATACCGATTTTTCCTATCTGAAGCTCTCGCCCGCCGGCGCGGTGCTGCAACCCCCCGTCGATGTGGCGCCGGTGGAGATGGGCGCGCTGGCCTACAGCCTGGTGCGGGTGCTGGACGAGCAGGGCCGGGCGGTCGGCCCCTGGGCCCCCGAGCTGAGCGAGGCACAGCTGCTGCGCGGCCTGCGCACCATGCTGAAGACGCGCATCTTCGACGCCCGCATGCTGATCGCGCAGCGCCAGAAGAAGCTCAGCTTCTATATGCAGAGCCTGGGCGAGGAGGCGATCGGCAGCGCGCACGCGATGGCCCTGCACGAGGGCGATATGTGCTTCCCCACCTACCGCCAGCAAAGCCTCTTGATCGCGCGCGACGACGTGCCCCTGGTGGACATGATCTGCCAGCTGCTTTCCAATGAACGCGACCCGCTCAAGGGTCGGCAATTGCCGGTGATGTATTCGATCAAGCGTGCCGGCTTCTTCAGCATCAGCGGCAACCTCGCCACCCAGTTCATCCAGGCGGTGGGCTGGGCCATGGCCAGCGCGATCAAGGGCGACACCAAGATCGCCTCGGCCTGGATCGGCGATGGCGCCACCGCCGAGAGTGATTTCCATACCGCCTTGACCTTCGCCCATGTCTACCGCGCGCCGGTGATCCTGAACGTGGTGAACAACCAATGGGCGATCTCGACCTTCCAGGCGATCGCGGGCGGCGAGGGCACGACCTTTGCCGCGCGCGGCGTGGGCTGCGGCATCGCCTCGCTGCGCGTGGACGGTAACGACTTCCTGGCCGTCTACGCGGTATCGCGCTGGGCCGCCGAGCGCGCGCGCCGCAACCTCGGGCCCACCCTGATCGAATGGGTGACCTACCGCGCCGGGCCGCACAGCACCTCGGACGATCCCAGCAAATACCGGCCCGCCGACGACTGGGCGCATTTCCCGCTGGGCGATCCGATCGCGCGCCTCAGGCAACACCTGACCCTCAAGGGCATCTGGTCCGACGCCCAGCACGAGGCCCTGCAGGCCGAGCTGGAGGCCGAGGTGATCGCGGCCCAGAAGGAGGCCGAGCGCTACGGCAGCCTGGCCGATGGCCATATCCCGACGGCGGCCTCGATGTTCGAGGATGTCTACAAGGAGATGCCTCCGCACCTGAAGGATCAGCTGCGCCAGGTACATGAACGAGGAGGCCGCGCATGAGTAAGCCCGAAGACCTGAGCCAAGTGCTCGAGGAGCAGCCCGCCGTCAGCACCATGACCATGATCCAGGCGCTGCGCTCGGCCATGGACGTGATGCTGGCGCGCGACCCCGATGTGGTGATCTTTGGCCAGGACGTGGGCTATTTCGGCGGCGTGTTCCGCTGCACCGATGGCCTGCAGGCCAAGTACGGCAAGCACCGCGTCTTCGATGCGCCGATCTCCGAGGGCGGCATCGTCGGCGTGGCGGTGGGCATGGGTGCCTACGGCCTGCGGCCGGTGGCCGAGATCCAGTTTGCCGACTATTTCTATCCGGCCTCGGACCAGATCGTCTCCGAGGCGGCGCGCCTGCGCTACCGCTCGGCCGGCGACTTCACCGCGCCGCTGACGATACGCATGCCCTGCGGCGGCGGCATCTACGGCGGGCAGACGCACAGCCAGAGCCCCGAGGCGCTGTTCACCCATGTCTGCGGCCTGCGTACCGTGATGCCCTCCAACCCCTATGACGCCAAGGGCCTCTTGATCGCGGCGATCGAATGCGATGACCCGGTGATCTTTCTGGAGCCCAAGCGCCTCTACAACGGGCCCTTCGACGGCCACCACGACCGCCCCTCTACGCCCTGGAAGGACCACCCGCTGGCCCAGGTGCCCGAGGGCCATTACCGTGTGCCGCTGGAGTCGGCCTCGGTGTACCGCGCCGGCAGCCAGCTCAGCGTGATCACCTACGGCACCATGGTCTATGTGGCCGAGGCGGCGGCGCGCGAGACCGGCATCGATGCCGAGATCATCGACCTGCGCAGCCTCTGGCCGCTGGACCTGCCGGCCATCGTCAATTCGGTGAAGAAGACCGGCCGCTGCCTGGTGCTGCACGAGGCCACGCGCACCAGCGGCTTTGGCGCCGAGCTGCTAGCGCTGGTGCAGGAGCATTGCTTCTATCACCTGGAGGCGCCGATCGAGCGCGTGGCGGGCTGGGATACGCCCTATCCGCATGCACAGGAATGGGACTATTTTCCGGGGCCGGCCCGCGTGGCGGCCGCGATGCAACGTGCGATGGAGAGCTGATCAATGACTATCCATGTGATCAAGATGCCCGATATCGGCGAAGGCATCGTCGAGGTGGAACTGGTGGCCTGGCGCGTGCAGCCCGGCGAGTGGGTCAAGGAAGACCAGATCCTGGCCGATGTGATGACCGACAAGGCCACGGTGGAGATCCCTTCGCCGGTGCATGGCCGGGTGGCCGAACTCGGCGCCGCCGCCGGCACGCTGATGCGGGTGGGCGCGGCGCTGATCAAGATCGATATGGAAGATGGCGATGCCGTGCCGGCCGCGGCTCCCGCGCCCGCGCCTGCGCCGGCAGCGGCGGCACCGGTGCAGGCAAGACCTGCCCCCGCAGTGGCTGCGCCGACGCCTGCACCGGCACCTGCCCTGGCGCATGAGCGCCCGATCGCCTCGCCCTCGGTGCGCCGCCAGGCCTGGGAGCTGGGCGTGGAGCTGAGCCAGGTGCGCGCCAGCGGCACCGGCGGCCGCATCATGCATGCCGATCTTGAGGCCTATGCGGCGGCACATCCGCAGCGCGCCGAGCGCAAGGCCGCGCCGCAAGCGGCGCCTGTGGCCGCGTCGGTCCCCGCGTCAAGCAGCAGCGGCGGCGGCAGCGCCGGCGTGGAAGCCATCCCCATCATCGGTCTGCGCCGCAAGATCGCGCAGAAGATGCAGGAGTCCAAGCGCCGCATCCCGCATTTCGCCTATGTGGAGGAGATCGACGTCACCGAGCTGGAGGCGTTGCGCCAGACGCTCAACCAGCAGTATGGCGCCACGCGCGGCAAGCTCACCCTGCTGCCGCTGCTGGCGCGCGCCATCTGCCGGGCGCTGCGCCAGCATCCGCAGCTGAACGCGCGCCTGGACGACGAGGCCGGTGTGCTGACGCGTTACGACGCGGTGCACCTGGGCATCGCCACCCAGACCCCGGCCGGCCTGATGGTGCCGGTGCTGCGCCATGCCGAAGGGCTGGACCCCTGGAAGAGCGCCGCCGAGATCCGCCGCCTCGCCGAGGTGGCGCGCAGCGGCAAGGCAACGCGCGACGAACTCAGCGGCTCCACCATCACGCTCAGCAGCCTGGGCGCCTTGGGCGGCATCGTCAGCACCCCGGTGATTAACCATCCCGAGGTGGCCATCGTGGGCGTGAACCGGATCGTCGAGCGGCCCATGCTGCGCGGCGGCATGGTGGTGGGGCGGCAGATGATGAACCTCTCGTCCTCCTTCGATCACCGCGTGGTCGACGGCCAGGTGGCGGCGGAGTTCATCCAGGCAATACGGGCCATGCTGGAGAGTCCGGCCATGCTGTTCGTGGATTGATCCAGCTCAAACCTAGCTCAAACGCATGGTAGGCCGGTCCCGTTGCGTCCGCGAATGAGCGGGGCGCTTCGGGACAATCCGGCCCATGTCACTCAAAGCCCCCGAACTCCTGCTGCCGGCCGGCTCGCTCGCCAAGATGCGCGCCGCCTATGACTTTGGCGCCGATGCCGTCTATGCCGGCCAGCCGCGCTATTCGCTGCGCGCGCGCAACAACGAATTCCGCCTCGAACAGCTCGCCGAGGGCATTGCCGAAGCGCATGCACGCGGCAAGAAGTTCTTCGTCACCAGCAACCTGATCGCGCACAACGACAAGGTGCGCACCTATCTGCGCGATATCGAACCGGTGATCGCGCTCAAGCCCGATGCCCTCATCATGGCCGATGCCGGCCTGATCATGCAGGTGCGCGAGCGCTGGCCCGAAGTGCCCATCCATCTGTCGGTGCAAGCCAACACCACCAACTGGGCGGCGGTGAAGTTCTGGCAGAAGATGGGCGTGGCGCGCGTGATCCTCTCGCGCGAGCTGAGCCTGGACGAGATCGAGGGCATACGCCAGGAATGTCCGGACATGGAGATCGAGGTGTTCGTGCACGGCGCGCTGTGCATCGCCTATTCGGGCCGCTGCCTGCTCTCGGGCTATTTCAACCGGCGTGACTCCAACCAGGGCACCTGCACGAACGCCTGCCGCTGGTGCTACGACACGCAGGAGGCAGGCAGCTGTGGCGATACCGGCGAGGCGGTGCCCTTGGCGCGTACGGACCGCCACCCCGCGGCCGAGCAGATCTACCTGATCGAGGAGCAGGGCCGCCCGGGCGAGCTGATGCCCATCATGGAAGACGAGCATGGCACCTACATCATGAACAGCAAGGACCTGCGCGCGGTCGAGCATGTGGAGCGGCTGGCGCGCATAGGCGTGGATTCGCTCAAGATCGAGGGCCGCACCAAGAGCCTGTACTACGTGGCGCGTACCGCCCAGGTCTACCGTCGCGCCATCGACGATGCGGTAGCGGGGCGGGCCTTCAATCCCGAGCTGATGCTGGAGTTGGAGGGCCTGGCGAATCGCGGCTATACCAGCGGCTTCCTGGAGCGTCGCCCCAACCAGGAGTACCAGAACTACCTCAGCGGTACCTCGCAGCTGCAGCGCAGCCATTTCGTGGCCGAGGTGCGCGGCGTGCGCGCCGACGGCTGGGTCGAGGTGGAGACCAAGAACCGCTTCGAGGTGGGCGACGAACTGGAGCTGATCCACCCGGGCGGCAACCGGCGCCTGCGCCTCACACAGATGCAGGACGCCGAGGGCCGCGCCATCCAGGTGGCGCCCGGCAGCCCCTTGCGCGTCTGGCTGCCGCTGGGCCAGCCGGCCGAGGGCGGCCTGCTGGCGCGCCTGCTGTAGCACAGCAGCAGCACACAAGAACAGAATTTGGCGCTGCTGCGCCCCGAGCTTGGCCGCCTGTGGCAGGCTTGGGATACTTGGCCGACAAGCCGGCACAACCGGCACAGGCAACGGGCGGACAAGGCCCAAGGAGACATGTTGATGAATGACGCCACCGAGACCGCGCACCACGAACGCATGGAGGCCGTGCTGGCCATGGCCTGCGAGCGCTTGCCCGCCGATCAGCACGCCCAGCTGGAGAATTTTGCGCGCGGCTGCTTCCGCCAGTTCGACGCCGACGATTGGGCCGAGCGCCGCAACGAGGACCTTTGTGGCGCCTTGCTATCGCACTGGCAGTTCGGCGCCGCGCGCGCGGCCGGGCGGCCCAAGGTGCGGGTGTTCAGCCCCACCATGGCCGAGCATGGCTGGAGTTCGCGCCATTCGGTGATCGAGATCGTCAACGACGACATGCCGTTTCTGGTCGACTCGGCCTCGGCCGAGATCAACCGCCAGGGCCTGACCCTGCACCTGATCGTCCATCCGATCTTCGCGGTGCAGCGCGCCGCCGACGGCGCGTTGACGGCGCTGCAGGCGCGTGCCCAGGCGCCGCAGGACGGGCGCGAATCGTGGATGTATATCGAGGTGGACCGCCTGGTCGATCCGCAGCAGCGCGCCGAGCTGGCGGCCGGCATCGAGCGCGTGCTGGCCGATGTGCGCGCCGCCGTGGAGGACTGGCAGCCCATGCTGGCACGCCTGCGCGCGGCCGCGGCGGAATTGGCACCGCTGGAGCAGGTATTGCCCAAGGCCCAGGTGGCGGAGAGCCGCGCCTTCCTGGAATGGCTGGCCGACGAGCATCTGACCGTGCTGGGCTACCGCCAGCATGAGCTGGTGCAGGAGCAGGGCGCCGACGCGCTGCGCCTGGTGCCGGGCAGCGGCCTGGGCGTGCTGCGTGAGAGCGAGGCCGAGCAGCGCAGCGGCAGCGTCGCGGTGCTGCCGGCGAATGCGCGCGCGCTGGCGCGTGCGCCCACGCCGCTGCTGGTGGTCACCAAGGCCAACACCCGTTCCACCGTGCACCGGCCCGGCTACACCGACTACATCGGCGTGAAGCGCTACGACGCCGAGGGCCGGGTGGTGGGCGAGCACCGTTTCCTGGGCCTGTTCACCTCCACCGCCTACAGCGCGCGCGTGTCCGAAACGCCGCTGCTGCGTGACAAGGTGGGTGCGATTGCCGAGCGCGCCGGCCTGCCGCCGGGCGGCCATCTGGCCAAGGCCCTGCACCATATTCTCGAGACCTATCCGCGCGACGAGCTGTTCCAGATCGCCGACGACGAGCTGTACGAGACTTCGCTGGGCATTCTGTCGCTGGGCGAACGTCAGCGCCTGCGCCTGTTCCTGCGCCGCGATCCCTTCGACCGGTTTGTTTCCTGCCTGGTCTATGTGCCGCGCGAGGCCTATGCGACCGATCTGCGCATCAAGTTCCAGGCCATCCTGATGGAGGCATTTGCCGGCGTCAACGCCGACTTCAATGTGCTGCTCACCGACACCGTGCTGGCACGCATCCATTTCTATGTGCGCACCACGCCGGGCCAGGTGCCAGCGGTCGACCAGCGCGAGCTCGAGCTGCGCCTGGCCGAGGCCGCACGCCGCTGGAGCGACCAGTTGCGCGATGCCCTCATCGAGGCCGAGGGCGACGCGCGCGGCATCGCCCTGTTCAAGCAGTGGAGCGGCGCCTTCCCGCCCGAGTATCGCGAGCGCGTGAGCGCGCGCGCGGCCGTGCCGGATGTGCGCAAGATGGCCGCGCTGACGCCCGAGGCGCCGCTGGCCCTGGCCTTCTACCGGCCGCTGGGCGCGGCCGCCAATGCGCTGGGCTTCAAGGTCTACCGCCTGGGCGAGGCCATCGTGCTGTCCGACAGCCTGCCGATGCTGGAACATATGGGCGTGCGCGTGCTGGGCGAGCAGAACTACCGGGTGGCGGGGCCCAGCGGCACCATCTCGCTGCACGACTTCGAGCTGCAGGCCCAGCTCAACGAGGAGTTCGAGCCCGAGCTGCTGGCCAGCCTGTTCGAGGACTGCTTTGCGCGCGTGTTCCGCGGCGAGGTCGAGAACGATGACTTCAACCGCCTGGTGCTGCGCGGCGCGCTGGCGGCCGACGAGATCGTGGTGCTGCGCGCCTATGCCAAATACCTGAAGCAGATTGGCTTTGCGCTCTCGCAGGGCGCGATCGAGGCCACGCTGGCCGCGCACCCGCATCTGGCGCGCATGCTGATCGCGCTGTTCAAGCTGCGCTTCGATCCCACCGCGGCCGATGAGCAGGGCGCGCAGTCGCAGGTGAATGCGATCGAGCAGGCGTTGGACCGCGTCAGCAACCTCTCCGAGGACCGCGTGCTGCGCCAGCTGCTGGCGCTGATGAGGGCCACGCTGCGCACCAACTTCTGGCGCACCGGTACGGGCCACAGCGGAGCGGCCGGGCCGCGCCGCAGTTATTTAAGCTTCAAGCTCGAATCGGCCAAGGTGCCGGGCTTGCCCGAGCCCAAGCCGCTCTATGAGATCTTTGTCTATTCGCCGCGCTTCGAGGGCATCCATCTGCGCGGCGGCAAGGTGGCGCGCGGCGGCCTGCGCTGGTCGGACCGGCCCGAGGACTTCCGTACCGAGGTGCTGGGCCTGGTGAAGGCGCAGATGGTGAAGAACACGGTGATCGTGCCGGTCGGCTCCAAGGGCGGCTTTGTGCTCAAGAAGGCGCCACCGGCCAGCGACCGCGACGCCTACCTCAAAGAAGGCGTGGCCTGCTACCAGGACTATCTGCGCGGCCTTCTGGACCTGACCGACAACCTGGCCGGCACGGCCCTGGTGCCGCCGCCGCAGGTGCGGCGCCTGGACGGCGACGATCCCTATCTGGTGGTGGCCGCCGACAAGGGCACCGCCACCTTCAGTGACTACGCCAATGCGGTGAGCAAGGAATACGGCCATTGGCTGGGCGACGCCTTTGCCTCGGGCGGCAGCGTGGGCTATGACCACAAGGCCATGGGCATCACTGCGCGCGGCGCCTGGGAGAGCGTGAAGCGCTGCTTCCGCGAGCGCGGCCAGGACATCCAGAGCAGCGACTTCACGGTCGTCGGCGTGGGCGATATGTCGGGCGATGTGTTCGGCAACGGCATGCTGCTGTCGCGCCATATCCGGCTGCTGGCGGCCTTCGACCATCGCCATGTCTTCATCGACCCCAGCCCCGACGCGGCGCGCTCCTTTGCCGAGCGCGAGCGCCTCTTCAAGCTGCCGCGCTCGTCCTGGGCCGATTACGACACGGCGCTGATCTCGGCCGGCGGCGGGGTCTGGTCGCGCTCCGAGAAGTCGATCCCGATCTCGCCGCAGGCGCGTGCGGCGCTGGGTATTGAGGCCGAGCGCCTCACGCCCAACGAACTGCTCAGCGCTATCCTGCGCGCGCCCGCCGATCTGCTCTACAACGGCGGCATCGGCACCTATGTGAAGGCCAGCAGCGAGAGCCATGCCGAGGTGGGCGACCGCGCCAACGATGCGCTGCGCATCAATGGCAGCGAGCTGCGCTGCAAGGTGGTGGGTGAGGGCGGCAATCTGGGCTTCACCCAGCGCGGCCGCATCGAGGCCGCCAGCCATGGCGTGGCGCTCAACACCGATGCGATCGACAACTCGGCCGGCGTCGATACCTCGGACCATGAGGTCAATATAAAGATCCTCTTGGGCCTGGCGAGCGCCGATGGCGAGATCACCGAGAAGCAGCGCAACACCATCCTGGCCGAGATGACCGACGAGGTGGCCGCGCTGGTGCTGCGCGACAACTACTTCCAGACCCAGGCGCTCTCGGTCACCGGCCGCCTGGGCGTGGCCCTGCTGGACGAGGAGGCGCGCTTCATCCGCTTCCTGGAAAAGGCCGGACGCCTGAACCGCGCCATCGAGTTCTTGCCCAGCGACGAGGAGATCGCCGAGCGCAAGGCGCGCGGCGTGGGCCTCACCACGCCCGAGCGCGCGGTCTTGCTGGCCTATTGCAAGATGTGGCTGTTCGACGAGATCGTGGGCTCGGATCTGCCCGAGGATGCCTGGATCAGCACGGCGCTGTACCGTTACTTCCCGGCCCAGCTGCGCGAGCGCTTCGGCGCCCATATCGCGCGCCATCCGCTCAAGCGCGAGATCATCGCCACCCATGTGCTCAACAGCATGGTGAACCGGGTCGGTTCGACCTTTGTGCACCGCCTGGCCGACGCCACCGGCATGCGCCCCGCCCAGGTGGTGCGCGCCTATCTGGCCACGCGCGAGGTGATGGGCCATGTGCAGCTGTGGCAGCAGGTCGAGGCGCTGGACAACCGCGTGGCCGACAAGGTGCAGTCCGAGCTGCTGATCGAGGAAGGGCGCCTGACCGCGCGCGCCACCGCCTGGTTCCTGCGTTCACGCCGTCTGGCCGAGCCGCTGGAGCAGACCATCGCGCGCTTCACGCCGGCGGTGCAGGCCTTGCGCAGCCAGCTGGAGCAGCAGGCCGAGGCCTCGGCCAAGGCGCAGGCATGGGTGGCGGCCGGGGTGCCGCTCGATCTGGCCAAGCGCGTGGCCAGCGCCGATGGCCTGTATGCCTCGCTGGACATCGCCGAGCTGGCCGATGCGCTGCAGCGCGATGTGGCCGAGGTGGCCGAGGTGCATGCCGAGGTGGAACGCCGCCTGGGCCTGGGGCGGCTGCGCCAGCAGATCGAGGCCTTGCCGGCCGACAGCTACTGGCAGGGCCTGGCCAAGGCCGCGCTGGGCGACGACCTCTGGGGCCTGCGGCGCGATATTGCGCAACAGGTCCTGAAGGGCGGCAGCGGCGGTGCGGCCGAGCGCCTGGCGGCCTGGGAGCGCGACAAGGCCGCGGCGCTGGAGCGTTCGCAACGCCTCCTGGCCGAGCTCGCCGAGGCCAAGGGCACCGACCTGGCCATGCTCTCGGTGGCGCTGCGCGAGTTGCGCAATGTTTGAGTAAGCGTCAAGCAGCCCAGTCGCGTAGATAGGCCGGCAGCGGCTCGGCGCAGGCCGTATCGGGCTGCGGCGTGCCACGCTGCTGTGTCAGCGGCAGCACACCGGCCCAGACCGGCAGGCTCAGGTCGGCCTCGTCGTCCACCACCGGACCGCTACGCACCTTGCTGACGGCCTCGTCGAGCGCAATGCGCAGCACCGTGGTCGCGGCAAATTCCTTGTCATTGCCGGGCCGGATCTCGGCCTGGCGGCCGGGCGCGATCTTGTCCATGAAGGCGGCCAGCGCGGCGCGCTTGTCCGCATCGCCCTCGACCTTCTCGAAGCGGCCGTAAATCACCGCCGAGCGGTAGTTCATTGAATGGTTGAAGGCCGAGCGCGCCAGCACCAGGCCGTCCAGATGGCAGATGCTGATGCACACCGCCGCGCCGCCTGCCAGCTGCTTCATCAGCCGGCCGCCGTTGGAGCCGTGGATATAGAGGTGCTCGCCCATGCGCCAGCAGGCCATCGGGATGCTGTGCAGGCCACGGTCGTCGTTGAAGGCGAGGTGGCAGAGATGGGCCGCGTCGATGATGGCGTGCAGGGTGGTGCCGTCGTAGCGGGCGTTTTCGGCCACGCGGCGGATGCGCGTGCGATCACTGGGGGCGGCTGGCTTCATGTGGTGCTGTGGATGGATGAATGGATTGGGAAGGGGCGCAATGTAGAGCCATGCTGGCTCCATGAAAAGGTCCACAGGATGCCAATATCATGGGGCCATGGAATACCAGCTGCTGATTGACCGTTTCGCAAGCCCGCTGGGCCCCATGCAGCGCCGCCTGCACGAGGCTCTGCGCGCGGCCATTCGTGCCGGGGTGCTGGCGCCAGGCACGCGCCTGCAGGCCAGCCGGGTGCTGGCGCGCGAGCTGGGCGTCGCGCGCAACACCGTGCTCTACGCCTATGAGCAGCTCGCCACCGAGGGTCTGATCGCACCCGACCGGCGCGGCAGCCGGGTGAGCGGCCTGCTGCCCCCGCCGGCCAAGCAGGCCGTCATGCCGGCGGAGCCGCAGGCCTTGTCGCGGCGCGCGCAAGCCCTGCTGACGCTGGGTCCGGTGCTGGAGAGCAGTCGCGCTTTCGCGCCGGGCGTGCCGGCGCTGGATGAATTCCCCACCCAGCGCTGGCGCCGCCTGCTGGAGCGCAGCTGGCGTGCGCTCGATCAGGCCCAGCTCAATTACGCCGATGCGGCGGGCGAGCCGGGCCTGCGCCGCGCCATTGCCGAACACCTGCGCGCCTCGCGTGGCGTGCAATGCGAGCCGCAGCAGGTGTTTATCACCGACGGCACGCAGGCCAGCCTGGACCTGTGCGCGCGCGCCTTTGCCGATGCCGGCGACAAGGCCTGGTTGGAGAGCCCCGGCTATGCAGGTGCCGAAACGGCGCTGCGTGGCGCCCAGCTGAAGTTGATTGGCATCGCGGTGGATGAGCAGGGCATGGCGCCGCGTGCCGCGGACTGGCGGCGCCAGCGCCCGCGCCTGATCTACACCACGCCCTCGCACCAATACCCCACCGGCGCGGTGATGAGCCTGGAGCGCCGCCTGGCCCTGCTGGCGCAGGCGCGCGAGGCCGGCGCGCTGATCATCGAGGATGACTACGACAGCGAGTTCCGCCATGACGGCCCGCCCTTGCCGGCCATGCAGGGCCTGCAGGCGGATGCGCCGGTGCTCTATCTGGGCACCTTCAGCAAGACCCTGTTCCCGGGCCTGCGCATCGGCTTCGTGGTGGTGCCGGCGGGCCTGTGCGAAGGCTTTGCGCGCCTGCTGACGCGCGCCGTTCCGCGCGGGCGCATGGCCGACCAGCTGGCCCTGGCCGAGTTTCTGCGCAGCGGCCAGTTCGGCCTGCACCTGCGCCGCATGCGCCGGCTTTACCGCCAGCGCCGCGATGCCTTGGTAGGTGCGCTGGAGCGCGAGCTGGGTGACCTGGCCAGCGTTCACGGCGGTTCGGCCGGCATGCATCTGGCGCTGCGCTTTACCGACGGCGCCGGCCTGGACGACGTGGCCGTCAGCGCGCGGGCGCTGCGGGCCGGCATCGTCGCGCCCGCACTCAGCGAGTTGGCGATGGGGCCGCGTGCCCAGGCCTGGCGCGGCCTGCTGCTGGGCTATGCCCAGGTGCCGGTGGCGCAGATGGCGCCGCTGGTCGAACGCCTGGCCGAAGTGCTGCGGGCGCAGTAATAGGAAGGGGCTGCGACCTTTGAATGGAACCGGCACAAAGCCGCCTGCTGTGGGTAGGCGTGTGCCAAGCGACGCCGGGGGCGTGATTCCGTTCATGTCCCCCGCCGCCACCCTGCGGGCGCCGGCTCCTCCTTTACTTCACTCCACCACACCCCCGACGCCACTTGGTAGTTCCACCGCAGGCCGCCTGCAAGGAACTGGCACGGCCGTGCTGGATCAGGACGGTTGGGGGTTCTGCGAAGTGAAGTAAAGGAGGAACCCCGGGTGCAACCCGGGGTGGGGGACATGAACGGAGTAGAACCCCCAAGCGGCCTGATCTCCGCCAAATCGACAGTCATCCATGTGCCGCAAACCGCCGCTCGCCGAGCGAAGGGGCGCAAAAAAAGCCCGGCCGGTTGCCCGGACGGGCTTGTCAGCAACGCTCAGCGCAGGGCTCAGGCGGCGACGCCCTTGGCCGTCTCTGCGTATTCCTCGATCTGGTCGAAGTTCATGTACTTGTAGATCGAGGCACCGTCCTTGTTCACCACGCCCATGGCTTCGTGATACTCGGCCACGCTGGGGATATGCCCCAGCTTGGAGGCAATCGCGGCCAGCTCGGCCGAGGCCAGGAACACATTGGTGTTCTTGCCCAGGCGGTTGGGGAAGTTGCGGGTCGAGGTGGAGACCACGGTGGCACCCTCACGCACCTGGGCTTGGTTGCCCATGCACAGCGAGCAGCCGGGCATCTCGGTGCGCGCACCGGCGGTGCCGAAGGCGGCGTAATGGCCCTCCTTGATCAGCTCGCTCTGGTCCATCTTGGTGGGCGGGGCCACCCACAGCTTGACCGGAATGTCGCGCTGGCCGCCCAGCAGCTTGGCCGCGGCGCGGAAGTGGCCGATGTTCGTCATACATGAGCCGATGAAGGCCTCGTCGATCTTGGTGCCGGCCACTTCGCTGAGGGTCTTGGCGTCGTCCGGATCGTTGGGGCAGCAGAGGATGGGTTCCTTGATGTCCGCCAGGTCGATCTCGATCACGGCCGCGTATTCGGCATCCTTGTCGGCTTCCAGTAGGCTGGGCTTGGCCAGCCAGGCCTCGACCTTTTCGATGCGGCGCTGCAGGGTGCGGGCGTCGGCATAACCGTCGGCGATCATGTTCTTCATCAGCACGATGTTGCTGGTGAGGTATTCCTTGATCGGCTCGGGGTTCAGCTTCACCGTGCAGCCGGCGGCGCTGCGTTCGGCAGAGGCGTCGCTGAGCTCGAAGGCCTGTTCGACCTTCAGGTCCGGCAGGCCTTCGATTTCCAGGATGCGGCCCGAGAAGATGTTCTTCTTGCCGGCCTTGGCGACGGTCAGCAGACCGGCCTTGATCGCATACAGCGGGATCGCATGCACCAGGTCGCGCAGGGTGATGCCGGGCTGCATCGATCCCTTGAAGCGCACCAGCACCGATTCGGGCATGTCCAGGGGCATCACGCCGGTGGCGGCGCCGAAGGCGACCAGGCCGGAGCCGGCCGGGAAGGAGATGCCGATCGGGAAGCGGGTGTGCGAGTCGCCGCCGGTGCCGACGGTGTCGGGCAGCAGCAGGCGGTTCAGCCAGCTGTGGATCACGCCGTCGCCCGGACGCAGGGCCACGCCGCCGCGGTTGCTGATGAAGGCGGGCAGTTCGCGGTGTGTCTTCACGTCCACCGGCTTGGGGTAGGCCGCGGTGTGGCAGAACGATTGCATCACCAGGTCCGCGCTGAAGCCCAGGCAGGCCAGGTCCTTGAGCTCGTCGCGGGTCATCGGGCCGGTGGTGTCCTGCGAACCGACGGTGGTCATCTTGGGCTCGCAGTAGGTGCCGGGGCGCACGCCCTGGCCCTCGGGCAGGCCGACGGCGCGGCCCACCATCTTCTGCGCCAGCGTGAAGCCGGCCTTGGTCTCGGCCGGGGCTTGCGGCAGGCGGAACAGCGTCGAGGCGGGCAGGCCCAGCGATTCACGCGCCTTGGCGGTCAGCGAGCGGCCAATGATGAGGTTGATGCGGCCGCCAGCGCGCACCTCGTCGAACAGCACATCGCTCTTGAGCTTGAACTCGGCGACGGTCTGGCCATTCTTCACCAGCTTGCCCTCATAGGGCAGCACATCGATGACGTCGCCCATTTCCAGCTTGCTGACGTCGACCTCGATCGGCAGCGAGCCCGAGTCTTCCTGCGTGTTGAAGAAGATCGGCGCGATCTTGCCGCCCAGGGTCACGCCGCCGAAGCGCTTGTTGGGCACGAAGGGGATGTCCTGACCGGTGGCCCAGATCACGCTGTTGGTGGCGCTCTTGCGCGAGGAGCCGGTGCCGACCACATCGCCCACATAGGCGACCAAATGGCCCTTCTTCTTCAGGTCCTCGATGAACTGCATCGGGCCGCGCTTGCCGTCTTCCTCGGGCGCAAAAGCCGCGCCTTCGCGGGTGTTCTTCAGCATCGCCAGGTAGTGCAGCGGGATGTCCGGGCGGCTCCAGGCGTCGGGGGCGGGCGAGAGATCGTCGGTATTGGTTTCGCCGGGCACCTTGAAGACGGTGACGGTGATCTTCTTCTCGACCTCGGGGCGGCTGGTGAACCATTCGGCATCGGCCCAGCTCTGGATCACGGCCTTGGCGTGGGCATTGCCTGCCTTGGCCTTGACTTCGACGTCGTGGAAGAAGTCGAACATCAGCAGCGTCTTCTTCAGACCTTCGGCGGCCACGCCAGCCACATCGGCATGGTCCAGCAGATCGATCAGCGGCTTGACGTTGTAGCCGCCGACCATGGTGCCCAGCAGCTCGGTGGCCTTCGCCTTGCTGATCAATTCAACGCTTATGTCACCATGCGCCACGGCGGCCAGGAAGCTGGCCTTGACCTTGGCAGCGTCGTCAACGCCCGGCGGCACGCGGTGGGTCAGCAGGTCCAGCAGGAATTCGCCTTCGTTTGTGGATCCAGCCGCGGGCGGGTTCTTGATCAGCTCGATCAACTCGGCCACCTGCTTGGCGTCCAAGGGCAGGGGCGGGATGCCTAGCGCGGCGCGCTCGGCGGTGTGTTGGCGATAGGCTTGCAACATGGCTACTCCTGGGGGCTAATGGGGTTGTTCAGCGGGCCTGAGGGACGATGAGTTTCAGACCCTTGTAGTAATCGCGGAAGAATCCTTCGTCGCGGGTGATCAGCGCCTGGCATTGCAGCAGGGCATGGGCGCCGATCAGAAAGTCGGCCACCACACGTTCGCGCTTGCCGCCGCGGTCGCGGTAGCGGCGCTGCATATGGCCGGCGCGCACGGCAGCAGCTTCCTGGATGGGTTCGAAGCGTATGCCAAATTCGTTGAGGGCGTCCATGACCGTCTCGCGCGTGTCGAGCACCGTCTGCACCTCGGCCACCACTGCCTCGCTGATGACGACCTCGCCCTCGCTCAGGGCCTGGGCCAGCGCGATGGAGGAGGCTTCGCCGTATTCGGCATCGCCGGTGAGCACGTCCACCAGCACGGACGAGTCGACGGCGATCATGTGCCTTCTTCTTCCTCGTTGGGGGCAGGGTAGGGGTCGCCGGGAGCGCGGCCGCGCAGGGCGCGCATGGCCTCGTTGGTGCTGGTGAAGCCCTCGGCGAGCTTGAAGCGCCCGCGCAGCTTGGCCAGCGCATCATCCACGTTCTTGCGCAGGATGATGCGGCCGCCGTCGAGTTCGACCTTGAGCGTCGTGCCCTTGGTCAGACCCAGGGCGTCACGCACCGCCTTGGGCAGGGTGATCTGGCCGCGTTCGGCAACAGTGGCTTCCATGGGTACTCCTCGGTATGTGCGGCGAAGTATGCATTGATTTTACATACTTTCGTTTTCATACCAAGCCCTAGTGCGCGAGTCGGGCAACAAAAAATAGGGGAGGCCGGTGGCCTCCCCTGGTTCGAGGGCGCTGCGGCTCAGTTCTTGGGCAGGCTCGTGCCGGGAGTGATGCCGATGCCACTGTCGGGCGCCACCATGGCCTGGGCGCTTTGTACCTGCTCCGGATGCTGGCAGCTGTCGACCATGCGCTGGCCGATCTTGGCATTCATCAACATCGACTTTGCGGGAATCTGCAGCCACACCACGCCGGCCTTCTTGTCCTCCAGGCGTACCGCGCCGGTGGTGGTGGGCTCGGGCGTCATGTTGTAGACCATTTTGCCGAACTGCAGACGGAAGCGCCCCGGCTTGTCGGGATGCGGCGTGATCTGCACTTTTTGATTGAACTCACATTGTGCGTCGCCGCTATGCACGCGCGGGCCGACGGCCAGTTGATCGTCGTTCAGGGGCGTGTTGTCGTCGTCTACGGCCGCGGGCGCCGGTGCCTGCGGTTTGATTTTTGCGGCCAGACGATTGCGCGGCTTTGGGTTCTCCACGGCGGCCGACCAGGCGCTGCCACACAGGGCCAGGCTGGCGAAGGCAAGGAGGAGGGGGCGGAATTGGCAGTTGGCAGACTTCATGGCAGCACGCTTGGCTTCGATGCACTCATTGTCGCGCCGCAAGACGCGCCGGGGCCTAGCGTTTCCCTGCATTTTGGTCTCGCGCGGGGCGCATTCGTAAGCGGTGCAGCGAGGCGGTATCAACAGGTTTCAAAAAAGTAGGCGCGGCAGACCTCGGCCGGCAGGGTCTGGCCGGTGCGATGGGCACGTTCCAGCAACTGCCAGAAGTAGCGGTAGCTGGCGCGGTCGTGCAGGTTGTCGCGGTGCTGGATGGGCGCCCAATGCGCCGCCTGCGCCGCCTGGATGATTTCGATGGCCTCGTCGATCTCGGCCATGCTGGGTGCGAAGGCGTCGATGATGGGCTGGATCTGGCCGGGGTGGATGCTCCACATGCGGGTGTAGCCAAACTCGCGCGCCGCCCGCGTGGCCGCGGCCAGGATGGCACGTGTGCTCTTGAACTCGGTCACCACGCAGTGCGAGGGCGTCTTGGCATGGGCATGGGCCGCGGCCGCGATCTCGAGCTTGGCGCGCGCCACCAGCGGGTGGCTGAACTGACCTTCGGCGCCCAGGGCGCTGCGCGGGATGGCGCCGCGGTGTGCGGAAACGAAGTCCATCAGCCCGAAGGACAGCGACTCGATGCGGGGATGCGCGGCAATCGCCTGCACATCGCGCAAGGCGCCATGGGTCTCGATCAGCACATGCACCGGCAGGGGCTTCTCGACGCCGTGGCGCTGCAGGCTGGCGTCGATGAAGGCGATGGCCTTGTGCACATCGGCCAGGCCGCGCGGCTTGGGCAGCATCAGGTAGGCCAGGCGCTCGCCGGCCAGCGCGAGCAGGCCGTCCACATCGGCCTCGAAGGCGGGGTGGTCCAGTGGATGCACGCGCGCGCCCACCCGGCCGTGGCGGTTCAGGGGGCTGTTCAGCAGTTCCGACACCAACAGCACATGCTCGGCCTCGCCGCCGATGGGGGCGCCGTCTTCGCAGTCCAGGGTGATGTCGAACAGTGGGCCCATCTGTGCCTGCAATTCCAGGCTCTTGCGCATGCGCGGCTCGACGCCACAGTAATGGTCAACCACGGGCAGCAGGGTGGCGGCATCGCCTTCTTCAAAGAGTGCGAGTTTGGGGTGAAGCATGGTCATGCGTCATGAAAAGAAAAGGGCCGACATGGTCGGCCCTCAGTGTCGCCCAAGCGGGGTTGCTTACAGCAGATGCTTGACGCCGTTCTGCTCTTCCAGCAGTTCGTTGAGCGTCTTGTTGATGCATTCCTGCGAGAAGGCGTCGATCGCTATGCCCTCGACGATCTTGTATTCGCCGCCCGCGCAGGTTACCGGGTAGCCGAACATCACGTCCTTGGGGATGCCGTATTCACCGTTCGAGGGGATGCCCATGGTGACCCACTTTCCATTGGTGCCCAGGGCCCAGTCGCGCATATGGTCGATGGCAGCGTTGGCGGCCGAGGCTGCCGAGGACAGGCCGCGTGCCGCAATGATGGCGGCGCCGCGCTTGCCCACGGTGGGCAGGAAGGTCTCGCGGTTCCAGGTCTCGTCGTTGATCATGGCCTTGACCGAGGCGCCGCCAATGGTGGCGTTGCGGTAGTCGGCGTACATGGTGGGCGAGTGGTTGCCCCACACGGCCAGCTTCTCGATGTCGGCCACGGCCTTGCCGGTCTTGGCAGCGAGCTGCGAGGCGGCGCGGTTGTGGTCCAGGCGCAGCATGGCGGTGAAGTTCTTGGCCGGCAGGTCCGGGGCCGACTTCATCGCGATATAGGCATTGGTGTTGGCGGGGTTGCCCACCACCAGCACCTTGACATTGCGCGAGGCCACCGCGTTCAGGGCCTTGCCCTGGGCGGTGAAGATGGCGCCGTTGATGGCCAGCAGCTCCGAGCGCTCCATGCCGGGGCCGCGCGGGCGCGAACCCACCAGCAGGGCGTAGTCGGTGTCCTTGAAGGCGCTCATCGGGTCGCTATGGGCCTCGATGCCGGCCAGCAGCGGGAAGGCGCAGTCTTCGAGTTCCATGATCACGCCCTTGAGTGCGTTCTGGGCCTTCTCGTCGGGGATCTCCAGCAGCTGCAGGATCACGGGCTGGTCCTTGCCCAGCATTTCGCCGGAGGCGATGCGGAACAGCAGGGCATAGCCAATCTGGCCGGCGGCGCCAGTGACGGCAACGCGAACGGGAGTCTTGCTCATGGGAAATCTCCGACAGAGGTTGGTGAAGGTGCGGATCAAAAATAGGGTCTTGCGCAGAGCATCGCCAGGCCGGCAGGGCGCTGCGCCGAGGTGGCGCCAAGTGTAGGCCAGACTCCGGGCATTCCCGAGCTTGACCAATTGCCTGGGGTCAATATGTGGGCAGATTATTCGTGCTGCTTTGCACAAATCTGACAGTCATCTGTCTTATAGAAGATAGCAGGCGTCAGATGGTGGACTGGGCTGCTGGCTTGTGCTGCAATGCCGGCCATGCCTGCGCAGCCCATTCCTCCCGCCAGCCCAGAGGCGGGGCCCTCATTCAGCCCGCTCTATCGCCAGATCAAGGGGCTCATCATTGCCGGCCTGCAGGGTGGCGAATGGAAGGCGGGCGAGAGCATCCCGAGCGAGATCGAGCTGGCGCAACGCTTTGGCGTCAGCCAGGGTACCGTGCGTAAGGCTATTGACGAACTTGCCGCCGAGAATCTGCTGGTGCGCCGCCAGGGCAAGGGCACCTTCGTGGCCACCCATGCCGAGCAGCAGCAGCAATACCGCTTTCTGCGTCTGATGCCCGACGAGGGGCAGGATCCGGGCCTGGGGCGCCAGTTGCTGGACTGCAAGCGCCAGCGCGCGCCGGCCTGGATTGCCAAGCAGTTGCAGTTGCGGTCCGGCGACGCGATGGTGGAGGTGCGCCGTTTGTTGCACAGCGCCGGGCAACCGGTGGTGCTGGACGATATCTGGTTGCCGGGGAACTTGTTCAAGGGGCTCACCACCGAGCGCCTGAGCCAGCACCGCGGCCCCTTCTATGGCTTGTTCGAGACCGAGTTTGGTGTGCATATGATTCGCGCGCAGGAAAAGATCAGGGCGGTGGCGGCTGACGCCGAGACTGCTGTGCTCCTGCAGGTGGCCGAAGGTACGCCGCTGCTGAGCGTGGAGCGCCTGTCTTTCACCTACGGCGACAGGCCGGTGGAGTTGCGGCGCGGCCTATACAACACTTCTACGCATTTCTACCGCAATGATTTGAATTGATCGAGAGTCGTTGTTTGGTTCGCAACACGCCCCGAGCAGGCTTTGGATGTGTTGCGTTGCAATAAAATCCCTGGGTTTCACGTTGATTACATAAAAAGGTCGGGTATGACGGACACCACCAACAGCAGTAGCGCCACGACCGGCAAGAGACCGGTTTACCGCAACATCAACATCTTCACGGATGTGCGCACCTACCGCCTGCCGGTGGCGGGCTTTGTGTCCATCCTGCACCGCGTCAGTGGCCTGCTGATGTTCCTGTTGCTGCCCTTCGTGATCTGGATGTTCGACAACAGTCTGACGTCCGAAATCTCCTACGGCGCCTTCACCAATGCCTTCGTGGCTGGCATCGGCTTTGTGCCCGCCTGGTTCGTGAAGCTGGCGACCCTGGGCCTGATCTGGGGCTATCTGCACCACTTCATCGCCGGCCTGCGCCATCTGTGGATGGACGCCACGCATAGCGTCAGCAAGGAATTCGGCAAGTCCAGCGCGGTGTTCACGCTCGTCGTGAGCCTGGCGCTGACGGCGCTGCTGGGTGCCAAGCTCTTCGGTCTTTATTGATCGCCTGTATTGATCTCCAGCCTAGAGGCAATCACAACCATGAGTACTTTTGGATCCAAGCGCATCGTCGTGGGTGCGCATTACGGCCTGCGTGACTGGATGGCCCAGCGCGCCACTGCGCTCTTGATGGCACTGTTCACCATCGTGCTGCTGGCACAGCTGCTGATGCCCGGTGAGCTCGGCTACGACCGCTGGGCCGGCATCTTCTCGCAGCAGTGGATGAAGGCCGTGACCTTCGCTCTCATCATCTCGCTGGCCTACCACGCCTGGGTGGGCATGCGCGACATCTGGATGGACTATGTGCAGCCCGTGGGCATTCGCCTGGCCCTGCACCTCTTCACCCTGGTTTGGCTCGTGGCTTGCGCCGGTTGGGCGGTCCAAGTGCTTTGGAGACTTTGAAAATGCAAATTGGAACGACGCTCGCAAAGCGCAAATTCGATGTGGTGATCGTCGGGGCCGGTGGCTCGGGCATGCGCGCATCGCTGCAACTCTCGCTGGCCGGCCTGAACGTGGCCGTGCTGTCCAAGGTCTTCCCGACGCGCTCGCACACAGTGGCGGCGCAGGGTGGCATCGGCGCCTCGCTGGGCAATATGTCCGAGGACAACTGGCATTACCACTTCTTCGACACCGTCAAGGGCTCGGACTGGCTGGGTGACCAGGACGCGATCGAGTTCATGTGCCGCGAGGCGCCCAAGGTCGTGTACGAGCTTGAGCACTTCGGCATGCCCTTCGACCGCAATCCGGACGGCACCATCTACCAGCGCCCGTTCGGCGGGCACACCGCCAACTACGGCGAGAAGCCGGTGCAGCGCGCCTGCGCCGCCGCCGACCGCACCGGCCACGCGCTGCTGCACACGCTGTACCAGCAGAACGTCAAGGCCAAGACCCAGTTCTTCGTCGAGTGGATGGCGCTGGACCTGATCCGCGACGCCGACGGCGATGTGGTCGGTGTGACCGCGCTGGAAATGGAAACCGGCGAGATCCACATCCTCGAAGCCAAGACCGTGCTGATGGCCACCGGCGGTGCCGGGCGCATCTACGCCGCCTCCACCAATGCCTTCATCAACACCGGTGATGGCCTGGGCATGGCGGCCCGCTCCGGCATCCCGCTGGAAGACATGGAGTTCTGGCAGTTCCACCCCACCGGCGTGGCCGGTGCGGGCGTGCTGCTGACCGAAGGCTGCCGTGGCGAGGGCGCGATCCTGCGCAACAGCAATGGCGAGCGCTTCATGGAGCGCTATGCACCGACGCTGAAGGATCTGGCACCGCGTGACTTCGTGTCGCGCTCGATGGACCAGGAGATCAAGGAAGGTCGCGGCTGCGGTCCCAACAAGGACTATGTGCTCCTGGACATGACCCATCTGGGCGCCGAGACCATCATGAAGCGCCTGCCCTCGGTGTTCGAGATCGGCCATAACTTCGCCAACGTCGACATCACCAAGGAACCGATCCCCGTGGTGCCGACCATCCACTATCAGATGGGTGGCATCCCGACCAATGTGCACGGCCAGGTGGTGATCCCGAAGAACGGCAAGCACAACGACATCGTCAACGGCCTCTATGCCGTGGGTGAGTGCTCCTGCGTGAGCGTGCACGGTGCGAACCGTCTGGGCACCAACTCGCTGCTGGATCTGGTGGTGTTCGGCCGCGCCGCCGGCAACCATATCGTCGACTTCGCGCTGAAGAACAAGAACCACAAGCCCCTGCCCAAGGACGCCGCCGACCAGACCCTGGCCCGCCTGGCGCGCCTGGAGTCGGCCAGCAGTGGCGAGTACGCCCAGGACGTGGCCAACGACATCCGCTCGACGATGCAGAAGCACGCCGGCGTGTTCCGCACCCAGGCGGTGATGAACGAGGGCGTGGGCAAGATTCTGGAAGTGGCCGAGCGCGTCAAGTCCATCGGCCTGAAGGACAAGAGCAAGGTGTTCAACACCGCGCGGGTCGAGGCCCTGGAGGTCGACAACCTGATCGAGGCGGCCAAGGCCACCATGATCTCGGCGGCCGCCCGTCCGGAGTCCCGTGGCGCCCATGCCCACAACGACTTCCCGAACCGCGACGACGAGAACTGGATGAAGCACACGCTGTGGTATTCCGAGGCCAACCGCCTGGACTACAAGCCCGTGAACCTGCAACCGCTGACGGTGGAATCGGTGCCGCCCAAGGTCCGCACCTTCTAAAGGATTAGAGCCATGAAACGCACCTTCCAGATCTACCGCTACGACCCGGACAAGGACGCCAAGCCCTATATGCAGACCATCGAGATCGAGCTCGATGGGCATGAGCGCATGCTGCTGGACGCCCTCATCAAGCTGAAGGCCGTGGACCCCACGCTGTCCTTCCGCCGCTCCTGCCGCGAAGGCGTGTGCGGCTCCGACGCGATGAACATCAACGGCAAGAACGGTCTGGCCTGCCTGACCAATATGCTGTCGCTGCCGGCCACCATCGTGCTGAAACCGCTGCCGGGCCTGCCGGTGGTGCGCGACCTGATCGTCGACATGACGCAGTTCTTCAAGCAGTACAACTCGATCAAGCCCTATCTGGTGAATGACAACATTCCGCCGGAGAAGGAGCGTCTGCAGTCGCCGGTGGAGCGCGAAGAGCTTGACGGTCTGTACGAATGCATCCTGTGCGCCAGCTGCTCGACCAGCTGCCCCAGCTTCTGGTGGAACCCCGACAAGTTCGTGGGCCCGGCCGGCCTGCTGCAGGCCTACCGCTTCATCGCCGACAGCCGCGACGAAGCCACCGCCGAGCGTCTGGACAATCTGGAAGATCCGTACCGGCTGTTCCGCTGCCACACCATCATGAACTGCGTGGACGTCTGCCCCAAGGGTCTGAATCCCACCAAGGCCATCGGCAAGATCAAGGAACTGATGGTGCGTCGCGCCGTTTGAGCGCGAGCGTCGTCTGCACAGCATGAGCACCAGCACCGAAGCCCTCATCGACGAGAGAGCTCTCTCCAAACTCAAATGGCGCTGCCGCCGCGGTTTGCTTGAGAATGACCTCTTCATCGAGCGCTTCTTCGCGCGCCACGAGGCCACCCTCACGGAGTCCCAGGCCCTGGGCCTGACGCTGCTGATGGACCTGGCCGACAACGATCTGATGGATCTGTTCCTGGCGCGCAAGGAACCCGAGGGCGAGTTGGACCGCCCCGAGGTGCAGGCGGTGCTCAAGCTGCTGCGCGTTCCCAAGTAGTGAAGAAATTCTTTCGAAAAGCTGTCACAAGGAAAGACTTATGACCCCGTCTGACGTCAAAGCCACCCTGTCGTTCTCGGACGGCAGCCCGCAAATGGACCTGCCCATTTACAAGGGCTCGGTAGGCCCGGATGTGATCGACATCCGCAAGCTCTACGCGCAGACGGGCAAGTTCACCTACGACCCGGGCTTCCTCTCCACCGCCTCCTGCAACTCGACCATCACCTATATCGATGGCGACAAGGGCGAGCTGCTGTACCGCGGCTACCCGATCGAGCAGCTGGCGGTGAACTGCGACTACCTCGAGACCTGCTATCTGCTGTTGTACGGAGAGCTGCCCAACGAAACGCAGAAGGCCGACTTCGTCTCGCGCGTGACCAACCACACCATGGTCAACGAGCAGATGCAGTTCTTCCTGCGCGGCTTCCGTCGCGACGCCCACCCCATGGCCGTGATGACCGGCCTGGTGGGTGCGATGTCGTCCTTCTATCACGACAGTACCGACATCAATAACCCAGAGCATCGCGAGATCGCGGCGATCCGCCTGATCGCCAAGATGCCGACGATGGTGGCGATGGCCTACAAGTACACGGTCGGCCAGCCCTATATCTATCCGAAGAACGACCTCAGCTACGCCGGCAACTTCATGCGCATGATGTTTGCCACGCCCTGCGAGGACTACAAGCCCAATGACGTGCTGGTGCGCGCCATGGACCGCATCTTCACCCTGCATGCCGACCACGAGCAGAACGCCTCCACCTCGACGGTGCGTCTGTGCGGTTCCTCGGGCACCAATCCCTTTGCGGCCATCGCAGCCGGCGTGGCCTGCCTGTGGGGCCCGGCCCACGGTGGCGCCAATGAGGCGGCGCTGAACATGCTGGGCGACATCCAGAAGCAGGGTGGCGTGGCCAAGATCGGCGAGTTCATCAAGCAGGTGAAGGACAAGAACAGCAACGTCAAGTTGATGGGCTTCGGTCACCGTGTCTACAAGAACTACGACCCGCGTGCCAAGCTGATGCGCGAGACCTGCCACGAGGTGCTGAACGAGCTGGGCCTGCACAACGACCCGATGTTCAAGCTCGCCATGGAGCTGGAAAAGATTGCGCTGGAAGACGAATACTTCGTCGCCCGCAAGCTCTACCCGAACGTGGACTTCTACTCGGGCATCGTGCAGCGCGCCATCGGCATCCCGGTGCCGCTGTTCACGGCGATCTTCGCGCTGGCCCGCACGGTCGGCTGGATCGCCCAGCTCAACGAGATGATCGGCGACCCCGAGTACAAGATCGGCCGCCCGCGCCAGCTCTTTGTCGGTGCCACCTCGCGCAACGTCAAGCCCATCGCCGAACGTTGATGATCGCCGGCAGGCCTTGTGCCTGCGGATCGCAAAAGCCCCCGCAGCTTGGCTCCGGGGGCTTTTTTGTCCCCGCTGTGGGTGGCTTGCAGGCCTGATGTAGATCAGGCTTTTTGGGCTATGCTACGCAGGCTGGCAAACGTTTGCCAATCTGACCCTCCTAGCGAGCAAGAGCACCCGTGAGCACGATCAAAGACGTAGCCGCCCTGGCCGGGGTGTCCTTTACGACGGTATCGCATGTCCTCAACGACACCCGCCCGGTGAGTGCCGATGCGCGCCGGCGCGTGCTGGCCGCGGTGGAGGAAATCGGTTACCTGCCCAGCGCGGTGGCGCGCTCGCTACGCAAGAGCGAGACCAAGATCATCGGCGTGCTGGTGCCGAATGTGCAGAACCCCTTTTTTGCCGAGCTGGTCTGCGGCGTCGAGGAATGCTGCCGCCTGGCGGGTTACTCGGTGTTTCTGTGCAACTCCGACAACGACCCCAAGCGCCAGCAGCAATACATGCGCACGCTGCTGGAAAAGCGCATCGACGGCCTGCTGCTGGCCTCGGCGGGTGATGCCGCCTCCTTGGCGAAGATCTTCAAGCTGGCCAGCGTGCCGGCGGTGACGGTGGACCGCCTGGTGCCCGGCGCACGCGCCGACCGCGTCAGCGTGCATAACCAGGCCGGCGCGCATGCGGCGGTGGCGCATTTGCTGGAGCTGGGGCATAGGCACATCGGCTGCATCAGCGGCCCGGCCGAGTTCGAGGTGTCGATTGAGCGTGTCGAGGGCTGGCGCCAGGCGCTGCGCGAGCGTGGCATCACGCCGCAAGATGGCTGGCTGGTGGAGAGCGACTTCTCCAGCGCCGGCGGCTTTGATGCGGTGCGCGCGCTGCTGCGCAAGCATCCCGAGATCACCGCCTTGTTCGCCGGCAACGACATGATGGCCATGGGCGGCCTGCGCGCCGCGGCCGAGCTGGGGCGCAAGGTGCCTGGGCAACTTTCCATCGTGGGCTTCGACGACATCGAGCTGAGCAGCTTTGTCTACCCTTCGCTCAGCACCGTGGGCTGCTCCATCAAGGAGCTGGGCCGCGAGGCCGCGCGTGTGCTGCTGGACCGCATCGACAACCCTGGTGCACCGCTCAAGGATGTGTTGCTAACGCCGCGCCTGGTGGTGCGCGAAAGCAGCGCCGCGCTCGCCTGATTGCCAAGGAACTCTTTCTCATGACTGCAACAGCAAGCAGCCAGCCCGCCAGCGTTGTGGTGGTGGGCAGCATCAATATGGACATGGTCTCGCATTCGCCGCGCCTGCCCGCGCCCGGCGAGACCCTGGTCGGGGAGGCCTTTGTGATGGCCCCGGGCGGCAAGGGCGCCAACCAGGCGGTGGCCGCGGCGCGCTTGGGTGCCGAGGTGGCTTTTGTGTCGCGCGTCGGCACGCGCCAGCATGGCGCCGAGCTGCTGGCGGCGCTTGCCGCCGAAGGCGTGCACACCGCGGCGGTGGTCACCGATGCCGCGGCGCTGCCGGGCATTGCCGTCATCATGGTGGCCAGCCAGGGCGGCGAGAACTCCATCGTCTATGTGCCGGGCAGCAATGCGCAGCTGTGCGTGGCCGACGTCGAGCGGGCCAAGGCGGTGCTGCAGGGCGCGCGCGTGGTGGTGGCCCAGCTGGAAGTGCCGCAGCCGGCGATTGCGCATGCCTTCGCGCTGGCGCGCGCGGCTGGGGTGACGACCATATTGAACGCCGCGCCGGCCCTGCCGGTGAGCGCCGAGCTGCTGGCCCAGACGCAGTGGCTGGTGCTGAATGAGACCGAGGCCGGCCAGATGACGGGCCTGCCTTGCGGCAGCATGGACGAAATCAAGGCGGCGGCGCAGTTGCTGCTGTCGCACGGCCCGCAGCGGGTGCTCGTCACCCTCGGAGCCCAGGGCGTGTTGATCTGCAATGCCCAGGCTGCCGAGCATCTGCCGGCGCAGCGCGTCACCGCGGTGGACACGGTGGGTGCCGGTGATACCTTTGTCGGTGGCCTGGCCACCGGCCTGGCCGAAGGCTGGGCACCCGCGGACGCGGTGCGCCTGGGCCAGGCGGCTGCCGCGCTGGCGGTGAGCCGCGCCGGCGTGCAGACGGCCATGCCGCGGCGTGCCGAACTCGCTGCCGAGCTGCAGCCGCGCTCCTAAGAGTATTCAGCCATGCAAGCAGTTCCCCAATCCGTCATCTTCGACACCGATCCCGGTATCGACGACGCCATGGCGCTCTATGTACTGGCGCGCCATCCCGCCATTCGGCTGCGCGCCATCACCACCGTGTTCGGCAATGCCGACCTTGCCACCACCACGCGTAACGCGCTGGCGCTGGCGGCGCTGTATGAGCTCGAGCTGCCGGTGGCGGCCGGCGCCGCCGGACCCCTGCGGCCACGCCAGGAGCAGGCCTTCCCGGCCCATGTGCATGGCGAGGACGGCCTGGGTGGCATGGGCGCGCTGCTGCCCGCGCCGCGGCGCGCGGTCGATGGCCGGCCGGCGCATGAGCTGATCTGCGCCATGGTCAATGCCGAGCCGGGCCAGATCACCCTGGTGGCCGTGGGCCCGCTCACCAACCTGGCGCTGGCGCTGCGCAACGACCCCGGCATCGCCGCCAAGGTGCGGCAGGTGGTGGTGATGGGCGGCGCCTTCGGCACCCATGGCCATGGCGGCAACGTCGGCCCGGTGGCCGAGGCCAACATCATCAACGACCCCGAGGCGGCCGATGAGGTGTTTGCGGCGCCCTGGCCGGTGGTGATCGTCGGCCTCGACGTGACCCAGGAAGTGGTGATGAAGCACGCCGATCTGGCCGCCCTGAAGGGGCGCGCTGGCCGGGTGGGCGACTTCCTCTGGGCGGCGACGCGCCATTACCAGGATTTCTATCACGAGCGCGACGGCATCGGTGGCATCTACTCGCACGATGCCAGCGCGGCCATCTTTGTAGCCGTACCCGAGGCCTTCGGCCTGCGCGCCGGACCGGTGCGCGTGGTGCTGGACGGCATCGCGCGTGGCCAGACCATCCAGGATCACCAGGGCCTGGCCGCCCCCGACTCACCCTGGGCCCATAGCCCCGCGCAGCAGGTCTGCGTGCGCGTGGACGCGGCCCGCGTGCTGTCAGAATTCACCCGTCTTTTCGACTGAGCGACCCCATCATGAGCAAGCAGCAAACCATCCTCAAGGCCCGCTGGGTCCTTCCCATGACCCCTGGCGGCGCCGTGCTCGAGCAGCATGCGGTGGTGATGGACGGCGAGCGCATCGCTGCCGTGCTGCCTTGGGGCGAGGCCGAGGCGCGCTATGCCGATGCCGAGCGCGTCGAGCTGGGCCAGCATGTGCTGATCCCGGGCCTGATCAATGGCCACACCCATTCGGCCATGTCGCTGCTGCGCGGCGTGGCCGACGACCTGGCCCTGATGGACTGGCTCAACAACCATATCTGGCCGCTGGAGAAGAAGTGGGTCAGCGAGGACTGGACCTACCAGGGCTCGCTGCTCTCCGCCGCCGAGGCGCTGCGCGGTGGCGTGACCTATCTGAACGACATGTATTTCTTCCCCACCGCGATGGCCCGTGCCGCGGTGGACGCGGGCATACGCGCCGGCGTGTCTATCAATGTGATCGACTTCCCCACCGGCTATGCCGCCAATGCCCAGGAGTACATCGACCGTGGCGTGGCCGCCTACGAGCAGTACAAGGGCGAGCGCCTGCTCGACTGGACCAGCGCGCCGCATGCGCCCTACACGGTGTCGGACGAAACCTTTATCAAGCTGCGCGAACTGGCCGAGCGTCTGGACATTCAGATGCACTGCCATATCCATGAAACGCAGGAAGAAGTAGACGGCAGCCTGAAGCAATACGGTATGCGGCCGCTGGAGCGCCTGAACAAGCTGGGCGTGCTGAACGAGCGCATGATGGCCGTGCACATGGTGCACCTCAGCGAGGCCGAGATCGCGATGCTGGCGGCGCAAAAAGTGCATCTGGTGCACAACCCCAGTTCCAACCTCAAGCTGGCCTCGGGCGTGGCGCCGCTCAAGGCACTGGAGGCCGCCGGCATCAACACCATCCTGGGTACCGACGGTGCCGCCTCCAACAACCGCCAGGACATGTTTGCCGAGATCCGTGCCGCGGCCCTCTTGGCCAAGGGCGTGAGCGGCGATCCGCTCACCGTCTCGGCGCGCACCGCGCTGGAAATGGCCACCATTCGTGCCGCCAAGGCGATGGGCCGCGAGGCCGATCTGGGCTCGCTGGAAGTGGGCAAGCTGGCCGATGTGGTGGCGGTATCGCTGGACGCGCTGGAATGCCGGCCGGTCTACCACGCCGATGCGCAGCTGGTCTATGTGGCCGGCCGCGAGCATGTGTCCGACGTCTGGGTTGGCGGCCGCCAGGTGCTCAAGGGCAGGGCGCTCACCACCATAGACAGCGCCGCGCTGGTCGAGCGCGCCGAGCACATCGTCGACCAGATGAAGGCTGGGCGCTGAGCCTCAGTTCGGCAGGCGACGCGCCGCGAAGTCCCACACCGACTTGGGCGCGCCGTAGCGCAGGCTGATGGACTTGCGCAGCTCCAGCAATTCGTAGTGCTGGCGCAGGCAGCACAAGAGCTTGGGCGAGGTGAAGAACTGCTTGGGCATGCCGTCCACCAGCACCGGCTCCCAGCCGCTGGCGTCGGCCGGTGCGCCGTAGTTGACGTCGTCCTCGGCGTTGACGCTGCCCAGCAGCAGGCCGCCGGGCTTGAGCACCCGTGCGATCTCGGCGAAGGCCTGCAGGCTGCCGGCTTCGTCGAAGTAATGCAGCGAGAGATGGGCCACCGCCAGATCGATGCTGGCGCTGGCGATCGCCGGCATGGCACGCACATCGGCGAGCAGATGGCGCGCCGCCGGATTGCGTTCCTGTGCGGCCGCCAGTGCGGTGGCCGAGATCTCGGTGGCGGTAACCTGCCAACCCAGGGCCAGCAGGGCGGCGCTCTCATGGCCCATGCCGCAGCCGATGTCCAGCGCCTGATAGCCCTGGCCATGGGCATGGGCGAGCCAGGCGGCACCCCAATGCTCCAGCCAGTTGTCGGCCAGACTGGCCTGGCCGAGGCCGTAGCGCTGGTCCCAGATTTGGCGCGGATCGTTCATAGGCAAAGTATCGCGAGACGGGCAAAGGACAGTGTGAATGGCGGGCAAAGATTTCACCAAGCTGTGAAACTTTACGGCCTCGCTCGTATCGGTACAGACCCTAGCTAAAATCCCGGGCTTCAACGGCCAGGCCCACCAGGCTTGAGACCGCAACCTCCAGCGCCGCATGCGCGCATCCCGGGACCCCATGGCCTCCACATCCTCCAAGCCCAAGCACTTCCTGCTTCACTTCGAGGGCGGTAACGCTCTTTCCTCCTTCCGTGCCAATGCCTTGTTGCCGCGGCTGCAAGCCGTCAACGAGCGCATCAGCGCCGTTGCTGCGCGTCATGTGCACTGGGTCTGGAGCGACGAGGCCCTGGCGGATGAGGTTAGGGCCAAGCTGGCGGCGCTGCTGGACTATGGCGACGCCTACCAGGGTGCCCAGGACGGCGACTTGATCGTGGTGGCACCGCGCCTGGGTACGGTGAGCCCCTGGGCCTCCAAGGCCACCGACATCGCACACAACTGCGGGCTGGAACAAATCCACCGCGTCGAGCGCGTCACCGAATACCGCATCACGCTCAAGTCCGGCTTGCTGGGCGGCGTGAAGACCCTGTCCGAGGCCGAACGCCTGGCCTGCGCCGCGCTGCTGCACGACCGCATGACCGAGAGCGTGCTGTTCGCTCGCGCGGATGCCGCCCATCTGTTCGACGAGAAGGAGGCCCAGCCGCTCGAACATGTGGACGTGCTGGGGCAGGGCCGCCCGGCCCTGGAGGCCGCCAACAAGACCTTCGGCCTGGCGCTGTCGGATGACGAGATCGACTATCTGGTGACGGCCTTCCAGGGCCTCAAGCGCAACCCCAGCGATGTCGAGCTGATGATGTTCGCGCAGGCCAATAGCGAGCATTGCCGCCACAAGATCTTCAACGCCAAGTTCACGGTGGACGGCGAGGAGCAAGACCTGTCCCTGTTTGGCATGATCCGCAACACCGAGAAGTTGCACCCGCAGCACACGGTGATCGCCTACTCGGACAATGCCGCGGTGATGGAAGGCCATGAGATCGAGCGCTGGATGCCGGCGGGCTTCGACAAGGCGCCGCGCTACGAGGGCCGGGCCGAGACCTCGCATGTGCTGATGAAGGTGGAGACCCACAACCACCCGACCGCGATCTCGCCCTTCCCGGGTGCCTCCACCGGCGCCGGTGGCGAAATCCGCGACGAAGGGGCCACCGGCCGCGGTGCCAAGCCCAAGGCCGGCCTGACCGGCTTCACCGTTTCCAATCTGCGCCTGCCCGGCCTCAGCGAGCGCTGGGAGCGGCAGGACATCGGCAAGCCCGAGCACATCGCCAGCCCGCTGCAGATCATGATCGAGGGGCCGATCGGCGGCGCCGCCTTCAACAACGAGTTCGGCCGGCCCAATCTGGGCGGCTATTTCCGTGCCTATGAGCAGGAGGTGGACGGCATCACGCGCGGCTACCACAAGCCCATCATGATCGCCGGGGGCATCGGTGCGATCCGCTCCGACCTCACCAAGAAGATCGAATTCCCCGCCGGCAGCCTGCTGGTGCAGCTGGGCGGCCCGGGCATGCGTATCGGCATGGGCGGCAGCGCCGCCAGCTCGATGGCGGCCGGCACCAACACCGCCGACCTGGACTTCGATTCGGTGCAGCGTGGCAATCCCGAGATCGAGCGCCGCGTGCAGGAGGTCATCAACCATTGCTGGGGCTTAGGGCAAGACAACCCCATCCTCGCCATCCATGACGTCGGCGCCGGCGGCATCTCGAATGCCTTTCCCGAGCTCGTGAACGACGCTGGCCGCGGTGCCATCTTCGATCTGCGCCAGGTGCCGCTCGAGGAGTCGGGTCTTGCCCCCAAGGAGATCTGGTGCAACGAGAGCCAGGAGCGCTATGTGCTCGCGATCGCGCCCGGCAGCCTGGAGACCTTCCGCGCCATGTGCGAGCGCGAGCGCTGCCCGTTTGCGGTGGTGGGCGTGACCACCGAGCAGCGCGAGCTGGTGCTGGAGGATGGCCCGGCGGGTGAGCGTGCCATCGACATGCCCATGGCCACGCTGCTGGGCAAGCCGCCCAAGATGCACCGCGATGTGCAGCGCGTGGCGCGCGACGCCGGCACGCTGGACCTGAGCGCTGCCAGCCTGGCGACCGCCGCGGTGGAGGTGCTGCGCCACCCGACCGTGGCCTCCAAGCGCTTCCTGATCTCGATCGGCGACCGCACCGTCGGTGGCCTGAACCACCGCGACCAGTTCGTCGGCCCCTGGCAGGTGCCGGTGGCCGATTGCGCCGTCACCCTGGCCGACTTCAAGGGCTTCCGCGGCGAGGCCATGAGCATGGGCGAGCGCAGCCCGCTGGCGGCGGTGAACGGCCCGGCATCGGGCCGCATGGCGGTGGCCGAGGCCATCACCAATCTGCTCGCCGCCCCCATTGAGCTGGCGCGCGTCAAGCTCAGCGCCAACTGGATGGCGGCCTGCGGCGAGCCCGGCGAGGACGCCGCGCTGTTCGACACCGTCAAGGCGGTGGGCATGGAGCTGTGCCCGGCGCTGGGCATCTCGATCCCGGTGGGCAAGGATTCGCTGTCGATGCGCACGCGCTGGAACGATGGCGGCGAGACCAAGCAGGTCACCGCGCCGGTGTCGCTGGTCATCACCGCCTTTGCCACGCTGGCCGATGTGCGGGGTACGCTCACGCCCGAGCTGCAGGCGGGTCATGTTGTTGGTGACAGCTCGCTGATCCTGGTCGACCTGGGCCAGGGCCGGCAGCGCATGGGCGGCTCCATCCTGGCCCAGACCCTGAGCCAGTTCGGTGGCGCGGTGCCCGATCTGGACGATGCCGAACTGCTCAAGAGCCTGGTGGCCGCGGTGAACGAGTTGCGCGCCAGCGGCCAGCTGCTGGCCTATCACGACCGCGGCGACGGCGGCCTCTGGGCCACGGCCTGCGAAATGGCCTTTGCCGGGCACAGCGGCGTGAGCCTGAACGTGGACATGCTGGTCACCGAGGGTGATGGCGTCTCCGACAGCCGCGCCGATGTGGGCGACTCCAAGAACTGGGCCAGCCAGGTGAGCGCGCGCCGCGAGGAGCTGACGCTCAAGGCGCTGTTCAACGAGGAGCTGGGCGCGCTGCTGCAGGTGCCCACCGCCGAGCGCGATGCGGTGATGCAGGTCTTGCGCCGGCATGGCCTGTCCAAGCACAGCCATGTGGTGGGCAAGCCCAACGCGGGCGGCCAGATGGAAGTCTGGCGCGACGGCAAGAAGGTCTATGGCGCGGCGCTGGAAACGCTGCACAAGGAATGGGACCAGGTCAGCTGGCGCATCGCCCAGCTGCGCGACAACCCGGCCTGCGCCGATTCCGAGCATGCCCTGGCCGGCCAGGCCGACGACCCCGGCCGTCATGTGCACCTGAGTTTCGACCCCAGGGAAGACGTCGCCGCGCCCTTCATCGCCACGGGTGCGCGCCCGAAGATCGCGATCCTGCGCGAGCAGGGCGTCAACTCGCATGTGGAGATGTCCCATGCCCTGGCCCAGGCCGGCTTCGACACCTACGACGTGCATATGAGCGATCTGCAGTCCGGCGCCACCACGCTGGAGCGCTACAAGGGCTTCATCGCCTGCGGCGGCTTCAGCTATGGCGACACCCTGGGTGCCGGCGAGGGTTGGGCGCGTTCGGTGATGTTCAACCCGGTGCTGGCCGAGCAGTTCCAGGCCTTCTTCGCGCGCAGCGACAGCTTCGCGCTGGGCGTGTGCAATGGCTGCCAGATGATGGCCGCGCTCTCGCCCATCATCCCCGGCGCCCAGTACTGGCCCAAGTTCACGCGCAACAAGAGCGAGCAGTTCGAGGCCCGGCTGGCGATGGTGGAAGTGCTGGACAGCCCCAGCCTGTTCTTCCAGGGCATGGCCGGCAGCCGGATGCCGATCGCGGTCGCGCATGGCGAGGGTTATGCCGATTTCTCGCAGCGCGGCGATGCGAGCAAGGTGGCGCGCGCGATGCGCTACGTGGACCACCATGGCCGGCCCACCGAGGTCTATCCGCTCAACCCGAACGGCAGCCCCGAGGGCCTGACCTCGGTAACCACGGCCGACGGTCGCTTCACCGTGTTGATGCCGCATCCCGAACGCGTGCAGCGCAATATCCAGCTCAGCTGGACCAGCGGCGACAAGAGCGCGGCGAGCCCCTGGGCGCGCATGTTCGCGAACGCGCGCAAGGCGCTGGGCTGATCGCGGCGCTGTTCGCGCCCCCCCGGCTCAATGCACCTTGAGCTCGGGCGCGACGCGCGGCAGCCGGAACACGAAGCGGCTGCCGCGGCCGGGCTCGCTGTGCAGCTCGACGTGGCCGCCCAGGATGTCGGTGATGATGTTGTAGACGATGTTGAGGCCGAGGCCCGTGCCGCCGCGCCCCATCTTGGTGGTGAAGAAGGGGTCGAAGGCACGGCGCCGCACCTCGTCTGTCATGCCCACGCCATCGTCGGCCACCACCAGCTCGAATTGCTGCTCGTCCAGGGCACGCGCGCTGATTGTCAGCTCGCCGCTGTCGCGCCCCTCGAATGCGTGCAGCAGGGCGTTCAGCAGCAGATTGCTGAGTACCTGGCTGAGCGGGCCGGGGTAGCCGTCCAGCTCGGCGTCCAGCGCGATGTCGGTGCGGATGCGGTAGGGCGTGGTCTTCCAGCGCGCGCGCATCAGGCTCAGCACATCGCCCACCACCGCATCCAGACGGTAGCTGCGCCGCTGCACGCTGGTCTGGTCCACCGAGAGTTGCTTGAAGTGCGTCACCAGCTCATTGGCCGTGCCCAGGCCGCGCAGCAGGATCGCGGTGGCGGCGCCAGCATCGTTCAGATAGGACTCCAGGCTGGAGCGGCGCATCTGGCCTTGCGCGAAAGCCTGCTGGGTTTCGCGCGTGCGCTCGTCCAGCGTCGAGGCGGTGGTGAGGCAGTTGCCCAGCGGGGTGTTGAGCTCATGCGCCACGCCCGCCACCAGTGAGCCCAGGGCGGCGAGTTTTTCCGAGCGCAGCAGCTCGTCCTGGGCGCGGTGCAGCTGAGCCAAGGCCTCGCTCAGCTCGGCGGTGCGTTTGCTGACACGCTGTTCCAGCTCGGCATGCAGCTCGTTCGATTGCCGCTCGGCCTGGCGCTGCGCGCTGATATCGCGCGCCACGCCCAGATAGCCGAGCGGATTGCCGTTGCGGTCGCGCACATGGGTGACGCTCAGGGAAACCGCCAGGGCCCGACCATCGCGGCGCAGATAGGTCCATTCGCGCGTCTCTATGCCGTCGCGCTGTGCCAGCGCCACAAAGGTCTCGAAGCCCTGGATGGTTCGACCCAGCTCGGCACTGAGCACCTGGCCGCGCGCCTCGACCTCGGCCGCCAGGTGCAGCATGGCCGGGCTCTTGCCCAGCACGTCTTCCTCGCGGTAATCGAGCATGCGCTCGGCGCCGCGGTTGAACACAATCATGCGGCCCTGCAGATCGGTGGCGATGATGGCCACCTCGATGGCGGCGTCGAGCACGGCCTGCAGGCGATCGCGCGCCTGCAGCAGGGCGGCTTGCGACTGCCGCAGCGCCGCCTCCACCTGCTTGGCCTGCGTGATATTGCGACCGGTACCGCGATAGCCCCGGAACATGCCGTTGGCGTCAAAGATGGGCGTGCCGGACACACTCACATAGCGCAGCGAACCTGCTTCGGTGTACTGGGCATATTCCAGGTCGCGGAAGGCTTCGTGCCGGGCCAGCTGGGCCTGGTGTTCCTCCCAGTCGATGCCGGGCGCAAGCGACGGTGACTCCCAGCGCCGCTTGCCCAGCACGCTGTCGCTGTGCACATTGGAGGCTTCCTCGGCGGAGCGCGAGATATAGGTGAAGCGCAGCTCGGCGTCCTGCTCCCAGACCCAGTCGCTGGCCAGCGCGGCCAGGCTGCGGAAGCGTTCCTGCGATTCCTGCAACTGCAGGCTGGCCAGACGTCCCAGCTCGATTTCATGCGCCAGCGCCGCGTTGCGTTGGCTCAATGCTTGGCGCTGCTGGCCCAGCAATGCGAGCAGGGCGGTGACGAGGCCGGCCCCTATCAGGCTGGCCAACACATCGGCCGACTGCCAGGCCAGGCTGTTTGCCCAGCCACCCTGGGGCAGTGCCAGCATGGTCCAACTGCCACCCGGCAACTGCGCGACCTGCCTGGCCGGCCCGGCCTGAGTCAGTCCAGTCTGGCCCCAGACATGACGGGCGGACTGCGTACCCTCACGTTCGTCGATGATTTCGAGCGCCAGCTCACCCGGCCGGTCCAGGCCGGCGGCCTGCATGAAGCGCTCCAGGTCCGCCACCACCGACACCACGCCCCAGTAGCGCTGACCGTCCGGTGCCGCCGCATCGCGCAGGAATACTGGCGTGCGCTGGATGATGCCGGTGCCTCCCTGTACCAGCGCCACCGGGGCGACGATCAGCGGCCCGCGCTGCGTACGCGCAGCTTGTACCTGCGCCCATTGCGCCGGGATGCTGCGATACACCAGGCCAAGCACGCGCTCGTTGCCGGCGCGCGGATAGACATAACGGGCCACATCGTCGGGCGCAGCCACCACACTGCGAAGCTGGGGCACAAGCTTGACGGCACGTCTGGTGAGGCGCTCGAAGCGTTCCTCCGAGATGTCGCCATCGAGCTGGATCATCGCCTCCAAGCCCAGAGTGGGGCTGAAGGTGCTTTGTGCGGTGGCCTCCAGGCGTGCACGCAGCAGGGTCAGCTGTTCTTCAAGCTGGCGGCGCAGCGCGGCCTGGTCGGTCCGCAGATGCTGATGCAGCAATCCGGCCACGATCAGGCCGCCCACCAGCACGCTCAAAAGTGCCGGCCAGTACCAGTAGAGCCAGGACCAAGCCGCTGCGGCGCTGGCGGTCCCGGTTTGAGCGTTGCGGACTAGGGGCATGCTGTGGGCTTGGCGACGGGCTGGGCCACGGTATCACAGCTGCCCCACGCCCTAGTCGGAAGCCGCCAACACCAGTGCCTGCTTGCGCGTCTGGCCCTTGTTCCAGAGCGTGAGCGTGACGCGTTCGCCAACCTGGCGGCGCTCCAGCAGGGCCAGCATGTCGTCGAGATCGGCGATCGCCTCGTCGTTGATCGCGGTGATGACGTCGCCATGCACGATGCGGCCGTCGCGCGCCCGCATGAAGGGCTGCAGGCCGGCCTCGGCGGCGGGGCTGCGCGCGCTGACGCCAACGATGGCCACACCCTTGGGCAGGCGCAGCGCCTGGTGCAGTTGGGCCGAGCCCGAGCTCACGCCGATGGCAGGGCGGATATAGCGTCCGTCCTTGATGAGCCTGGGCACGACGCGGTTGACCTCGTCCACGGGAATGGCGAAACCGATGCCCGCGCTGGCGCCGCTGGGGCTGTAGATCTGGGTGTTCACGCCGATCAGGCGCCCGGCCGAATCCAGCAGGGGGCCGCCCGAGTTGCCAGGGTTGATGGCGGCGTCGGTCTGGATCACGCCGCGGATGGCGCGCCGGTTTACCGATTCGATCTCGCGGTTCAGCGCCGAGACGATGCCGCGCGTCAGCGTCTGGTCCAGGCCGAAGGGGTTGCCGATCGCGTACACGCCCTGGCCCACCTGCAGCTCGCGGCTGCTGCCGATGGCAATGGGCACCAGCTTGTCGCGCGGCGCGTCGATGCGCAGCACCGCCAGGTCGCGGTCGGCAAAGACGCCCACCAGGCGGGCGCTGTAGCTGCTCTGGTCGGCCAGCGTCACACGCGCCGCGTCGCCGCCCTGGATGACGTGGTAGTTGGTGACGATGTGGCCGCGCTCGTCCCAGATGAAACCGGTGCCGGTGCCGCGCGGCACTTGCTGCACGTCGAGCGAGAAGAAGTCGCGTTGCACGTCCAGGGTGGTGATGTGCACCACCGAGGGCGAGGTCTTCTTGAACACGCCGATGTTGTTGAGCTCGGCGGCGTCGAGCGCGCCGCGCGGCTGCACCGGGCGCTGGGCCAGGGCCGGTATTGCGGCCAGCAGCGCGGCGCAGAGCAGGACGAGGGTGGGCAAACGTCGCATGGGGTCAGGTCTTGTGTTGCCGGGCGGCTAGACTGTTTTGCATGGCGCCTATTTTGACCGGTTCATCATCGAACGCTCGCATGCCCAGGTTGGACGCCTTGCGTGGCCTGGCGATGCTGTGGATGACGCTGTTCCACTTCGGCTTTGACCTCAACCATGCCGGACTGATACGGCAGGATTTCTACCGCGACCCCTTCTGGACCTGGCAGCGCACGGCCATCGTCAGCCTGTTCCTGCTCTGCGCCGGCCTGGGCCAGGCGGTGGCGCTGGCGCAGGGCCAGCGCTGGACGCGCTTCTGGAGGCGTTGGGCGCAGGTGGCGGGCTGCGCCTTGCTGGTGTCCATCGGCTCCTGGTGGATGTTCCCGCGCAGCTATATCAGCTTCGGTGTGCTGCATGGCATGGCGGTGATGCTGCTGCTGCTGCGTTGGGCCGGGCCCAGACTGCCAAACCCCGCATGGCTGGTCCTGGCCGCCGGCGCGCTGCTGGCCCCTCAGCTCTGGCAGCACGCCTTTTTCGACAGCCGCTGGACCAACTGGATGGGCCTCGTCACGCACAAGCCGGTGACCGAGGACTATGTGCCCGTGCTGCCATGGCTGGGCGTGATGGTGCTGGGCTTTGTGCTGGGGCGCGAACTGCTGTCACGGCAGCGCTGGCTGCAGGGTGGTATCGCGGCGCCGCTGCGGCCCCTGGCCTGGCTGGGCGGCTGGTCGCTGAGCTACTACATGCTGCACCAGCCGGTGCTGTTGGGCCTGCTCTGGTTGAATCAGCGCCTTCATTAGCCTGTCACCTCGCGTTTGAACAATGGGCCGCTTGTTCAACGGAGGTGAAAACGATGAATTCGATGCAGCGTGCCGCCACGGCCATGGCCGTGAGCCTGTTCCTGAGCGCCTGTGGAGGCGGTGACGACCGGGATCCCCTGCCTACCCTGGATGGTCAGCAGCCGCTGGTGGTGGGCCACCGCGGCGCCTCGGGCTATCTGCCCGAAGAGACGCTGGAGGCCTATGCGCTGGCGATCGAGCAGGGCGCCGATGTGGTGGAGCCCGACCTGGTCTCCACCAAGGACGGCGTGCTGATCGCAAGACATGACCCCAACCTGGCCTACAGCACCGATGTGGCCAGCCATCCCGAGTTCGCCGCACGCAAGAGAACCATGGCGGTGGACGGCGAGCTGCAGGAGGGCTGGTTCGCCAGCGACTTCACGCTCGCCGAGATCAAGACCTTGGGCGGCCTGATCACCGACGCCGAGCGCCCGCAGGGCAACAACGGCAAATTCAAGCTCATCAGTTTTCAGGAGCTGATCGACCTGGTGAAGGCCAAGAGCCGCGAAAAGGGGCGCAGCATCGCGGTCTATCCCGAGACCAAGAACCCCAGCTTCCACCGCGAGCTCGGCCTGCCGTTGGAAGACAAGCTGATCGCGACGCTGGACGCCGCCGGCTGGAATGCCAAGGATGCGCCGGTGTTCGTGCAGAGCTTCGAGCCCGGCAGCCTGAAGTACCTGAGGAGCAAGGGGCTGAAGACGCGCCTGATCCAGCTCATCGACGCCGACGACGTGGACCTCAAGACCGGCAAGCTGACCTATGCCGCGCCCTACGACCGCCCCTACGACTGGTTCAAGGCCGGCGACAAGCGCCTGTTCAGCGACATGGTCACGCCCGCAGGCCTGGCCGAGATCAAGACTTACGCGGACGGCATCGGCCCCTGGAAGCCCTATATCGTGCCGGTCAAGGGCGTGCTGAACGCCGATGGCTCGCTGAAGGACCAGAACGGCGACGGCAAGACCAACTGGGCCGACGCCAACACGCAGGCGCCCACCAGCCTGATCGCCGACGCGCACAAGGCCGGCCTGTTCGTGCATGCCTACACCTTTCGCAACGAGAAGCGCCGCCTGGCCTTCGATTACGGCGGCGATCCGCAGAAGGAGTACCTGCAGTTCTATCGCCTGGGGCTCGACGGCCTGTTCTCGGACTTCCCCGACACCGCCCTGGCCGCGCGTGCCGCCTATTTGAAGGAGATGGGCCGCTGATCCGGGCCGCGCTACGATGCGCGCATGAGCGCTAGCAAAAACATTCTCTTCGGCTTCCACGCCGTCACGGTGCGGCTCAAGACCGCCGCCGCTTCCATCTCCGAAATCCATATCGACCAGGGGCGCCGCGACCAGCGCATGCGCCAGTTCGTCGAACGCTGCAAGGAGGCGGGCGTGAAGCTGGTGGAGAGCGACGACGAGCGCCTGCACAAGCTCTGCGGCACGCACCGCCACCAGGGCGTGGTGGCGCGCGCGAGCGCGCTGCAACAGCTGCACTCGCTGGACGATGTGCTGGACCAGGTGGAAGCTGCGGAAACTGCCCCGCTGGTGCTGGTGCTGGACGGCGTGACCGACCCGCACAATCTCGGCGCATGCCTGCGCGTGGCCGATGGTGCGGGCGCGCATGCGGTGGTGGCGCCCAAGGACCATGCGGTGGGGCTGAACGCCACCGTGGCCAAGGTGGCCAGCGGTGCGGCCGAAACCGTGCCCTATCTGATGGTCACGAACCTGGCGCGCACGCTGAACGAGCTGAAGGAGCGCAATATCTGGGTGATCGGCACCTCCGACCAGGCCCAGAAGTCCATCTACGAGCTGGACCTCAAGGGCCCGGTGGCCCTGGTTCTGGGTGCGGAGGGCGAGGGCATGCGCGCGCTTACCGCCAAGACCTGCGACGAACTGGTGCGCATCCCCATGCAGGGTGCGGTGGAAAGCCTCAACGTCTCGGTAGCGGCAGGGGTTTGCCTCTACGAGGCGCTGCGCCAGCGACGATAATTCTGACCATCCAGTCAAAATTACAGGGCATACCCATCATGGCCGTCATCGAAGTCCACCACCCCCTCGTCAAGCACAAGATCGGCCTGATGCGCGAGGCCGACATCTCGACCAAGAAGTTCCGCGAACTGACCGGCGAGGTGGCGCGCCTCCTGGCCTACGAGGCCACGGCCGACTTCCCGCTCGAGAAGACCACCATAGACTGCTGGAGCGGCCCGACCGAGATCGACCAGATCGCCGGCCGCAAGGTCACCGTGGTGCCCATCCTGCGTGCCGGCCTGGGCATGCTGGATGGCGTGCTGGACATGATGCCCAATGCCAAGGTCAGCGTGGTGGGCCTGGCGCGCGACCACGAGACGCTCAAGCCGGTCAACTATTTCGACCGCTTCGTCGGCCAACTGGACGAACGCACCGCCCTCATCATCGACCCCATGCTGGCCACCGCCGGCTCGATGATCGCGACCATCGAGCTGCTCAAGGCACGCGGTTGCAAGGACATCCGTGCCCTCGTGCTGGTGGCCGCGCCCGAGGGCGTGAAGGCGCTGAACGAGGCCCATCCCGAGGTGCGCTGCTGGACCGCCGCGATCGACAGCCATCTCAACGAGCATGGCTACATCATCCCGGGGCTGGGTGACGCCGGCGACAAAATATTCGGAACGAAGGAATGATTTGAAGGCCCAGTGGGCCTCCAAATCGTTCCTTCGACGTTCGTTCCTTCGAAGTTCTTCCTTCTTTCGAAGTTAAACCCACCCCGCCGCCCCCGCCACCCCGCCCGCGGCCACCATCCACACCAGGCCGAGCTTGGTGCGCAGGGTGAGCGTTAGCGTGATGGCCATCAGGATCAGCGTGGCCAGCCGATGTTCGGGCGCCGCCACATAGGGTGCAGCCAGCAGCCAGCCGGTGGCCACGATCAGCCCCAGCGTCAGCGGCGCCATGCCTTGCGTGAAGGCGCGTATGCCGCGCGCTTGCTGGTGCTCGCGCGCCCAGCGCGTGGCCGCCAGCACCAGGGTGGTGGAGGGCAGCATGATGCCGGCCATGGCCGCGGCGGCACCGGCTGGGCCGGCCACATTCCAGCCCAGCACCGCGACGAACAGGATGTTGGGCCCGGGGGCGGCCTGCGCCAGCGCGATCGAGCCGGTGAAATCGGTGTCGGACAGCCAATGCTGCTGGCCCACCAGATAGCGGTGCATCTCGGGCGCGGTGCTGATGGCGCCGCCGATCGAGAGCAGCGAAAGGCTCAGGAAGTGCAGGAACAGCGCCAGCAGGTCGGGCGGCGTGGTCATGCCATCAGTCCTTTTCGCCCACGCGTTGCCAGGCCAGCGCCATGCCCAGGCCGCCGACCAGCAGCACCACCCAGATCAGCGGCAGGCGCAAGAGCGCGATCGCGGCAAAGCCCAGCGCCGCCAGGCCGAGGCTGAGCCTGCGGCCCAGCACATTGCTCTTCAAGCCGCCCATCAGCTTGAGCCCGGTGGCCAGGATCAGGCCGGCTGCCACTGCACCCATGCCGCGCAATGCGCCGGCCACCATGGGCTGGTGCAGGAACTGGCCGGTCAGGGCGGCCAGTCCCAGCACGATCGCGCAGGGCAGCACGAACATGCCGGCCAGGGCGGTGAAGGCGCCGCGCAGGCCGAAGAAGCGGTCGCCGATCATCAGCGAGATGTTCACCACATTGGGGCCGGGCAGCACCTGGGCCACCGCCAGCACCTCGAGGAATTCGGCCCGGCTGAGCCAGCCCAGCCGGTCCACCAACTCGCGCTGCGCCACCGCCAGCACGCCGCCAAAGCCCTGCAGGGCCAGCCGGTTGAAGGCGAGGTAGAGCGCCCAGAGATCCCGTGGCGCGGGCCGATCGGGCATCGTCAGCGCAGCACCTTCAGGGCGTCGGGGTTGACGATATGGCTGGGCTCGCCCTTGATGAAGTTGAGCACATTGTCAAAGGCGGCGTCGAAGTAGAGCTCGTAGCTGTCCTGCTCCACATAGCCGATATGCGGCGTGCAGACGGCATTCTCCAGGCGCAGCAGCGGGTGGCCCTGCAGGATGGGCTCGCTCTCGAACACGTCCACCGCCGCCATGCCTGGGCGCCCACGGTTGAGCGCCGAGACCAGGGCGCCGTCGGCCACCAGCTCGGCGCGCGAGGTGTTGACGAATAGCGCCGTGGGCTTCATGCGCGCCAGATCCTCTGGCGTGATCAGGCCGCGCGTGGCGTCCACCAGGCGCAGGTGCAGACTCAGCACATCGCAGCGCTCGAAAAAGCTCTCGCGGCTCTCGGCCACGGCAAAGCCGTCCAATGCGGCGCGCGCACGCGAGGTTTCGCTGCCCCAGATGATCACCTGCATGCCGAAGGCGCGGCCATAGCCGGCCACCAGCTGGCCTATCCGGCCGAAGCCCCATACCCCCAGGGTCTTGCCCAGCAGCACCATGCCAACGCCGAAATTGGGCGGCATCGAGGCAGCCTTGAGGCCGGCCTGTTGCCAGGCCCCATGCTTGAGATTGCCGATGTACTGCGGCAGCCGCCGCATCGAGGCCATGATGAGGGCCCAGGTGAGTTCGGCCGGCGCCACCGGCGAGCCCACGCCTTCGGCCACCGCGATGCCCAGCTTGGTGCAGGCCTCCACATCGACATGCGGGCCGACCCTTCCGGTCTGGGCGATCAGCTTGAGGCGCGGCAGCTTTTCCAGCAGCTGACGCGGAAACTGGGTGCGCTCACGTATCAGCACCAGCACATCGGCATCGCGCAGGCGCACCGACAACTGGCCTATGCCCTTCACCGTGTTGGTGAAGACCTTGGCATTGAGCGCGTCGAGCTTGGTCGCGCAGCGGAGCTTGCGCACCGCGTCCTGGTAGTCGTCGAGAATGATGATGTTCATGGCTTGCGCCTGGGATTGTGCCTTGTGCGCCGGGGCTCTGGCGTCCGGGTCAGCACGCACTTGCGCGAATCTCGTTAGCGTCGTGCACCCGGGATGCCCCCTCAAGCAACCCTCATCAGCATCACTATGCGCAGCGCCAGCAGCCCCGTGTTTGTGAACGCGCAATGGCACGGTGCTGAAGTACCGGGGCGAGGACTTTCTGCGCCACTACGCCATGCCGGCGTGAGTCTGGGCAAGGCCGATTATCTCGGGCCTCAATGAGGCCTGTGCGGCGCTGCCGTGGGCTTGTTGTTGGATGATGGGAAATGCCGGTTCAGCCGTGTCAGGCGCTGCTCGGCCTCCCATTGGCTGTGGCAGCGCGCCACTTGGGTGTAGAGGCCGGCGCGCAAATGCCAGAAATCGCGCAGGCTGCGGCTGCGCATGACGCTGCGCTTGAGTTCCAGCAGGCCCGGTCCATTCGCATCGAGATCGTCCAGACAGGCCAGGAAGGCGGCGCGCAGCGCCGGCAGCTTGGCCTGCAAGCCATCGGTCCTGGCCCAGGGGTCGGCGTCACCGGGCAGCCAGCGCAGCAGGCTTTGCAAGATCGAATCATGCGAGCGCCGCATCGGCGGGTTTGCCGTCGGGCCAGCAAACGCGGTCATGGCTTCGCCCAAGGCATCGGTATCGCTGCGCACCCAACGAGAGAAAAACGCATTGATGATCATGTTCGGAGTTCTTGTGGTGGCGCCACCCTCCTCCGGGTGGGGCTGGGGTCAATTCTGCGCAGGGTCAGGTCTTGCCGATGCGATGAAATGGGCCGCCCGGGCCGCGCAGTACGAGGCCTGATCAGGGAAGTCCCGCATTCAGAAAAAAGCAAAGATGCCCGGCCCGCGGGGTGCAAATCCGGCGCTTCGGCGGCGCGGCGCCGCCTAATATGCGCGCATGAGCTCGAACACCTCACGCACGCGCCTGGTCGTCTATACCGTGTTGACCGGATCCAAGGAGGCGCTGGGCAACCCGCTGGCGCAGTTGCCGCCCGGTGCCAGCTCGGACCTTGACATCGACTTCGTCTGTTTCACCGACAACCGCGCGCTGAGCTCGCCGGTCTGGAGCTTTCGCTATCTGGACCAGCTGCCGCTGCCGCCCGAGAAGGCCTCGCGCCGGCCCAAGGCGATGCCGCATGACTACCTGCCCGAGTGGGAGTACAGCCTCTACATCGACAACATCGTGCTGTTCAAGCGCCTGCCGCAGGCCGCGGACCTGCGCACCGAGCGACCCTATCTGTTCAAGCTCTTCCAGCACCCCACGCGCAACAACCCCCTGCAGGAATCCGAGGCGATCCTGCAGATCGGCTATGAAAAGGCCGAGCGCGTGGCCGCGCAGCTGGACTTCTACGCCAAGCTGATGCCGCTGGAGGAGATCACGCCGCTGAGCACCTGCACGGTGATGCTGCGTCAGCATGGCCACCCGCAGGTCGCGGGCTTCGGGCGCACCTGGTGGGAGCAGATCCTGAACTTCTGCAAGCGCGACCAGATGTCGTTTGACTTCTCGCTCAAGAGCAGCGGCGCCGCGGTGGAGTATTTCCCGGGCACCATGGGCGACAGCGAGCTGGTCTACAAGACCGTGAACATGCATGCCGGCCGGGTGCTGGCCAATTTCGACCCGGTGCGCTATGGCTGGATACATCGCGACGACCCCGAGGCAAGACGTGACCCCCGGGCGCATTATCTGAAGGCTGGCCAGCACACCGGCCGCGACTATGCGGCGCGCTCCGAGCTGCTGGAGTTCCTGGCCTACCGCTATGGCTCCAGCCTGGGCACCCAGGTGGCGCCGCGCCGTCATCTGGCCGCGCCCTTGCAGCAACTGCTGGAGCCGCTGCGCCAGCAGGGGCAGGGCCGCATGCTGATCGTGCGCGTGCTGGCCGAGGGCGAGACCGCCTTCAGCGCCGAGGAGGCCGCACAGGCCGAGGTGGTACTGGCCACTTTTGTGGGTGCCAAGATCGAGGGCGTGCGCCTGGAGCTGACGGCGGCGCAACTGGCCAGCGGCGCGATACGCCTGCAGCCCGACGCGCGCGGCTACGAGCTGCTGATCGTGCTGGGCCTGACCGGCGAGCTGCTGACCCAGGCCTATGCGATGCTGGTGCCGGTGCTCACCACCGCGCGCGGCCTCTTGTGCATGATCGCCTGCACGCCGGCCGCGGTGATGGATGTGGCGCGGGTGGAGCAGGCCCTGCTGCAGCTGCGCGGCAGCTGCGTCACGGGCGTGCAGCAAAGCCTGCACGACAGCCTGGAGCAGCCGCTGCGCAACAGCCTGCTGAGCTTCGAGTGGGGTGGTGGCTGAAGCCTTACTTGACGGCCACCAGATCCTTGCGGATGAAGAGCGCGTTGCCGGCCTGTTCTGGGTAGCCGAAATAGACGTCGTTGAGCGTGAAGCCGACGGCGTCGAGGAAATGGCAGTAGCTCAGAAACGGCACCTGGCCCGCGTAGAGCTCGTTGCGCATCACCTCGGTGTAGATGTATTTGAACTGCGGCAGGCTGCGCGCCGCGCCGCGGAAGATCTGGAACTCCGCGCCCTGGCAGTCCAGGTACATCAGGTCCAGCGCCTGCACCGCGGCCGCACGGCCGTTGGCCTGCACCAGGGCCAGCACATCGTCCACCGTCGACGAGACGACGTTGATGGTGTGGGTGAAATGCACGCCCGGGTTGACCGCCAGATGCGTGCCCGGCGCCAGGATGCTGCTGCTCATGCCGCCATTGCTGGCCACATGAAAGGGATAGGTCTTGCCCGCGGTCTCGGCGCACAGGGTGTTCACCGCGATGTAGTTGGGCACCAGGCTGCAGTTCTTGGCCAGGTTGGCGAAGGGCTCGGGCAGGGGCTCGACGAAGACGCCCGCGCGGATGCCGTTCTCGGCAAACTCGCGCAGCTCCTGGCCGTAGCTGGCGCCCAGTTGCAGCACGCCGATGGGGGCGGGCAGGCCCAGTTCGCGCAGGCGCGGGAAGAGCGAAAACGTCATGGTGGTGATGCTCCTAGAACCAGATCCGCAGCGGGACCTGGTCGTGCACGATCTGTGCCTTCAGCCTTGCCTCGAGTTCGCGGTAGATCGCGCCCTTGGGCTCGGCCATGTACTGCGAGTGGAACTCGATGTATGCGGCGTCCAGCAGCTTGTGCGCGCCGCGCTCGATCAGGTCGGGCAGCACCTCGTACTCGCCGCCCTCGATGTCGAGCTTGAGCACCACGCTGGGGTAGCGCGCGCGCGCGTCCGCTATCAGCTGGGCCAGCGAGAAGCAGGGCACATCAAGCGCGCTGGCGGCGTTGGCGGCGTAGTACTTGCTGTTGTGATCGGCCAGCATCGAGCCGCCCTGCGAGGTCGGGTCCTGCTCCAAGCCGAAGAACTGCACCACGCCGACCTTGGTGCCGGCGGCCTGCTTGAGCAGCTCGATGCGACCCTGGCCCGCCGCCACGATGCGCTCCAGCGCCGGCCAGCAGTTGGGGTTGGGCTCGATCAGCACATAGTCGAAATCCTGTGGCAGGAAGTAGCGCGAGAACTGGCCAAAGCCCTGGCCCAGATTGGAGCCGCAGTCGATGAACAGGCCGCGCTGCGGCGTGGCAGCTGCATGCAGGCGCGCGGTGATGGCCCTGGCATCCGCGCCGGCCTGGCGCTCCAGCGCCTGCACATAGTCCTGAAAGCTTGTTGCTGTGGCACTCATGGCTGCGGCCTCCCTTTTACTCAGAAGGCGCGCAGATGCAGGTCGGGCAGCTGCGGCACATTGGGGCGGTCCAGCGGGCCGGGGATGGGCTCGTTGGAATGGCCGTAGAAGCTGGCCGAGCTGATGCGCATCCAGGTCAGCTCCAGCAGGCGCGGGAAGGGCACGCCGCCAATCATCACCATGCCGCCGGCATTGTTGGCGTGCAGATGCACCACGCGGTGCGTCTCGTTGAGTTTGCTGAAGACGCCGAACACGGTGTCGTAGAAGGCGCGGTCGGGCAGTTGGTGGAAGTCGTGGAACTCGCCGGTCAGCACCTCGAAGCGGGCCAGGTCGGCGCTGTCGGCCGCGCTCAGGCAGGACCATTCGGCGCCCTCGGTGTCGAACTTCAGGATCGGGTGGCGCGCCTGGCTCCAGTCCAGCATGCCCACCATGCTCTTCAGCGAGACCAGGGGCGCGCTGTCGCTGGCGCCCCAGCCGAGGCGATGGAACTGGCAGTTGGGGTGGCGGCTCGGGCTCGCCGCTATGGTGTGGTCGAACTGCAGCACGCGTGCGCCCAGGCCGGCCAGTTCGTCGTCGAAGCTGACCTCGTCGCCGATGCCGATCGACAGCACGGTATTGCTGCGGCGCGAGGAGCTGGGCATCACATAACCGCCGTCATGCGGGGCACCGATGCGCACCTTGACGTCGCTGTTCATCTGCCAGGGGCGGATCAGGTTCAGCAGGGCATAGAGGTCGAAGGGTGTCACGGGACGCTCCGCGGGTTTGGGCAGGGGAGGGGGAGGGCTGATGGCTGGCGCCTGCTGCGCATTCTGCCCGCCGAGGAACTGGGTCTGGCCGAACAGCTTGGCGGTGTGCAGAAAGGTCGAATTCGAGGTGCTCATGATGGCCGTCCTAGACAGAATTAGTTGATCGACAAAGCCTTCCACCACCGAGGCGGAGGGGCGCGAGATATTGAAGGGGAACTGGCGGCCGTTGCCGTCCTGGGTCCACTGGTTCCAGCCCGCCTCGGCCACCATCTTCTCGGGGAAGGCGGTCTTGGCGAACACGGCGCAGTTGGGCAGGGTGGCAAAGCGCGCGTTGACCTCGGCATCGTCGGAGCAGACGAAGAAGCGCGTGTTGCTGCCCTGGGCCTGCTTGAAGAGCGCCTGGTCGTCCACGCGGTCGCCGAAGTCGGTCTTGCGGATGTGCAGGCCCACCACCTCGGGGCCGATGCGGTGCTGCTGGCAGAAGTCCAGCGCGCGCTTGGCCGCAGCGGCGTTCGGGCGCAGCTGGGCCAGGGCCTGGCGCAGGTCCTCGAAGCTGGCGAAGCCGGGGATCAGGTTGTTGTAGTAGACGACGCTGCGTCCGCTGGCGAAGTGGCGCGCATAGTCCTCATAGCCCTGGAACTGGCGGTTGATGACCAGGTGCTCGCTGGAGAAGCCGACCTGGTTCTCGTGCATCAAGAGCAGATGCTCGGCCTCGCGCGCCTTGTAATGGTCGATGCCCAGCTCGTCAACCGGTAGCTCGCATTCGAACAGTTCGTGGAAGGCCGCGCCGCACCAGTTGTTGATGGGCCAGGAGATGCGCCAATCACCACCGAACTTGTTGCGCAGCACCAGGGCAAAGGCGAGGGCATTGAAGCGGTTGCTCAAGCCACCGTCGCACAGCACATGATGAACAGTCGTCACGGGGGTCTCCGCGGGTTTGGGAAGGTAGGTGGGCAGCACCTCGGCCCACCACAGCAGCAGCACCGCCAGGTTCCAGGCCTTGAACACCGGCACCGTGCCGGGCTGCTCGTAATACTGCGTGAGGGTGGCGCGCACTGCGTCCAGGTCCATCACCTCGTCCAGGCTGGCGTGGCGCAGCTGCTCGACGGCGCCCAGCAGCCGCTCGCGCAGCGGTGCCAGGAAGAAGGCCGGCGGCACGGTGAAGCCCATCTTGGGGCGTTCCAGCACCGAGCGCGGCAGCTGCGGTTGCATCAGGTCGCGCAGCACTTGCTTGGAGGCGCCGGCCGTGGGAATCTTGAGCTCGCGCGGCAGGCGCGCGGCGAATTCGAACAGCTTCAGGTCCAGGAAGGGGAAACGGCCCTCCAGCGAATGCGCCATCGCAATCTTGTCGGCCTTCATCATCAGGTCTTCGGGCAGCCAGGTGTGCAGCTCGACGTTCTGCATGCCCGAGAGCAGGCTGTCGGCGCGGTCGAAGTGCTGACGGAAGCGCAGATGCTGCAGCGGCAGGGCCTTGTCGCGCAGCCACTGCGAGGCCTCGATATTGTTGGCGCTGCGCTGGAAGAATTCGACGTAAGCCTGGTCGCGCCCCAGGCCCGGCACGGTGGCGAGCTGGTGGTGGCCATAGCCGGCAAACAGCTCGTCGCCGCCTTCGCCCGACAGCACCACGGTGACGTCCTCGCGGATGCGCTGACACAGGCGCGAAAGCGCAAAGCAGGCCGGGTCGGCGATCGGTTCGTCAAGCTCGCGCAGCACCCGGTCCATGCCGCCGCGCAGCTCGTCCTGCGTGATGCACAGCTCCACATAGTCGAGCTCGAAGCGCTGCGCCACATCGCGCGAGAAGGCGAATTCATTCACCTCGGGAAAGCCGATGCTGTAGGCCTTCAGATGCGCGCCGGCCTTGTGCACATAGGCGGCGATGCTGGAGGAATCGAGGCCGCCGGAGAGCAGCACGCCGATCGGCACCTCGCCCATCAGCTGGCCCTTCACCGAGCTGGCCAGCAGCGCGTCCAGCTCTTCCACATAGTCGTGCGCCGGGCGGGTCATGGCCGGTTCGCTGATCTCCAGCTTGGCAAAGGCTTTCAGCTCATGGCGCTGGCCGTTCACAAAACGCAGCAGATGGCCTGCCGGCAGCTTCTCGATGCGCTGGAACAGGGTGCGCGGTGCCAGGTTGTAGCGATAGGCCAGATAGTCCTGCAGGCCGGCGGCATCGGGCGCGAGGTCCAGGCCTTCCAGGCCCAAGAGGCCCTTCAGCTCGGAGGCGAAGGCGATGCATTGCTCGTCCTCGTAGACATAGAGGGGCTTGGCACCGAAACGGTCGCGCGCCAGCACAAAGCTGCCCTCGGCCTCGTTCCAGATGCACAGGCCGAACATGCCGTTGAGCGCGGCAAAGGCGGCGTCGCCCTGGGCCAGCTGGCTGGCCAGCACCACCTCGGTGTCGGTATGGCTCTTGAAGGGGAAGCTGCCTTCCAGGGGCGCGCGCAGTTCCTGCCAGTTGTAGACCTCGCCGTTGTAGACGATGCCGCTTTGGCCATCGGGCGCGTAAAAGGGCTGGTTGCCGCTGCTGGCGCGGTCCACGATGGCCAGGCGCAGGTTCACGAAGGCGGCACGCTCGCTGCGGTGCACGCCGAAGGCGTCCGGGCCGCGATGCTGCATGCTGGCGCGGAAATGCTCGATGGCACGATCGAGGCGAGCGCCGTCGGCGGCTTGCTTCAGCCAGATCCCTGCAATTCCGCACATGCAACAGCTCCCCGGGGCTCACGATGTCCGGCGATTATTGGCGGCGCCGTGGCATTCTTTAGCGCGAACAAGGCCGCGAACACAGGCCAAATCCGCGCCGCCCGGAAGCTCGGAACAGGGCGGGATTGAGGCGGCTAATCGGCGGCCGCGGCGCGGGGTGCGAGGCTACGATTGGCCAACATCGCCGTGGACCCTGCGGGTTCGCGTGCCCCTTGTTTACCTATTGCCGGTGCTTCCGTCATGGACATGTCCCAGCCCGATCTCAAGACCCTGACCGCCTCCGAAGCCCAGGCCGCCGCCAAGGCGGAGCTGATCGCGCGCGCCGGCAAGCCGGGTCAGCTGGGCCTGGCGGAGGTGATGGACGCCGCCAGCGCCTGGCAGCAGGCCGGCCAGCTGGAGCCTGCGGCCCAGCTCTACCAGGCCTGGATCGCCGCCAACGATTCGCCATTGAAGCCCCTGGCCTGCTACAACTGGGGCACCATCCTGGGTGCGCTGCGGCGCGCCGCCGAGGCCGAGCAGGCCTATCTGATGGCGCTGCAGCTCAAGCCCGGCTTTGCCCAGGCACAGCTGAACCTGGGCCACCAGCGCGAGCATCTGGGCTGCATCGACGAGGCGCTGGCCTGCTGGCGCGCGGTGGTGGAGCTGCAAGCCCCGTTCGAGACCATGGGCGTGGATGTGTTGAGCCTGCGCCTGCATGCACTCAACAATATGGCGCGGCTGCTCGAAGAGCAGCGCCGCTATGACGAATCGCAGGCCTGCATGCGCCAGAGCCTGCTACTCAAGGCCGATCAATCCGATGTGCTGCAGCACTATGTGCATATCCGCCAGAAGCAATGCGACTGGCCGGTCTACCAGCCGGTGGGCGAGGTCACGCACAACCAGCTGCTGCGCAGCACCTCCTTGCTGGCCACGCTCAGCGCCAGCGACGATCCGGCCGTGCAGCTGATGATTGCGCAGCGCTTCGTGCACGAGAAGGTGCTGGCCTACAAGGGCCGGCCGCTGCACGAGACGGCCGCCGCCGCCCAGCCGCGCAGCGGCAAGATCAAGATCGGTTATCTCTCGGGCGACCTCTGCATGCATGCGGTGGGGCTTTTGACGCCCGAGCTGTTCGAGCTGCACGACCGCGCGCGCTTCGAGGTCACGGCCTTTTGCTGGAGCCGCGAGGACGGCAGCGCGCAGCGCGCCCGCATCCTCAAGGCCATGGACCGGCATGTGCGCCTGGCCGGCGTGGACGACCAGACGGCCGCGCGCCTGATCGCCGAGGCCGGCATCGACATCCTGGTGGACCTGCAGGGCCTCACCAATGGCGCGCGCCCCAACATCCTGGTGCAGCGGCCCGCGCCCATCCAGGTCAGCTACCTGGGCCTGCCCGCCACCTCGGCGATCCCGGGGGTGGACTGGATCATCGCCGACCGCTTCGCGATGCCCGAGGACTATCTGCCCTACTGCACCGAGAAACCCATCTACCTGCCGCATTGCTACCAGGTCAGCGATCGCCAGCGCCTCATCGGCGCGCGCCCCACGCGTGCCCAGTACGGCCTGCCGGACGATGGCTTTGTGTTCTGCTCCTTCAACAACAACCACAAGTTCAGCGAGGAGATGTTCCGCTGCTGGATGCGGGTGCTGTCGGCGGTGCGGGGCAGCGTGCTGTGGCTGCTGGCCGACAACCCCTGGGCCAAGGCCAATATGCTGCGCGTTGCCGCCGAATACGGCGTGGGCGAGGAGCGCCTGATCTTTGCGCCGCGCGTGGCGCCGCCCGAGTATCTGGCGCGCTTCGTGCTGGCCGACCTGGTGCTGGACACCTTCCCCTACAACGCCGGCACCACCGCCAGCGACTGCCTGTGGATGAACACGCCGATGCTGACGCGCGCCGGCCGCAGCTATATCTCGCGCATGGCCGGCAGCCTGCTGACGAATGTGGGCCTGCCCGACCTGGTGACCTATTCTTTGGCAGAGTACGAGCAGCGCGCCATCCAGATCGGCCAGCAGCCGGCGCGTGCCGCCTCCTACCGGCGCTATCTCGAAGAGCATGGCCATGCCTCGCCGCTGTTCGATATTCCCGGCATGGTGCGCGATCTGGAAGCGCAATTCGAAACCATGGCACTGGCGGCCCGCCAGCGTCAGGGCGGCTGAGCCGCCAGCGAGCAGGAATGGGTTGATCGGTGACACAACGCAACGATCCCTTCTTCGACGGTGGCCCGCGCGGTGCGCGCCCTCCGCAGCCCAACCTGCGCCTGGCCGATCCGGCGCCCGAGCCGCCCGATGCCGGCCAAGCCGGCCATGCCGCCGATCCCTTGCTGGACGAGCGTGCCGACCTGAACGTCGACCCCTTGCTGGCGGCCTTGGCCTGGCTGACGCGCCACCATGGCCGCGCGCGCTCGCCCGAATCGCTGCGCGCCGGCATGCCGGTGGAGGGCGCGCTGGCACCCAGCCAGGCCTTGCGCATGATGCGCGAGGCCGGCTACAACGCCGGCCTTCTGCGCAAGCCGATCGAGGACATCAGCCCCTTGCTGCTGCCCGCGGTGCTGCTGCTCAAGGAGGGCGATGCCTGCCTGCTGGTCAAGCATCTGGATGCCGAGGCCGGCGGCCAGCCGCGCTTCGAGGTGGTGTTTCCGGGCGAGCAGGCCCAGTCCTGCACCGCCAGCCTGGCCGAGCTGGAGCCCGAATACAGCGGCTTCATGATTGCGGTGACGCCGCAGGAGCAATCCCAGGCCCAGCAGCGCAGCGATGCCTTGCTGCCGCCGATGAGCCAGCATTGGCTGTGGGGCACGCTCAAGCGCTTCATGCCCTATTACCGCGCCGCCATGCTGGCGGCCCTGCTCAGCAATGTGCTGATGCTGGTGTCGGGCCTGGTGACCTCGGTGATCTACGACAAGGTGATCCCGCACCAGGCCACGGTGACGCTGTGGACCCTGGCGATAGGCGCGGCCATTGCGCTGGTGTTCGACCTGGTGGCACGCCAGCTGCGCAGCTATCTGATCGACCTGGCGGGCCGCAAGGCCGACCTCATCATCGGCTCCAAGCTGTTTCGCCAGACCCTGGGCGTACGCATGGAGCACAAGCCGCAGTCGGCCGGCTCCTACGCACATTACCTGGCTCAGGTGGAGGTGGTGCGCGACTTCTTCACCTCGGCCACCATGTCGGCGCTCTCGGACCTGCCCTTCGTGCTGGTGTTCGTGGCCATGACCTTTGTGATCGGCGGGCCGCTGGGCTGGGTGCTGGTGTTCGTGATCCCGATGGTGATCGCGGTCAACATCGCCATCCAGGGGGTCTTGCGCAAGGCCATGCACACCAATATGGCCGAGATGGCCGATCTGCACGGCACCCTGGTGGAGGCGATCGAGGGCCTGGAAGACCTCAAGACCTCGGGCGCCGAGGGCCGCTTCCTGCGCCGCTATGAAAACGGACTGTCGATCGCCGCCGCCTCCTCGCTGCGCGCGCGCTACCTCACCAGCTGGAGCGGCAACATCTCCGCCAGCCTGCAGCAGGCCATCACCCTGGTGATGCTGGTATGGGGCGTCTACCTGATCAAGGACGGCGAGATCACCTCGGGCGCCCTGATCGGCGCGGTGATGTTTGCCGGCCGCGCACTCGCGCCGCTAGGCAGCCTGGTGGCGCTGGCCTCGCGCTACCAGGGCGCGCGCAACGCGATGATTTCGCTGGACCAGATGATGAACGCGCCCGCCGAGCGCGAGGCCAGCCGCAACTATGTGCCGCTCAGCAAGCTGAACGGTCGCCTCGGCCTGCACGAGGTCGGTTTCGCCTACCCGCCGGTGGGCCAGCTGGCCTCGCCCAAGGTGCTCAGGGGCGTGAGCCTGAAGATCGAGCCGGGCGAGCGCGTGGCCGTGCTGGGTCGCATCGGCAGCGGCAAGAGCACCATACTGCGCCTGCTGGCCGGGCTTTACCAACCCACCGAGGGCATGGTGGAGGTGGATGGCATCGACCTGCGCCAGATCGACCCGGCCGAGTTCCGCGCCCGCGTCGGTTTTGTTTCGCAGGAGCCGCGCCTGTTCCATGGCACGCTGCGCGACAACGTGCTGATGGGCCGCGCCCACCTGGATGCCTCGCACCTGGTCGAGGTGGCCAAGCTCACCGGCCTGGACCGCGTGGTGGCCGCGCATCCGCTCGGCTGGGATCTGCCGGTGGGCGAGATGGGCGGCCTGCTGTCGGGCGGCCAACGCCAGCTGGTGGCGCTGGCGCGCAGCCTCGTGACCAAGCCGCAGATCCTGCTGATGGACGAGCCCACCAGCTCGATGGACGCGCAGTCCGAGATGGCCTTTTTGCGCCAGCTGCGCGACGCCGCCGGCGCCTGCACCCTGATCGTGGTGACGCACCGGCCGGCGGTGCTGGAGCTGGTGCAGCGCGTGATGGTGATCGACGCCGGCCGCCTGGTGGTGGACGGCCCGCGCGACCAGGTGCTGGCCGCGCTCTCGGGTGTCAAGCCGACACCGGCCGCCGCCGGCGACGGTGCGGCCGCCTCCAATCTGCATATGCATCCGGCCACCCAGCCGGTGCAGCGTTCCGCTTCGCTTTGACGAACTATGGCCAAGCCCGCTAAGTCCAAGGAACTGGCGCTGCGCCCCGAGGAGGCGATGTTCGTCTCGGCGGCGGTGAGCGCGCAGATCAACGAGCCCCTGCCACGCGCCACCTGGGCCATTTACCTGATGCTGGTGGTGGTGGTGACGGCGATCGCCTGGGCCTCGGTGGCGCGCGTCGACGAGATCACGCGCAGCGACGGCAAGGTGGTGCCCGACGGGCGCGAGCAAATCATCGCCAGCCTGGAAAGCGGCATCCTGCAGCAGCTGCTGGTGCGCGAGGGCATGCAGGTCGAGGCCGGCCAGGAGCTGGCCCAGCTGGACCCCACGCGCGTCGAGGCGCAGCAAAACGAGGGCCAGGCCAAGCGCGTGGCGCTCTTGGCCCAGGTCTCGCGCCTGCAGGCCGAGGCCTATGGGCGGCCCTTGAGCTTCCCGCCCGAGGTGCAGGCCCTGCCGGCCATCGCCCAGGCCGAGACCGAGGCCTTCGAGGCGCGGCGCCGCCTGGTTGACGAGGCGGTGAGCAGCATCAACCGCAGCGCTGGCCTGGTGGAGCGCGAGCAGCGCATGGCCCAGGACATGGCCACGCGTGGCCTGATGTCGGACGTCGAGGTGATGCGCCTGACCCGCCAGGTCAACGAGCTGCATCAGCAGCGCGCCGAACGCATCAGCCGCTTCCGCCAAGAGGCCAGCAGCGAGCTGGTGCGCGCCAAGACCGAGCTGGCCCAGGTGGACGAGCAGATGGTGGTGCGCCACGACGCGATGAGCCGCACCGTGCTGCGCTCGCCGGTCAAGGGCATGGTCAAGAACATCCGCATCAACACCGTGGGCGGCATCGTCACCGGCGGCGCGCCCATCATGGAGATCGTGCCGCTGGGGCCGCGCGTGCTGGTGGAGGCGCGCATCAAGCCGCGCGATGTGGGCTTTGTGCGCGTGGGCCAGACCGCCGAGGTCAAGCTCACCGGCTACGACTTCAATGTCTACGGCGGGCTGGAGGGCAAGATCGAGGTCATCAGCCCCGATGCCATCAGCGACGGCGCCGACAAGAGCGGCGACGGCAGCTATTACCGCGCCATCGTTGCGGCCGAGCGCAACAACCTGCACTTCAAGGGCAAGACCCTGCCGGTGATACCGGGCATGACCGCGCAGGTGGAGATACGTACCGGCGAACGCACCGTGCTGAGCTATCTGCTGCGGCCGATGATGAAGTCGCAGGAAGCGCTGCGCGAGCGCTGATTTGCGCCGCGCAAGGGCGCTTGTTTGGCGCTTAAGTTTTGCCACCCTGTGATGTAGTACGGCTCATGTCGAGCAAGTACTCTTCTACTCAAGCGAAATGGCGCGCCGGCCTGCTGGTATTGGCAGCCGCCATGCTGCTGGGCCAGGCCGCTGCCGCGCCGCGCGGCGCAAGGGCACAACAGAACCCGCCCGGTGCCGATGGTGCCCTGCAACCCATCAAGACCGCTGAGCCCGTCAAGCAAGCGACACCGACGGCCACCGCGCCCGGCATGCGCAAAACGGCAACCGTGCCCAGCGCAAGCCCGCTCGTGCCGCCCGTACCGCCCAGCCGCTGCAACGAGGACGATGCCGTACCGTCAGCCAGCGCTCGCAGCAACGACACCCTGGAGATCAGCGACAGCGACCCGCGTGCGCAGCTGCTGAGCCTGATGGACGCGGCGCGCGAGCGCAGCCGCACGGTGGGCGCGATGCGCCTGCTGCGCGAGGCCGCCGACGCCGAGATCCGCGAGGCCAAGGCCGGCGCCATGCCCAGCGCCAGCGTGGCGGGCATGCTCAATGGCGTGCAGAGCTCGGTGCGCGGCGTGGAGCAGACCAAGGGCGGGCAGGGGCGCCTGAACCTGAATGTGATCTACCCGCTGTATGACGCGGGCCGGGTCGAGAAGCTCACCGAGTGGCGCGTCGCGCTGGCCGAGGCCGCGCGCCTGGGCCAGAGCAGTGTGGAGGAGCAGCTGGCGCTGCAGACCGTCTCGCTGGCGCTGGAGCGCAGCCGCTACCTGCTGGTGGGCCAGATCTACAAGCAGTACGCACGCAAGATGGCCTGCCTGGTGGACGCGCTGGAGATCATCACCAAGGCCGACCGTGGCCGCGCCAGCGAGCTGGTGCAGGCGCAGAAGAGCCTGCAGCAGGCCGAGCTGGCCTATGAACAGAACCTCACCACGCTGCGCCAGACCGAGGTGCGCATGCGCCGCCTGGTGGGCGACCAGCTGCCCGCCAGCGCCAGCATGAGCGTGGTGCTGACCAAGCTGCCCGACCTGGCCGAGCTGGAGCGCGACATCCTCGACGCGCCCGACGTGGCCCAGGCCAGCGCGCAGGCGCAGGCACAGCGCAGCTATGCCGAATCGGTGCGCGCCGGCCAGAAGCCCAGCGTGAATCTGAGCGTGATCGGCGCGGCCGTGGGCGGGCAGGGCCGGTCCACCGACTGGGCCGGCGGCGTGTCCGTCAACATCCCCCTGCTGCAGCCCGGCGCCGACCATACCCTGAGCGCCGCGCAGCGCCGCGCCGAGGCGGCAGCGCTGCAGCGCGACGAGGCCATCGAGGCCAAGCGTTATCGCCTGATCGAGATGAACGACGCCGCCGCCGCCTCGCTGGACCGCGCGCGCCGCGTCGTCGAGATCCTGCGCAACAGCGACCGCGTGCGCGCCTCCACGCTGCAGCAATGGCAGCAGCTGGGCCGGCGCTCGCTGTTCGACGTGATGGCCGCCGAGGGCGACTACTACGGCATGCGCGTGGCCCATGTCAGCGCGCTCTACGATACCCAGCAGGTGGTGGCGATGATGTGGTCGATGGGCCGCGGCGTCGGCGCCAGCCTGCGCTGAACGACAAGCAGAGGAGCAAGCCTTGGACAATGCAGAACTGATCGCCTCGGTGCTGAACGACTGGTGGTATTACAGCGTCGAGCTGGCGCCCGGTGTGATGGCCAGGGGCGTGGACACGCCGCAGACGCCCATGCTGCCGCGCATGATGCTGCGCAACTGCAATCTGCGCGGCATGGACTGCCTGGACATCGGCAGCATGGAGGGCCTGATCCCCACGCTGATGTGCCGCCAGGGTGCGAAGAAGGTGCTGGCCACCGATGCGATCCCGCATTGCCAGAAGAAGATGGACGTGCTGCGCCAGGTCTACGGCGTGAACTTCGACTTCCAGCAGGTGGGCCTGCTCTATGACCTGAGTGCCAAGCTCAAGGACCATGGCGGCTTCGACTTCATCAATCTCTCGGGCGTGCTCTACCACGTCTACTCGCCCCTGCATGTGCTGGCCGGCATACGGCCACTGCTGAAGAAGGGCGGGCTGATGGTGGTCTCCACCAATGTGATGCGGCGCGAGGGCTACAGCCTGGAGTTCAACAACGCCGGCAAGCTGCAGACCGAAACGAATACCTTCTGGTACCACTCGGTGCCCATGCTCGAATACCTGCTGCGCTACTTCAACCTGGTGCCGCTGGATTTCCTTTACCTGCCGCACTCACCCGTGAACCCGCACAATTATGTGCCCGGCCAGGACAGCGGCTATATGTCGGTGGTGTGCCGCGCGGTCGACGAGGCCACGACGCCCAACTACCCCGACCCCTGGGCGGCGCGCACCCATATCGCCTCCTGGGAATACCTGGCGCTGTGCAACCGCGAGATGATGGCCAAGCAGCCGGTCTCCAGCATCTCCTACCGCGGCGACCATGACCGTGCCAATGCGGCCACCGACGCCACCGGCATCACGCTGATGGACCACATCATGGACCCGGCCCGCATCGTCGCCAGCGTGGACGACTCCAGGAACTCGCAGTTCCTGCATTTGTCGGATATGTACTGAACGGCGGCGGGTCGTCGGCGAAGCCTGCCCGCTCAGCCTTCAGCGAAGGCGGGGAGGGGCGGACGGCAAAGCCCTGGGCGGGTGGCCGCTGCGGCCCGGCTGCGCAGGGCTTTGCCAACACCGCTGCGCGCGCGCGCCCAGGGTGCTGCCAGCCTGCGTGGCAGTTCGTGAACACGCGGGCATGCCCGCGAACCCAAGAGGTCAGCGAGGCGTCACCGGCCCTCGGCTGCGCGCCGGATTACCAACCCACAACTCCCCATCCGGCACATCCTTGGTGACCACGCTGCCCGCGCCTATCATCGCGCCGGCGCCTATGGTCAGGCCGCCCAGCACGGTGGCGTTGGCGCCGATCGAGGCGCCGGCCTTGATAAGGGTGCGCTGGAAGGCCTCGGGGTATTGCTTGGAGCGGGGGTAACGGTCGTTGGTAAAGGCGACGTTGGGGCCGATGAAGACATCGTCCTCCACCGTGATGCCGTCCCACAGCTGCACGCCGCATTTGACGGTGACGCGGTCGCCCACGATCACATCGTTTTCGACAAACACCTGGGCGTTGAGGTTGCAGTCGCGGCCTATGCGCGCGCCGGCCAGCACCACGGTGAACTGCCAAATGCGTGTGCCGGCGCCGATCTGGCTGCTCTGCACATCGGCGAGGGGATGAATTTGGGGGGCTTGCTCGTTCATTCGGTGGGTACTTGGCCGACGATGCGGCAGGGGTTGCCGGCGATGATGCTGTTGGGCGGCGCCTGGAACTTCGGCGTGACCACCGTGCCGGCCGAGATGATGCAGCCCGCGCCTATGCGCGCGCCCTTGAGGATGATGACGCTCGAGCCAATGAAGACGTCGTCACCTATCTCCACCGCCAGCGGGCGCTGGTCGGCCATCTGGCGGCGCGCCACCGGCAGCTCGTGCGCGTTGGTGTCCATCACTTGCAGATCGGTGCCTATCAGGCAGCGTTTCCCTATGCGTATGCCGGCGCCCTCGGAGAGCAGCATGGCGCGGTTGTTGATCGTCGTGCCGGCGCCGATCTCGATCAGCGCACCGGGCGTGCGTGCCTCCACATAGCTGCAGCCATAGCTGCCGGGCGAGAGCGGCACGCCAAACACCACATCGGGCGCCAGGCGGATGCGGCCATGGCCCTTGAAGAGCGTGGGCGTGAGCAGGTTCACACGGCGTGGCGCCGTGGGCGACTCGGTCAGCACCTCGACGATGGCCTTGTTGGAGACATGGAAGAAGTAGTGCACCAGCAGGCCGCGCACCATGGCCTCCAGGCGCCCGGGCTCGGTGCCGCTGATCAGGGCCTGGTAGCGTTCCAGCTTGAGTGCCATGCTGCGCACTGACGCTCAGAAGCGATGGGTGGTCTGGAACTCGGTCCAGGCCTGGATGAAGCGTTCTTCGGCACCCGCCTCCTCGCGCGCCAGCGCCGGCAGGATGCGCAGGAACTCCTGCATATCGGCCTGTTCCGCGTAGTCCAGCTGCAGCGAGGGGCCGATGACGCGGTAGCAGGCCAGCAATTGCTCGCGCGAGAGGCGGCCCAGCCGGTGCGCGCCCAGCGCCATGGCGGTGTAGCCCAGGAAGGCGCCCTTCATGAAGGGGCCCATGCGGTCGGCCGAATTGCCGCTGCCGCCGACGCGGAAGAAGCCCAGATGATCCTGGATGAAACCGACGGGGCCGCGCAGGCTGGCGTTGACGAAAAAGCCCAGGTCCCAGATGCCTGCATAGGACACGCCGCCCAGCTCGGGCCTGAGCAGCAGCTCGCAGCTGCCGGCGCGCAGCACCGCATTGGAAAACTCGCCGAACCAGTTCTCGCACTTGGCCACCGTGGTCATGAAGACCACATCGCTGTCCAGCATCAGCAGGCGGTTCGGGTGCTGCGACACCTGCGGCGGCACCGGCAGGCCCACCACCAGGGGCAGGCCGTTCTCGTTGGCGGTCCAGCGCCGGCTGATGCTGCAGGAGAGCTCGGCCGAGGCATGGGTAACCAGATGGCGCTGGTAGAACTCGGGGTAGATGACGTCGTCGTCGAACAGCAGATGCACCAGCTCGGAGCTGCCATTCCATTGGCGTATCAGGTGCTTGACGTTGGCGTAGGCGCCCTGGCGCGGCCCCTCGATCACCTCGATGGGCAGGCGCTGGCGCAGCCCCTGGTGGGCCTCGGACATGAGTTCCTGGCGGAACTCGCCATTCGGGCTGTCGTCCGAGATCAGGATGCGCTTGGAAGGGTAGGTCTGGTGGCGCAGGCAGGCCAGCAGCTCGCGCACGTATTTGGGCTTGTAGGCCGGGATCAGGGTGGTGATGTCCATGGTGCCGGGTCTTGCCTTCAGAGCCCGGCCAGGGTCTGCTTCAGCGCCGCGATCACCTCGCGCGTTTCGGCCTCGGTCTGGGTCGGGCCGATCGGCAGGCTCAGCACCTCGTGGTGCATGGCCTCGGAGATCGGATAGCTGCCCGGGCCCCTCTCCATGAAGGCATAGGCGGGCTGCAGATGCGGCGCCACCGGGTAATGGATCACCGTGGCAATGCCAGCCTCGGCCAGGCGCAGGGCCAGCAGGTCGCGCTGCGCATGCCGCACCACGAACAGATGCCAGGCCGGCTCGGCGTAGTCGGGCACCCGGGGCAGGCCCAGGCCCCGGCCGGTCAGGCCGGCCAGACCAGTCAGATACTGGGCCGCCACCGCCGCGCGCTTCTCGTTCTCGGCCTCCAGCGCGTGCAGCTTGGCGTTCAGCAGGGCGGCCTGGAGCTCGTCCAGGCGCGAGTTGAAACCGATCACCTTGTTGTGGTACTTGCGCTTGGAACCGTAGTTGCGCAGCGCGCGCAGGCGCTCGGCCAGGGCCGCATCGTTGGTGGTGATGGCGCCGCCATCGCCCAGGGCGCCGAGATTCTTGCCGGGGTAGAAGCTCCAGGCCACGGCGTCGCCATGGCCGCCCAGGCGCTGGCCCCGGTAGCGCGCGCCATGGGCCTGGGCGCCGTCCTCCAGCACGCGCAGGCGGTGGCGCTGGGCCAGCTCAAGGATGGGGTCCAGATCGGCCGGCTGGCCGTACAGATGCACCGGCATGATGGCACGGGTGCGCGGCGTGATGGCGGCCCGGATGCGCGCCGGGTCGATATTGAAGGTAGCCTGGTCGGGCTCCACCGGTACCGGCGTGGCGCCCGCATGGGTCACGGCCAGCCAGCTGGCGATATAGGTGTTGGAGGGCACGATGACCTCGTCGCCCGGGCCTATGTCCATGGCGCGCAGCGACAGCGCCAGCGCATCCAGGCCGTTGGCCACGCCCACGCAATGGCGCGCGCCGCAGTAGTCGGCATACGCCTGTTCGAAGCGCTTGAGCTCTTCGCCCATGATGAACCAGCCCGAATCGAGCACGCGCTCGAAGGCCTGCATCAGCGCCTCTTTGTGCGCCAGGTTGATCTGCTTGAGGTCGAGAAAGGGAACGGGCATATCAGTTTTCTTCTTCGTCTTCTGCTGCTTGAACGGCTTGCAGGAAGTCCGCGTAATCGCGGATGTAGTCGGCGGCGTCGTAGTAATCGGAGGCAAACACCATCAGCAGCGCGTCGGGCGTGTGCTTGTACTGGATGCCCCAGGTCATCGGGGGCAGGTAGAGGCCGCGATTCGGTGCGTTCAGCTCCACCTCGACCTTGCGCTCGCCGTCGTCGGCCACCACCGAGCAGCTGCCGCGCAGGCAGATCAGGAACTGGTGACAGCGGCGATGCGCATGTTCGCCGCGGATCTCGCGGCTGGGCACGCCGAACACCATGAAATAGCGCTTGGGCGTGAAGGGAATCTGGCGCTCGAACTCGCCCACCGTGAGGTTGCCGCGCATGTCGGGCACGATGGGGAACTGGTGCACGCTGACGCCGCGCACGCTGGTGGCCTCGACACTGGACGGGCCGCTGCCGGGCGCCGGCCCAGCCTCGTGCAAGGTGTCGACATAGCCGACGATGCTGGCCGGGTTGCCCTCGACGATGGCATTGGGCGGCACCGCGCGCGTCACCACCGCGCCCGGTCGCACCACGGCCTTGGCCGCGATCACCACGCCGGCCAGCACGGTGGCATTCGCGCCGACGCGCACGCCCTGGCACAGCCGGGTCGCCTGGCCGGCCTCGCAGTCCACCAGGGCGGCGTTGGCATCGAGCTGCACGCCGGCTTCGAGCGTCACACCGGCGCCCACATAGGCACCGCTGCGCAGCACGCAGCCGGGCGCCAGGCTTGCGCTGGGGTCGAGATGGGCGCGCGGATCAATCTGGCTCATGGCCAAGAGTAGAGCACAGGGTTTGGGGCCGAGCCCGGGGAGACGCGCGGGCTTTCCTGGCTAAATCAGCGGCAGTTGCTGCCAGCCCTCATCGCGCCAGCTCTGGTGCGTGTGGCCGTGCAGCGCCGTAGGGCCGTCGGCATGCCGTTCCGGCATCGGGCGCGGCGCCTCGGGCGTAAAGGGCGCGGCCGGGGCCAGCAACTCGGTCAGCGGCGGCAGATTGGCATGGGCGCTGCGCGTGCCCTCGCCGGTGAGCCAGACGTCGGCCAGCGCCGCGCTGCTGCCATCCTCGCGCCGGTAGCTGGCGGTGAGGCCCAGCAGATTGCCATGGTCGATCTCCTTGCCGGCGTGCGCCTGCAGGTCCAGCTCGGTGATGCCCAGTTCGGCCAGGGTCTTGAGTTCGCCCGGGTCGCTCTGGCCATTGCTGTTGGCATCGATCCAGACGCGCAGGTTCTTGAATTCGGCGTCGGCGGCGCTGAGCTTGCCGTCGTGGTTGCTGTCCAGCGCCGCCATGGCGGCAAAGCCGTCGCGCGCGCGGCTGCCGTCGGGCAGGCGGGTGGCGCTGCCGAACAGCTCGCTGCCGTCGTTGATGCGGCCGTCGTGGTTGCGGTCCATCGCCAGCAGGCCATCACTGGGCGCCACCCAGGCCACCCGTCCGTGCTGGCCGCTGGCATTCAGGTCGAAATGCACGCCCTGGGCGGCGGCCAGGGTGCGCACGCCGTCGCCGTTCAGGTCCAGCATCACCGGGGTGGCGAGGAAATAGGCGCTCAGCTGCGCGCCCGACATGACGCCGATGTCGCTGGTCTCGAAGGCCGCGATCTGGGCCGTGCTCATCGCCGCGATGTCCTCCACCTGCAGGCCGGGGATCTGGGCGGTGGTGAGGGCCACGATGTCGGCGGTGCTGATAGAACGGATCTGGGCGGTGGTGAAGGCGCTGACCTGGGCGGTGCTGAGGCTCGCGAACAGGCTGGTGCTGATCGACGCCACCTGCTCGTTGACCAGGCTGGCGATATGCGCGGTGGACAGGCGCGCGAACTGCGCCGTGCTGAGGGCATTGAGGTCCTCGGTGGACAGGCCCGCCACCTGGGCATTGGTGAGCGAGCCGACCTGGGCGGGCGTCAGCGCGGCGATCTGCGTGGTGCTGAGGCCGGCCAGCTGCTCGGGCGCGAGCGCGCGCAGCGAGGCGCTGGAGAGCACCGCCAGGTCGCGCGTCTCGATCGCCGCGATCTGCTGCGATTGCAGCGCCGCCACCTGCGCGGTGGTGAGGTTGGCGAATTGCTGGGTGCTGAGCGCGACGATGGCGGCGCTGCTGAGCCCGGCGAAGGCGCTGGCGCTCAGGCCGCGGATCGCGCTGCTGCTCAGCGCCGCCAGGTCGGCGGTTTCCAGTGCGGCAATCTGGGTGGTGCTCAGGCCCGCCACCTGGGCGCTGCCGAGCGCGGCGAACTGCGCCGTGCCCAGGGCGTTCAGCGCCTGGGTCGAGAGCGCCGCGAGCTGGCCGGAACCGAGCAGGGCGATCTGCGCCGGCACCAGGGCCGCGATCTGGGCCGAGCCCAGTCCCTCGAACTGCGCTGGCGTCAGCGCCTTGAAGGCGGCCGTGGCGAGCGCGCCGATGTCGCGCGTCTCGATCGCCGCGATCTGGCTGCTGCTGAAGCCGGCCACCTGGGCCGAGGTGAGCGCGGCGAATTGATGGCTGCCCAGCGCCACGATGGCGGCCGTGGAGAGACCGCCCAGCATGCTGGCGCTGAAGCCGCGTATGCCGCTGCTGCTGATGGCCGCCAGGTCGGCGCTCTCCAGCGCGGCGATCTGCGCGGGCTTGAGCCCGGACAGCTGCGCGCTGCTGAGCGCGGCGAACTGGGCCGTGCCCAGCGAGTTGAGCACTTGGGTGGCGAGCGCGCCGAGCTGGGCGCTGCTCAGCAGCGCCACCTGACCGGGCGAGAGGGCGCCCAGCTGCGCGCTGCTCAGGGCTGCGAACTGGGCCGGCGTCAGGGCCTTGAAGGCGGCGGTGGAAATGGCCGCGATGTCCTGGGTCTGGATCGCGGCGATCTGGCTGGAACTCAGCGCCACGACCTGTGCCGTGCTCAGGGCCGCAAACTGTTCGGTGCTCAGGGCCACGATGGCGGCGCTGCTGAGCGCGGCAATGCCGGCGCTGGCCAGCCCCTTGAGTGCGCTGCTGCTGATGGCCGCCACGTCGGCGGTCTCCAGCTTGCCGATCTGCTGCGGCGTCAGCGCCGCCAGCTGGGCGCTCGTGAGCGCGGCGAACTGCGTGGTGCTGAGGCCGTTGAGCGCCTGCGTGCTCAGGGCCGCCAGCTGATGGTTGCTGAAGGCCGCCACCTGGGCCGGGGTGAGGGCCGCGATCTGCGCGGGGGTCAGGCCTTGCAGCTGCGAGTCGGCAAAGCCGCGGATCGCGGCCGTGCCCAGGGCCACCAGGTCCTGGGTCTCGATGGCGGCGATCTGCGAGGCCTTCAGCGCCGCCATCTGGCCCGATCCGAAGGCGCCGAACTGCTCGGAGGTGAGGGCGGCGATCTGTTGCGGCTGCAGGGCGGCGATGGCCTGGGTGCCCATGGCCTTGATGCCCGCGGTGCTGAGCGCGGCGAGGTCCTGCAGCTCCAGTTTGGCGATCTGATCCGGACGCAGCGCCGCCACCTGGGCCGAAGCAAGTGCGGCGAACTGGCTGCTGTCCAGCGCATTCAGCTGGGCACTGCTGAGCGCCGCCAGCTGGGCGGTGGTGAGCGCGCTCACCTGGAGGCTGCTCAGCGACTGCAGTTGCTCGGGCGTCAGCCCTCCGAGCTGCTGGGTCGCCAGCGCGCGCAGCGCGGCGCTGCCGAGCTGGGCCAGATCGGCGGTTTCGATCGCCGCGATCTGGCTGGCGCTGAGTTTGCTGGTCTGCGCCGAACTCAAGGTAGCGAACTGCTCGCTGGTGAGCGCGGCGATGCCCGCCGGGCTGATGGCCGCCATCGCGGCGCTGCCCAGGGCCTTGATGGCGCTGGTGCTCAGGGCCGCCAGGTCTTCCAGTTGCAGCGCCGCGATCTGGGCCGTGGAGAGGCCCGCCACCTGCGCGCTGGTGAGAGCAGCGAATTGTTCGCTGCTGAGCGCGTTGAGCGTCTCGGGTGCGAGTTTGCCAAGCTGCTGGCTGCTGATGGCCGCGATTTGCAGGCTGTTGAACGATTGCAGCTGGGTCGAACTCAAGCCCTCCAGCTGGGCCGCGGAAAGCGCGCGCATCTGCGCGCTGCCGAGGGCGTCCAGCTGCTCGGGCGACAAGGCCCTGAGCCCCTGGCTGCTGAGCTTGGCGATGTCGCGCGTCTCGATCGCGGCGATCTGGCCGCTGCTCAGGCTCGCCAGCTGTGCGCTGCTCAGCGCGGCAAACTGCGCCGTGCCCAGGCCCACGATCTGTGCCGTCGTCAGGCTGGCCATCACCTGGGTCGTCAGGGTGGCGAGATCGGCGGTTTCCAGCGCGCCCAGCTGGGCGCTGCTGAAGGCCAGCACCTGGCTGCTGGTGAAGGCCGCGAACTGCTTGCTGGTGAAGGCGTTCAGGTCGGCCGTGCCGAGCTTGGCGATCTGCTGGGTGGTGAGCGCCGCCACCTGGAAGGCGGTGAGTGCCGGCGTCTGCGCCGAGGTGAGGGCGTTGATATGGGCGCTGGAGAGCAGTTGCAGATTGGCGGTGCTGAGCGAGGCCAGGTCGCGCGTCTGCAGTGCCGCCATCTGCTGGGTGGTGATGCCGGGTACCTGCGCACTCGTCAGGTTGGCGAACTGCACCGCGCTCAGGGCATTCAGCTGGGCCGTGCTCATCGCCGCGATCTGGGTCGAGGTGAGCGCGGCCGCCTGGTCATCGCTGATGGCCAGGGGGTCGGCGGGCGGCGCCTGGCCGAACAGGATCAGCAGGCGCTGGGTGATGGAGCCAAGCATCGCGATGTGTGGCCAATATTGCAGACATGCGGCGGGCGGAGGCGGTGCACGCAGGCCCCACCTCCGCCCTCCGCAGGCTGATCTTGCATCAGATCAGCGGCACACCCTTGTTGTTCTCGTCGTCCTCCGGTCGCTTGAGCGGCAAGAGATGGGCATGCAGTTCGGCCTCGCGGTGCTGCGCCGCCGTCATGATGCCGCCGCCGCCAGGCATCACCTCCATGCTGGGCGCCGCCAACAGATCGTTCAGCTTGACATCGGTGGGCGGGCTCGCCTCGCCGTCCTGCGGCTTTTCCTTGCGGAACCAGACGTCGGCCATCGCATGGTCGGCACCATCCCCGGTCTTGTAGCTGGAAACCAGACCCAGCAGATTGCCATGGTCGTAGCTGCTGCCCGTCTTGGCGTGCAGATCCAGTTCGACGATGTTGAGCTCGGTCAGTGTCTTCAGCTCGCCGGCATCGGTCTTGCCGTCGTGGTTGGCGTCCACCCAGACTCGCAGGTCCTGGAAGTGCACGTCGGCCGCCGTCAGCTTGCCATCGTGGTTGCTGTCCTCCATGGACATGGCGGCGTAGCCGTCTCCGGCGCGCTGGCCGTTGGCCAGGCGGGTGGCCGCGCCAAACAGCTCGGCGCCGCTGTTGATGATGCCGTCGTGGTTGCGGTCCATCACCAACAAGCCGTCGCTGCCGGCAGTCCAACCCACCTTGTCGCGCGTGCCGGTGTCCATGATGTCGAAGCGCACACCATCGGCAGCCGAGACGGTGCTGATGCCATCGCCGTTGAGGTCCAGAACCACCGGCGTGACGGACAGCAGCGCACTGAGCTGAGCCCCGCTGAGCAAGCCGATCTGGTCGCTGGTGATCGCGTCGTAGGAGGCCATCGTGAGCGCCGCCAGGTCGCGGGTCTCGAAGGCTGCCAACTGCACGCTGGACAGCGCGCGGATCTGATCGGTGGTGAAGGCCGCGGCGTGATCCGTGGTCATGGCCACCAGCTGTGCGGTGCCCATTACGGAGATTTCCGTGGTCGTCAGCGACACCCACTGATCTGTGCTCAGGGCCGCGATGGACGCGGTGCTGAGGGCGCGCAGATCGGCGGTCTCCAGGTGCGAGATCTGCAAGGTCGTCAGCGCCGAGACCTGGCTGGCCGTCATCACCGCAAACTGGCTCGAGGTGAAGGCGTTCAGGTCAGCGGTGTTCATGGTCGCCAGCTGATCGGTGCTCAGCTGGATGACCTGCGCCGCCAGCGACTGCAGCTGGGTGGACGACAGGGCATCGATCTGATCGCTGGTCAGCGCCCGCAGCGAGTTGGGGTTGAGTGCGCGCAGATCGGCGGTCTCCAGATTGCTGATCTGCAGCGTGCTCAGTGCCATCACCTGGTCGGTAGCGAGGGCCGCGAACTGTGCCGTACCCAGCGCGTTCAGGTCGTCCGTGGTGAGGTGGTTGATCTGGTCCGTGCTGAAGGCCGCCACCTGGGCCGTGGTGAACTTGCTGAACTGATCGCTGGTGAAGGCATTCAGGTCAGCGGTGTTCAGGCTCAGGATCTGGTCGGTACCCAGGGCCACGATCTGGCTGGAGGTCAGCGCCTGCAACTGGCCATTGGTCAGGGCATCGAGCTGGTCGCTGGTGAGAGCGCGCAGGGTCGCAGTGCCCAGGGCCTTGAGATCGGCGGTCTCGATCGCCGCGATATGCGCGGTCGAGAAGTCGCCTATCTGGGCCGAGGTCAGCGCCGCCACTTGGGCCGAGCTGAGCGCGACGATGTCCGCAGTGGCCAGGCCGGCGATCTGTGTCGAACCCAGCGCCGCCACCTGGCTGGCGGTGAGCTGGCCGATCTGGTCGGAGTTCAGCGCCGCGATCTGGTCGGAGCTGAGCGCCTGCAGGGCTGCCGTGCCGATGGCACGCAGGTCGGCCGACTCCAGCTTGGGCAGCTGCACCGAGGTGAGGGCGGCGACCTGCTCGCTGGTCATCGCGGCGAACTGCGCGGTGCCGAGGGCGTTGAGGTCCTCCGTCGTCAGATGGCCGATCTGGTCGCTCGTCATCGCGGCCACCTGGGCCGAGGTGAACTTGGCGAACTGGTCCGAGGTCAGCGCGTTCAGATCACCGGTGTTGAGACCGCGCACCTGGTCGGTGCTGAGTGCGGCCACCTGGGCGCTGGTGAGCGCCTGCAGCTGGCCATTGCTCAGTGCATCGAGCTGGTCGCTGGTCAGGGCGCGCAGTGCCGAGGTCGAGAGCGACTTCAGGTCGGCCGTCTCGATGGCGGCAATCTGTGCGGTCGAGAAATCGACGATCTGCGCCGAGCTCAGGGCCGCGATCTGCGCCGAGCTCAGGGCCACGACGTCGGCCGTGCTCAGGCCAGGCAGATGGTCGCTGGTGAGCGCGCCGATCTGGCCGGTGGTGAGCTGGCCGATCTGGTCACTCGTGAGGTTGGCAATCTGATCCGAGTTCAGCGCACGCAGGGCTGCGGTGCTGATCGCACGCAGATCGGCGGACTCCAGCTTGGGCAGCTGTACCGAGGTCAGCGCCGCCACCTGCTCGGTGCTCATGGCTGCGAACTGTGCGGTGCCCAGGGCGTTCAGGTCCTCGGTAGTGAGATGCCTGATCTGGTCACTGCTCATCGCGGCCACCTGGGCCGAGGTCAGCTTGGCGAACTGATCCGAGGTCAGCGCATTCAGGTCGCCGGTATTGAGGCCGCGTACCTGGTCGGTGGTCAGGGCCGCTACCTGGGTGGAGGTGAGGGCCTGCAGCTGGCCGTTGGTGAGCGCGTCGAGCTGGTCGCTGGTCAGCGCACGCAGGGCCGAGGTCGAGAGCGCCTTCAG